>CALYAA010000006.1 GCA_944393385.1 uncultured Clostridia bacterium
AAAATCTGTATATAGAGAATTTCAATTTTGAAAAAACAACATCAGACAACAGAATGGGATTAATAAGATATGCACAAGATGCCACAATAAATAATGTACATGTAAAAGGAGCAAAACTAGAAAGTAAAGTAAATGTACCAATAACAGCAGGAGTAATAGTAGCAGATGCAAATGGAGGAAATGTAATTATAACAAACAGTTCAGCAGTAGATGTAGAAATAGTACAAAATGTAAATGAAATAGTGTCAACCAATCGTATAGGAGGACTAGTAGGATATTTTAATGGTTCAAGAATAGAAAACTGTTATGTAAGAGATATAAATTTAGATATAGGAAATGCAATAGAAACAGCAATAGGAGGAGTAGTAGGATATTTATATAAAGGAGATATAACCAATTGTTATGCAGAAGGAAAAATAGAAGCAGTAGGACCAAGAGTAGGAGGAATAGTAGGAAATATTGACAATATAGAAAGAACAACAGTAACAAATTGTTATAGCTATGTAGAAATTGTAAATACAGAAGAATATGTAGGAGGAATAATAGGAAAAGATCCAGAAGGGACAAATAATAGTACAAATACACATAACAATTTAAGTATAGGAAATATATACACAGGAAAACAAACAGAAAATATAGGAAGAATTGTGTCAAACTATACAGATAGAGCAAATAACTATGCATATGAAAACCAAAAAATAAATGGATATATAACAGAAGAAGAACTAGGAGCAACACTTTTAACATATGAAGATTTATGTAAAGAACCAACTTACACCAACACAATACAATTAGGAGAAAGCTATGATTATAGCCAAGTAGGACAAGGAATATTACCAAAACTATATAATACACAAGGAACAGAGATATTGCCAAACCAAGAAGATATAAAAATAGAACAAACAGAAGAAATGGTAATAGAAAGTGTAACATCAGAAAAAACAGATGCAAATACAATAGAAGCATTAATAGAAATAAGTAATCCACAAGAAAAAGAAATAATAGATATAGAAGTAGAAGATATGGAAGTAACAACAACTAAGAATAACACAGAAAATAGAAAAACATATATAGAAATAAAAGCAACACCAACTAGATTCTATGACAGTTATAAAGTATCAAAAATAATATATAAAGAAAATGGAGAAGAAAAAGAGCAAGAAACAAGTGCAAGAATAGAAGAACAATTTTATAAAGAACTATATAGCTATGAAGATTGGCAAGGAATAGAAGAAGGAACATACCAAAACTATAAACTAATGAATGACATAGATTTTTCTGGAAGGGACAACATAAAAAGCAATGTAACAATGTCAAGATTAGAATCAAATGGAAGTACACTAAAAAATATAGAAATAGAAGTAAGTGGAGATTACTCAGGGCTAATAAGAGAGATAAGAACAAATTTATATGGAGTAAACTTTGAAAATATAAAAGTAACAGGTAAAAACAACTATGTAGGAGTAATAGGAAAGAATACAGCAGAAGCAAAGAACATAAAATTCAAAGAGATAGCAGTAATAGGAAACTATGATTATGTGGGATGTATAGGAAGGCAAGAAATAGGAAAAGTAGAAAACATAGAATTAGAAAATGTAACAATAACAGGAAGAAACTACGTAGGAGGTTTGATAGGATATAATATATCAAATATAACTAATATTCAGGCAAAAGAAATAGTAATACAAGGAAATTCGCGTATAGGAGGAATAGTGGGACTCAATGAAAACTCAGGAACAATAAACAATACAGAAATACAAGATTCAAGTATAACAGGAATGTCAATCTGTGTAGGAGGAGTAGTTGGAAGTTATTATAATATAAATACAAGTTCGGGGAATTTAAAATCTATAAATAATATAATAAAATCACAGGGAGATTATGTAGGAGGAATCTCAGGATATTATATTGGATATGGTAATATAGAAGTAGAAGTAGAAGGTTGTCAAATAAGTGGAAAATCTAGAGTAGGAGGAATTCTAGGACATCAACAAAATGTTTGGATTCAATATAGTACAGTAAAAAATACTTTAGTAGAAGGAATAAGTATAAATAGTGAAAATGTAGGAGGAATAACAGGATATCAATCTCATCAAAGTATTAGATATTGTTCAGTAGAAGATAGTGAAATAAAATCAAAAGGAGAAAATGTAGGAGGAATAGTAGGATGGTCTTCTAGCTATGTGCAAGATTCATTTGTGAGTGACACAAAAGTGGAAGGTGCAAAAAAAGTAGGAGGAATAATAGGAGAAAAGGTAGCTAACTCTATCTACAATACATACACAAATGCAGAAGTAAAAGCAATAGAAAAAAATGCAGGAGGAATAATAGGATATTATACAAATGCAAATACAACAGCAGCAAACATCATGCAAGTATATAATAACTCAGTAGAAGGCTCAAAAATAGAAGCACCAGAAAATGTAGGAGGAATAATAGGATATATAGAAAAAGACTTATATACACAATCAGGACAAAATTATTATAGAAACAATTATGTACATGCATATCTAACAAGTGAAGCCCCAATAACAACATCATTAGGAATAGGAAGTTCAAAAGTAGAGAATGAAAAATTAACAAATTTCCATGTATATAAATACAGTAAAATAAATGACCAATACATAAATGAAGATATAGACAATATAAAAGAAAATCAATATGTAACAGCTAACCAATTAAAACAAGAAAATACATATAAAAATACATTTGGATGGGGAACAACTTATTTATACACAACATTATCAGAAAATAAATATCCAATATTAAATTCAATGAAAACTGAGCAAGAAGGAATAGACTTACCAGAAGACCCAATAGATGTAGAAACAATGCAAGCTAATATACAACAAATAGCCGAAAACATGGAAAACAAAATACCACTAAGCATAAATACAATTACAACAGAAAACGAAGAAACAGAGCAAACTAATTCAGAACAAAATAACAACAAAGCAGTAACACCAACATATGAAATATATCCAATATCAGCAAATGAAATAAACATAGACTTGAGCGACATACCAGAAGAAACATATTTAAGAATAGGACAAGGAGAAAATGCAGTAGACATAGAAATAGACTCAAGAACATATACATTCAAATATGACTATAAAACAACACAAACATTGCAGTTAATCCAAAAAGCAAAGAGTAATGCAAGTATAAATACAACAAGTACTCAAACAGAAAGTACTACAGAACAAACAACAAGTACAGATGTAACAGATATTAATACCGAAACAATCCTAACAGAAATAAAAATAGACCCAGAAGAAATAAGAAATTATGCAAGCTTAGAAGGAGAAACAAACGCAATACTAAAAGGAACAGAAATGTACATAAATGGAGAAAAAGTAGAAGGAAGCTTTGTAAACATATACAAAGGAAAAGCTTTAACAGAAAAAGGAGAAGTATATGATATAGAAAGCCAAGAAAAAGACCCAGCAGAAAACAAAGTAGAAGGACTAATACTAGAAGGCAAAGTAAAGCCAATAGAAGAATACGAATACTCAGGAAATACAATAAAAGTATATGGAAAATACAGCACAATAAATGGACAAGCAAAAAATCAAATATACACAGTAAAAAACGGAAAACTATCAATCATATCAGGAAAAACAGAACTAAAAATAGGCAATCAAGTAATAGACATGATAAATGAAAGAGAATATGAAACAATACTACTAGAAAATGGAACCATACAAGACCTAAAACAAAGTCTAAAATATCCAGAAAACTTCGAAAACAGCAACATAAAAGAAATAGCTCAAAACACAGATACAGAAAGAACAGAAGTATTAGTATATTACAATGATGGAACAGTAATAGTATTTAACTACTTAACAGGAGATATAATATACAAACAAGAAGAAAAACAAAATCCAGGACTAATAGACTACATAAAACAAAGCTTAGCAAACATAATCCCAAGTAGCACAAACAATACAAGTAAAGAATATGAAGAAAGCAAAGAGCTAGTAGAAAAACTAGAAGAAGTGCCAGTAGAAGAAGCAATACAAGAAGTAAGTCCAAATAATGGTACAAATACACAAAATACTGAAACAAACAACAGCAAAGAAGAAACAACACAAGAAACAAACAGCAGTAGCAATACAGAAAGTATTCAAAACAATGGAACAAGCAACAATGGAAACAGTTTAACATCAAGCAAAAACTATGTAACATCATATAACCCAGAAACAGGAACATATGAAGTATATAGCATAGAAGAAATAATAAATAACAGCGAAGAAGAACCAGAATCAGAAACAGAAAAAATCCAGGCAAACGGACTACAACAATTCTATGAAAGTTATAATACATCAGGAAAGAAAACAAAAATAGAACCAGGGTTAAGTTTAATAATAACAACAATTACAGCAATAGGAATCTTAAGCATAGCCATAATAAGAAGAGCAAAATACGCAAAATAAAAATACGAGAGCAAAGAATCTAAAAAATTCTATGCTCTCATATTTTTTTCAAAAAGGTACTGTTTCAAATTATCTTATATATATTGACAAATAGGCAATTTAAATATAGAATGTAATACGAAAAAGGCACAAAAGAGAACCGGCACCAAATTACCCAACGAAAGGATAAAATATGGAATTAATAAAAGATATAATAAAAAACAGAAAACTAATATGTCAACTAGGAAAAAACGATTTTAAAAATAGATTTGCAAGTACAAGTTTAGGAACAATATGGGGATTTTTGCAACCATTCATATTTATGATAACATATGCAATAGTTTTCCAATTCATATTAAAAACTGGAAGTAGTGGAGAATACCCATATGCAGTATGGTTTTTCCCTGGAATGACAATGTGGCAATGGTTAAATGATAGTATAATGTCAGCAAGTAATTCAATAAGGCAATATAGTTATTTAGTAAAAAAAGTTGTATTTCCAGTTAATATAATCCCAATAATATCAATAGTTGCATCAAGTTTTGTGGGATTATTTTTAGTAGCTATTGCAGTAGGAATATGTGTAGTTTATGGATATATTCCAAATATATTAACATTAATATATGTAATATTTGCATTTTATTGTTTTGTAACCGCATTTACAAGATTTACATCAGCAGTTACAACAGTTGTACCAGACTTTTCTAACCTATTAGGAATAGCAATGCAACTATTTTTCTGGTTTACACCAGTAGTTTGGAATTTAGGAATGCTTGCAGAACATCAAACAATATTAAAATTAATGCAATGTGTACCATTTACATATTTAGTAACAGCATTTAGACAAGCTTTTATTGGTGAAAATATAATATTTGCAAACCATGGACTATTCACAATAGTATTTTGGGCAATAACAATAATATTATTTATATGGGGAAATGCCATATTTAAAAGAACAAAGAAAGACTTTGCAGATGTTCTATAGTGGAGGAATTTAATGGAAGAAAATGTTATTGAGATAAAGAACTTAGTAAAAAAATATAAAATGTATAATAAAAAAAAGGATAGATTACTAGAAATCTTATTTCCAAAGGTACAAAGACATACAGACTTTACAGCCATGAATAATTTAAATTTATCTGTAAAAAAGGGAGAAGTAGTTGGAATACTTGGAAGAAATGGAGCAGGAAAATCCACACTACTTAAAATGATAACAGGAGTAGTAGTACCAACTTCAGGAACTATAGAAGTAAAAGGAAAAATAAGTTCACTATTGGAACTAGGAACAGCATTTAATATGGACTTAACAGGAGAAGAAAATATATATCAACATGGGCAAGTAATGGGGCTAACAAGAGAAGAAATAGAAAACAGCAAACAAAAAATTATAGACTTTGCAGACATAGGAGATCATCTTTATCAACCTGTAAAAACATATTCATCAGGAATGTTTGCAAGACTTGCATTTTCATGTGCAATAAATGTAAATCCAGAAATATTAATAGTAGATGAAGTATTATCAGTTGGAGACATGGCATTCCAATTAAAATGCTTTAAAAAATTCGAAGAATTCAAATCACAAGGAAAAACTATCCTTTTTGTAACACACAATGTATCTGACATATTAAAAAATTGTACTAGAACAATAATATTAACTGATGGTTCAAAAATTTTTGATGGAGATGTAAAAGAAGGGGTAGAATTATACAAAAAGATTATAACAGGAAATATGCCAAAAGCAGAAACAAAAGAAGACAAAAAAGAAAAAACAAATAAAGAATACTCAAAAGCCAAAACTAAAGAAAAAAACACATGGAAATCACACTTTAATGAAAACCCAAATTTAATAGAATATGGTAATCTAGATGCAGAAGTAATAGATTATGGTATTTTTGACGAAAATGACAATTACTTAAATGCAATAGATAATGACAAAATAATCAAATTAAAATCCAAAGTAAAATTTAACAAAGACGTAGATAATCCAATATTTACAATGACAATAAAAAACTTTAATGGAATAGAAATAGTAGGAACAAACACAATGCTAGAAAAAATATATCCAGGCAAGTTCAAAAAAGGTGACATTGTTACAATAGAATTTATACAAAAACTACCAATTGCACCAAACAAATACACTTTATCATTTAGTTGTACACATATAAATGGAGATGGAGAATTAGAAGTATTAAACAGAAAATATGAAGCACTATTAATAGAAATACTTTCAAGTAAAGATTGTGTTGGATTACTAAGAATAGACCCTAAAATAAATATAATAAAGGAATAATCAAATGAAAAACAAGAAAATTTATATTTCAATTACTTTTATAATTATATTTTGTGTTTTCTCAATAGGAATTATACAAACAAAAAATAAAACAGTAGAACTAATTCAACTAGCACAAATAGAATCAAGACAATCAATGGGATATTTAATAAAAACCAAAAACAATAAATTAATAGCCATTGACGGAGGACTTAAAGAAAACACCCAAAATCTAATTGAAAATATCAATGAAAATGGAGGAAAAGTTGATTACTGGTTTTTAACACATGTACATGATGACCACTTAGGAGCATTTGTTGAAATTGTAAAAAATACAGACATTCAAATAGATAATATTTTTGTCTCATTAAACGACTTATCATGGTATGAACAATATGAAAGTTCGAGAATAGATTTTACAAAAGAATTTTTCCAAACACTTGAAAATGAAAAAATAAGAGACAAAATACACAATCCTCAATTAAATGAAATAATAAATATAGATGGAATAAAAGCAGAAATATTAGGGATAAGAAATCCTGAGTTTACTGAAAATGCAGGAAATGAACAAAGTATGGTAATTAAATTTGACACAGGAAAAACAACAATTCTAATACTTGGAGACACAGGAGTTCAAAGTAGCGAAAAACTAATAGAAACACAAAAAGACAAACTAAAAAGTGACATAGTACAAGTTGCGCACCATGGACAAGCAGGAGCAACAGAAGAATTATACAAACTAATAAATCCTAAAATATGTTTATGGCCAACACCTACATGGCTTTGGAACAATGATGCAGGAAGTGGAGAAAATACAGGAAACTGGAAAACATTTGAAACAAGACAATGGTTAGAAAATTTAAATGTACAACAAAACTATATAGGAAAAGACGGAAATGTTACAATTGAAATAAAATAAAGAAAAATGGTTGAAAAAAATTATTTTTTCAATCAAATATGTGCCTTTAGGAAGGGAAAAATATGGAACAAATAGATATATTAATGGCAACATATAATGGAGAAAAATATTTAAGAGAACAAATAGAAAGCATTTTAAACCAAACATATAAAAACATAAGACTAATAATTTCAGATGATTGCTCAACAGACAAAACAAGAGAAATAATTAAAGAATATGAAAAAAAAGATAAAAGAATAATATCATATTTTCAAGAAAAAAACTTAGGATATGTAAAAAACTTTAACTTTTTATTAACCAAAGTTGAAAATCCAATTTATATGTTATCAGATCAAGATGATATATGGTTACCAATTAAAGTTGAACATACTTATAACTTTATGCGAAAAACTAATGCAGATTTAGTATTTACAGATTTAACTGTTGTTGATGAAAATGAAAACATCATAAATGATTCATTTAATAATTTAATGAAATTAACCAAAAAAATAAATAAAACAATAGAAACATATAAATTAGCATATTTATATAATTGTGTAACAGGATGCACAATAATGTCAAAAAAAGAAAAGCTAAAAGATATACTTGATATTCCAACAAATTCTAAACACATATTTCATGACCATTGGATAGCACTAGCAATATCTATAAATGGCAATGTAAAATATTTGCCAGAGTCATTGATAAAATATAGACAACATGGAGATAATCAAGTAGGGGCAAAACATACAATACAAAAATTTAAAACAATAGAAGAAATAAGGAATCACTTTATAAATGTAAAATTAGGAATATTTGAAACATATGTACAAAATCCTAAGATTTTTACAGAAAAATTAAGAAAGCAAAATGAAAAAGCATATAATTACTATAAAATGTTAAGCAAAAAGAAAAATATCAATTTCAAAAACTGGCTAATATTTTATAAATTATACAAAAATGAAAGTTTTAAATATTTTATTGAAAACTTTTTAATACTAAATATGCCTTGCTTTGTAAAAATAATAATGAGAGTAAAGAAAAAGTAGTGGAGGGGAAATGGACTTAATAACTGAAAAACAATTAAAAAGAAACATCATACATTGGTATCCAGAACAAAAAAATAAAGAAATATTGCAAATTGGAATTGTTGATAAAGATATTATAGAAGAACTATGCACTAAATTCCAAAAAGTAATAATAGTAGTAAAAAATGAAAAACAAAAACAAAAAATACTAGAAGAGAACAATTTTGAAAATTTAGAAGTAATTATAAATTTTTCAGAGCTAGGAAACAAAAAAATTGATTATATATCATTAATAGGAACTATGGAAAACTATGAAATAAACAATGAAACAAAAGCTTATAAAAAATTGCAAAAAATACTTGATATTGCAAGTAACTATATAAATGATGAAAGCAAAATTATTTTAGTAGTAGATAATAAATATGGCATGAAATTTTGGACAACCTTACAAGCACAAAAAAATATATTGTGTAATCAAACATTTGCCCTAAGCAAAACTATGATTGAAAAAATCTTAAAAGAAAAAGGATTTGAATATTTTAAATATTATTATGTTTTACCAGATTATAAAGTACCTAATGCAATATTTACAGACAAATACTTACCAAATATGGAAAGCATTCACAGAAACTTTTTATATGGGGAAGAAGATTACGTAAGTTTTAATCAAACAGATGCATATATAGAGATATTAAAAGAAGACCCAGAAAAATTCAAATTTTTTGCAAACTCATTTTTTATAGAGATAGGAAAAAAGCAATTTGAAGACAATAATATAAAATTTGTATCATATACTAATATCAGAAAAAAAGAATATATGATCCAAACAATTATATATGAAAATACAGTTGAAAAAACAAATATGCCAGAAGAAGCAAAAACGCATATAGAAAGTATAAAAAACAACATAGAAATAATGAAACAAAGAAACATAAAAACAGTAGATAAATATGAAAACGGAAAAATAGTAAGTAAGTTTATTGAAAATGGAAAAAGTTATGAAAAAGTACTTTTAGATTTATTAATAGCAGAAAAATTTGATGAATTTTTCGAATGTATTAATAAATACAAAATTGGCTTATTGACAAAACTTGAAGAAGTAGAATATTCAAACATAAAGGAAGAAAATATATTCACCAAATATAACATAGACTGTAAAGATGAAATACAATCATTAAAATTTGTAAAATATGGCTTATGGGACTTAATTTTTCAAAATGCATTTTATATAGATAATGAACTATATTTCTATGACCAAGAATGGTTTGCCTATAACATACCAGTAGAATTTATTATTTATAGAGCAATTGCATATTTTCCAAGTGCACATGCATTTATAAAAACAGAAGAATTATATAGGAGATTAGGCTTAGAAAATTATTTAGATATATTTCAAAAATTAGACAACATACTACAACAAAATATCAGAGATGAAAATATATGGAAAATGCATAATAGTACAAAAACAGGACAAACGCTAATTAATATGTATAACAATAAAGAAAAAGAATTAGAAAAAGAAGTAGAAAAATATATTCAGGTTACAAATGAAGAAAAATCAAAACAGGAAAAACTTATAGAAGAAAATAAAGAATTAAATAGAATAATTAATGACTTACTTAAAGAAAGAGAAACAATTTGTAATTCTAAATCATGGAAAATAACTAAACCAATGAGATGGATTAGTGAAAAACTAAACAAAAACTAAAGTGCAAGTAGTTAATATCAAAGGAAAGGAATAGATTAGTTGTGAAAGTATTAATTGCAAGAATTAAAAATGTAATAAATCAAGTTAGATATTATAGGAAAAAATATGGTGTTAAAAAAACAATAAAGAAAATTTTATCAAAAATATATGCAAAAATTTTTAGAAAGCAAGAAATTGCAAAAGCACAAAACGAAAGAGAAAAATATCAAATTTGGATACAAAATAATGAGCCAAATGCTGAGCAATTAGAAGAACAAAGAAAAACAAAATTTAAAATAATGCCAAAATTTAGTATTGTTGTACCAATGTATAATACACCTGTAAATTTCTTCACAGAACTTGTAGACTGTTTAAAAGAACAAACTTATACAAATTGGGAATTATGTTTAGCAGATGGAAGTCCAACACAAAATGAAGAATTAAAGAAAATAATAGATAGTGATAAAAGAATAAAATATCATTTTATAAATGAAAATAAAGGAATATCAGGAAATTCCAATGAAGCATTAAAATTAGTAACAGGAGATTATATTTTATTAGTTGACCATGATGATTTATTACCAATATTTTGTTTATATGAATTAGCAAAAACAATTAATAATCATCCAGAAGTAGAATTTATTTATACAGATGAAGATAAAATAGAAGGAACTAAAGATAAAAGATGTGATCCACACTTTAAACCAGATTTTGCAATAGATACACTAAGATCAAATAATTATATCACACATTTATCTGTATTCAAAAAAGAATTAATGGATAAATTAGGAGGATTTAGAGACAAATATAATGGAGCACAAGATTTTGATATAATTATAAGAGCAACAGAAAATACTAAAAACATAATTCACATACCAAAAGTATTATATCATTGGAGAGTACATGCAAATTCAACAGCAATGGTAGCAGATGCAAAACCATATGCATATGAAGCTGGGATAAAAGTAATAGAAGACCATTTATCAAGATGCAATTTAAAAGCAAAAGTAACCCATGGAGGAGATATTCCAGGTGTATATGAAGTAGAATATGAAGTTAAAGGAAATCCAAAAGTATCAATTTTAATACCAAATAAAGACAGTATAAAATTATTAAGAAATTGTGTAAATTCTATATTAAAACTTTCTACATATGATAATTATGAAATTGTTATTATAGAAAACAATAGTGAAGAACAAAAAACATTTGATTATTATGAAAATATACAAAAGTTAGAAAAGGTAAGAGTAATAAAATATGAAGAAAAAGGATTCAATTATTCAAAAATAATAAATTTTGGTGTAAAGAATTGTAAAGACAGTGAATATGTAGTTCAATTAAATAGTGATACAGAAGTGTTGACAAATAATTGGATAGAAAAATTTTTAGGATATGCACAAAGAAAAGATGTAGGTGCAGTTGGAGCAAGATTATATTATGAAGATAAATCAATACAACATGCAGGAATTGGTGTTGGAATATGTAATTTAGCAGCAAATTTGCTAACAAATACACCAAAAAACTTTCACGCATATTTTGGAAGAGAATGTTTAACTCAAGATTTATCAGCAGTTACAGGAGCATGTTTATTTTCTAGAAGAAGTATATATGAAGAAGTAGGATATATGGATGAAGAAAAATTTAAAGTAGCATTTAATGATGTTGACTTTTGCTTAAAAATTAGACAAGCTGGATATCTAATAGTTTATAATCCATATGTAGAGTTTATGCATTATGAGTCAAAAACAAGGGGATATGAAGACACTTCAGAAAAACAAGCAAGATTTGAAAGAGAAGCAACAAATTTTAGAGAAAAATGGAAAGAAGTTATTGAAAAAGGAGATCCATATTCTAACATAAACTTTGATAAAAATACTGCACAGTACAATATAAGTACAGAGAAAATTGAATATAAAGATTGAGAAATAATTTGTGCATTGAGGAAGGAATAATATAAAAATGTTAGATATATTGAATAGAAAATTAATAGAAAATGCAAGTGAATTTAGATACATGTATTTTGGAATTGTACTGACAATATTAGTCTTTTCTGGATTTCAGTTTATTAAAGATTTATATAAAGAAATAAAAAATAAAAGAACTATAAAAGAAAAAATAATTAGATTACTAAAAAATCAATACTTAATTGGAATAATTGCAACAATTACTCCGATTTTACTTGAAATTATTTTATATAAAAACTATGTAATAACATTTTCAAAAGATACATATATAAGATTGGCTTATGCATATTCAGTTATCATATTAATATACATATATTTTTGGGGAACCAAAAGAACTGAAAAATTAGAAAAGATTTTGAATTTTATAGTAAAACATAGATATAAAATTGCAGTTATTGTATTTATAATATTAGTTTCATGTAGAATACATTTCTCATCTATAGGAAATTGGAATGCTTATATACATGAAGGAGTCGATTCTACAATAATAGGAAAAAGTAGAGCAATTAGATCAGATGAATGGCTAGTTACAACACCATTTATATTATCTCAAAAATATGATGGATTTAAGTTAGTAAATGAAAACTTAGATATAGGAAATAATGACATGAATGTATTTCATGCACCTGTATTAGACGCAACCATAGTAGTTAAGATATTTCATTGGGGATATTTCTTGTTTGGAAATGAAATTGGTCTTTCTTGGTCATGGGTTTTAAAAATAATTGTAATGTTTATGGTTTATTTTGAATTTGGAATGATGTTGACTAAAAAAGACAAATGGTTGTCACTGGTATTTGCAGTATGGTTATCATTCTCACCAGCTGTGGTATGGTGGTCAATATTAGATACAATATCATTTGCAATGGCAATAGTAGTGCTATTTAATGCTTTTGTATCTAATAAAGAACTGGATATTAAAAAGAAAATTCTAATTGCATATGCAATGATTGTAGCATTATTTTATTTTGCATGTCAATTGTATCCAGCTTGGCAAGTACCTTTAGCTTATTTGATAGTAGTATTTATTATAATTGACTTTATTAGGTATAGAAAAAACTTGAATAAAAAAGACTATATAATAATGGCAGTAACTATTCTTATAACAATTTTACTATTTGGATATTTTATAATTTCATCATGGGATGGAATTACAGATATAATGAGCACTAAATATCCTGGAGGAAGAGAAGAAGTTGGAGGAGATTATGATTTTTCTGGATTTGTTAACTATTATGTAAATTTCTTTACACCATATTATGATGAATATTCAAATCCCTGTGAAATAGCATCTTTTATATATCCAAGCTTAGCAGTTTTGATTGTATTAATATGTGCAATCATTAAAACTATAAAAAATAAAAATATAAAGGAAAAACTTAAAGACAAAGATAATTGGTATATATATGGAGTATCAATTATAATAATGATATTTTTATTATGGATGTCTTTTGCTTGGCCAAAAATATTAAGAAAAATAACATTATTATATTTTTCACCAACCAAAAGAACTGAAACAATTTTCCAATTTGCTTGTGTAATATTAACAATTCTTATAGCTAAAAAAATATTTGATAAAAAAGAAAAAATAATGAAACCACAAATAGCACTTATAATATCAATTTTAATATCAATATTAACATATTTTGTAGCTAAAAAAAGCCCATTTGCGGAAACATTTACTGTATTTAAATTTAGTATTCTAATTCCAATTATATTTTTTATGAACTATACATTCTTATCAAGCAATAAAAAAGCTTTTGGATATGTAATGATAATTGTAAGTATACTGGCAGGAGGATTTGTAAATCCTATAGCTATTGGAACAGCTCCAATAAATGATACAGAAATAGCAAAAGCAGCAGTAAGTATAGCAAATGAAAATCCACAAGGAATATGGATTGGTGGAACTCAAATAAATTCACAATATTTAATAGCAAATGGAATAAAAGTATTAAATGGGATAAATGAATATCCAAACTACGACTGGATAGATTTATTAGATCCAGAACATAAATATGAAGAAGTATGGAATAGATATGCACATATTTTCATAACATTAGATGATAGAACATATTTTGAATTAATAGCAACAGATTCATATTGTGTACATTTAACATATCAAAATTTAAAAGATATGAAGGTTGAATATTACTATACAAATGAAAAAGCAAATGAAGAAAAAATGGAAAAATTCTCATTAGAACTACTTTATGAGAATGATAATACAGGTCAATATATTTATAAAATAAATTAAATTTAAAAGAAAGGAAAATTTAAAATTGAAAGTTCTAATAATAATACCAGCATATAACGAGCAAGAGAATATATTAGGCACTGTAAATAAAATAAAAGAATATAGTGAAGAATTAGACTATATTGTTATAAATGATGGTTCGACAGATAATACAGAAAAAATATTAATAGAAAATAATATAAACCACATAAAATTAATAAATAATCTAGGAATAGGAGGAGCAGTACAAACAGGATATAAATATGCATATGAAAATGGATTTGATATAGCAATCCAATTTGATGGAGATGGTCAACATGATATAAACTATGTACCAAATATATGTGAGCCAATATTAAATGGACAAGCAGACATGGTAATAGGAACAAGATATTTAGATAAAAGTTCTAGCAAATTTCAATCAACATTTATGAGAAGATTAGGCTCAAATATAATATCGATTTTTATAAAAGTTTTTGCTGGAAAAAAGATAACAGATCCAACATCTGGATTTAGAGCAGTAAATAAAAAGGTAATTGAAGAATTTGCAAAAGAATATCCAAAAGAATATCCAGAACCAGAATCAACAGTTTCATTACTTGTAAATGGATATAAAGTAGAAGAAACACCAGTAAACATGAATGAAAGAACAGGTGGAACATCTTCAATTAGATTATGGAAATCTGTAGACTATATGGTAAAAGTTGTTTTAGCCATAATAATAGATAGTATAAGCTTAAAAAGAAGGAGGAAAAAATAATGCAATTATCATTAAGAATATCTTTAATAATTATAATGCTAATATATTTATTCTGTATTGCAAAATCAGTTAAACGTAAAAATATGAGAATTGGATATTTAGTATTTTGGTCAATTATTGGGCTATTATTAATAATTGCATTAATAGTTCCAAACCTAGTAAATAATATATCGAGAATTGTTGGATTTGAAATTCCATTAAATATGATATTAAGTGTAGCAATTTTTATTATATTATACTTAATATTTCATCTTATGACATTAATATCAAAAGAAGAAAAGAAAAATACATTACTAATTCAAGAAGTATCAATGCTAAAAAAACGAGTAGAAGATTTAGAAAAAAAAGAGGAATAAATTAATGAAAGAATACAAAAACCACACATTTGCAATATGTGCATATAAAGAATCTCAATATTTAGAAGAATGTATAAAATCATTGAAAAATCAAACCGTCAAAAGTAATATAATAATGGCAACCTCTACTCCAAATGACTATATAAAAAGCCTAGCAGAAAAACATAATATAGAATTATTCATAAATAATGGAGAAAAAGGAATAGGACAAGACTGGAACTTTGCAGTAAGTCAAGCAAAAACAGACTATGTTACAGTTGCACATCAAGATGATATATATTGTGAAAACTATCTAGAAGAAATAGTAAAAAAGCTAGAAAAAGGAAAAGATTTTTTAATTGCCTTTTCAGATTATAATGAAATAAAAAATGGCGAAACAATACCATTAACAACAAACCTAAAAATAAAAAAATTACTACTTTTTCCACTAAGATTGAACAATAGGTGGAAAATTAATAAAAAATTTTCAATTGCATTTGGTTCAAGTATATGTTGCCCTGCAGTTACAGTTAATACAAAAATTTTAGGTAAGAGACCATATAAAACAGAATTAAAATGTGATTTAGACTGGGATACTTGGTATGAATTTTCAAAAAGAAAAGGAAGATTTTTATATATTCCTAAACCATTAATGAAGCATAGAATACATGAAGAATCTGAAACAAGTAATTTAATACATAACAATGTAAGGCTAGAAGAAGATTTTCTTATGTTTAAAAAATTTTGGCCAGAATGGATAGCAAAATTACTAATGAAAAAATATAAAGATGCAATAAAAACTAATGGATAATAAAGGAGCTGTAAAAATGAATATAGAAACACAATTAAATAATATCAAAACAAAAAAAGTGTTAGTAGTTGGAGACATCATGTTAGACAAATACTTTTTTGGAGAAGCAACAAGATTATCACCAGAAGCACCAATACCAATATTACACAAAACAAGAGAAACAGTAGTGCTAGGTGGAGCTGCAAATGTAGCAAGAAATTTAGTAAGAGCAAACCAAAATGTATGGACAATGAGTGTTATAGGAAATGATGATGAAGGAAAACAACTTAAATCAATACTAGAAGAAAACAAAATAAATACAGAATTATTAATTTCTGATAAAACAAGAGTAACAACTGTAAAAACAAGAATGATTGGACCTGGTAATGCTCAAATGTTAAGATTAGATGTTGAAGATACAACACCAATATCAGAAGAATTATCTAATAAAATGATAAAACAATTTGAAAACAAAGTAAAAGATTTTGACATTATAGTAATTTCTGATTACAAAAAAGGTGTTTTAAGTGTAGAAAATACATCAAAACTTATTGAAATAGCAAACAAATACAATAAAAAAACATTAATAGACACAAAAGAACCATCTTATGCAAAATATAGAAATGCATTTTTAATAAAACCAAATAAAAATGAATTACAAAATTTAACCAAAATGAGTGTAAACAATGATGAAGAAATTGTTAAAGCAGCACAAGAACTTAGAAAACAGACAAACGCCAAATATGTATTAGCAACAAGAGGAAAAGAAGGAATGACACTTGTTGGAGAAAATAGTTTTCAACATATTAGAGGCGTTTCAAAAGAAGTATATGATGTATCAGGAGCAGGAGACACTGTAATTTCATATTTAGCTGTAGGACTTGCAAATAATTTTGACATAACAGATACAGCAAGATTATCAAATATTGCATCAAGCATAGAAGTTTCTAAGATGGGAACATATGCAGTTTCTGTGGAAGAAATAAAACAACATATTAGTAAAGAAAATGAAGTATCTTATGATAATAAAATTGTAGAAGTAGATGAACTAGTAAAAATATTGCAAGATGAAAGAGAAAAAGGTAAAAAAGTAGTATTTACTAATGGATGTTTTGACATTTTCCATGTAGGCCATGCAAGATATTTAAAACAAGCATCTACATATGGAGATATTTTAATTGTAGGAGTTAATTCAGATGAATCTGTAAAAAGATTAAAAGGACCAGAAAGACCAATTATATCAGAAAAAGAAAGAATGGAATTATTAGCAGATTTGCAATGTGTTAGTTATGTTGTAAAATTTAGTGAAGATACACCATATGAATTAATAAAAAAGATACAACCAGATATTATTACAAAAGGTGGAGATTATAAGCCAGAAGATGTTGTTGGAAAAGATATTGTTGAACAAAAAGGCGGAAAAGTAGTTATATGTAATTTAATTGAAGGAAAATCTACAACTAATATAATAACCAAAATTAAAAAGTTAATTCTTTTCCAAAATGGTTTGGATTATAAGAAAGGATTTTAAAATTATGAAAGAAGAAATTAAAGAAAAATTTATGTATAGCATAGAATGTAAAACAAAAGTAATTAATGATGACAAAATAATATCACAAGTTGAAGAAGTATGTAATAAATTAATAGAATGCTACAAAAATGGACATAGAGTATATATAATGGGAAATGGTGGATCAGCAGCAGATGCACAACATTTTTCAGCAGAACTAGTAGGAAGATATATGATGGAAAGAAAAGGATTACCTGCAGTAGCATTTACAACAGACACAAGTATATTAACAGCTGTAGGAAATGACTATGGATATGATGACGTATTTAGAAGACAAACAGAAGCATTAGTTGAAAAAGGTGATGTTGTATTTGGAATATCTACAAGTGGAAATTCTAAAAATATATATAATGCCCTAAATTTTGCAAAAGAAAAAGGAGCAACAACAATTGGCTTTTTAGGAAAAACAGGAGGAATGTGTAAAGATTTATGTGATATACCAATTGTAATAGAATATCCTAGAACTCCAAATATTCAAGAAGCTCATGAAATGATTATGCACACAATATGTGAGATTGTTGAGAAAAAGTTATATGAATAAAGCTGTTTTTTTAGATAGAGATGGAACTATAAATGTAGATAAAAATTATTTATACAAAATAGATGATTGGGAATTTATAGATGGAGTTGTTGAAGGATTGCAAATATTACAAAATTTAGGTTATAAATTAATTGTAATATCAAACCAATCTGGAATTGCAAGAGGGTATTATACAGAAAAAGATGCAAATAAAGTTTTTGAATATATGACAAATGAATTAAAGAAAAATGGGGTAATAATAGAAAAAAGCTATTATTGCCCACATATTGGTGATAAATGTAATTGTAGAAAACCAAAACTTGGGCTATTTTACCAAGCACAAAAAGAATTTGATATAGATTTTTCTAAAAGTTTTGCAATTGGTGACAAATTACGAGATGTATTAATTTGTAAAAAAGAGCCTGTAAAAGGATTTTTATTAGACACCAATATAGAAGTTGATAATAAAAACATTCAAAAATGTAAAAATTTATATGAAGCTGCTAATTTAATAGAAAAAGGATGAAATAATATGGCTAAAAAAGGTTATTTTTCAACATTATTTACAAAGGTAAATGATGCAGTACTAAAAAATGAGAAATTAAGAAATATAAAATCAATATATTATTATATTGATGGAGTTAGCTTAAAATTCATAAAAAAACCAAAAAAACAAGAAAATAAAAAGAAAAAAGTAATTATAATATATAATCTATCACTTGGAGATGGAGCAATGTTTTGCCAAGCTCTACCAAATATAAGAGAAATATATCCAAAAGACAAATATGAGATAACAATTGCATGTCAAAATGGATTAAATAAAATATATGAGGCAACAAACTTATTTGATAATGTATTACATTTTAGTTTTACAAAAGCAGCAGTAAGTTTAGGAGAAAGAAGAAAAATTTTTAAAAGCCTAAGAAAAGAAAAATATGATATTGCAATAGATCCAATTGGAATAGAAGAATGTTCAACAAATGTATTAATAACAAGAGCAGTTTGTGCTGAAGAAAAAATAGGAATTATAAATTATGGAAGAACAATAACATGTCCAGAAAAGATATATAAAAAAGTATATACAAAAATATTAGAAGTAAACTCACCTAAAATGCATTTAATAGACCATTATTTTGAATTTTTCAATCTATTAGGAAATCTCAAAAAAGAGCCAGAATTTACTGATTTACCAAGCCAGCCACTAAAAGTAGAATTACCAAAAGAATATTTTATTGTATATCCAAGTGCAAGTACAGAATATAAAAGATGGCCAATAGAAAGATTTGCAGAAGTTACAAAAAGAATATTTAAAAGAACAGGAATAAAATTAGTTGTATGTGGAACAAATGTTGATAAAATAGTAAATGAACAATTAATTTCTTTAGTAAAAGATGAAGTAGATTTTATAGATTTAACAGAAAAAACATCTATATTAGAATATATAGATTTAATAAAAAAAGCCAAATTTGTAATAACAAATGATACAGGAATATATCATGTTTCAGTTGTTTCGGAAGTTCCTGTATGTATTACAGCAGGGGCATATACATATGATAGATACTTAACATATAATTTTAAAGGAAAAGAAAAATACAAAAGACCATATGTAGTTTGCAAAAGAATGGAATGTGCAAATTGTGATAACAGATGTGTTAAATCAAATGAATTAAGTAAAACCTGGCCTTGCTTAGATGATGTTACAATAGAAGACGCATGGAAACAAATAGAAAAAATGCTAGATGATTTAAAAATTTAATAGTAGAGTCTTACTTTTATAAAGGTATTGGAAGGAACGAAGTTTGTAATGGAAAAAGAAAAGCACGAAAACCAAAGCTTATCAGATAAAACAAAAATATTAACAAAGCTAAAATTAATTAATATATTCAAATACTTAGTATACTATTTTGATAGAATAATATGTATATTTATAAAAAAGCCAAAAAAGAAAGAAAATGAGAAAAAACAAGTCTTAATCTTAGCTAATTTAGGGCTTGGAGATGCAATGAATTTTTTATCTGTAGCAGAAAAATATAGAAAACTATATCCAAAAAAAGAATATGAAATAACATTATATGTATCAAATCATCTAGACGAATTAATGAAAAAAGAAACTGAATTTGACAATGTAGAATTAGTTCCATTTAATCAAATTGTTACAGATATAAAAAAACGAATAGCACTTATAAAGAAAATAAGACAAAAACATTATGATGCAATTATAGATATAATGGGAGTAACAGGTTGTACACCAAGTATGTATTTAATGGAATCAGCAGTTGCAGATGAAAAAATAAGTATTATAAATAAAGCATATTCAATATGTCCAAAATTTTTCCAGAAAAAAATTTATACAAAATTAATTGAAATAAATGATAAAAAAATTACAAATATAGAATATTATCATCACTTAGCAAATGAATTATTAAATATAAAAGATGATAATATAAAATTCCATAAAATAAAAGAAATTAAATTAAATATAGAATTACCAAAAGAATATTACATTGTTTACCCAAGTGCAAGTTTAGACAAAAAGAAATGGGAATATGAAAAATATGCAGAATTAATAGAAAAAATTTATGCAAAAACAAAATTACCTGTTGTATTTTGTGGTACAAACTCAGACGTAAAAGATGTAGAAGAAGTTACTAAAAATATAAAAACAGCAAAATACATAAATATTTTAGGAAAAACTTCTGTATTAGAATTTATTGAAGTTATAAGAAGAGCCAAATTTGTTATAACAAATGACACAGGAGCATATCATATTGCATTAGGATTAGAAGTACCAGTTAGTATTATAACAGGTGGATATACTTATGATGGATTTGTTACATATAATTTTAAAAATAATCCATATAAAAAACCATATATTATTACAGATAAAAGAGAATGTTTTAACTGTAACAGTAATTGCAAATATATAGAAAAAGGACAAGAAAAATGGCCTTGTTTACATGCAGTAACAGTTGATTATGCATGGAAAATTGTAGAGCAAATGATAGATGACATAAACAAAAGCTAAAAGAAAGATAGTTTCTAATAACTATGTATTTGCCTAAGAAAGACCAACTATAAAAAGTCAATAGTTTTTTGAAAGGAATGAAATTTATATTGGAAGAAAATAGACAAATAGATGGAAAAAAGACAGTAATATCAATGATTACATATTTAATTGCAAATATGATAGGAATGGTAGTATCATTAGTTGCATTACCAATATTAACAAATCTTCTTTCTACATCAGACATGGGGATTGCAACAAGTTTTATAACATTAAAAAATATTGTAACACTTATTTTATTACTCTCAATGTATATTTCTATTGATAAAATATTTGTTACTTTAAAAGAAGAAGAAGATAGATATAAATTTCTATCTTCAATTTACATATTTTCTACTATATCAGCAATAGTAATTTATGCAATATATTTTATTTTCAGAGATTTGTTAAATCCAATACTTGGATTTGATACCAAATTTATGACATTAATGTTTGTTATGTGTTTATTAATAAATGGATGTACACTAATGAACTCTTACTGGAATTTTTGTAATAAAGCAAAAAATACATTTATATACAATTTATTAGTATCACCAGTATCACAAATACTATCTATTATTTTAGTATATGTATTAGCAACAAATAAATACTTAGGAAGAATAATAGGAGTTGACTTTTTTAATATTGTATTAGGGTTTGGTTGTGGAATATTGATATTAGTTAGAGGCAAATTTACTATAAAAAAAGAATATGTAAAAGAAAGTTTGCAAATAAGTTTGCCAATGATACCACATTTATTAGCACAAGTATTTTTATCAAGTTGTGATTTACTAATGATAAAAAACATAGTGGGAGAATCTGAAGCTGGAATATACAGTGTTGCATATACAATTGCAAATATTTTATACACAATATCATTACAAATATTTAAGCCTTGGTCTCCTTGGGTATATAGAAGAATAGAAAATAAAGAAACAGATTCTATAAAAGAAAATTCAAAAATTGTAATGCATGTTGTATGGATTTTATGTATAGGTCTATTTACACTAGCTCCAGAACTAATTAAACTATTTATTAATGCAGAATATGTAGAAGCATCTGTTATAGTAGCTCCAATATGTTTGGGAATATTTTTCCAAATGATGTATATATTCTTTTATGATGTTGAATATTTTCATAAGAAAAACATTCAGATTGCAGTATTTTCAATTGTTACAGCAGTAATAAATATTATATTAAATGCAATAGCAATAAAAATTTGGGGATATCAAGCAGCAGCTTATACAACAATAATTAGTTACTTTATACTATGTATTTTACATTATTTTGGAATGAGAAAAGTAGACAAAACTAAATATTATGACATAAAAACTTTAATAATATTAAGCTTAAGTTTAACTATTATTACAATAGTAAATGTAGTATTTAATAAAATATTTATTCTAAGATATGCAATACTTGTTGTTTGTGGTATTTATATATTAATTAAATATAGAGAAATGATATTTTCAATTTTGAAAAAGATTTTTAAGAAGAAATAATTAATACTTCTTCATAACTAGATTTTAAAGAATAGTTCAATAGCAAAAGAATTAGGAGTTTTTTAACAAAAAATATAAAAATTGACAAATTTTTTGGAAGATGTTGACAAAATATTTTTGGTGTGATAGTATTACAAATGATAAAGCTTTGTAAGCTTTGTTGCATATAGAGGATTTATTTTTTCAACCGTATTACAACAAGGAGGTATCTTTATGAATTTCAAAAAAATTATACGGAAATTGGGTTCCATTATTGTAGCAATTATGTTAGTATTTACTACAAGTAATCAGGCATTTGCTCTTGACAGTTCTGAAAATTACTATTCTACTAAAGATGCTGAAGTAGTATCAGACCTTATAGATACTAATAGTTACGTTGATTTATATCCCAAACTGGGATTTCACCTTAGTTCTTCGAAAGAAATTGTAATTTTTTCGACATCAGAAAGTAGATCAGGAGGGTTATTCTTATATTTATATGCTCCAAATGGAGAAGAAGATAAATTGGTATCACATGACTGGTCAATGGGAGTAAATGAAATAGCTGTATGGGAAGTTAATAACCCACCATGGGGAACATGGCGTTTGCGAATTGTTGCAATGGGAAATTCTGAACCAGTGACGGTATTTGTTAATTGGAGATAAATGTTTTTAATCAAAAATAAATCCTTTATAGGTGGGGGAGCTTTTGTGGTTCTCCCATTTTATAATAATATTGAAAGGGGATAGTTGAATATGAAAAAAAGAAAGATATTATTAGTAATATTAATTATTATATTGTTAATTATTTTTAGTGCATTAGCTTTTATCAGATTTATGTTTTTTATAGAATATCAATATGAAGAATATACAATGACTATAATAGAAATAAAAGATGATAGAATAGTTGGAGAAGGAAAAATAAATTATGGTGGAACACGAAGTATAGAAGAAATTGAAAAATATTTTGAAAAACCTCAATATACTTTTTCAACTCAAAATGCCAAAATTAAGGATGCTAATGGAAAAAAAATAGAAGCATCAGAATTAAAAGTAGGAGATCAAATAAAAATAATAAATATAAAAAAAATAGAATTTTCTAAAGTTGATTTTGCAATTTCACCACAAAAATTAGATGATGTAAAATCAATTAAAGTATTAAACAATGAATAATGTAGAATAAAGTCGAATATTGTCGATAAAAAGTCGAATTATTTGACTTTTTCAATTGAAACTAGATTATTTATATGATATAAAAAAATTAACTTGATTAATCAAAGTAAAAAAATATGTAATTACATAATAAAAAGGAGTAAATTTTATGATAAAAAAATCTTTTTTTAAACATTTAATTTTTACTGTAATTAGTTTATTTATAATGATATTTTGCAACTTTTTAATAGTAGAAGCAACAGGAAATGAGGAAAATAATAATTTATTGAATGAAGAAGAAATAGTTGAAGAAAAAATAATGAAATATGATCGACTAACTAATGAAATCACAGAAGTAAATATGGAAGAATTAAAAGGAGTATTAAAAACGAAATCTAAAGGAAGTGAAATTTATAAAACAGAATCATATAATCCCCAAACATCACATAAATATAATATTTTTTATAGATTAGAAAATATAAATCCTTTTTCAGCAACATCGGCAGAAAGAATATATGATACAAGTAAATTTCCTAATAACGTAACTTGTAGGATATATGTAAATGATAGTTCAGGAGAAAAAGGAATTGGGACGGCTGCGATTGTAGGAAGGGATATTGCAATAACATCTGCTCATTGTGTATTTGATGAAGATGATGGAAATGCTCAGTTTCAAAATTGGACATTATATCCTGGATATAATGGTGGAGAGTGCCAAGGTTCTACAGCTACTTGGACAACTGCATATTATTCTAGTGTATGGATGGATAATCATAGCTATGATTATGATTGGGCTGTTTGTGTACTTGATAAAGATGTTGGAGACGAAGTTGGATGGAATGGAGTTATGTCTTATGGTTCTAGTACAGCATTAAATGGAACAGATGTTACTGTATTAGGATATCCAGCAGATTATAAATATGGTTTTGATTCTAATGGAATATATCAATATAAAACTGGTGATAAAATAATATCAGTAAATGATAGACGTTTTGAATATACTGGTTTAACATTTGAAGGTTTTAGTGGAGGACCAATAAGGCGTAATGTTGATAATTTAATTGTAGGAATTCACTATGGTTTTGTTGGAGCATTTTCTACAACTCCAGTAGGAACAAGAATAACGTCAGATATTGTTAATATAATTCTTGATCTTCAAGCACAGTAAATTAACTAATTATTAAAGTTTGAAGTTTATAATATTATTGTAGAATAATTGTTGAAATATAAAAATTAGAAAATTTAAAGTCATAAGGGGTTAAAATATCACTCTTATGACTTCTATGAAAATTTATTATTTTCTCAAAATAATAAAAAATCCATCTTATAGCTATATATAAGATGGATGTTTTTTTTTGATGAAAAAATAAAGCTTAACATAAAAAAATATCAAGTTAAAAAGTGTATAACATGTCAATTTATTTAATAAGTTAATATTAAAAGTTTTTAATTGATAAATTATTTATTGTATGATAATATTATTGTATAGTAAGTATTTGGATAAACAATCAATAAATGAAAAAAATATATTGGTAGTATTTAAAATTGAAAAAGGAGAATGTTTGAAAATAAAAAAAAGGAAGATATTATTAGTAATATTAATTATTATATTGTTAATTATTTTGAGTGCATTAGCTTTTATCAGATTTATGTTTTTTATAGAATATCAATATGAAGAATATACAATGACTATAATAGAAATAAAAGATGATAGAATAGTTGGTGAAAAAATAATACATACAAATTATAATGGAACACGAAGCATAGAAGATATTGAAAAATATGATATAATACTTCAATATACTTTTTCAACTCAAAATGCCAAAATTAAAGATGCAGACGGAAGGCGAATAGAAGTAACAGATTTAAAACTTGGAGATAAAATAAAAGTAATAAATATATTAGAAGATGATCGGTGATCCAATTGATATGGGAAGTTATCCAGAAGAATTAGATAATGTAAAATCAATTAAAGTTTTAAATAATGAATAATGTAGAAAAAAGTCGAATATTGTCAATAAAAGATGAAATATTCGATTTTCTTTTATATAAAAATATTCACTAAATGAAATTTCATAAAATTTTAAAAATTATAAGATTGAAATATATATAAAAATATGATAAAATACTGACGAAAAATATCATATAGAAAGAAAGGTGCAAAAAATGTCAATATTAGTAACAGGTGGAGCAGGATATATAGGAAGCCACACTGTAGTAGAATTATTAAATTCAGGAAGAGAAGTTGTTGTAATAGATAATTTTTCAAACAGTAAACCAGAAGTATTAGAAAACATAAAAAAAATAACAGGAAAAGATTTTAAATTTTATAAAATAAACTATTTAGACCAAAAAGAATTGGAAAAAGTATTTGAAGAAAACAAAATAGAAGCAGTTATGAATTTCGCAGGATATAAAGCAGTAGGAGAATCAACAAAAAAGCCATTAGAATATTACGAAAATAATATATCAGGAGCTATTGTATTATTAAAAACGATGCAAAAATACAATGTTAAAAAATTCATATTTAGCTCATCAGCAACAGTATATGGAGAACCAGAGCAAATACCAATAACAGAAGAATGTAAAACAGGAGGAACAACAAATCCATATGGAACAACAAAACTATTTATAGAACAAATATTACAAGATTTATATAAATCAGACAATAGTTGGGATATAGCAATTTTAAGATATTTTAATCCAGTTGGAGCACATGAAAGTGGATTAATAGGAGAAGAGCCACAAGGAATACCAAATAATCTAATGCCATATATTGTAAGAGTTGCATCAGGGGAATTAGAACAATTATCAGTATTTGGAAATGATTACAATACACCAGATGGAACAGGTGTAAGAGATTATATACATGTTGTAGATTTAGCAAAAGGACATATCAAAGCACTAGAAAAACTTGAAAAAGAAGGTAAAGGAATTTTTGCTTACAACTTAGGAACTGGAACAGGATATAGTGTATTAGATATGGTAAAAGCATTTGAAGAATCAACAGGAAAAAAAGTAAATTATAAAATAGCAGAACGTAGACCAGGAGATATTGCAACCTGTTATTCTAATCCAACAAAAGCAAAAGAAGAATTAGGATGGGAAGCAAGTAAGACATTAAAAGATATGTGTAAAGATTCTTGGAGATATATACAAAACAGAAAAAAATAAATATGAAAAAAACATATAAACAAAAAGTTTTGACACATAGAATTATAAAAATAGGTTTATAGGCAACCTTTAAAAGTCTAAATAAATATGTAAGGAGAAATCTTTGGAAAAAGTCCAATAGATGTATCAAAAAATGGAGAAAATATCTGTAGTAGTATCATGTTACAATGAGGAAAAAGCTTTACCATTATTTTATGAAGAAATGGAAAGAGTTAGAAAACAAGATTTTGAAGGGATTGTTGATTTTGAATATATTTTTGTAGATGATGGTTCAAAAGACAACACATTAAAAATAATGAAAGAACTTCATTCAAAAGACAGTAAAGTAAGATATGTATCTTTTTCAAGAAATTTTGGAAAAGAAGCGGCAATGTATGCAGGATTAGAAGCAGCAAAAGGAGATTATGTAACACTCATGGATGCTGATTTACAAGATCCACCAGCATTATTAAAACAAATGTATGATGCAATCCAAAATGAAGGATATGATTCTGTAGGAACACGTAGAGTCACAAGAAAAGGTGAACCACCAATAAGAAGTTTCTTTGCTAGAATGTTTTATAAAATAATAAATAAAATGTCATCAATAGAAATGGTAGATGGAGCAAGAGACTATAGATTAATGAAAAGAAAAGTTGTAGATGCAATAATTTCTTTAAAAGAATATAATAGATATTCAAAAGGACTTTTCAGTTTTGTAGGATTTAAGACAAAATGGATTGAATATGAAAATGTAGAAAGAGTTGCAGGAGAAACCAAATGGTCATTTTGGAAATTATTTAAATATGCAATAGAAGGAATAACAGCATTTTCAACTACACCATTGATATTTTCATCATTATTAGGGTTAATTTTCTGTTTAGTGGCATTTATCGCAATTGTATTTATTATAGTTAGAACTTTAGCATTTGGAGACCCAACTCCAGGTTGGCCATCAACAATATGTATAATAGTATTTGTTAGTGGAATACAATTATTTACTATAGGAATAATTGGACAATATTTATCAAAAACATATTTAGAGGTAAAAAAACGTCCAATATATATAGTAAGAGAAACAGAAAATGATGAACCATAGAAGGGAATGAAAGAATCATGAAGATAAGGAGCAAAGATATCATGAAATATTTAATGATTGTAATATATATAGCATTTACAGTATCAGGTTTAATTTTAATGAAAAAAGGTGGAAATGCCGGAAAAATTGGAATAGGTTCTGGAGAATTTAGTTTTAGTATAAGTTGGATAAGTGCTCTTGGATTTATTTGTTATATAATAAGTTTTCTACTTTTCACAAGAATAATAATGATGTTTGAAAATGTAAGTTATATTTCGCCAATTTGTAATGGAATTGCACAAGCATGTATTGTTATAGCATCAATCATCTTTTTAAAAGAAGAATACTCAATTACAACACTAGGAGGAGCATTATTAATTATTGCCGGAGTTATTATAATGAATTTAAAATTAAAATAAAAATGATTAAAAGTGAATATAATTAATAAAAAATGTACATAAATTAAATATAAGAATACATAAGTTCAAAATTTAGTAATAAACTAAATTTGAATTACAAAAGTCAAAAAAATAAGAAAAGTGGAAGGATTGAATTAGTTATGTTTAATTTTGGTCAGGATATTGGAATTGATTTAGGTACAGCAACAATTATTGCATATGTAAAAGGAAAGGGTGTTGTATTAAGAGAACCATCTGTTGTTGCAGTAGATAGTAATACAAAAGAAGTTTTAGCAGTTGGACAAGAAGCAAGAAGAATGTTAGGAAGAACACCAGGAAATATTGTAGCAACAAGACCATTAAGAGAAGGTGTAATATCAGATTATACAGTAACAGAGAAAATGCTAAAATATTTTATAAACAAAGTAAACGGAAAAACTATTTTCTCTCCAAGAACAATGATTTGCATACCATCTAGAGTAACAGAAGTAGAGAAAAAAGCAGTAATAGATGCAGCAACACAAGCTGGAGCAAGAAAAGTGTTTCTAATTGAGGAACCAATAGCTGCAGCAATAGGTGCAGGAATAGATATAGCAAAACCTTGTGGAAATATGGTTGTAGATATTGGTGGAGGAACAACAGATATAGCTGTTATATCTCTAGGAGGCTCTGTTGAAAGTACATCTTTAAAGGTTGCTGGAGATAAATTTGATGAAGCAATTGTTAAATATATTAAAAAGAAACATAATATAATGATTGGAGAAAGAACTGCAGAAGATTTAAAAATTAATATAGGATGTGTATATCCAAAAGTACAAGATCTAGAAATGGAAATAAGAGGAAGAGACTTGACAACAGGATTACCAAAAAATATTGTAGTTTATTCTAGTGAGATGTTAGAAGCTCTTATAGAACCAGCTATGCAAATTGTTGATGCGGTACATTCTGTTTTAGAAAAAACACCTCCAGAACTCTCAGCAGATATAAGTGATAGAGGAATTTACATGACTGGTGGGGGATGTCTAATTGATGGATTAGATAGACTTTTACAAGAAAAAACAGGAATAAATGTAATGATAGCAAATGATGCAGTTTCTTGTGTTGCACTAGGTACAGGTAAAGCTCTAGACAATTTAGATAATTTGGATAGAAGATAAAAATAAAAAGGTGGAAATTAAATTATTCCACCTTATTTTTTTACAGGAAAAATTGTTTTTTCCTATGCCATTGCATTTAATTTTTTTGATAAACTAGATTTTTTTCTAGAAGCTGTATTTTTTACAATAACTCCTTTTGAACAAGCTTGATCAATTTTCTTTGTTGCTTCAGACATTAAAGTTGTGGCTTCTGCTTTATTACCAGCAGCAACAGCTTCTTCAAATTTCTTTACAGCTGATTTATATGCACTTTTAATCATATTATTTGTTAATGTTTTCTTTTCAATAATTTTAACTCTCTTTTTTGCTGATTTGATATTTGGCATTTAAAATGCACCTCCTCTTAGTAAAATAAACTATAACGCATAACATTATAACACACAAAATACCATTTGGCAAGAGCAAAAATAAAATTTCCATGGTAAAATTTATATAAAATGATGTTATAATTTATTTTTTATATAATAAGAAAATAAATTATAACAAGCGGAAAATTGTTGCACTTTAGCCAATAATGTGATATAGTGTTATGGAATGTAATAGCAGTAAACATCAATAGAAAGAAAGGTGAGTGGTTAATATGGTAGCAATAGGAAGTGACCATGGAGGTTATAAATTAAAAGAAGAAATAAAAAAATATTTAGAAGAAAAAGAAATAGAATGTGAAGACTGTGGAACATTTTCAGAAGAAAGAGCAGACTATCCAGAAATAGCTAAAGCTGTAGCATTAGAAATACAAAACAAACAATGTGATAAAGGAATACTAATATGTCGTTCAGGAATAGGAATGAGCATAGTAGCAAACAAATTTAAAGGAATAAGATGTGCAAAATGTGATAATGAAGAAGAAGCAAAATTTTCAAGAATGCACAATGATAGTAATGTTCTAGCAATAGGAGCTGATTATATTGATACAAATGAAGCAATAAGAATCGTAAGAATGTGGCTTGCAACACAATTTGAAGGTGGAAGACATGCTGAAAGGATTGATATAATAAATAAAATTGAAAATGAAAATATGAAATAATAGGAGGTTGCACATAAATGTGGGGAAATATAGCAATTGCTTTTTTATTAGCATTTATAGTTTCATTTATGGCAACACCATATACTATAAAAATTGCTAACAAAATAGGAGCAGTAGATATACCAAAAGACAAAAGAAGAATGCATACAAAAAAAATGCCAAAGTATGGTGGTTTAGCAGTTATTCTTGGATTTTTAGTATCAATGTTATATTTAATTGCTGTAATGTCTATTGAAGGAAGTCTAGACTTATTTACAACACAAGAATATGGAAAAAAATTGTTTGGAATACTGTTAGGCATAGGTGTGATTATTATAACAGGAACACTTGATGATATAAAAACTCTAAAACCGTGGCAAGAATTAATAGGACAAACTTTAGCAGCAATTATTGTTGTATTATTTGGAATTCAAATAGAGCATTTAGATATACCTTTTTTATACAGAATAGGCTTTAATGAAACATTTTCAATTATTATAACAGTATTGTGGATAGTAGGAGTAACAAATGCAATCAATTTAATAGATGGATTAGATGGATTATCATCAGGAATTTCTCTTATTTCATGTATATCATTATTAATAATCTTTATATTAAATGATTCTCCAATAATAGCAACAGTTATTGTAACAGCTATGGCTGGAGCAATAGTAGGATTTTTACCATTTAATTTTTCACCAGCTAAAACATTTATAGGAGATGTAGGTTCTAATTTTTTGGGATTTATGTTAGCCATAGTATCAATACTAGGAGTAGCTAAAACGTATACTGCAGCGGTAATCGTTTTGCCAGTAATTGTTTTAGGACTTCCAATATTTGACGTAATATTTGCAATTATAAGAAGAATAATAAAAGGAAAATCTATAAAAGCTGTATTCAAACCAGATAAAGGACATTTACATCATAAACTTGTAGAAAAAGGTTTTACTCCAAAACAAGCAGTATTAATTTTATATGGTCTAAGTGCTTCACTTGGAATGTTTGCAATTATACTTTTAGATAGTGGAATTTGGAAAGCTTTATCATTTTTATTATTAATAATTGCAACACTATCAGTAGGTTATAAAAACTTTATTAAAGAACAAGAAAATAGACCTAAACTAGAAGAAAAAAACGTAGAAGAAAAGTAATATTAGAAAAATTGTTTAAAGACAACTACATTAGGAAGGAAACAATTAAAAATGAAAGATCAAATAATAAAATTTTTAGCACACAATGGAAAGATATCAGTAGTTTGTTGTTCATCAACAAATTTAGTAGAAGAAGCAAGGAAAATACATGATTTAAGTCCACTTGCAACGGCTGCAATGGGTAGAGTATTAACAATCACAGCACTAATAGGATCAGAAATGAAAAATGAAACAGACAAACTAACAATTCAAATAAAAGGAAATGGACCTATAGGAAAAATTGTAGCTGTTTCAGATAATGCACCACATGTTAAAGCATGTATAACAAATCCACATGTAGACTTACCACTAAATGAATTTCAAAAATTAGATGTGGGTGGAGCTATAGGAAACCAAGGATTTATAAATGTAATAAAAGATATAGGACTAAAAGAACCATATATAGGTATAAGCCCATTAACATCTGGAGAAATAGCAGAAGATTTTGCAAATTACTTTCAAACCTCAGAGCAAAAACAAACAGCAGTAGCATTAGGAGTACTAGTTGACAAAAACGGAGTTCGCTCAAGTGGAGGATATATAATTTCACCTATGCCTGATGCAACAGATGAAGAAATATCTATAGTTGAAAAATCAATTTTCGAAGCAGGAGCTATATCTAAAATGTTAGACCAAAATTTAACATTAAAAGAAATAGCACAAAAAATTACAGGAGATAAAGATGTACAAGTTTTAGATGCATCTATTGAACCTAAATATGAATGTGGATGTAGTAAAGAAAAATTTGCAGATAGTCTTGTAACATTAGGAAAGCAACAACTTAAAGAATTAATAGAAGAAGATGGAAAAGCAGAAATTCAATGTCAATTTTGCAATCAAAAATATAAATTTAATAAAGAAGAATTAGAAGAAATATTAAAAAATGCTCAAAAAGAGTAAAATATTATAAAAAAAGAAAGGAAACAAAAAAATGGAAAAAATTTTAGTAATTGGACACAAAAATCCAGACACAGATTCAATATGCTCAAGTTTAGCAATGGCAAATTTACAAACAAAATTAAGAGGAGAAGAAGTAATATCTTGTAGATTAGGAGAAATAAATGAAGAAACAAAATATGCATTAAATTACTTCAAAGTAGAAGCTCCAAAACTTATAGAAAAAGTTGATGAAGGACAAGAAGTAATATTAGTTGACCACAACGAATTTACACAATCAGTAGAAGGAATAGAAAAAACAAAAATTTTAGCAGTAGTAGATCATCACAGAATTAATAATTTCCAAACATCAGAACCATTATTTTATTATGCACAACCAGTAGGATGTACAGCAACAGTATTATTTGAATTATATAAATCAAATAATGTTGAAATAGAACAACAAATAGCAGGTTTAATGCTAAGTGCTATAATATCTGACACACTATTATTAAAATCTCCAACAACTACAGATAAAGATAAAAAAGCTGTTGAAGAATTAGCTAAAATAGCAAATGTAGATATTAGTAAATATGGATTAGAAATGTTAAAAGCAGGAACTAATTTAGATAAATATACAGAAGAAGAATTAATAAATTTAGATGCAAAAACAATGGAAAAAGAAAATATAAAATATGTAATTGCACAGGTTAATACAGTAAGCATTCCAGATGTATTAAAAAGAAAAGAAAAAATAGAACATGAAATAAATAAAGTAATTGAAGCAAAAGGACTAAGTTTATTTGTATTTGTTATTACAGACATTGTAAACAGCAACTCAACAGCAATTGTTTTAGGTGAAAGAACAGATGCAATATCTAAAACTTATGAAATTAGAGACAACTTAGCAGAAATGCCAGGTGTTGTTTCTAGAAAAAAACAAGTTTTACCATTAGTGGAAAAAAACATCTAATTTATGAAATAAAAAAACCTTCTATTTTTACAATAAAAATTGAGGGTTATGTAAAATCAAGACTTTATATTGAAAAAAGAAAATGTCAAATTTTAATATTTAAAATTTGACGATTCCCTCAAATAGTGATATAATAGACACGGATATGTTTATAAAACTAGCATTTCCAAAAATATTGAAAGGAGATATGTCGTTTTTAGCGATGTAAAAATGTATGAATAATAAATGTAGATTTTCAGTAATAATTAGTGCATATAATGTTGAACCATATATCGAAAGAGCAATTAATAGTGTATTAAATCAAAATTTCGAAGATTACGAATTAATTGTTGTAGAAGATAAATCAACAGATAATACATTAGAAAAAATCATGAAATATGATGGAAAAATTAGAATAATAAAAAATCCAGTAAATAAAGGACTAGGAGCAGTAAGAAATATTGGAATAGAAAATGCAGTTGGAGAATATATTGTTCATCTAGACGGTGATGATACATTATACAATGAATCGACATTAACAGACATAGATAAAGTAATTGGAAATAAAAAACCAGATATTGTATTTTTTGGATTCCAAGAAATTAACGGAAATAATAGACTAAGAGTTGCAACAAAGGAAAATTCAACAAAAGAAGCACGTTTGATGTGTGATGCAACTTTCTCAATACCTAGTAAATGCTGGAAAAGAGAATTTTTACTAGAAAAGAACATAAAATTTAAAGAAGATGTATATTACGAAGATATGATATATTCTATGAAAGCAATTACATTAGCCGGTGAAACAACATATGGAGATTTTCCTATTTTTAATTACTACAAAAATAGAGGAGGAAGTATAATGACAACTCCATCTATACGTAGATGTACAGATATGTATAAAATGTTAGCATATTTAATGGAAATATATGATGAAGCACCAGAAAACTTAAAACCTTATGTACTAAGCTTTATAATAAATGAAACAGAAAGTATTCCATTTAAACTAAAAGGAATATTAAATGCAATTAAAAATAAAGAAAATTCACCTATTTTCCCTAAACGTGAATATAATTTTAGAGATATTAATGATATTAAGGGAGGATTCTAATGAAAAAAATAGCTTTAGTGGCAGATGTAAAAGATTGGGCATTTGATATTGCTGCACAAATAATTAAAAGAGCATTATCTGATAAATACCAAATTGATATCTATTACACAAAAGCAGAAGAATTTAAAAAAGATTTATTTAAAATATTAGAAACTTTAAAAGATTATGATTTAATACATTTCTTTTGGAGATACATATTACTAGACTTTGAAGAAAATGAAGATTTCAAGCAAAAAGTAATTAAAAAATATGGTAATTATGAAGAATATACTAAAAGAATGGTTAACAAAATATCAACAGGAATTTATGATCATTTATATGAAGATGATATAAAATTTAACCAAACATTTACAAAATATTGTAAAAAATATATTGTAAGTTCTCAAAAACTGTTTGATATATATTATAATATAGAAGGAATAAAAAAACCTACAGCAATTATAGGAGATACATTTGAAAAGGAAAAGTTTCATCCATTAAATATGGAAAGATTCAATTTTAAAGATAATAAATCTTTAATAATTGGGTGGGTAGGAAATTCAAAATGGAATGAAAAACAGAAAGATGAGAACGGAAATTTTATAGATTTTAAAGGATTTCATACAGTATTAAAACCAGTAATTGAAGAATTGCAAAATGAAGGATATGATATAAAGCTTCAAACTGCAGACAAAGCAGTTAAACAAATCTCGAATGATGATATGTGTGATTATTTCTCGAATATACATATATATGTATGTGTGTCATATAAAGAAGGTACACCAAAACCCTTATTAGAAGCAATGGGATGTGGAGTTCCAGTAATTACAACAGATGTTGGAGTTGTAAATGAAGCTTTAGGTTCAGAACAAAAAAATTATATTATAGGAAAAAGAATAATCGGACAAAATGAAAGTCAAATAAAAGAAAAATTAAAAGAAAAAATTATATATTTATATAATAATAAGGATTTACTAAAAATATTGTCAAATGAAAATTATAAATGTTCAAATAAATTTGAAATAGGAGAAATGAAAGAAAGATTTATTTCATATTTTGAAAGTTTTATGAATAAATAATAAAAAATATTTAAAATTTTTATAGATTTATAAAAATTAAAGTTTCTCAATGAATAAGAAAGGAATGGTTTTTTAGATGACAGATGTATACCTGATTAGGCATGCTCAATGTACAGGAAATATTGAAAATAGACTAACAGGAAAAGGCGATTATGATTTAACAGAAGAAGGAAAAATGCAAGTACAATTACTAACAAATTACTTAAAAAATATAAAATTTGATAAAGTTTACTCAAGTCCATTAAAAAGAACAATAAAAACAATAGCACCAATATCCAAAATAGAAAATATCAATATTCAACTAAGTCAAGAACTAGAAGAAATGGATTTTGGAATTTATGATGGATATACTTGGAAAGAAGTTGATAAACTAGACAATAAAATAATGCATAATTCAAAAAAAGAGATTATTGGAATTCCAAAACAAGAAACTACAAAACAAGTTCAAAAAAGAATGAAAAAGATTATGAAAAAAATAGTAAAAGAAAACCCAAATAAAACAATACTTGTTTGTTCACATGGAATTGCGATAGAAGCATTTTTAAGAGAAATAGCAAAAGTTCCATTTAATGTTGAGAGTAAAAAATTTAGTCAAGGGAACACAAGTGTAAATATTATTTCTTATGACGAAAAAAAGAAAAAATTTTATATAAAAGATATATGCCAAACAAAACATTTACAACAAGTACAACCAAAGAAATTGGTAATAAAAAAGAAAACAGCCTAAAAATAAAGAAATTAAATACACAATTAAAATATGTGTATTTAATTTCTTTTATGTAATAGGAAAAATCACTTTTCCTATTACATAAAAAAGCTTCACCATAATAGATGAACTTGTGTAAAATTGGCACATGGACAATGACTTGGGCTTAAAAATATTATAAACAGAGAAAATGTTAAAGAAGTCCACTATTGTTCTTATATTAAAAGTCAGTTAGATTTGAAATACATATTTGACATAAAATATATTGAGTGATATAATATAATTCATTAAAAACCTAAAGGAGGGTTTTGCAAATGAAACGGTTATTCAAAATCATGTCCGTATTCATCATGGGGTGTTTGCTTGCAGTAAATGTCTATGCTGCAAACCCTATTGATGGAGAAACTCCCAAAGAAGCTCCGACAGAAGTAACAACAGAAGAAAAAATCTATGGTAAGATTAATGCCACAAACGTTATCATGCGTGTTGGCACTACCAGAGAAACAGAAAAAATATGTAGTCTTTCGAGAGGAGCAATGGTTGAGATTGTACCAAATTCCGAAGTAGAAAACACAGATGAATTTGGCAATCGAATCAAAATCATTTATCAAGAAAAGGAGGGCTATATCGCCAAAAAGTACGTAACTCCAATCGAAACAATTGATGGAGAATGGTACTTGCTTAGTACTGCAACAACTCAAGCCAGTGCTAATAGCAATAGAGATGTCAATATTAGTATAGCATCAAACTATATTAATGAAACAATCTTGAACCCTGGTGAGAAATTTTCGTTTTGGAATACAGTAGGCAAATGTACCTATGACAAAGGATATAAAGATGCTACTGTATACAGTAACGGAAAAGTATCCACAGGAATTGGCGGTGGTGTATGTCAAGTCAGTACTACACTTAATATTTCTGCAAAAAATGCAGGAATAAGCACAAATGCACGGCAGCATTCGTTACCTGTAAGTTATGCTGAAAGAGAAGATGAAGCAACAGTCAGTTTTGGCAATGTAGACTTTTCTTTCACTAACACCACAGGCAAGACTTTGAAGTTAGTCATGTATTCTGGAGAAGGCACATGTACCTGCGAAATCTGGGCAACAGATTTTGTAAAAGAATAATCAAATGTTTCGTCAGGAGGAGTCATTGACTCCTCCTGATTGATTTATATAATAGGAAAGCCATACTTTTATATTAAAAAAAGCAATAATCGTTATTTCTTTGAAATTTTCTCATTACAGTCAAAAACTCAAATTGGGAGAGTACAAATTAAAGAAAATTATATTACACTATAACGAAAAAAGAACAAAAATATTGACAATTAATATAATAAAGTGTATACTAGAATTCGTAAAATAAATTAAGAATAAAAAAGAAAGGGGGATATTAGCTATAAAAAGCTAACATCTACTATAAAATGGGAATAAAAAAGCTATCAATAATTGTACTAATGATTACGCTTATTCTAATATTAACAAACAAATGTAAAGCAGTAAAAAATATTGAAGAAGAAAAACAATATAATTTAAACCAAGAAATAAAAACAAGAATATTACCACTCATGTATTCTAAAGAGAAATCAGAATCAATAAATGGAAATGTAACTGTAACAGAAATCTTAAATGATTGGTGCAAAATAGAAAATGCAGAAGATAGTGGATGGGTAAGATTAAGCAAATTAAAAGAAATAACAACAGAAAATAATACAGAAAACCCAGTAACACCAGAAACACCAAATGAAACAGAACCAACAAATCAAGAAGACAATAATGAAAATGAGGAACAACCAATTAATCAAGAAGATAATAATGAAGAAGGCTCAACAAATCAAGAAGATGTAAAAGAATTAAATAAAACAGGATATGTTAGTTCAGATGGATTAAATATAAGAACAGAGCCAAATACATCAAGTGAAATAATACATAGTTTTAGCTATAATGCGAGAGTAACAATAACAGGAGAGATAGGTGATTGGTATAGAATAGATTATGAAGATCAAGTTGGATATGTATCAAAAAAATATATATCAGATACTAGACTTCCAGAGACTACATCAAGAGGTGGAATAGATAGAACAAAAAAAAACAATTCAAACGAGACAGTTGAAACTAAAACAGAATCTTCAAATAATGAAAATAATAAAGAAGAACAAACAGCAAAACAAGAAAATAGTAGTTCAAATTCAAAAGTTACAGGGGCACAAGTTGTAGAATATGCAAAACAATACATTGGCTATAAATATAAATCAGGAGGAGCAACACCAACAACTGGTTTTGACTGTTCTGGCTTCACATCATATGTATTCAAACAGTTTGGAATATCATTAAACAGATCTTCTAGTGGTCAAATAAAAAATGGAATTGCAGTAAATAAAAATGATTGGCAACAAGGAGACATCTTAGTATATAAAAATGAAAGCAAAACAGCAATAGGTCATGTTGGAATATACATTGGAAATGGTAACTTTATACACTCGGCTAATAAAAAAGAAGGAGTAAAAATTACATCAACATCATCAAGTTATTATTCACAAAGATATGTTGGAGCAAGGAGAGTAATTTAATTGAATAGACCAATTTTTGTAATAACAATTGGATATATAATAGGTATATTATGGGGGCTATACTTTAAAATAAGTATAGTCTTTTTATATCTGATTTTTTTCATAATATATATTTTTTCAAGAAAATTTAAACATACTTTTTTTAGATACTTAAAATTAATTATAAAGCTTAATATTTTCATTACAATAATCATATCATCATTTATATCATTTATAGTTGTAAAAAAAATGAATAACAAATTTGAAACTTTATATCAAAATATGACTGATATAAAATTAGAAGTTCAGGTAATAGGAAATAAGAAAGAAAAACAATATTATAATAGATATAAAGTAAAAGTATTAACAAAAAAATATAAAAACACATATTTATATATAAATACAAAAGAAGAATTACAATATGGGGAAATATTAAATATAGAAGGAGAATATGTAAAACCTTCAGAGGCAAGAAATTATAAAGGATTTAATTATAAAGAATATTTAAAGGGAAGTAAAATATATGGAACAATAAAAGTAAGTAAAATAGAAAAAATTACAATAAAAAAAGATATATTTTTTTGGTTAAATGAATTATCACTTAAAATAAAAGAAAATATTGAAAAAACTTATAATTCTAAAATAACACCACTGATATTAGGAGTAATGTTAGGAGATATAAGTTTAATTGATGAAGAAACTATTCAAAACTTTTCTGAAAGTAGTATAATACATGTATTATCTGTTTCAGGATTACATGTTACATATATTATTTACTTAATAGAAATTTGCACTCAAAATCTATTTGGACAAAAGAAAAGTAGAATAATTGAAATAATAATGTTATTAATATATTTAGCTGTTACAGGATTTACATTATGCGTTGTAAGAGCCTGTATAATGGGAATATTAATGTGTTCATCTTTTTTATTTTATAGAAAAAGCGACACATTGAATAATATTTCAATTTCATGTTTAATATTATTAATTCAAAATCCATTTAACTTATTAGGGACAAGTTTTATATTCACGTATTTAGGTACATTAGGTGTAGTATATTTTAGACCATTTATTCAAGAGATAATTACAAATATAAAATTTAAATCTATAAAAATACAAGAAAAATATACAATTTTTTGTCAGAAACATAAATCTTTTGTGGAATCAATTGCTGTAACAATTGGAGCACAATTAGTGACATTACCAGTCATTATCATCAAATATAATTTTTTCAGTTTCAATTTTATAATAACAAATTTCTTAATAGAAATTGTAACAGGACCAATAGTAATAGTGGGTTTTATTCAAATAATTATAACATTTATATCAGTTAATGCAGGAATTGCAATAGGCAAAATTGTACAATTTCCTGTACTAGGACTTTCATTAACATCAAAAATAGGAAAAAAATTTCCTTTCATGAATTTTAAAATATCAACACCAGAAACATATCAAGTTATTATTTACTATATCATTATACTTTTTGTATATAAATTATATAAAATAAAAGTAAGCAAAAATAAAAGCTTTATAGAAAAAAAGCTATTGGCAATTTATCAAAAGATAAAATCAAAAATTATTTTAAATCAAAAAAAAATATTTGTTTTTTTCATTATAATATTTTTCTCTTTAAAGGTCATTAATAATATTCCACATGATTTAGAGATATATTTTTTAGATGTTGGGCAAGGAGATAGTACATTAATAATAACACCACAAAATAAAACAATATTAATAGATGGTGGTGGGCAAGAAACATTTGATGTTGGAAAAAACACACTAGTTCCATATTTATTAGATAGAAAAATAAAACATATAGATTATTGCATAATAAGTCACTTTGACCAAGATCATGTACGGAGGAGTTTTAACAGTTTTAGAAGAATTAAAAGTAAAAAATGTAATAATATCAAAACAATTTGAACAATCAGAAAATTATGAAAAATTTAAAAAAGTCACAAAAAATAAAAAAATATCAGTTAATGAAGTAAAAAAAGGAGACATTATAAAAATAGAAAAAGATTTAAAATTAAGAATTTTATTTCCAACCGAAGACATAATAACAGAAAATATTTTAAACAATAATGCAATTGTAGCAAGATTAGAATACAAAAGTTTTAAAATGCTTTTTACAGGAGACATTGAAAAAAAAGCAGAAGAAAAAATATTAAATTTATATGAAAAAACGAATTATTTAAAAGCAGATATATTAAAAGTAGCACATCATCGGAGCTAAAAACTCATCATGTATAGAGTTTTTAGAAAAAGTACAGCCTAAAATCTCTCTAATAGGAGTTGGTCAAAACAATAATTTTGGACATCCAAATCCGCAAACATTAGAAAGACTGCAATCTATATCCACAAAAATATATAGAACAGATAAAAATGGAGAAATAATAATTAAAATTAATAAAAAAGGACTAATAGATAAAATAGATTTAACTTTTTCATAAAAAATAGATAATTTTAAATTTCATAAAAAAACAATTCTAAAATTATGGCAAATATATTTTTTATAAAATGTATAAATAATTACAAATAATGGAATAATAAGAATAAAAAATAATTATTACATAAAATTAGAAATTAGTAAATGAAAGGAAAATTTAAAATATGAAGAAAATATTTTTAATATCAATACTTTTTGTTAGTATATTTATAATATCACTTATTTTTATTATACAACAAATAAACCAACATAATGAAAGCAATCAGCAACAAAAAGTAGAAAGTACAAAAATAGCAGAAATAATAGAAGATGAATGCACAGATGAATATGCACAAGAACAAGAATTAAAGCCAGTTATATCAAAAGAAGATAGAATTGCAGTAAATGCCCAATTAATATTAAAAAAATATTTTATTCAATGTGACCATACAATAAATGAATACACGGAAATACCTGAAGAATGTGTAAATATGACAAAAGAAGAATTACAACAACACTATCCAGAATGGGAAGTAATTGGATTTAATTCAAACCAAGTAATATTATATAAAGAGTTTAATGATGTATGTGGAGAACACTTTAAACTAAAAATAGAAGACGAAAAAATAAATATTTATTTAATCAACAAAGATGGAACAGAAACTTTATATGAAAAAACCAACATATCAAGTGAATATTTAACAGAAACAGACTTAATAAATATAAATAATGGAAGTTTGGAAATATATGGAAAAGAAGAACTAAACAAAACTATAGAAGATTTTGAATGATAATTTAGTATCTGTACTATTTTTTATACTGATAATTTTGTGATAATTTAGTACAGGTGCTATTTTTGAAATTATTAAATTGATATGTAAAAAAGAGTATATAAAGAGTTAGAAAAATAATTTTAGATAGGAAAATAATATTAAATTTTTATAATAAGATAAATAAAAAATAGCATATTTCATAAGAAAAATGCTATTTTTTAGAAATTGGTAGCGAAGGGTGGATTCGAACCGCCGACCTGTCGGGTATGAACCGAATGCTCTAGCCAACTGAGCTACTTCGCCATAAACATAAATATTATAATTATTTTTTCAATAATTGTCAATAGTTATACAATCTTTTTGAAAAAATTTTTTGGAGGCGAGTATCGGAATCGAACCGATGAATCAGAGTTTTGCAGACTCGTGCCTTACCGCTTGGCTAACTCGCCAAAAATAATATATATAAATTAATAATGATTAAACTTTTAAAAATTTGGAGCAGGTAACGAGAATCGGACTCGTGACTAAACCTTGGCAAGGTCTCGTTTTACCACTAAACTATACCTGCAATTTTTAAAATAAAAAATTTTTATTTAAATAAATCAATAGGCAATGAACAAAACTATTAATTTATCAACTAAGCTATTTAATAATAACAAAATATTTTTAATTTGTCAATACCTGTTAAAATTTTTTATTTTAAAAAATATAATTAATGGTTTAAGTTTTTTTAGTGAAAATAAAAAACAGACTCTAAGTAATAAACATAATCTTTTAATAAATCACTAAAAAAAGTTAGATAATCTTTTTTACTTATAAAATTTGAATTATAAATATTTAATGTAAGAATATTTTTAGCATTGATATAAACAGTCAAATATCCTAAAATATGATTCCTTTCCAAAGGAGCCTCAAAAATATAATCACAATATATATATATGTTCAAATTTTGAATTTGATTACTATTAAGAGGTAAAAAATCATAATTTAATTCTTCCAAACATAAATCAATATCATTTGTTATACCCTTAGAAATTTTAAAACTATTAATATTACATAATTTCCAATTTTCGAATTCAGTAATTATTTTTTCTTTTAAATTAAAAGGAGAAAAATTTGCAAAAACATACTCAATTAATTTAATACTATCTTGAGTTCTATCTTTTTTAGTATCAGCACCTAATACTATACAAATAATATCCATATTATCTCTTTTAACAGCTGTAACTAAACAACGATTAGCACCATTAGTAAAACCAGTTTTAACACCATAAACTCCATTTAAATTACCTAATAATTCATTGGTATTTGTCAAAGTTTTAGAGTAGTTATTAATTGTAATTGTTTGAGATTTTGTACCAACTATATTTTTAAAAATTTCATTTTTTAAAGCATAATTGGTAATAACAGCAAGTTCATAAGCAGTAGTATAATGTTCATCATTATCTAAACCATGAGGAGTAACAAAATGAGTAGAGGAAAGCCCCAATTCTAATGCTTTAGTATTCATTAAATCAGCAAAGTTCTGAATATTACCACCAACATGTTCTGCAAGAGCTACAGCAGCATCATTGCCTGAACAAAGCATTAATCCATAAAGTAAATTACGAACAGAAATTTTATCATTTGTATGTAAGCCAAGCCTTGAGCCACCAGTACCTGCTGCTTTTGAAGAAACAGTTGCAATATCATCTAAATTAGCATTTTCCAAAACGATTAAACAGGTCATAATTTTTGTTGTAGAAGCCATTTTACGTTTTTCATTTTCATTTTTACCAAACAAAACTGTTCCAGAATTTCTATCATAGACAATTGCAGATCTTGAATTAATTGTAGGAATATTTTCCTCATCAATAGAAGAAGATGCTTCTAAAATTAAAGAAGAATTATCAAAACCTTCAAAATCTATATCATCTGCCAATAATTGATTAGATAAAATAAACAAAATAACAAAAAAAATAATAAATATTTTAAATTTTTTCACAATTCAATTCATTCCTTAAACATTTAATAATTATATTTAATACTAAAAAGTAAAACAACAAACTTTATATAATAATACAGTTTACTTTAAATTAAAAAAGTATCTTTTAAAGAATATGAAATAATTTAAATAAATATAACTAGTACATTATAAAAAACAAATATGGTTTGACATTATATAATTTAACATATATATTATAATATAGATTAAATGACTTTAACAAAAACAATAAAATTATTGAGAATTTTTGAGTTTTTTATGTAATATAAAAAACTCAAGTGATATAAATATCAAAATCTCAAAAATAACTTGAAAAATATAGTAATTCGTGATATATTTGTACAAGATTAAAAAATAATATTATTTAGAAATAAAAATAGTAAACAATTGAACTTAAATTTATATATGTTTAAATATAAGGTTTATAGGCAAATCCGTTTTAAAAGCCTAAATAATTTATACAAGGAAATGATAAGACAATGAGTATATTTGGAAAAATATTTAAAAGTTATAGTGAAAAAGAAGTAAAAAGAATAATGCCAATAGTAGAAAAAATAAATTCATTAGAATCAGAAATACAAAAACTAACTGATGAAGAACTAAAAAACAAAACTACAGAATTTAAAGAACAATTAAAACAAGGAAAAACATTAGATGATATATTACCAGAAGCATTTGCTGTTGTAAGAGAAGCATCAAAAAGAGTATTAGGAATGAGACACTTTGATGTACAATTAATAGGAGGAATCATTCTACACCAAGGAAGAATAGCAGAAATGAAAACAGGTGAAGGAAAAACACTTGTAGCAACACTACCAGTATATCTAAATGCACTAACAGGAAAAGGAGTACATGTAATTACTGTAAATGACTATCTAGCAAAAAGAGACAGTGAATGGATGGGAAAACTATACAAATTCATGGGACTATCAGTTGGACTAGTAATAGCAGGAATGTCTCCAAAAGACAAGCAACAAGCTTATAATTGTGATATAACATATGGAACCAATAACGAATTTGGATTTGACTATTTAAGAGACAACATGGTAATTTACAAAGAGCAATTAGTACAAAGAGGATTAGAATATGCCATAGTAGACGAAATTGATAGTATATTAATAGATGAAGCAAGAACACCACTTATAATATCAGGAAGAGCAAACCAATCATCAGAATTATACAAAAAAGCAAATGACTTTGTAAAAAGACTAACACCAAAAATAATAGTTGAAGAAGACATTAAAGATGAAGCCCAAGCAGAAGACAACGAAAACTATGACTATATAGTAGACCTAAAAGCAAAATCAGCTTCACTAACACAAAAGGGAATCAAAAAAGCAGAACAAGCATTTAATCTAGAAAACTTTAATGATATAGAAAACTCTACAATAGTACACCATGTAAATCAAGCACTAAGAGCACATGGAATAATGAAAAAAGACATAGACTATATCGTAAAAGATGGAGAAGTATTAATAGTAGACGAATTTACAGGACGTATAATGTATGGAAGAAGATACAACAATGGTTTACACCAAGCAATAGAAGCAAAAGAAGGAGTAAAAATAGCAGACGAATCAAAAACACTAGCAACAATAACCTTCCAAAACTACTTTAGAATGTATAACAAACTAGCAGGTATGACAGGTACAGCCATGACAGAAGAAGCAGAATTCGAAGAAATATACAACTTAGATGTAATATCAATACCAACAAACAAGCCAATGATTAGAAAAGACCAAAATGACGCAATATACAAAAATGAAAAAGCAAAATTCAATGCCATTGTACAAAGCATAAAAGAAAGCCATGAAAAAGGACAACCAGTTCTAGTAGGTACAGTATCAATAGAAAAATCAGAAAAATTAAGTAACATACTAAAAAAAGAAGGAATAAAACACGAAGTATTAAATGCTAAATATCACGAAAAAGAAGCGGAAATAATAGCACAAGCAGGAAAATTCGGAGCAGTAACAATAGCAACAAACATGGCAGGACGTGGTACAGACATAATGCTAGGAGGAAACAGTGAATATTTAGCAAAACAAGAAATGAGAAAAATGAAAATTTCAGACAACTTAATAGAAGAAGCAAACACATTTTATGACACAGAAGACGAAGAAATACTAAATGCTAGAAAAACATTTAAAGAACTAGAAGAAAAATATGACAAAGAAATAAAAAAAGAAAAAGAAAAAGTAATTACTGTAGGTGGGCTAAAAATAATAGGAACAGAAAGACATGAATCAAGAAGAATAGACAACCAGTTAAGAGGACGTAGTGGACGTCAAGGAGACCCAGGAGAATCAAAATTCTATATAGGTCTAGATGACGACCTAATGAAAATCTTTGGCGGAGAAATGATTACAAAAGTATATAACACAATAGGAATGGACGAAAATGTACCTATAGAAAACAAAATAATAAGTAATGCAGTAGAATCAGCTCAAAAAAGAGTTGAAGGAAGAAACTTCAGCATCAGAAAAAATGTATTAAAATATGATGATGTAATGAATGCACAAAGAGAAATAATATACAAACAAAGAAGACAAGTACTAGATGGAGAAAACATAAATGAAAATATTTTAAACATGATAAAATCACTTGCAGAAGAAGTAGTAATGCAACAATTTGCAGGAGAAAACGAAGTAAATGTAGAATCACTAAATACAAACATAAAAAATATCTTTGGACTTGATATAAGTGATTTTGTAAAAGAAAATTCAGAAAACGCTAATGCCATAATAGAAAAATTAGAAGAAACAGCACTTGCAGAATATGCAAAAAAAGAAGAAGAAGTTGGAAGTGCACAATTAAGAGAATTAGAAAGAGTTGTAATGCTAAAAGTTGTTGACCAAAAATGGATGGACCACATAGACGCAATGGATGAACTAAAAGACGGAATAGGACTAAGAGCATATGGACAACAAGATCCAGTTGTAAAATACAGAATTGAAGGAATGGACATGTTTGACGAAATGATATTAGACATTAAACATGATGTGGTACAATTGTTAATGAATCTACGTAAAAACGAAGAAGTAAAACGTCAAGAAACAGCAAAAATAACAGGTGTAGCATTACAAAACTTAAAAAATCTAGATGCAGACCAAAGCAAAGTACAAACTCAAATAAATAAAACAGTTGTAAATCAAGGCCCAAAAGTTGGAAGAAACGACCCTTGCCCATGTGGAAGTGGCAAAAAGTATAAGAACTGTTGTGGTAGAAATGCTTAAAACTCTTGAAAAATAAGAATTTTAAAAAAGCAAAAAATTGAAAATTTTGTCCACGGTGGACAAATGTCCACGATTTGTCCACATAAATTAAATCTTGTGGACAAATAAGAAGAAAAGCTTTATATATCAATAAAAACTGTGTGAACAAATTAATGGATAGATAATTATTAGATGTCAGCATTTGATATGCTGGCATCTTTCCGTTTACTAATAAATTTAGTAAAAGGAGAGATTAATTTATGGTAAGTGTAAGAAAAAGAGGAAAAGTTTATGAATACCGATTTGAAACAGGAATGGTTGATGGAAAAAGAAAATGGATTACGAAGTCTGGATATTCATCAAAATCAGAAGCTTTTAAAGAGGGAGCAAAAGCATACAACGAATTTTATTATAGTGGAACTAAAATGCAACTTAAAGAAAATATGTCTTATGCTGATTTTTTAGATTATTGGATTGACAATTACGCTAACTTAAATTTACATTATTCAACAACAGTATCGTATATAAACATTATTAAAAATCATGTCAAACCGAAAATAGGATTTTATAAATTATGGCAATTAGACACTAGAATATTACAAGAGTTTATAAATAAAATATATGTCGAATATGCTTTTTCTAAAAATTATATGGCAAGTATTTTGAAAGTTGTTAAAGGGTCTTTAAAATATGCTTGTTATACATTGAATTATATTAATACTAACCCAGCAGAAAATGTGCATGCACCAAGAATAGATAAAATTAACAAAGATCCTGCACATATATTTACTCAAGAGGAAATAGAAAGAATATTAGACAGATTTAAGGGAACACACTCGATTTATTACTCTTTTTTAACTGCCTACTATACAGGTTTAAGAGTATCTGAAGTATATGGCTTAACTTGGGATTGTGTAGATTTTGAGAAAAAAACAATAACTATCAATAAAAATATCATAAAGAAGAATCAGTATGGTTTACCAAAAAGAAAAAATATAACTAAAGGTAACTCTGTTTGTGTTTGGTATTACGGAGAGTGTAAGAATCCACAAAGTAGAAGAACTATATCTATTGGTGATACATTAGTAAATGCATTAAAAGAATATAAAAAAGAACAAGAAGAAAATCAAAAATTTTATGGAGATTCATATCTTTATTATTATGAGAAAAGAGTACTAAATGATATTACCAAAAAAGAAGAAATAAAGTTAGTTGAAGCAAAAGGAGAACTAGAAGTGGCTTTACCGAAAGCAGAATTAGTCTTTGTTAAAGGAAATGGACAATTTTTAGGAACTGATTCACCTAAATATGCTTTTAAAGTAATACATTATGAATTAGGAATTAACAGTAGATTTCATGATTTTAGAGACACACATGCAACTAGATTAATTGAAAGTGGTGCTGACATTAAAGCAGTGTCGAAAAGGTTAGGACATTCAAGCATACAAACGACATATAATATTTATGTTAAAGTTACAAATAAAATGGAAACTGATACCGTAAACAAATTTGAAGAATATACTAATAGTTTAAATATTCCTCAAACATTAGAAATTCCATATCAAGTATAATTTATATATTACATTATTATATAAAATTGTAGAAAATGTAGTTATTGAAATAATATCTAACATATAGAAGTTAATTTAGAAATAAGTTAGCTTCTTTTTTTATTGCCTCAAAAAATAATTTTAAGGAGGTAAAATTAGATGAAAAAAACAATTTATGATTTTGAAAAGAAATATGATGTTCAAGATGAACTTTTAAATGAGGGAGCTTTAAAAGGACTGGATGAAAGAACATTGCATGAAACAATAAAGGCAATGTTAATAAATACAATTAAAGATTGTATTAAATATGAAAATTATATGGATCCAGATATGACAGAGATAACTAATTTGCTAATTAAAGAAAATAAAACAGAAGAAGAATTAAGAAAAATTAGAAATGCACAAGATAGATTAAGGAATTCTTTACATTTTGCACAAATTTCTGAAGATAGTTTGTATATATTATTACGCAAAATGCTATCATCAGAAGAAATAAAACATTGTTTCAAACAAGAGATACCAGAGATGTATAGAAATTTATATTATATGGTAGACTTAGAAGAAGAGATAGCAGAAACTTTGACATTCATTTTTGAAGAACTTTATGAAGCACCTAGCTATAAAGATATTTGCATTACTATAAATGAAAATATTAAGGATTTTGTAGAAAATGCAGAGGAGTATGTAGAAGATATACAAAATCACGAGTTATATGAACAGTTTGTTAGCTTTAGAAATAGTATAAAAAATGAAGAAAAGGAGAATATCAATGAGTGAGATAATTGCAATAGCAAATCAAAAAGGTGGTGTAGGAAAAACTACAACCACTTTTTCTTTAGGTGTTGCTTTAAGAAAGCAAGGCAATAAAGTTCTACTCATAGATGCAGATCCTCAGGGAGATTTAACTACTTGTATGGGATACTATGACCAAGATAAATTACAAAATACCATTGCTACTTTGATGTCTGATACAATATATGATAATGAAGTAGATGCAAAAAAAGCTATTCTTCATCATAAAGAGGGAATAGATTTAATTCCTGCAAATTTAGATTTATCAGCAATAGAGTTTTCACTTGTAAATGCAATGAGTAGAGAGTTCACACTTAAAAACTCAATAAGAGATATAAAAGATAATTATGATTATATTTTAATTGATTGTATGCCGAGCTTAGGAATGATAACAATAAATGCCTTAGCTTGTAGTGATAAAATTATAATTCCAGTTCAAGGAGAATATTTAGCAGCAAAAGGAATGGGACATTTATTAAAAACTGTAAGTAGAATTCATAAACAAATAAATCCTAATTTAAAGATAGGTGGAGTATTACTAACTCTTGTAGATAAAAGGACAAATTTATCTAAAGAAGTTAGAAATACCATAAATGAAAACTATGGACAGTTTGTAAAAATATATAATACAGAAATCCCAAAAGCTATCAATACGGCAAAGTCAACTTCTACTGGCAAAAGTATTTTTGAGTTTGATAAAAACAGTCCAGTAGCTTTAAGTTATAAAGAATTAGCAAAGGAGGTTTTAGATGATGAAAGAGCAAGAACAAAAAATGAAACTTCCAAAGTTAGATGATTTATTTACAAGTCAAGCTCAAAGAGATTATGAAAAAGCAGAAAAGGTAGAAGAAATTGATATTAGTAAAATATCAGATTTTCCAAATCATCCTTTTAAAGTTAAAGATGATGATAAAATGAAAGAAATGGTAAAAAGTATAAAACAATATGGAGTTATATTGCCTGTAATAGTTAGACCAAAAGATGATGGAACTTATGAAATGATTTCTGGACATCGAAGAAAAAGAGCTTGTGAGTTAGCAGGAGTAAAACAGATAAGATCTATTGTAAAAGATTTATCAGATGATGAAGCTACAATCCTTATGGTAGATAGTAATATTCAAAGAGAAGAAATACTGCCTAGTGAAAAGGCATTTGCATATAAAATGAAACTTGAAGCAATGAAACATCAAGGAAAGAGAATTGATTTATTGGAGGAAGAAACTTCCGACCCAATGGGTTGGAAGTTAGAAAGTGCTAATAAGTTAGGAAAAGAAGTAGGCGAAAGTATGACTAATATTAGAAGATATATTCGTCTAACACATCTTATTCCAGAACTTTTAGAACAAGTAGATTTAAAAAGAATTGCTTTTAGACCAGCAGTAGAACTTTCATATTTAAGTGAAGATAATCAATATGTAGTACAAAATATATTTGAGTTTGATGAAGTTACACCTTCTTTAAGTCAAGCAATAAGATTAAAGAAACTTGAACAAGAGGGAAAATTAACAGAAGAAAAAATAGAAGAAATTTTAGGTCAAGAAAAGCCTAATCAGAAAGAATTTATAAAAATACACAATGAAAGAATAGATAAATATATACCACAAAAAATAAAGGAATCTGGAAAAATAGAAGATTTTATTATTCAATGTGTGGAAGAACATAACAAAAGAGAAAGACTAAAACAAGAAAGAAATGCCAGATAATGTGTGTGAACATATTTAACAATGACACAACTTTTTATGTGTGAACACATTACAAAGTTTTCCCTTACAAACCTTTTCAAATACATACTATATTACAGACTAAAAGAATAATAATTTATTTAATTAATTTTATTTATATTTATTTATACACTTGAACTTAGCTTTTTAAGCAGTATAATTAAGGCATAAGGAGATGATGATTATGAAGAAAAGAAAGATAATAATTATAATTTTAGCTCTAGTAATAGCATTAATTATAACAGCTTTAATAGTTAATCAAGTTATAGATAATCAAAAAAGAAATAGTATTGAATTTGAAAATGAGGTTGTAAATGAAATAAATTCGACTAATGAAATTCAAAATACAAAAGCAAATGTTGTAGAAAATACAAGCATAAATCAAGATAACAAAGAAGAATTGGTACAAAAAAATACTAATGGAAATACAAAGATAGAAACTCAAGAAAATAAAAATGAGGAACAAAAAGAAAATAATAAAAGCACACAGAAAAAAGTAGTTGAAAGTCCAAAACAAACAGAAACAAAAAAGCCAGCTCAAGTTAATAGTAAAGTAGATACACCTAAAAATAATACACAGAAAGAAGAAAAGTCTAAAAATGACATTCAGGAAAACAAGAGTGATGATAAAGTACAAGAAAAACCTAAATGTACTGACACGAAACATGGAGTTAGTGCAGGTAATTCTAATTTGTGGTTCAATAGTTATGATGAAGCAGTTGCTTATTATGATAATTTAATAAATACTTACAGTGATCAAGTACATAATGGAGAAATATCGTCAGAGGAATATTACAAATTATGTCCTTATGGCCACGAAGTTTGGAATTGTCCATATTGTGGAAAATGGACTTTAAACTATTATAAAAGATAATAAATAATAATTTTTTAAAGAGCAAGTATTACACTTGTTCTTTTTTTATGAAAAAGGAGGAAATTTTATATGATAAAAAAGTCAAAATATAAAAGAATTTTAGCTATTATTTTATTATTAGTTACAATGCTAAGTGTAGCACAACCTATATTTGCAGCGTCTGGAACAGGCAAATGGGTTGGTGGACAATATGCTTCATATATTAGAACAACAGATAATGCTGATTCTGAATATGGAATTTTAATAAGAAAATTAATAAATTATAATACAGGAGAAAAAAGAACTGTATTTTGTGCAGAACATGGAGTAGATTTTAAAACTGATGTAGTATATAACGGAAGTTACTATACACCAGTTAAAGCAGATGTGAGAAAAGCTTGTAAAATAGCATATCTAGGATGGTATAAAGATAAAGGCAATTATGTTGTAGATGGTGGAATTTCAAATGCAGACAAAAAGCAATATGTTCTAGTTCAACAATATATATGGGAAGTATTAGGACAAACTAATGCTAGATTTTTAGATAGTGGAATTCAAGCTGAATATGAGGCTTTTAAATCTGAAATAGATAGAGAAATGGCTAAAATAGAAACTAGACCAAGCTTTGATGGAACAACAATAAATGTTCAAGCAGGTGAAAGTAAAACAATAACTGACGCTAATGGTGTTTTAGCAAGTTACCCTAGCATAGATAAAACTACTAATGGAATTAGAATTACACACTCAAAAGGAAGTAATTCAATGACTATATTAGTAGATGAAAATACTACTTTAGAGAACTATACAATAACAGATGCTCAATTTAAATCATGGGGTATGATTAAAAATGGAACAGAAGATAAAGACACAATGGTATTTTTTGAGTTCCAAGATGGAGTTCAAAATCAATTATATTCATTATCTTATAATGATCCAATAACTTTAAGTGTAAGTTTAAATATAGAAAGCTTTGGAAAATTAGAACTTTCAAAATTAAACAAAGAAGGAGATTTAGTTCCAGGAGCTGTGTTCAAAGTTACAGGTCCAAATAATTATAGCAAAGAAGTAACTGTAACAGATGGAAAAATAACTTTAGACAAACTAAAAAAAGGCACTTATACAATAAAAGAAATATCTGCCCCTTATGGCTATCTTTTAGATACTAAAGCATATAATGTGGAAGTTAGAGTAAATCAAACAGCTACACAAGCAGTTGTAAATTTTGAGCCAACAGGAACATTCACATTAGTTAAGAAAAATGCAGATAAATCAGAAAATTTAAAAGGTGCAGAATATAGAATATGGAATGATAGTTATGATAAAACTTTTGTTACAAACGATGAAGGAGAAATAGTAGTAGAAGGACTAAAATTAGGAAAATATAATTACCAAGAAACAAAAGCACCAGAAGGTTACTTATTAGATGATACTGTATATTCATTTGAGCTAAAATATAAAGACCAAAATACAGCAGTTGTATTTGCATCAGTAGAAAGAACTGATAATGAGCCAACAGGAAAAATATCTATAATTAAAAAAGATATAAAAACAGGCTCTACAACACAGGGAGATGCAGTTTTTGAAGGTGCAGTATATAAAGTATATGCTAATGAAGATATATACAATAAAGCTAAAACTAAAAAGTTTTATTCTAAAGGAGATTTAGTAGCAACTAGAACTATGAATGACAAAGGAACAACAGAAGATATAACGAATCTTCCTTTAGGTAAATATATAGTAAAAGAGGAAGTTGCACCTAAAGGCTATATGTTAGACACAAAAGAATATGAAGTTAATTTAACATATAAAGACCAACACGAAGAAATAATCTCAAATACAACAACAAGTTTAGAAGATGTAAAGAAAATGGGACTTCATATTTTTAAATCTGGAATAAAAGAAAATTCTGGAGTAACTCCTGGATTAGCAGGAGCAGAATTTACGATAAAATTAAATGCAGATGTAGAAAAGGCTTATGAACAAGGCTATACTTATGAAGAAGTATGGAATGGAATTGATGAAGATGGAAATAAAGTAACAGTAAATGAAAAAAGAGTTGCAGAGGCTCAAAAAATAGCTCCAACCTATGAGATAATAACAACAGATGAAAATGGAGATGCATATACTCAAAATAAATTACCTTTTGGAAAGTATATTGTAAAAGAAACAAAGACTCCAGAAGATTATGAGACATCAGTTGATTTTACTTTTTCTATTACAGAAGATGAATCTGAAGTCGTGGAAATAGCAAAGAAAACAAAGCATATAGTAGTAAATAATGAACAATTAGAAACCTATATCAAACTTATAAAGAAAGACTTAAAAACCAATAAACCAGTAACATTAAATTCTACAACATTTGAAATTAAAGCAACAGAGAATATTTATGACAGAGCTACAAACAAAATATTATTCAAAAAGGGAGAAAAAATTTCTCAAAAAGTTGGAAATACAACATACACATCATTTACAACTAATGCAGATAATATTGTAGTTCTAGATAATTCATATAATTCTGAAAATGACAATAAAGCTGAGGTTACAACACCATTAAAATTGCCAGTTGGAAGTTATGAAATAACTGAAATAAAAATTCCTGAGGGCTTTTTACAATTAGATAAACCTGTTACATTTGAAATAAAAAACATTAAAGATTATGACACCGATAAAGATGGAGATTTCATAAAAGAAATAGTCATCAAAAATGAGCAACCAACAGGAACAATTAAATTAGATAAAAGTATTGCCATAAGAGAAAATGTAGATACATCATTAGTAGATATATCGGATTTATCTGGTTTAGAATTTAAACTAACTGCAAAAGAAGATATAATTGATAAAGCAGACGGTAGTATTATATATAAGCAAGGACAAGAAATAAAAACATATAATCTAACTAAAGATGGCAAACTTACAATTAGTGATTTGCCAATGGGAATTTATGAAATTGAAGAAACAAAAACTTTAGATGGATTAGTTTTAAATACAACAAAATATGAAGTTAAATTTGAACAAAAAGATACAATAACAAAAATTTATGAGCAAAAACTAGATGTAGAAAATGATACAACATTAGTGGAATTTTCTAAAACTGATATAACTGGAGATAAAGAATTGTCAGGTGCAAAACTAACTGTTTTAGATAGTGAAGGAAATATTATAGATACATGGACTTCTACTGAAGAAACTCATAAAATTGAGGGCTTAGCAGTAGGAAAAGAATACACGCTAAAAGAAGAAATTGCACCAGATGGTTATGTTATAGCTACAGAAATAAAATTCAAAGTAGAAGATACAAGTGAAATTCAAAAAGTTACTATGAAAGATAAAATAGTAGAAGTTTCAAAAGAAGATATTTCAGGTAAAGAAATAGAAGGAGCTAAATTACAAGTATTAGACAAAGATGGAAATATAATAGATGAGTGGATTTCAGAAAAGGAAGCACACAAAGTAAAAGGATTAAAAGAAAATGAAACTTATATATTGCATGAAGAATTAGCAGTTGGAAACTATGTAAAGGCAACAGATATTGAATTTCTAGTTTCAACAGATAAAGAAACCCAAAAAATTACAATGATAGATAAATTAGTAGAAGTAACAAAAACAGATTTAACAACAGGAGAAGAACTTGAAGGAGCAGAATTAGAAGTTACAGATGAAGAAGGTAATGTAATAGACAAATGGACTTCTACAAAAGAGCCACATCAAGTAAAAGGTCTTGAAGAAGGTAAAACATACATACTAAAAGAAACAACAGCACCTTATGGCTACGAAATCACTGAAGAAATAAAATTTACTGTTACAACAGATAAAGATACTCAAAAAGTAGAAATGAAAGATATGCCTATCTTAAAAAATGTAAAAGTAATTAAAGTAGATTCTGAAACAAAAGAAACAATTAAAGATAAATTTACTTTTGTAATTTATGAAGATTCAGAATGTACTAAATTAATCAAAGAAGTCCAATCTGATAAAGAAAATGGAACAGCTATATTTGAAGATTTGAGATATGGTACTTATTACATAAAAGAAACAAAAGCTCCAACAGGTTATGAGTTGTCTAATAGAGTTGTAAAAGTTGAAATAAACGACAAAGGAATATTTGTAGACGATAAACAAATAGAAGAAAAAGAAGATACAATAGAATTTACATTTGAAAACAAAAAAATAGAAGTACCTAAAACTGGAGATGATAGTAATTTAAAACTATTTGCAGGATTAGGATTACTTTCTTTATTAGGTATTACATATATCATAATACATAATCATAAGAAAAATAAGGATGAGTAATTAAACTTAGAGGGATTAGCTTATTATTAAAAGTTAATCTCTCTTTATTTTTACTTAAAGTGAGGTGGTAAAGTGCCAAGAAAAAAAGAAATAACAAGAAATACAACATACGATAAGTTAATAAATATAGGTAAAGCAAGTGAAAAAGCTATTTCAAATTTAAAAATTGAAGATTTAAAAGACATAACAAATGATCCACATGTTTTAAACATAATAGCACTTCGAGAATGCATAAAAAATCATAATACCTTAGAGTATTTTAATTATAAACCAAAAGTAGATAGAAAGGAGGAAAACTAATGCCTAATAAATATCAATTAGTTAATGAAATGGCAAATGAAACATTAAAAGAGATAACTCAAAGTGGAGAAAATTGGGTAAATTTTTTAAAAACAGCAAGTAATAATTACAAGTATTCTTTTAATGAACAAGTGCTAATATATGCTCAAAAACCAAATGCAACTGCTTGTGCTGATATTGAAACATGGAATAATAGACTGAAAAGATGGGTTAATAAAGGTGCTAAAGGTATAGCTTTAATTTCTATTGAAAATGGTAGAAGTGTGTTAAGACATGTTTTTGATATTTCCGATACTCATAGTGGTATAAATAGAAACTTAAAATTATGGGAAGTCAAACCATCTTATGAGAATGGACTTATAGAAACATTAGAAAATAGTTTTGGTAAATTAGATATAAAAAACAATTTAGCTGAAGCAATATATTCAAGTTCTGTAAATCTAGTAGAAGATAATTATCAAGATTATTTAGTAGATTTACGAGAAGTAATAGAAAATAGTTCACTTCAAAACTTAACTGAAGATGAATTAGAGTCCTATTTTAAAGGAATATTAGTGAATTCAATAACATATATGGCATTAAATAGATGTGGTATTGATCCTGGAAATTTTTTTAAATATAATGACTTTGAAATTATAACGAACTTTGATACAAAAAGTGTAATATCAAGATTAGGTGTAGCAACAAGTGATATATCAGAACAAATTATAAGAGAAATTGCCTCAAGTGTTAGAAATTTTGAAAAAAATATAAATCGTACATTTGTAAATAATCAAAAAATTAATTATCATAATAATGAAAATAAAAATAATGAAGGGAGAAATGATTATGATGAAGATAGAATACAAACAAATGGGAGATTATCAGATACCACAGGTAGCACTACCAAAAACAAAGAAAATGCCACAAGGCAGATTCTCAAGGATGAGAGAGAAATATCTGAAAGAACACAAAAGAGGACTATACGAGGAATTAATGCTAGATTGCAAAATGGAGAAACATTTAGGAGAAATAGAACTGACAGCACAGAAAATGTTGAAAGAGATAATCAAGAGTCTAGCAGAGAAGAACAAGATAGACGAGAATTTGAAAGCACAAAATCAAATGCTTTGGGTACAGGAAATGAACTCAATAAAAAATCAAGCAGAGGAGATAGTGATACAGGAATTGATTTACAATTAAATTTATTTACAGATTCATATATTCCACCAATAAAAGATTTGCCTAGTGTAGATGTGCAAAAAAATATTATACAAACACAAGCAGAAGTAGAAAATACTCCTGCTTTTACTTTTACACAAGGAATGATAGATATAGCTTTAAAAAGTGGAACAGGACACGAAAATGGAAAATATAGAGTGTATAGGTTATACCAAGAAACATTTTCTTCTAAAGAAAGAATAGTCTTTTTAAAATCAGAATTTAATTATTATGGAACAAATGGAGTAAAAGGGCTTGATGGAATATGGGTAGAATATACACCAGGAAAAGGCTTAAAACTTTCTAAAATCGATTTTAAAAGTAATATACAAGTAAATTGGAATACAATAGAAAAAAGAATTGGAGAAATTATATTATCAGATCAATATTTTACCAAAGAAGAAAAAGAAGATTATCAAAACTGGCTACAAAATGAATATGAAAATGAAAAATGGATGTTTGATAAAGTCTTAAATAAAGAAGCTATTGATAATTTAGAGAATTCTGAAAAAACAAAAGATGAAATAAAAGAAAGTTACATTGAGCAAGCACAAAATGTATTAAATTTATTTAAAGCAAGAGAAGAAAATGGAAAACCATTAGATAGAGAAGAATATTATAAAAAGCAAGGGAAACTAAATTACCATATTGTTGATAATTCTTTAGGGGAAGGTACTCCAAAAGAAAAGGTAGCAAGAAATATAGAAGCTATAAGATTACTAAAGCAGTTAGAAGAAGAAAACAGACTTGCAAATAAAGATGAACAAAAAATATTGTCAAATTATGTGGGGTGGGGGGGACTACCAGATGTTTTTGATGAAAAGAAAACTAATTGGAGTGAAGAATATAACCAACTAAAAGAATTGCTTACAACAGAAGAATATGAATCAGCAAGAGCATCTACACTAACAGCTTTCTATACTCCACCAGTAGTTATTAGTGCAATATATAAAACATTACAAAATATGGGACTAGAACAAGCAAATATTTTAGAGCCAAGTTGTGGTACAGGAAATTTTTTAGGTATGTTATCAAAAGAATTAGAAAATTCTAACTTATATGGTATAGAACTAGATTCTGTAAGTGGAAGAATTGCAAAACAGTTATATCAAAAAGCAGATATAAGAGTAGAAGGTTATGAAAAAACAGATTTGCCAGACTCATTTTTTGATATAGCAATAGGTAATGTGCCTTTTGGAGATTTTAAAATAAATGATAGTAGATATGATAAAAACAATTTTTTAATCCACGATTATTTTTTCGCTAAAACTCTTGATAAAGTTAGACCTGGAGGAATTATTGCATTTATAACTTCAAAAGGTACAATGGATAAAGAAAATCCAGAGGTAAGAAAATATATCGCACAAAGAGCAGATTTATTAGGAGCTATAAGATTGCCAGACAATACATTTACAAAAAATGCAGGAACTAAAGTAACATCAGATATTATATTCCTACAAAAAAGGGAAAGTCTAACAGATATAATGCCAGATTGGGTATATCTTGATAAAAATGAAAATGACATTACAATGAATAAGTATTTTGTGGATAATCCAGAAATGATATTAGGAAATATGGAAATTGTTTCTACTGCTTATGGATATGATTCAACTTGCAAAGCTGATAATACTATAGCTTTAGAAGAACAATTAAATTATGCTATTACTAATATTCATGGAGAGTTACAAGATTATATTATTGAAAATGAAGTAGAACAGGAAGATACTTCAATTCCTGCAAGACCAAATGTAAAAAATTTCTCATATACAGTTATTGATGATAAGATTTACTTTAGAGAAAACTCGAGAATGTATTTGCAAGATAATTTACCATTAACTAATCAAAATAGAATAAAAGGATTAATTGCTTTAAGAGAACAAGTTAGAGAATTAATAGATTTTCAATTAGAAGATAGATCAGATGAATATATACATATTGCTCAAAACAAGTTAAATGAACTATATGATAGATTTACTAAAGAGTATGGACTAATTAATTCACGAGCTAATGAAAATGCTTTTTCAAATGATAGTAGTTTCTTTTTATTATGTTCTCTTGAAAAATTAGACGGAGAAGGTAAATTTGTTGGAAAAGCAGATATGTTCAGTAAAAGAACAATAAAAGCTAAAAGACAAATAACAAAGGTAGATACAGCAGATGAAGCACTTATTATATCTATAAAAGAAAAAGCAAAAGTTGATTTAGATTATATGCATAATCTATGTGGAATAGATATAGACAAAATTGTAGAAAATTTACAAGGAGTTATATTTAGAGTTCCAGATAGAGGTAATCCTAATAATTGGGTAACAGCTGATGAATATTTGTCTGGTAATGTTAGAGAAAAGCTAAAAATAGCAGAAGAATTTGCAAAAGAAGATTCTAGTTTCAATATAAATGTAGAAAAACTAAAAGAAGTTATTCCTAAAGATTTAGGGGCAAGTGAAATAGGTGTAAAATTAGGTTCTACATGGATTCCACCAGAGATAATTAGACAATTTATCTTTGAATTACTTGAAACACCAAGATATAATAGATGGGACATTCATGTTAAATATTCAAATATAACTTCTGAATGGTACATAGAAGGAAAAAGTGAAGATAGAGATAATGTAAAAGCATATTCTACTTATGGTACAACAAGAATAAATGCTTACAAAATTATAGAACAAACTCTTAATTTAAAAGATGTCAAAATATTTGACACTATTATAGACGATAGGGGAAGAAAGCAAAGGGTATTAAATAAAAAAGAAACTGCTATCGCCTCAAGTAAGCAAGATGCAATAAAAGAGGCTTTTCTAAATTGGATATGGGAAGATCCAGATAGAAGAAATAAATTAGTAAGACTTTATAATGATAAATTTAATTCAATAAGACCTCGTGAATACGATGGATCACATATAGACTTTGTAGGAATGAATCCAGAAAAAAAATTAAGACCTCACCAGTTAAATGCTGTTGCTCATGTACTTTATGGAAAAAATGTCTTATTAGCTCATGAAGTTGGAGCTGGTAAAACTTATGAGATGGTAGCAAGTGCAATGGAGTCAAAAAGATTAGGCTTATGTAATAAATCTCTTTTTGTAGTTCCAAACCACATAATAGAGCAATTTGCATCAGAATTTTTAGATTTATACCCAAGTGCAAATATTTTAGTTGCTACTAAAAAAGACTTTGAAACAAAGAATAGAAAGAAATTTTGTAGTAGAATAGCAACAGGAGAATTTGACGCAATTATCATTGGACATAGTCAGTTTGAAAAAATATCAATGTCAGTAGAAAGACAAAAGGCTATATTACAAGAACAAATAAATGATATAACTAGTGGAATAGCTGAAGAAAAAGCTAATAAAGGAGAATATTATACAATTAAGCAATTAGAAAAAACGAAAAGATCTTTAGAAACAAGACTTGAAAAGCTGAATAAACAAGAGAGAAAAGATGATGTAGTAACTTTTGAAGAATTAGGAGTTGACAAGCTATTTGTAGATGAGGCTCATAACTACAAAAACTTATTTTTATATACTAAAATGCGTAATGTAGGCGGTATTGCTCAAACGGAGGCTCAAAAATCTACAGATTTATTTATGAAATGTAGATATTTAGACGAGATTACAAATGGAAAAGGGACAGTATTTGCGACAGGAACACCAGTTTCAAACAGTATGGCAGAATTATATACAATGCAAAGATATTTGCAATATGACGAGCTAAAGAGAAATGGACTTGACCATTTTGATAATTGGGCTTCAACTTTTGGAGAAACTGTAACTGCAATAGAACTTGCACCAGAGGGAACAGGTTATAGAGCAAAAACTAGATTTGCAAAATTTCATAATTTGCCAGAGCTAATGTCAATGTTTAAAGAAATTGCAGATATTCAAACAGCTGAAACATTGAAATTACCTACACCAGATTTTGAAAATATAAATGTAGTAGTAAAACCAAGTGAAATACAACAAGAGATGGTGCAACAATTAGGAGAAAGAGCAGAAAATATAAGAAGTGGAGCAGTAGATGCAACACAAGATAATATGCTTAAAATTACTAATGAAGGAAGAAAATTAGCATTAGACCAAAGACTTATAAATCCATTATTACCAGACACAGAGAATAGTAAAGTCAATTCATGTGCAGATAATATTTATAAAATATGGTATGAAAATGCAGATAAAAAATTCACGCAATTAGTATTTTGTGATTTATCTACTCCAAAAGATTTAAAGGGTTATGAAAAAGAAGAGTTTACAGATGTATATAATGAATTAAAGAAAAAGCTAATTCAGAAAGGAATACCACCTAATGAAATAGCTTTTATTCATGAGGCAGATACAGAGGTAAAAAAGAAAGAACTATTTAGCAAAGTTAGGCAAGGACAAGTAAGAATTTTAATGGGATCAACTCAAAAGATGGGTGCAGGTACTAATGTTCAAAATAAACTAATTGCAACCCATCATTTAGATTGTGCATGGAAACCATCAGACTTAACCCAACGAAATGGTAGAATGATAAGGCAAGGTAATGAAAACGAGAAAGTATTTGTATATTCCTATGTTACAGAAAAAACTTTTGACAGTTATATGTATCAATTAGTAGAGCAAAAGCAAAAATTCATTACTCAAATAATGACATCAAAGACTCCAGCAAGAACAATGGAAGATATTGATGATAAAGCACTTACTTATGGAGAAATAAAAGCACTTGCAACTGGAAATCCTTTAATACTAGAAAAGACAACTTTAGACACTGAAGTATCAAAACTAAAGTTATTAAAACAAGATTTTATGAATCAAAGATACTCACTACAAGATAAAGTAATAAAATATTTTCCAGAAAAAATAGCAAGATTAAACAACAAAATTAGTGCTATGGAAGAAGATACAGTTAATCTAAATGAATATACTAAATCTAATAAAGATGGTTTTTCACCAATGAAGATATATGGTATATTATATACAGAAAAACAAGATGCAGGAAAAAAACTGTTAGAATGTGTGCAAAATTTAAATAGTATGGAAGAAAAAAGTATTGGAGAGTATAGAGGATTTAATATGCAAGTTAGTTTTGATTCATTTTCCCAAAACATAAAATTAAAACTAAAAAATAAATTTAGTTATTCAATAGATTTAGGAACAGATGTAAATGGAAATATAACTAGAATTAATAATTGCCTTGAAAATATTGCTAAAGATATACCAACAGAAAGAGAAAAGCTTGATAATATAATGTTTCAACTAGAAAATGCAAAGCAGGAAATACAAAGAGAATTTCCAAAAGAACAAGAATTAAAAGAAAAATTAGAAAAGCTAGATAAAATAAATGCAGAATTAAAAATTAATGATAATGATTACGAAGTGCTAGAAGATGAACAAGAAAAGAAAAAAATTTCCAGAAAAAAAACGCTAGAGCGTTGCTAAATAGAAATATTTATGATATAATCTTTTAGAATAATAATAATTTTTTGTTTAAATTGGAGGAAAAATTTATGAAAAAAATATTAATAGGAGTGATAATTATTTTCATCATAATGTTAGTAACTATTGCTGTAATTTTTTATAAGAATGGAGATATTTCTAATGTAAATATTATTTTAAAAGAATCAGAAATATATTCAAATGAAGATATTAATAGTGCTGTTGATATAGCTCTAAAATATTTTAAGAAAAACTTTAAAGGTTGTTCATTATTAGAAATTGGATATATAGGAGATGAAATAAACAATAACTATATTAATTATGCAAAAATAAACAATAAAGAAGAAGTAATTGTTTTAACTTCTAGTTTTAATGTTGATTCATCTGGAGGAGAAAATGGTGAATTAAATCCTAATAGTAAATACGATGACTGGAATTGGATTTTAGTAAGAAATGAAAATGAAAATTGGGAACATGTTGACCATGGATATTATTAAAAAGATATTTAAATGATTTTTTATTGATTTAAAGGTATAATAAAATGAATTATACTGTCAAAAAACAATGAAAACAAAATTTATGTTTAATAAAGAGCAATTGAAAAAAGGTTATGATGAGCAATTATGATTAAATGATATTCGAAAATATACCAACAGTTATAAAATATAATTAAGAAAAGAATTTTTTTAGAATAGACTATAATCTGAATGTTTTTATTAAATATTTAATTTTCCAGATATAAGTTGCTTTTTGTAGTTAAAGTATGTTATTAAAGTATGTAGATAAAGAAGATGATTTATTAGAGAAAATGGAGACAGTTTATAGGTAAATATTAGGTAAGAGAATTAAAATTGGTCAATACAAATTTATCAATTGCATAGAATATTGAAATATAAATGTATAAGAGTAATATTATAGCAATATTACTCTTTTTATTGAATAGGAAAAATCGCTTTTTCCTATTCAATAAAAGAGCTTCGCTCCAACGGTTGCACACAAATTTTACATTTGTAAAATTTGGCGCACGAACAATGACGTGGGCTTCAAAAAATTATGAAAATAGAAAATTCTAAAGAAGCCCACTATTGTTCTGTTAAATGTATAAAAATATATTTTGCACATTTCAGTAAAACAAAAACTAATGATATACTCCTAGCAAAAGGAGGAAAATGAAATGAAACAAATATTTAATAAGTCTATTTTAGAACAATTATATACATTTAGAAAAGAAGATTTTGAGCAAGATGTATATAATAATAATAGAGAAGTAAAAGAACTTGAATTAAAAATGACAGAACTATCAGAAAATTTTGTAAGTTATTTAAAGAAAGTCATATCAAATGAAGATGATCTTAATAAAGTTTTAAAATTATTTAGAAACTATGAATCTGAATCAAGCAAAGAAACAGACTTTTGGGGACTTATTTATTTTAAAATGGGAGTAAATGATGGAATAAAAATGTCAAATGAATTTCTATCTAGTAAGAAGAATAAAAAAGAAGATAGTACATTTTTAAATTATGAAAATAATAATTTTTCAGAATGGCTTGAGGAACAAAAAAGAAAATATAGTTTTGAAACTCCGTTATATAAAGAATTACAAAATAAGTACAGAAAGATTAGTGAAAAGTACCCTAATGTAATTGAGGTGTCTGAAGATTTTAAACCTATGGCATTGAATAAAGAAGAAATAGAAGCTCTTATTGAATTAAGAATGATAGATTCAGAGATGGCAGATATGGAAAAAGATTTGTATTTTAAATTAGGAGTGAAAGAAGTATTAAATTTTTAATATGGTACTTAAATTTAACATAAAAAATATTAGGAAAGCACAAAGAGTTAACTTAAAACAGTTATCATATAAAACAGGAATATCTAACATCTCATTTATGCGATATATAAAATAATTATAAAATACTAAGTCTAATTTATGCAATTATAATAGCAAAAGCATTATAAGTAAAATTAACTGAATTATATATATTATAGAAAGGTATTAGAAAAAATCTAGTACCTTATTTTTATGCCAAAAATACAAGAAGGAGGTGCAGTTAATGTCAGCGTTTATACCAAAAGAAATTGTAAAACAAGCAAAACAAATAGATTTGATAACTTATTTTATGAATAATAATCCAACAGAACTTGTAAAAAAAGGAACTGGTACTTATTCCTTAAAATCTCATGATAGTGTAATTATTAGCAATGGATTATGGCATAGATTTTCTACTAATGAAGCAGGAAAAACAGCAGTAGATTATTTAATGAAAGTTGAAAAGATGACACTACAAGAAGCTGTTAGAAATGTATTAAATAAAGATATTAGTACCTATAAAGTGCCTAAAACAGAAATAAATAATGTGCCTAAAAAAATAATTATTCCAGAAAAAGCAAGTACAAATAAAGATGTTATAGAATATCTAAAAAATAGAGGAATAGACGAAGATATTATTTTAGATTGCATAAATCAAAAACTAATATACCAGGAAAATAAGACAAATAATGTAGTTTTTGTGGGGTATGATTATGATCATAATATTAAATATGCAGGGTGTAGAAGTACAAATGAAAAAAGAATAATGCGAGATGCAAAAGGTAGTTCAAAAGAGTTTTCTTTTAGACTGTTAAGCAAAATAAAGAATAATACATTACATATTTTTGAAAGCAGCATAGATTTATTATCTTATGCAACATTATTAAAACTAAAAGGCTATGATTATCAAAATCAAAACCTATTAGCACTTGCAGGCGTATATCAACCAGGGAATAATATAGAACAAAGTAAAGTACCAATAGCAGTAAAAAATTTTTTAGAAAAAAATACAAATATTAAAAATATTGTACTTCATTTTGATAATGATAGAGCAGGAAGAAATGCAACCAAAGCACTTATAATAGCTTTAAATAAGTACAATATATATGATATTCCTGCACCTTATGGAAAAGACATAAATGATTATTTATGTTACAAGTTAGGATTAAAGAGAAGACAAGAAATAGAACAATATAAAGTAAATAAAACACAAAATAAGGAACATATACAAGTATAGTTTTATATGCAAAAATTAGATTTCTTGTCCTAGCAAGCAATGAATTTGTTCACACGAAAAATCGTGTTTCAAAATTCTATTCAATGGGGCTAGCCCCAATCCCCATTATTTAATTTGAATAACAGGAGGAAGAGATTTGAGAAAAAGAAATATAAGAAAAGATATAATGTTAAATGAAATTGAAAATGAAAAACTGGTTTCTGATTGTAAGAAAGCTGATATTTCTTATGGAGAATATTTTAGAAGATTACTAATGGAAAAACAAATAAAAGAAAAGCCAGGAAGGGAATTTTACGAAGTAATGAAACAACTTTCTAAAATAGGTGTTAATCTAAATCAAATAGCTTATAAGGCAAATAGTACAAACAAAATAGATAAAGATTATTACAAAACAGAAGCAGAAAAATGGCACAAATTTGCAAGAGAAGTTAAACAAAAATTTTTGTAGGAGGTGGTAAATTTGGCAACAACCAGTTTGTGGAAAGTAATAAGAAGAATGGATCATGTTATAAATTATGCAGAGGAAAAAGATAAAACAAAAAACATTGAATTTAAAAGTGATTATGAAATAATAGTTGATGATTTAAGAGATGTAATTAATTATGCTAAAAATTCTAATAAAACTGAAAAAGAATATTTTGTTACAGGAATAAATTGCGAGCCAGATTCAGTCTATGAAGAAATGCAAGATACAAAGAGATATTATAATAAAGGGGATAAGATTTTAGCATATCACGCATACCAATCATTTAAAGCAGGAGAAGTTACTCCAGAACTTGCTCATAAAATTGGAGTGCAACTTGCTAATGAAATGTGGGGAGATAGATTTCAAGTAATAGTTACTACTCATTTGAATACTAATCACATACATAATCATTTGGTATTAAATTCAGTTTCATACATAGATGGGAAAAAATATTATAGTAACAGAGATAATACAGGAAGATTAAGGCATACTTCTGATGAAATTTGTAGAGACTATGGATTAAGTGTTTTAGAAGAAAAACCTTGTAAAAAAAGTAAAATTAATTTTGAAAATTACTATAAGAAATCTTTTTATAATGATAACTATACAAAAAATGCTAAAAGAGATTTAGATTTAGCAATAAGGCAAGCATATTCATTTGAAGATTTTATATATTTAATGAAAAGATTAGACTATGAAATTATATTTAGAGCAAATAAAATTAGCATAAGAAAAGAGCCATATAAAAGAAATATTAGAATTGAACGAAGATATGGAGAAAATTATTCAATAGAAAATATTAAACGAAGAATAATAGAAGAACAAGCAGAAAGAGTACCTTTTATAGAAAGTGTATATAATTATAAAAAAGTAAAATTTCCTTTTGCAAAAAGGCATAAAAAAGCCAAATCAAAAGGATTTATTGCTTTATATTATCATTATTGTTATTTATTAAAGGTTTTTCCAACAAAAGTACCACAACAAAAGTTACCTGCAAGTATTAGAGCAGATGTTTCAAGAATGGAAGAATTATCTAATGAAGCTAGATTTTTATATCAAAATAAAATAAAGACATTAGAAGAATTAATAAATTACAAAGATGATATAACATTTAAAATAAATCAATTACTTGACCAAAGAGAAAGACTTTGGTCAAAAAGAAGATTATCAAAAGATGAAAATGATAGGCATAAAATAGCTGAAGAAATTTCATCTTTAAATGATACAATAATTAAATTAAGAAAGAAGGTGGAAATGTGCGAAGATATTAAGTCAAGAGTGCCAAAGATAAATGATAATTTAGATGAACTTGATAAACAAGAAGAATTAGAAAAAGAAACTAAAGACAAGAAAAAAGAGAGAGCTAAAGGCAGAAAGGAGTAAAAATATATGAGTGTAAATGGAGATGCATCAGAACAAGTTGTAAGATTAGGATTAGAGGGATTTGAAGTAACTGTAAAATTAATAGGTAGTGGTGCTAAAAATCTTTTAGCAATGCTATATGCAATGCAAAAAGATAAGAGTCAAAACCAAACTAGAGGAAAAATGAAATTGACAAAAATGTTACGAACAGGAAAACCTTTAAAAATATTTTCTATAAGTAAAGAAGATTTAAAAGTATTTTCTAAAGAGGCTAAAACCTATGGAATTACATATTGTGCATTAAGAGATAAAAATAGCAAAGAAGAAAATGCTATGATAGATGTTATAGTAAAAAATGAAGATGCTTCAAGAATAAACAGAATAGTAGAAAAATTTAAACTAACAACTGTAGACATGGGAAAAATGGAAACAGAAGCAATGAAAGCTATTGAGAGTAGGGATGAAAAAAGGCAAGAGTTAGGAATACCAGAAAAATCTAAAGAACAACAATTAGAAGAAGTATTATCTGACAAGCCATTACAAAAAGAACAAAATACAAATGAAAATTTCAATGTGGCAAAGACAGAAAAAAGCCCTCTGTCAAAGCCTTCCTCAATGACTTTAAAGATGCAAGAAGGGGTTTCTAAAGGAGCAACAAAACCTTCTGTAAAGAAAGAACTTGCAGACTTAAAAGTAGAGGCAGAAAAATTAGATAATCAAAAGAACAAAGGAAAGACAAAAACTAAAGCTAAAACAAATAAACAAAAGAAAAGTAAAACCAAAACAAAATCTAACAGATAGGAGGAATGCAAATGGAAGAAACTAGAACAATTACTTTAGATAAGTATGATTATAAATTAATGCTAAATGCTTTAAATGAATTTAGAAATAATAAATTAGAGCAAAATATTGATACAGAAATAATTGATAAATTGATTATAAACTTATTAAATGCCCCAAAAAATAAGAAATTTTTATCATTGAGCAAAAATGCGAGAGGTAAATATACAGTTGAGGCAAGATGATAAGAAAATTGCAAAATTGTTCTATATAATAGGTATTGTACCAGTTATATGGATAGCTCTCCTTGTAGCACCATATATAAATGTTGGAATAATAGGAATTCTTAAAAATAGTAGTAATATTTTCACTAGACCTTTTAATATATCATTTACAGAGAATAGTATAAAAACTGTTCTTATTTTTTTGCTAATTTATGTATTGGCAATTTTAGTATATGAATCTACAAGAAAAAATTATAGAAGGAGAGAGGAAAATGGCTCAGCAAAATGGGGCGATGCTAAAGAATTAAATAAAAAATATAAACAACCAAATAATTATAATAAGATATTAACTAAAAATGTTTCTATTGGATTAAATGGAAAAAAGCATAGGAGAAATGTAAATGTATTAGTAATAGGTGGATCTGGAGCAGGTAAAACATTTAGTTATTGTAAACCAAATGTAATGCAATGTGCGACTTCCTATGTCGTGTTGGATCCTAAAGGAGAGATACTTCGTGATACAGGCTATTTATTAGAGGAAAATGGGTATGAGATTAAAGTCCTTGATTTAATTAATATGGAAAAATCACATTGTTATAATCCATTTGTATATTTAAAAAGTGATAATGATGTCCAAAAATTATCAACGAACTTGTTTAAATCAACCACACCAAAAGGAAGTACAACAAATGATCCATTTTGGGATACTGCTGCAAGTATGTTATTATTAGCTTTAATATTTTATCTTAAATATGAAGCTCCACCAGAAGAACAAAATTTTACTATGGTTATGGAATTATTACGAGCAGGAGATGTAAAGGAAGATGACGACGATTATGTTAGTCCGTTAGATATGCTTTTTAATAGATTAGAAACAAAAAATCCAGAGCATATAGCATTAAAATATTATAGGAGTTATCATAGTGGATCAGCAAAAACATTAAAATCCATACAAGTAACATTAGCTTCAAGATTAGAAAAGTTTAATTTAGAGAGTATGGCACAACTAACACAAACAGATGAATTAGACTTACCATCATTAGGAGAAAAGAAAACAGCACTATTTGCAATAATACCAGACAATGACACATCATTTAACTTCCTGATTAGCATATTATATACACAACTATTTCAACAATTATTCTATATTGCAGATTATAAATATGGAGGGAGTTTACCTACACATGTGCATTTCGTAATGGATGAATTTGCAAATGTAAGCCTGCCTGATGATTTTGACAAAATATTATCAGTAATGAGATCAAGAGAAGTTTCAGTTTCAATAATATTGCAAAATCTAGCACAATTAAAGGCACTTTTTGAAAAACAATGGGAGTCAATAGTAGGAAATTGTGATGAGTTTTTATATCTAGGTGGTAATGAACAATCAACACACAAATATATTAGTGAACTATTAGGAAAAGAAACAATAGATACAAATTCTTATGGTAGAAGTTTTGGCTCACATGGTAATTTTTCAGAAAATGACCAAATCGCAGGTAGGGAATTGCTGACTCCAGATGAAGTAAGATTACTTGATAATAATTATGCTTTGTTATTTATAAGAGGAGAAAGACCAATAAAAGATTTTAAATTTAATTTAAAGGAACATTTTAACAGTTCTTATACGCCTATTGGAAATAAAAGTGTGAATCCATATATACATGGTGGAACAGAAAACGCAATAGGGACAATTACTTTTGATTTAGACAATATAGGAATAAATGTAAATGAACTTAAAGAACTAGAACAACAAGAAATTGATGTGGAAATATTATCAAATGAAGAAATAGAAAATATGTTTAAGGATAATGTAGAAATTAGCAATATTATCAATTAACCCAGAGTTTATTTAATGAAAATAAAACTCTGGGTTTTTTAGTGCGACAGGCATGTCGTTTAGCTAATCGGTGAAAGTCCGTAGTGGGGGTAGATATCGCCAACCACATAGAG
>CALYAA010000007.1 GCA_944393385.1 uncultured Clostridia bacterium
CCCTTTTTTCTTTTTATGTACCCATTTAAACAATAAATAATAAAAATAAAGTATAGTAGTGTCATAACATAAGAACAGATTTAATACTTTAAAGAAATAGAATAAATCATAAATACAATTTTTAAATTATATGAATATCATTTTTTTATAATAATAAATATTATTAAGAGGTGTATATTTTGAAAAAAGACGAGATAAAAATATACTGTAAATTTAATAAAACAAAGACATCAATAGATAAAGTAATTTGCAAAATGTTTTGTGATTTTGTTGAAAGCAAAAAACTTCATAAAAATATTGAAAAAAGAGCTGACAAAAATCAAAGATAAGGTTAGAATAATTTTAATGTAAATATTTTTATGGGAAGGAGTGGTATGTTTAAGCTAATATCTAAAAATTATAAAGTACGGAATGTATATTAGATTATCTCGTGAAGATGGAGATAAACAGGAAAGTGAAAGTATTGGAAATCAAAGAAAAATTATTGAAAGATACTTAAAAGAGCAAAATTTAAATATTGTAGATGAATATGTTGATGACGGAGTATCTGGAACAATATTTGACAGACCACAGTTTAATAGATTAATTGCAGATATAGAAGCACGGCAAAATAAATATGGTAGTAACTAAAGACTTATCTAGACTTGGCAGAGATTACATTAAAACAGGATATTATATAGAAAACTATTTTCCAGAAAATAAAATCAGATATATTTCAATATTAGATGGTATAGATACTTATAATGAAACAATAAATAATGATATTACTCCATTTAAGGCTATTTTAAATGATATGTATGCAAAAGATATATCTAAAAAAATAAGAAGTGTTTTCAAAGAAAAGCAAAAGCAAGGAGAGTATTTATGTAGCACATCTGCATATCGGATATAAAAAAGATTTGAATAACAAAAATAAATTAGTTATAGATTTTAATGTCGCTGATATAGTTAAGAAAATATTTGATATGTATGCAAATGGAACGGGAACTAAACTAATAGTACAATATTTAAATGATAATCATTATTTAAGTCCATTAGGATATAGAAAGACAGGAATTGTTCAGGATAAAAATAGAACCAATTATTTGTGGAATGCAACAACACTATGCAATATGCTAAAAAATGAGGTGTATATAGGTAATACAGTTCAAAATAAAGTATCAGTTGTTTCTTATAAAGTAAAAAAACTTCGTAAAATAGAAAAGGAAAATTATATAAGGGTTAATGATACGCATGAAGCCATAATTGATAAAGCCATATTTGAAAAAGTTCAAGTAATACATAAAGAAAGAAGTAAAAGAGTTATAAAACAATATGATTACTTATTGAGAGGTTTGATTTATTGCAAACATTGTCGGTTGGCAAATGCAAATTGTATTAAAAGTTAATCATCATAGTAATCGTCCAAAGATTCCATACATAGTAGATTCAGAGTATAAAAAAAGAAATTGCTATGCTAGAAATTTAAATTACTTAAAATTTGAAAATAGAATTTTAGAGATAGTAAGAAAAGTATGTAAAATATATGTAAATCGTAGTTTACTAGAAGATACATATAAAAAGGCAAAAAATAAATCTATAGATATATTATCAGCTACTAAGAAACAAATTGAAAAAATGGATATTAATATAATAGATATTAATAGAAAATTAGATAACTTATATGAGGATAAACTAAATGGAATATTGATGGATATAGATTTTAAAAGGATTTCTGAAAAATTTATATTAGAAAGAGAAAAGCTAATTAATGAAAAAAGTAAATTAACGGATAGATTACAAGAATTTCAAGGTCATCAATTAACAAACAATAAAAGTGATGAAAAGCAAATGAATAAAATAATTAATGAATTTCTAGAAATGAAGGAAATAAGTAAATCTTGTTTATTTAGACTTATTGATAAAATAGAAATAGATAAAGATAAAAATGTATTTATAACATTTAATTTTGCTCCACTAAATACAATAAATGAAAATATAGATGAATTTATTGAAATAGACGAATTTTTAAATAATGACAAATCATTTAAAAGTAATGTTGTATAAAATAAATACAAGATTATGTAAGTGTAGAAAAATACTACATTATTTTTTTAAAATAAAAAATGGAAGTTAATAAAACTTTCACCCCTAATATTTGCTTTCCAACCATTAACAAAAGGAATTGATGGATAATTATTTGAAATATTTTTTGCCAAATTATAAGGGGGAGAACCAATACCTATTTCTCCAGTAACTAAATCAACACCATCTAGATTAACCATAGGAACAATATAAATTGTAGTATTATTGAATAATGTTCTAGAAGAATATCCAAAGATATTTAAATTGTTTTGATAGCAATAGCAATAATCAGCTAAAAACTTCATTAAAACAGTACTTGTAATCCATTCATTGCCATGATAAGAAGCGGAATAAAAGACTTCTTTATTTCCATTTCCAATTTTTACAAAAGGAATATTTTTACCTAAAATGCTTTTTCCAATATAACCAATACTAATAAAAGGATATAAAGTTCTTAAAGTATTTAAATTAATATTTAGAATACTAGAACTATAACTAATATTAGTAGGAATAATAAATCCAAGTGCACCATTAATATAAGGCATTAAGGCATTCCAAGTAGATGGACCAACAATCCCATCAGCAGAAAGACCAAAAGATTTTTGAAAAGAAATAACAGCGTTTTTTGTTTGATTTCCATAAATTCCATCAATATTTCCAAAATAAAAACCTAAGATTTTCAAAAAATTTTGTAAATATTCAACAAGAGGACCGAGTTGAATATAATTGTAATATTTCCATAATATAAAATCCTTTCACATAAAATATTTATTATATAAAATAATATGAAGAATATATAAATAAGTTTACAGTTATAATGTTACAGTAACTACAGTAGTAAAAAATAAATGAAAATATTGTAATAAAATAGATTATGTGATATAATTTACATAGTTTGCAAAAAGCAAATTAAAGTAAATTTTTTACTAATGCGAAAGGAGAATACTATTATGACGTCAACTGAACGGAAATATGAGGCATTACGAAACAGTTATAAAGTTTTACAATACATTTTAAACAAAAAACCAAGAGATTATAAAGCCATAGCAAGGGCAACGGGATTTTCTTGGCCTACTATAAAAAATAAAATAAATAAATTAATTGATGTAGGAGTACTAAGCAAGGAAGATCCTTTTGAACTTTGCCCTGAAACTTTACAAACAATGTATTTTGTTGGCATTTATTTTAATGGAGATACAGTTGAATGTGTAGCTATTAATTTAAAAGCAGAACAAGTTTCATTCAAAGAAATCTTTCAAAAAGATAAATATAGTGAGTATTTGGAAATTGTTGAAAATCCAAAGATTGGAGTATTGGCTAAAATAACATACTTATATTATCTTTTTGAGCAAGAAGCACATATTTTGAAAATTGCTATCTCAATGATAGGCATAGGAAAAATTGGCACTAATGGTGAAAACATTGTTCAAAAAGGTCAATTTGTATTGAAAAAATCTTTGTTCAACAATGCAAATAAAATGGTTATTTGTGAGACAATTCATTCTGCTTATAAAGTATTAAAGGAACAATATTCACATAAAGATATATGGTATCTTTATGTGAGTGATAATTTGATTTATTTATTAGGAGATAATGTAGAATCTATTAGTAAGGGATTAATTACTCCTGACAAAGAAGTTGAAAAAGCTATTAATACTTTATCTAAACAAGAAATAGACAAATATACGATTTGTGAGGCAAAAGATATAGTTTTGAAACAAGTTATTCCATTTGTAAGATTTGTAAGCCCCAATATTTTGACCGTTGATGGACTTTTGAATAGAGCGGAACTCAAAAATAGCGTTTATTCAGATTTGAAATCAGTTGCTACGATTGAAAAAATAGAATTTGAAGAAACTCATTTTGCGAAATCTATTGCTATTTTTGCAATGTATGACTTTATTGAAAATTCCGAAAGTTAATAGTATATTCAAAAAATTATAAAGAGTTGAGTTTGAACTAACTAGTTCAAATTCAACTCTTATTGATAAAAAAATATTAGGAGCAAAATAAATGAAAAGAAAAATTTTTATAAAGATTATATTGTTAATAATAATAATTCTATTGTTACTTTTGATATATAATCAATTCAATAAATTGATTTATGTTTCTAAAACAATAGAGGCATATAAAAACTATAATGATGAACAGAAAAAATGTGTTGTAGTGGGAACTACAGGTAATTATATGTATATTACAAGACAGAAAAATATTAATGAACCAATAGAAGGTGCTATATGGAATATTGTTGATATAAGAGGAAATGTAATAGGAACATTTGAAACAGATGAATTAGGACAAGGCGGTATAGTTGGACTAGAGTGTGGAGAATATTTTTTAGAGGAACAAAGTATACCTGAACCTTATGAAAATATAAATGAAAGATATAAGATTGTTATTTCCGATATTGATACATATTATTCATTAAATATAATTAATGAAGAAAAAGAAAATGGTATTGTTTTTGTAGTAACAAATGAGAAAGGAGAACCTTTAAATGATGTTGAATTGACTGTATATGATAAAGAAGGTAATAAAGTTATTGATTTAACTACAAATAAAAAAGGACTTGCTCGGAATACAAAAAGTAACACCAGGTACATACTACATTGTTAAAAAAGATAATAAAAATAGTGAAAAAAAATATTTTGAGATGGAAAATAATGAGATTAAAAGATTAGATTTAATTTATTAGGAGTAATTAGTAAAAATAGAAAGTTGTCTGCTAAAGGCACATTTTATACTGTTAAGTCTCAAGTGGAGCGAAAGGAATGTATATAATAATGAAAAATATTTACAGATATATAATAATAATAATTGTTTTAATAATGACTTTTATTATATTAACTACATATATCTACGAAATAAATGATAGAATAATGCTTTTAAAAGAAACAAATTATATAAAAGTAAATGATACATCTATAATAGAAAATCTAGATGAAATAAAGATATCTGAAATAAATGAAACAGGTTTAAAGTCTCCTTTAAATAAGATGTATAAGGTAGAAGATAAAAAAGTAGATATATTTAGTTTATCTTATGGAAATCAAGAATTAAAAATTGGTGATACATTAAAGAAAATTGCTGATCCATTTGTATCTGATGTACTATATATGCTTTTTAGAAAATCTTATCCAATTGTTTCATTAGAGGAAATGGGAGTTGAAAATGAACAAGAAGCATATTTAGTCAAACAATTAGCTATTTGGGAGATTGCATTTAGAACAGGCGAAGCCAAGTATGGTTCAGAATTGAGTTTTATAAATTCTGTAAGAAATGATATGAATTTAAAAAATGAAAATATATTTAGAAAAGCCAAAGATTTTGTTTCTTATTTAGAAAATTTTAATAATAAAGATGAAGATATAGAATTAGTTCCTACTTTAATTATTAATAATTCTAATGTTAAGTCTATTTATAAAGACGGAGGATATATCTTAGGTCCATATTCTTATCAAGTGGAAAGTGCAGGAATAATGAATTCTAATATTACTGTAACAGATATTAATGGAAATAATGTAAATGCTAAAATTATTAGTAAAAGTGGAATAGAAAAAACAAGTTTTGATCCAGGAGAAGAAATTTATATAAAAACTTATGAAAATATGGTTGATTTAAAAATAAAGATTGAAGTATCTGCAAAACGAATTGTACCAACAATTTATGAAACTAATAATGGTGATGATTACATAGTAAATACTTATATTGTAAATGATATAGATACAATTTTAAATGCAGAATGGGAATAATTAGTTTTAAAAAATTTTTTCATAACTATATGAAGTATTGAGAAAAGCAAGAAAGGGACTAATATTGTATGAAAAATAAGAAAAAAAGCATATTATGGATTTTATTTGTAATATTAATAATATCTATTATAATTTGCACAATTAAACTAAAAGAAATGAATGGTGATAAAATAGATTATGATTTTAGTTTGGAAAGTAAAGAAAACTTGTTTTTTGGGGATGATGAAGATGATATGAAGGAAACTAAAGAAAAACAAAATTATATTTCTATGATAAGTGAACAAGAAAAAGAAGAGAATAATTCTATTTCAATGCGTCAATTTACAGATGTTTTTAAAAAGCCGGAATTATATGGAAAAGAACTTAAAATTAATGTAGATGAAACATATATAGATGGAGAATATTTATATACAGAATGTTTGATAAGAATTACAGATTCATTTGTAACAAGTGTTGAAATTGAAAAAATTTATGATGAAAAAAATCAAATTGAATTTTTGGATGAAAATAAAAATTCAAAAAAAGAGTTTAAAAATGGAGAAAAAATAGTTGTAAAATGTCCTAGAAACACAGATTTAACATATGTAGAATATAAAATAAAAATAGAATTTATTTATAATAATGAAAAATATAAGATTTGTGTAAATAAAGGATTACCAGTATCTGACTCTTAACTATGTGAGCATTTGAGTGAAGCAAGAAAGGAATGAAATTTGATTATGAAAATATTATTGGGGATAAAATTAATATTATTTATAATATTTTATATATTTGTATTTGTTTTTACAAATGAAACAATAAATAATGGTTATATTTATTCAAGTATGTTTATTGCTTTTTCGTGTTTTATAGCTTTGGTTACATGTTTTAAGTATGATATAATAAAATTAATTTTTGAAAAAGCAAAAAAATATAAGTTAATATATTCTTCAATTGTAATATTTATGTTTTTTTTAGTTATAAATTTGATTTATTCTATTGTACCACAATTTTGCAATATTCATGATTGGGCTGATTTAATATATAATGAAGTAGATAATACTCAGGATAATTTCCTGGCTTTAGTTTTTTTACCGGTGTGGTATGACGATATTGATATTTCTAAAATGACATTAATAGAAGCAGTATTTTCAATTATTTTTGTAATAATTGCACATTTACGAGAAAATTTTGAAAAAATTGCTAATCAGTATGAAGAAGTTACAAAATACGGAATAATTGGTTATATTTGTGATAAAATATTAAAATTTATATTTAAATATAAGTTGTTTATTATTTTTTTTATATATGTATTAACAATTCCATCAAAATTTTTAAAGATATATAATATAAAAAACATAGGAATAAGTGTATTATCTTTAGCAGGAATAATTTTTAGTATTAAAAATTTTATATCTATAAAAAAATGTATAGATAAAAATAAACAAAAATATGGCAAGGAGAATTTAATAATAGTAGCATACACAGATAGTACGAAATTTTTATTTAATATAGAATTTATAAATCTTTTACATAAATTTAGCAAATTTGATGAAAAAAATATTGGGAAAGGCTTATTAATTGATGCAAAAAAATACAATTTTATTCATTATGATGTTGTAAGGTATAATCTATTAAATATAAAACGTTATAAAAATGTTGCTTATTCAATATTTTTAAAACTTAGTTTTGAAGCTTTTCTATATGCAAATTATTCGTTTGAAGATGAAGGAAAATCAATCAATGAAATTGTTAATGGAAATAAAAAATATATTGTATTTCCTAAACATTCTTGGTATTATGAACAAGTCAATGTAGATGTTTTAAATAAAAAGTATATATTTAGATATAGAAATAAATTTGATATAAAATCAATTATAGATGTTTTAAATTTAAATGAAGATGATATAAATATTAAATATCAAATATCTGATGAATTAAATAAAATAAATGAAGTAGAAGAAAAAAGCAAAAATATGTATATTACATATAGTTTAAATAAAATATTAAATTCATTTAATTATATAGAATATTTTTATTGTCTTTTAAAAATATGTGAATACATAATGCATTATATGGCATTAAAAAATATAATTAATAATTCTCAAGAAATAATAGATAAGAAAATAAATATTAAAACAGGAACCTTAGCTGTTTGGCGAGATAGTATTAAATATGATAAAGTATATACTAAAGGTTTAAAGGTAGATTTTGAAATCATAGATTCTGTAATTAAATTAAGAACAATATTAAAGTTTAAAACAAATTATGATGATAATTATAGATTTGAATTTAAAAAAGATCTTTGTAAAATAATAATAGATATAAGAAATAATTTGTTAGGTCATGGTGTAATAACATATGATGTTTCAGAAAGAATAGTAAAATATTTATTAATAATTACTAAAGAATTTATTACAATATTTGAAAGTTTAGATGTAACAATAGAAGAAGATGAAAAAATAAAAAATATATTTGCAAATGACATTTATGCTATATATAAAGAAGGTGAATGTACATATTTGTATAATCAAACAAATCTAAAAGATGAAGAAGCTAAAGAATATTTAAATTATGAAACTGGGAAACGTAAAGTTACCAAAAATATTCCTGAATACATGGATAAGATATGGACACCAAACGAAATTGAAAAAAATCTAAAAAAATATATGTAATTAAGTTGGACAAGGAGTGAAACAATTTGAAACAAAAAGTAGAAAAAAATAATTGGTATTTGATTATTTTTATTTTTGTATTTGAACTAATTGGATTAAATATTGTGCTAAGTCAGTGTAACATTTCATTATATAACAATTTATATGGATGGATTAGGGCAATGTTTGTTGTTTTTTCTGTTGATATTATTTATATTTTATATATTTTTGATTTTTTGAAGCAAAATAAAAAAGCAAAAAATATATTAAAAATATATAAAATAGATGTAAATCTAAAAATAATAAGAAATTTTATAATAATTGAAAGTATTAAATTAACTCTAGTGATGATATTAACTTGGAATTTAATTTATAATACAAAATTTCTAAAGTATATTTACTTTTATATTTTTATAACAATGTTTTTTTATTTACTATATTTTATAATTCCTAAAAAAGACAATAGAAGAAAAAAATTAAAGAAACTAAAAAAAGATATAAGAATTGGGAATACAGATTTTAAATTTATTTTAATTGATGGTAATTCAACTTATAGTACATTTAATTTGTTTAATTTGAGTGATTGGAAAATATCAAAAGACAATATTTATATCAATTTAAAAACAGAATTTCAAGAAATTGTAAAATATGATAAAAAAGCAAAAGATTTAATATTAAACAATACAATTGCAATAATACATGAAGTAACAAATTCAAAAAATATATTAGAAATATATGAAAATGAAGCAATAAATAATGCTCATATTTTTCATGTTATGGCAATCGAAAATTTAAAGAGTTTACAAAACAAAAAAGATTATGAATATATAGATGCTATAAAAGTATGTGATTTAAAAAATGTTATACAATTTGTAGAAAATCTTGTAGCAAATAACATTGAAGATTTAATAGATAAATCTAAATATAAGCAAGCATTAAAACAAATTAATATTCTTGATAAAAGAAATGAAAAATATATAAAGAATTTAGAACTAATATACAAATATAATTTTAATAATAGACATAAAGATAATTTCAATAATGTACCAAAGGAAAAATTTATTCTTGAGTTATATAAGAATGCATATTTAAATAAATCTCCATATCAAGCAACACTTATATTTTTCAATTATATAACTGTTGTTGGAAGGCTTGTTGAATACTATTTATTTGCAAAATATAACAAAAAATATAGTGAAAATAAAATTGATGAATATAGAATTGGAGACAATCCATCAAAATGGAACAGTAATATTTTAATAAATATCTATAATAACACAGATAATATCTTGTATGAAAATTTAAGAGAACGAAAATATGAATTGTCAAATGAAGAAAAAATATTAATAAAAGATTATTTAGGCAGTTACATATTAAATACTGAAATTAAAGGAAAGAAAATATCATATGATGGCTTAATGAAACTTTTTATTGCTTTTAGAAATAAGGTAGAGGCACATGGAATAATAAATGACAATAATGTATATGCAGTATGGAATATAACTCGTTTTTTTGCTAATATGTTAAATGAAATATTTAAAATATCACAACTAGAATGTGAGTATAGTAATCAAGATATAATAATAAAAGTAGGATATAATTCTGAGAAAAAAGTAAGCTTAGGAAAATATGTTATAATGTATGATAAATTCATGTGTTTTATAAAAGATGAAAATAAAAATACTAAAGAATGTACATATATGAATTATTTTGCTGGTGAAGTTAAACCCAAATTTATTAAGAAAGGTTAAAATAGAATGAGAAGTTTTGAATTATATTTAGATGAAATATGTCAATCTCAAATTTAAGAATATTTCAAAAAGATAAAAAAGAATTAATATCTATAGAAATTAAAATAAAATATAGATTAAAGGAATGGAAGAATTAAAAATGAAAGAAAAGATAATAAATTTTTTGTTTATTATTATATGTATTGCCTCACTTGTGTTAGGTATTTACATGTTTGTATTTTACAATGCAGCTGATAAAACAGAAATAGTAATGGCTTATGAAAATATAAATGATTATCCAGTTTATGATGGTAGAAATGTGTATGAATATTGGAAAGAAACTTTAAATGAAGAACAACAGATTTTGTATGAAGAAATAAAAGAATCATATTTACAATTTAAAAATGATTTTTCTACTCAATTAAATGAAATATCTACTAAAGAATTTCAAGAAGTATATAGTGCTATATTGCTTGACCATGCAGAAATATTTTGGCTAGATTCATATTTAGCACCAAAAAAAATTACAGATTATAATGCTATAAACACAAATAAAAAGATACAACTTTATTATTCATATTCTTTGGATGAAGCAAAAAATGTAAAAAATCGTATTGAAACTAAATATAATGAAATTATTGAAGAAGCAAAAAAACAGGACAATGATTTTAAGAAAATAAAATATGTCCATGACAAATTAATTGAAATATCTCAATATCATGACTATACTGATGAGGAAAAAGATTCTTATCAATCTATAGTTTCAATATTTGATTCTGGGAATACTGTTTGTGCAGGATATTCATATGGGTTTAAGTTTATTATGGATAAACTAGGTATTAAATCAATTGCTACTCGAGATATAGGTAATGAAGATGAATCAAAAAATCATATATGGAATATGGTTGAACTTTACGGTAAATGGTACAACCTAGATATAACATGGGATAATAAAATAGAAAAAGAGGGAAGAATAAGTTATAATTATTTTTTGAAAAAAAATGATGAGTTTTATACAGACCATAGAATGCAAAAAGGAATACCAACAAACTAGATAAAAAGATATTAATAAGTAAAAGGGGAAATAATATGGGACAAAAAAATAGCAATATTATAGATAAAGTGAAAAAGTCATTTAGAGCATTTATGTACAAAGAAAATACTATGCAAAAACTTGAAGAAAAAGATAAAATTAATTATAAACTAAAAAATATTATTTGGTGGGTAATCTATTTTGTTATTCTATTTGGTTTTATTATAATCATTAAATTTCAAAATGAACTTGAAGATAGTCAGCTTCCTCAAAATGCAGATTTCTTAGAACCAAAATTAGAAGGAGATGTTAATACAATTAATTCAAATGAACTTACAAAGTACATGATTGACGATTTAAATGGAATTTATCTAAAAATTGCAATGACAAAAATTGGGAATGAAGTAGCATATTCACTTACTTATAAATATGATTTAATTCCTTCCGGGCAAATGGCTACAAATTCCCATTTTACTGCTGGTAGTATGACATCAATATTATTAAATGGCTATCCTAACAAATCTTGTGAAGATATGGGGTTAAATAGTGATGAAGAAGCATATCTTGCAACACAATTAGCTGTTTATGAATTTGTTTCTAATATGCAGTATGAAGATATATCAAATGGTGAATTTTCCATTGATAATGTCATTGCAAGTGATGAGCAATATGAAGATATGGTAACACGCATAAAGTTAAAAGCAAAAGAATTATTAAATTATGCACTTGAAAATCCTTTTGAGGAGAATTTAAGGGCAATTCTAAATAAAGACAAAAGTGAAATAAAAATTAATAATAATATTGCAATGTCTGGACCATATTATGTTGAGACTGGTACAGATGAGATTACTAAAAAATGGTTGGGAGATAAATTTAATCCAACAGTTAAAATAGATGTAAAAAGTTTTATTGAAAATACTTCTGCTGAAGTTGTAGATAAGGATGGTAATAAACTCGAAAATGTTAGAAATGGAGATAGTTTTTATATAAAAATTGATGGTATAGATAAAATTTTTTCACAATTTAAACTTCATGCAAACACAAATGTTTTACGTGCTAAAATTTATCAAACTAATAAAAATAAGAAAAAATATGTTGTTTTAGAAACAGAAGATATAACTTATTCAGATATAACGTCAATTATATATAATCTTGATTCAGAACATATAGACATTAATTTTAAAAATTATAATGGTGAAAACTTGGACGGAATAAAATATTATATTTATGATGAAAATGATAAGTTAATACAAGATATTGATGCAAATAATGATGTATACGATTTTGAGTTGCCAGTTGGAAAATATTATATTAAAATATATGAAATTCCTGATGGATATTTTATTAATGGTGAAAGATTTGATTTTGAAATTATTAAGAAACAAAAAAATGAATTAAATATACAAGTAGATTCATTGATGAATTAGGAGAAATGATTTGAAAAAATTATCTCAAGGTTTTTATTGTTATATATGACTTTGAGTGAAGAAAGAAAGGAATGGAAAATTATATGGAAGAGGAATTTAAAATTATAATAAATATGAATGATGAAATGTTTGATATATTTCAAAAATCACTTGAAAAAGAAAAATATGAAATAGTAGAAAAAGAAGAAAAAATACTTTTTGTAAAAAAATCAAACAGTGTTTTAACAGACAAACAAAAGGCAATAGTTTTAAGTATTGCTAGAAAACAAAAAGTAGAAGGAACGTTGTTTGTAGATATAACTTCAGCTGTACAATATTTAATAAAAATTCCAGAAGAAAAAATAAAAAATGATGGGAAATTTTCTTGGAGGATGAGACAAGCATTTCTAAAAGCAATGTTAGGAAAAGATAGAAAATGAAATATATTATAAAAAATTATTGAGCAAATATTTTAAGGAGGAAATTAATATGGATACTAATTTTTCAGAAGACTTATTTAATCAACAAAATTATGATGAAATTATAAATATGATAAATAAATTATATTTAGATTTGTTTAAAACTATGTTAGATTGTAAAAATGAATCATATTCAAATGAGGAAAATAATTTTGAATACTTAGATTCATTAGTAAGAATAACTTACCCACAATTTTCACAGAATTTAATTCATATTTCGGTGTTAAGAAATGAACCTAACCATACATATTTAGAAATTATAAGGACATTATTATATACATATATACATTTAAAAGATATGTATAAAGATTCTGAATTTGAAAACAAGTATTTAAGATGTAATCCGAATAATGGAGAAGATATAGTTGAATAAAAAAGTAAGTTTTAGTTAGAAAATCTAGAAAGGAATGTAATATATGATTGAAATACAATTTATTAAAGAAGAAAATAGAGCCATTGCATGTGATAATAATAAGCAAATTGGAGAATGTGATTTTATTGAAGAAAAAGAATATTGGAACATTGTTCATACAGAAGTTGAAAGCTCATATCAAGGTCAAGGAATTGCAAAAAAATTAGTTGATATAATTATTGAAAATGCCAAAAAAGAAAATAAAAAATTAAAGGCAGATTGCTCATATGCAAAGAAAATTATAGAAAGATATAAATAAATTTTGATTAAGGAGAAGGTAAGAAATGAATGAATATATGAAAATAGCAAAAGAAATGTCAATAAAAGGATTCAAAAATAATGAAGGAGGACCATTTGGAGCAATTATAACAGATAAAGAAGGAAACATAATTGCAGAAGGAAACAACAGAGTTCTATGTGATTTAGACCCAACAGCACATGCAGAAATATGCACAATTAGAGAAGCATGTAAAAAATTAAAAACATATGACTTAAGTAATTACGTTTTATATACATCATGTGAACCATGCCCAATGTGTTTATCTGCGATTATATGGTCAAATATAAAAGAAGTGTATTATGGATGCACAAAAGAAGACGCTGGAAATATAGGATTTAGAGATGATATTATATATAAATATTTAAAAGGAGAAAATAAAGATTTAATAAATCTAAAACAATTAGATAGAGAAGAATGTATTAAAGCATTTGAAGAATATAGTAAAAATAATGGCACAATATACTAAGTTATTTTTGTATGAATAAAAAGAATTGATATGTCAAAAAATAAATAGAGATTTTAATAAGATAGGAGATAAATTATAAATGCAATTAATAAAAGTAGATATAAATGAATTTGAAAAAAATCTATATTCAAAATACGAAGAAATATTTCCAAGTAATGAAAGAAAACCACTTGGTCACATAAAAAATCTTTATAATAAAGGTTTTTTAGAAATCATAGAAATACTTGATGAAGAAGAAATTTTTCAACATTTATTTTGCCAATTAATGAAACAAAACATAGCAATAAAGATATTATAAATAAAATTAAAGAAATTTATATTGCAGTACTTGGAAAAGAAAATTATACTAAAAATTGTATTTTAGCGGAAAATTAATATGAAGGAATTTATTATAAAAATAATCATATTATTAATTACTTGTATTTAATTTATAATCAAAGTGCAAACTTATAAAAATGAAAAAGTCTTATGGTATACTTTTTATAAAAATGAACAATATAAATATTGGTGATGAAAAATGTTTAAACCAAAAGCATTATATTGTGAAGAAGAAATTGAAAATTATACTTTAGGTAAAGAATTACTAGAAAAATATAAAGATGTTCCAAAGGTTATTATTGATAATCATAATAATATTGAAGAAATGAGAAAAAAGCAAAACTCAGAATTTCCCAATATTAAAAGAAATTTAATTATTGGTATAAGAAAAACACATAAATTTACTGAAAATCATAAAACATCAGATTTTCTTGTGCCATATACATCTTCTGGTTGTACAGCAATGTGTATGTATTGTTATTTAGTATGTAGTTATAATAAATGTGCATATTTAAGATTATTTGTAAACAGAGAAGAAATGTTAAACAAAATAATAAAAACTTCAGAAAAATCAGAAAAAGAATTAGTTTTTGAAATAGGAAGCAATAGTGATTTAATATTAGAAAATACTATTACAAATAACCTGGTTTGGACAATTGAAAATTTTGCAAATACTAAAAAAGGGAAATTAACATTTCCTACAAAATTTAATATGGTAGATGATTTACTAAATTTAAATCATAATCAAAAAGTAATTATAAGAATGAGTGTAAATCCAGAAGAAATAATCAATAAGGTGGAATTTGGAACATCCAGACTTAAAGAAAGAGTACAGGCAATTAATAAATTAGCAGATGCAGAATATCCAATTGGAATATTAATTGCACCTGTTATTTTTGTTGATAATTGGAAAATATTATATTTAGAGTTAATTAAATATCTATCAGAAAATTTAAGTGAAAAAGTAAAAAATAAAGCTTTTTTTGAAATAATATTTATGACATATAGTTATGTTCACAATGCTATTAATACAGAAGCTTTTCCAAATGCAATAAAATTGTTTGATAAAGAATTAATGACTGGACGAGGAAAAGGAAAATATATGTATAAAGATTTTATACGTAAAGAGGGAGAAATATTTTTTAGAGACAATATGAATAAATATTTTAAAAATAATAAAATTATGTATATTGTATAACATTAAAAAATAAATTTTATATCAGACTAATTGTTTTCGTTTTAAGAAAATTAATTAGAGATTTTATTATTTATATTTTTAAAATATTCTTTATTTTTGTAGATTTTTTTAGTTTAATATGATATAACAATCGTGGTTATTATTGCAATATCAAAAATAAATTAATGAAATTAAATAATAACTAATAAAATTTAAAGGGATGTGATTTTAAAATGGCAAATTCAAAACTAATTGTAGTAGAAGGACCACAAGGTGCTGGTAAAACAACAATAACAGATTTTATTAGATATTCACTAAGTTGCACAAATTTATATAGGCTAAATGGAACAGCAGATAGTTCTCCAACTGGAAGAAAAAAATCAGAAGAAATGTATATGGATTTATTAGAATATATAAAGAAATTAGAAAATAAAAATATTAATTTAGTATTTGATAGAACTTTTTTCACAGAAGAAAATTATTGTAGATTAGGTAAAAAACAATATTCTTTTTCTGATATATATCAAAAATTGTTAGATGATTTTAGTAAACTAGATTTTGAGTTATATTATATTACTTTATATTTGCAAGATGAATCTATATATAATACTAGATTAAAAAGAGAAGGTAAAGCTATATATAGTGCATCTACTTTTGATGCCCAAAATAGTATTGAACAACAAAGAGAGTATTTAAGAATGGCAGATGAAATAAGGGAAAAATATCCCAATATTAATGTTATAAATATTGCAAATGATAGAGATTTAGATATTGTAAAACAAGAAATAAAAAGCAAAGTTGGGTTTTAAAGGCACAATAAATAGACCATTCTTTAAGTGCACAATATTTATCTACAAATGTAACAATAAAACTTTCTATATATTTTGGTGGATGTGTTGTAATTGGCCACATGTGGTTTAGTATAATATCTTGTTCCTTATCATTTAATACAAATATTTTCTTTGCATTTTTTAAAGATATAGATGGATGATTTTTTATATGATTTTTAGGCCTAGTAGCTTTGTTTTCACAGTCATAGAAAAATAAATCATGTAATAAACCAGCACGGGCTACAGATATGTAATCAGTATGTAAAAATTTGCAAATAATGTAAGAATAATATGAGACAGATAAACAGTGTTCTAATCTAGTATAAGAATAATGATGTTTGTACTGTTTCAATTTTTTTACTTCATCATTGTCTAATATATCTTTTACAATTTCTAAAAATTCTTTATTATATTTCATAAACTTTACCTCTAAAGAAATTATAATACAAAATTTAAAATTAATAAATGGTTAAATATACCAAAATTAAAATAAGTTTGTATTGTGCTAGGTTAAAAGCTAGATTAATAGGTTTATAGGTAATCCAATTAAAAAACTAAATATTTTAATAAGGAAAAATTACATATGGAATTTGTTATAAATCAAAATAATTATAAAACTAATGATGAGAAAAAAATTAAATTTGTTATATGTAAAAATAATATAAAAATATGTGATACTTACGCTTTTATTGGGAAAAATGGACTTACAAGGAATAAACGAGAGGGAGATCAAAAAACACCAATTGGAAAGTTCTTGTTAGGAATTATGTTTGGTATGCATAATATAAAAGATGCTCATATTCCTTTAAACGCGAAATATTTACAAATAAATTCAAATTTATATTGGGTAGATGATGTAAATTCTATATATTATAATCAATTAGTAAATATTCTTGATGTAAAAAAGGATTGGGAAAGTGCAGAACATTTAATAGAATATCCAAAACAATATGAATATGCAATAGAAATAAAATCAAATCCCCAAAATATTCCTGGAAAGCGGGAGTGCAATATTTTTGCATTGTAGTATAGAGAAACCAACAATGGGGTGCATAGCAATTGATAAAACGAAAATGATAAAATTATTTGAAAATATAACAGATAATTCTATAATTGAAATTGATGAAAAAATTATTAAATTAAAATGTTGATAGAATAGAGTTTAGATTTACTATTTAATAAAAAACATAGACATTTTGTTTAAAATATGATATATTTTTATATAACTAAATATACCTTTGAGCTGAGAAATTATTATAAAAAAATTGCTTTCGTTACTATGTTAGCATTAGAAAGGAATAAATTTTTATATGAGAAAAGGTGCTACAATAAAAAGATTTGTAAGAGTAAAGAGAAAAAAGTTAATTAATAGTTTTAAATATGCATTTTGTGGATTTAAATCTGCATTCAAAAGAGAGCAAAATTTAAAAATACATATATTAATTATGATTGCAGTAATAATAATGGGATTTTTATTAAAAATATCAAGATTAGAATGGGTAATGTGTGTTTTTTTATTTGTTCTTGTAATTTCTGAAGAATTAATAAATACAACCTTAGAGGCTTTAGTTGATGTTGTTATGCCAGAAATAAATCCAAAAGCTAAATTTGTAAAAGATGTTGCTGCAAGTGCTGTTTTAGTTTCTGCAATTGGAGCTGTGGTAATAGGATTAATTATATTTTTACCAAAAATAATTACACTTTTTCAATAAAACTTAAAATAATATCATAAAAAGGAATAAAACTTATGAATATAGATAAATTAACAATTCAAGAGAAAATTGGCCAAATGCTTATGATTGGTATGGATACTAATTATATAACTGATAGAATAAAGACATTGATAACTAAATATAAAATTGGTGGAATTATTTTATACAGAAAAAATTTTAATACATATCAAGATATGCTTAAACTAATAAAAGAATTAAAAAATCTAAATAAAGAAAATAAAATACCACTTTTTATTGCAATAGACCAAGAAGGTGGTAGAGTGAATAGGATGCCAAAAGAGTTATTAAATTTGCCACCTGCTAATACAATAGCAACAATTGGCGGAGAAGAATATGTTAAAAAGTCTGGACAAATTACAGGAGAAATTTTAAAAAAATCAGGTTTTAATTTAAATTTTGCTCCAGTATTAGATATTAAAAGATTTGAGGATAAACATCCGATTGGAGATAGATGTTATGGAAATAACAAAAATGATGTCGCTAAATATGGAGTAACTGTTATGCAAGAATTGCAAAAAAGCGGAATTGTTTCTGTTATAAAACATTTTCCTGGTCATGGAGTTACTAAAATAGATTCACATCGTTTTTTGCCTATATCAAAAAGAAGTATGAAGCAAATTGAAAAAGAAGATTTATATCCTTTCCTTCAAGCAATTAAAAATAATGCTGACGCTTTGTTAGTTGGACATATAGTAATCAAAGAAATAACAGGAATTTATCCAGCCTCTCTTTCAAGAAAATTCATCATAGAATATGTAAGGAGAAAATATAAATTTAAAGGTGTTATTTTTACTGATGATTTAAAAATGAAAGCTATAAAATTTTTATATGGTGCCAATTTTGCAATTGAAAAAGCATTTCAAGCAGGAAATGATATAATTGTTTTCCGTTTTAATCAAAAAGAAGAGAAAAAAGCAATTGAAAGAATTACTAAAATGGTGGAAGAAAAAAAATTAAAAATTGGAAGAATCAATCGTAGTGTTAAAAGAATTATAGAATTAAAAGAAAAATATAAGATTTCAGATAAAGAAAATATTAAGGGAATAGATATAAAAGAAATAAATAAAAAAATACAAGAAGTTAGAGACAAATGCTTTTAAAAAATTAATTTACAAAGGAGGATATTTTGATTAAAAAAATTATACAAATAATTATTACAGTATTTATATTTACAATTATTATTGGCATATTTATAGAAAATGTAAAACCTTTTTTATTAAAATTAATTTATAAAATCGGATATAGTGAATATGTAGAAGAATTTTCAGAAAAATATAATGTAGAAAAAGAATTGATTTATGCAATTATAAAAGTTGAAAGTAATTTTGATAAAGATGCTGTTTCTAAAAGCAATGCTAAAGGACTTATGCAAATAATGAGTGCAACAGCTAGAGAAATTGCAGATAAATATGGAATAAATTTAACAAAAGATAATATTACTGAACCAGAAATAAATATCGAAATTGGAACAATTTACATTTCTCAATTGCTTGAAAAATATAATAATAAAGAAGTTGCTTTAGCTGCATATAATGCTGGACAAGGAAATGTTAATAAATGGATTACTCAAAATACTATAAAATCAGATGGATCTGATATTGAAAATATTCCTTTTCCAGAAACGAATATGTATGTTAGAAAAGTTATGAGAGATTATAATGTTTATAAAGAAAAGATTTTAATAAATTAAAATAAACACTCCTAAAAGAATATTTCATATAATATAAAGGGGTGTTTTTTATGGCTTATTCAGACAGAGAATTATTAGCAAGAATTGTGCAATGTGAAGCGGGTGGAGAAGGAGATAATGGTATGAAAGCTGTTGCAACATCTATCATTAATAGAGTTAATTCAACAGAGGGAGAATATTCAAGAGTATCACAAGGAGGAAATTTAAGAAATATAATATTTCAAGAAGGTCAGTATGATTGTGCTAGAGAAACTATTAGAGGGCAATATAATCCTCAAAATATTTATAATATGAATCCAACAGATGAGCATTATTATATTGCAGATTGGGCTTTAGCAGGAAACAAATTAAATGAAGTTGGAGACTGTTTATGGTATTTAAATCCATTTAGACCAACATGTAGCTCATATTTTCCAGCAAATGGTTCAGGAATTATTCACACAAGACTTGGAGAACATTGTTTTTATAGACCAACAGAAAAATATGCACAGACTTAAAAATGTAATAAACAACATGATATATACTTTTGAAATAATAAAGATTTAATTTTTGTTTAAAAAATTTCATTAATTAATTCAAAAACAATTTTTAATAAAATGAATTTTTAAAATTTTAGTAACATTTTTCTCTTATACACATATAATTATTGTGAAATATTTATGAAAGGAAAGTGATATTATGGCAAATGGTGAAGAAAGTGTAAACCAAGAGAAAAAGGAGAATAGAAATGTTAATATAGATCAAAATTCTCCAGAAGTTTTAACAAATTCAATTTATACACCTGCATTTTTGAGAGAACAAATTGGAAGATTGATGAGAGTGGAATTTTTGATTGGAACTAATAATATGGTTGATAGAATTGGAATTCTTGAAGATGTTGGTGCGAGTTACATATTGTTAAGGTCACTTGAGAGTGATAGTATAGTATATTGTGATATTTATGCAATTAAATTTATTACAATTTCTACATCTGGTTTTTATGGAACAATGAACATGAATATGAATAATATGAACAATCCTAATAGATTTAATTATTTTTAGAGGTCAATTATAATTATTGACCCTTTTTTAAAAAGAGAGTTGGGCTTTGCTTAAATTGAAGCAGAGTCCAACTCTTTTCTTAAATTTGTAATAAAAGATATTGTTTTTTTCTATTTTATATGATATATTTAAGATTGAATTTAGTTTGTATATATGCAAACAGAAAGGATTTAATAAGGTAGAAATATGTCTTTTATTGATGAAATAAAAAATAGAGCAAAACAAGAAATAAAAACAATTGTATTACCAGAAGCAACAGATATAAGAATATTAAAAGCTGCTAAAATTGTAAAAGAAGAACAATATGCTAAGGTAATACTTGTAGGTAATGAACAAGAAGTTATAAAACAAATTAAAGATAATAATTTAGATTTAGATGGAATAAAAATAATAGATCCATCTAAATCAGAAAAAACTGAAGATTATGCAAATCAATTATATGAATTAAGAAAAGCAAAAGGAATGACTTTAGAACAAGCTCAAAAAATTATTTTGGATCCAATTTATTTTGGAATGATGATGGTAAAATTAGATGATGCAGATGGATTAGTATCTGGAGCTGCACATTCAACAGCAGATACATTAAGACCAGCATTACAAATACTAAAAACTGCACCAGAAACAAAATTGGTTTCAGCATTTTTTGTAATGGTAGTTCCAAATTGTGAATATGGAGCAAATGGTACATTTATTTTTGCTGATAGTGGTTTAAACGAAGAACCAGATAGTGAAAAACTTTCAGAAATAGCTATATCTTCTAGTAAAAGTTTTAAGCAATTAGTAGGAGAAGAACCAAAAGTGGCTATGTTATCTTATTCAACATATGGAAGTGCACATTCTGCATCAACAGAAAAAGTAATAGAAGCAACGAGCTTAGTAAAAGAAAAAGCACCAGACTTAATTGTTGATGGAGAATTACAATTAGATGCGGCTATAGTACCAGAAGTTGCTGAATTTAAAGCAAAAGGAAGTCCTTTAAAAGGAGAAGCAAATGTTTTAATTTTCCCAGACTTAGGAGCTGGAAACATAGGATATAAACTAACACAAAGATTAGCAAAGGCAGAAGCATATGGTCCACTTTGCCAAGGAATTGCAAAACCAGTAAATGATTTATCAAGAGGATGTAACGAATTTGATGTTGCAGGAGTTATTGCAATTACAGCAGTACAAGCCCAACAAAAAAAATAACTTTAATTCAGAAAGGAATAGAACTAAACATGAAAATATTAGTTTTAAATTCAGGTAGTTCATCATTAAAATATCAAGTGATTGATACTCAAACAGGTGAAATGCTTGTAAAAGGATATTATGAAAGAATTGGACAACAAGGAGCTTTTTTAACACATAAAGTTCATGGAGAAAAACATAAATTTGAACATCCTGCACAAAATCACGAAAAAGCTATTCAATTTGTTATAAAAAGATTAACAAGTGAACATTATGGTATATTTAAAAATCTAAATGAATTAGATGCTATAGGACATAGAGTTGTACATGGAGGAGAAGATTTTAAAGATGCTGTATTTATAACAGATGAAGTTATTCAAGGAATAAAAAATAATTCAAGCTTAGCTCCTTTGCATAATCCAGCGGCAATCCTTGGAATAGAAGCTTGTAAAAAAATTCTTCCGGAAAAACCAATGGTTGCAATATTTGATACATCATTTCATCAAACAATTTCAAAAGAAAAATACATTTATTCAATTCCATATGAATATTATGAAAAACATCATATTAGAAAATATGGATTTCATGGAACTTCACACAAATATGTGGCATATAGAGTTGCTGAAATTATTGAGAAAGATATAAAAGAATTAAAAATTGTTAGTTGTCATTTGGGGCAAGGTGCAAGTATTTGCGCAATAAAAAATGGAAAATCAGTTGAAACAAGTATGGGATTAACTCCACTAGGAGGAATTTCAATGGGGACACGTTCAGGAGACTTAGATCCATCAGTTGTTACATTTTTGATGAAAAAAGAAAATTTAAATGTAGATGAGATGGAAAATGTTTTAAATAAAGAATCAGGAGTATTTGGAATTTCAATGGTTTCTGTAGATTTTAGAGACATTGAAGCTGAAGCTCTTGCAGGTGGTAAACATGCAAAACTAGCACTAGATGCATATCACTATTCAATTGCAGGATATATTGCAAAATGTGCAGTTGCAATGGGAGGTATAGACGTACTAGTTTTTACAGCTGGAGTTGGAGAAAAATCTCCATATTCTAGAAATGAAATTTGTAAAAAACTTGGAATATTTGGAGTTGATATTTCTGGAAAATTAAATCTAGTAAGAGGAGAAGAAGCTGAAATATCTTCAGAACAATCTAGAGTTAGAGTATTTGTTATTCCAACAAATGAGGAATTAATGATTGCAAAAGAAACAGAAGAAGTTTTATTAAAAAAGAATATTTAAAATTTCTATTAAAATATTTATTTTTTCTATTATTTAAGAATTTAAGATTTTATATATAAAAACTTAAATTAATCAAGAATAAATTAAATATTATAAAGAATTAAGAACAAAAATTTGAAATGAGATTATTTAATTTTGAAAGGAATAAAAAAATGAAAATATTAGTATTAAATTGTGGTAGTTCATCACTAAAATATCAATTAATTAATATGGAAAATGAAGAAGTTTTAGCTTCTGGTAAATATGAAAGAATAGGAGAAGACGAAGCTTTTATAACACATAAAGTAAATGGAAATAAAATAGAAATAAAACATCCAGCCAAAACTCATGATGAAGCAATTGATTTTACTTTAAAACAATTACTTAATCCAGAGTATAAAGTAATAGATAGTTTAGATGAAATTTCAGCAATTGGACATAGACTAGTTCATGGAGGAGAAAAAATTAATCAATCTGTAGTAATTACAGATGAAGTTATTAATGTTTTAAAAGAATGTATAGATTTAGCACCATTACATAATCCTGCTGGAATAATAGGAATAGAAGCATGTCAAAAAGTTATGCCAGGAAAACCAATGGTTGGTGTATTTGATACAGCATTTCATCAAACAATCCCAAAGGAAAGATATATTTACCCAATTCCATATGAATATTATAAAAAATATGGAATTAGAAAATATGGATTTCATGGAACATCACATATGTATGTATCACAAAGATTAGCAGAAATTGTTGGAAAGAAAATAGAAGATTTAAAAATTGTTACATGTCATTTAGGACAAGGTTCAAGTATATGTGCAATTGAAGGAGGAAAATCTGTTGATACAAGTATGGGATTAACACCACTTGCAGGAATTCCTATGGTTACACGTTCTGGAGACTTAGATCCATCAGTTGTTACATTTATGATGAAAAAAGAAAATTTAAGTGCAGAAGAAGTTGAAAATATCTTAAATAAAAAATCTGGTGTACAAGGAATTTCTGGACTAGCTCCAGACTTTAGAGAAATTGAATCTGCATCTTATGGAAATAATGAAAGAGCAAAAATTGCTATGGAAAAATTTAAATATGAGATTGCATCTTTTATTGCAAAATATGGAGTTGCAATGAATGGAATTGATTATATTGTATTTACAGGTGGAGTTGGAGAAAATCAAATAAATATAAGAAGAGGAATTTGCGAAAAACTTGAATTTATGGGTGTAAAACTTGATGTAGAAGCAAATAATATGAGGGGAGAAGAAAAGGAAATTTCTGCAAATGACTCAAAAATTAAAGTATATGTTGTACCAACAAATGAAGAACTTATGATAGCAAAAGAAACAGAGAGACTAGTAAAATAGCTTATAAAAGTATTTTGAAATAAAATAAATGAAATAATTAAAATAAATTAATAATTTATATTGTTAGGAGGATTTTCGAATGATAAAAAAGGTGGCAATATTAGCAAATGGTGGAGATGTATCAGGATTTAATGCTGTAATTAGAGCAATTGTAAAAACTGCTGAAAATAATGGAGTTGAATGTTATGGATTTATTGATGGATATAATGGATTATTAAAAAATGAATTTGAAAAATTAAGTACTGCAAATGATGAACATGCCTCAGGAATACTTCCAAAAGGTGGTTCAATAATAGGGTCTTCAACAAATGCCAATGTATTTAATTATAAAGTTATAGAAAATGGAGAGGTTGTATATAAAGACTTGTCTGACGTATGTGTAGAGAACATAAAAAAAGATGGTTTTGATTGTTTATTTACATTAGGTGGAGATGGTACACAAAAATCTGCTAGAGATTTTTCGTTAAAGGGAGTAAATGTAATAGGAGTACCTAAAACAATTGATAATGATGTTGCTTGTACAGAAATTACATTTGGATATAATACTGCAGTATCTGTTGCTGCAGAAGCTTTAGACAGACTTCATACAACAGGAGAAACTCATCATAGAATAATGGTATTAGAAGTAATGGGAAGATATGCAGGATGGATTGCCCTAGAGTCAGCTATTGCTGGAGGTGCAGATATTGCATTAATACCAGAAATACCATATGATATTAATAAAGCTGTTGAAAAAATAAATAGTAGAATTGCAAAAGGAAAAAGATTTAGTATAGTTGTTGTTGCTGAAGGAGCAGCTCCAAAAGGTGGAACAATTACAATTGAAAATACAAGAAATAATGGGGCTGGTGTTGATAATACAAAACTTGGAGGAATTGGACAAATTGTAGCAAAACAATTAGAACATCTAACAGGTTTAGAAGCTAGAAACACAACATTAGGATATATGCAAAGAGGGGGAACACCAACAGCTTTTGATAGAGTTTTATCAACAAAATATGGAGCAAAAGCTATGGAACTTGCATTAGAAGAAAAATATGGAGTACTAACAGTTATAAAAAATGGAAAATTAGATTATGTTTCTTTGGAAGATGTAGTTGGAAACAATAAAACAATAGGAGCTGTTTCTGGAAATACTGCAGAGAGCAATATTAGAAAAGTTACAATGGACCATGATTTGGTAAAAACAGCAAGGAATATAGGAATTTGTTTAGGAGATTAAGCTTAAAATAAAATTATATATAAAATTATAATTATTATCTAATTAAAAATCAATATTGAATAAGGAAAATATGATTATAGAAAATCTAAAAGAAGGAAAAAATATGTTAGAACAAATAAATTCACCAAATGATTTGAAAAATCTAACACAAAAGCAAAAAAAAGAATTGGCACAAGAAATAAGAAAATATATATTAGAAGTAGTTTCTGAAAATGGTGGACATTTATCATCAAATTTAGGGGTTGTAGAACTAACAATTGCACTACATTCAGTATTCAATGTACCAGAAGATAAAATCGTTTGGGATGTAGGACATCAAACTTATGTGCATAAAATTCTTACAGGGAGAAGAGAAGAATTAAAAAATATTAGAAAATTAAATGGAATAGCAGGATTTCCTAAGACAAATGAATCTGAATCAGATTGCTTTAATACAGGTCATAGTAGTACATCTATTTCAGCAGCTTTAGGCATGGCAAGAGCAAGAGATTTGCAAGGTAAGAAAAATACATGTATTGCTGTTATAGGAGATGGAGCTTTAACTGGGGGAATGGCATTAGAAGCTTTAAATGATGCTGGTTATAGCAAAACTAATATAACAGTAATATTAAATGATAATGAAATGAGCATTTCTAAAAATATTGGAGGAATGAATCAATTTTTAGATAAACTAAGAGCAAAAAAGTTATATACTAAAACAAATAGGCTAATAAAAAATAGGCTAAGTTCTATTCCTGGAATTGGAAATAAATTAGTAAAAATTATTCAAAGAATAAAAAGAGCATTTAAACAACTTGTTGTACATAAAATGTTCTTTGAAGATATTGGCTTTACATATTTAGGCCCTGTTGATGGACATAATATAGAAAAATTAGAAAGTATTTTAAGATTGAGTAATCAAATAGAAGGACCTAAAATAATCCATGTATTAACCAAAAAAGGCAAAGGTTATTCAATTGCAGAAAAAAATCCTGATAAATTTCATGCCACATCACCATTTGTTATTGAAACAGGTGAGCCAAAAAAAGAAAAGCAAACAGATTATTCTAAAGTATTTGGAAAAAAATTAGTAGAACTTGCTAAAAGCAATGATAAAATTGTAGCAATAACTGCTTCAATGAAAGATGGAACAGGGCTAAGAATGTTTCAAAAGGAATTTCCAAATAGATTTTTTGATATAGGAATAGCTGAACAACATGCAATAACAATGGCTGCTGGAATGGCTAAAGAAGGAATGATTCCAATTGTTCCAATTTATTCATCATTTTATCAAAGGGCATATGACCAAGTAATACATGATATTGCAATGCAAAATTTACATGTAATAATGTGTGTAGATAGAGCAGGTGTTGTAGGTGCTGATGGAGAAACTCATCAGGGAACTTTAGATATGGCTTTTTTTAGATTAGTTCCGAACTTAGTTATCATGGCACCAAAAGATTTTAAGGAATTAGAAGATATGCTTGAATATGCAGTTAAATTAGATAAACCTATTGTTATTAGATATCCACGTGGTGGAGAAGATACAAAGACAAAATTTGAAAAACATGACAAAATTGAACTTGGAAGAGCAGAGATTTTAAAGAAAATAGACGAAAAGGATAAATTAGAAAATCAAATAACACAAATTGAAAAAGAAAATGGATATAAGGAAAAAGCAAAAAATAAACCAAAACTTTCTATAATTGCGATAGGAAAAATGGTACCAAAAGCTATGAGTATAGCTGAAAAAATACAAGACAAAATAGATATCGAAGTTATAAATGCTAGATTTTTAAAACCATTTGATAGTAAAACTTTTATTGATAGTATAAATAAAACAAAAAATGTTATTACAATAGAAGATGGAACAATTATAAATGGCTTAGGAGCAACAGTAAAAGAATTAATATCTGATAATAAGTTAGAAAAAATAAAAATACAATGTTTTGCTTATCCTGATGAATTTATAAAACATGGAAAAGTAGAAGAACTTGAAGAGATCTATGGGCTTGATGAAAAAAATATTATAAATAAAATTTTGTCTCTAGTTAATTTAAATTAGGAGTTAAAATGGAGGAATATAATTATATAAGAAAAAGTAATGTAAAAAAGCGTAAGATTTCATCTGATAAAGGTTATAAAAAAAATAAGAGTTATAGTAATAACCATAGCTTTTCAACAAATAGAGGCTATAGAAATAGTGTAAATTACAGAGATAGGACTGAATATGAAAATAATAAAAACACTAGTAATAAAAATATAAAAAGTAGAAAAAAAACGAGACATCATGCAAAACACTCAAATAATAGGTACAAATGTCAAACAAGAAAATTAAACAAAAAGAAAGTTGTTCTTGTTATAGCCATTCCACTAATTATTATATTTTTAATAATAAATAAAAACAGCCCAAAAGATGGACAAGATGTAGAACAAGTTAGTGCAAATAATCCAAACCAAAATATAGAAGCTGCAGATGAAAATACAAATTCAACAACTCAAACACAAAGTACAAGCAGTACAGGAACTGGAACAACAGAAAACACATCAGGACAAAATACAGGTAGTAATACAAGTTCAAATACTGAAAGTACATCTGGAAAAGTTACAGAAGGTACAAGCTCAACAACTGATATTTCTACAGATTGGAGAATAAGATTAGCAAATTATGACAATATATTACCTGAAGACTTTGAAGTAGAATTAGCAGACATTGATTCAACAAGGCAATTTGATGCAAGAGCAATAAAATACTTAAAAGACATGATAAATGACATGAAAAAAGATGGACATACAAGTATATGGGTACAATCGTCATATAGAAGTATTGCAAGGCAAAAAGAATTATATGAAAATAGTATAAATAAATATTTAAAACAAGGAAAAACTCAAGAAGAAGCAGAAAAATTAACTGATGAATATATAAACAAACCAGGAAGTAGTGACCATAACTTAGGCTTAGCAGTAGATTTTAATTATGTAGACAACACATTTGCAGATACAGATGAATATAAATGGTTACTAGAAAATGCAGAAAATTATGGATTTATATTAAGATATCCAAAAGACAAAGAAGACATAACAAAAATAGCATATGAATCTTGGCATTGGAGATATGTAGGAGAAGAACATGCAAAAAAAATGAATGAACTTAATATGTGCTTAGAAGAATATGTTGAATATTTAGAGAACGGGTAAATTGGTGCCGGTTCTCTTTTTTTCTCTTTAGAATTATCTATTGAAAAAGCAGCTATTTTGTAGTATAATAGCTAGGTACGAACGTTGAAAATAAAATAGAACATGCACTAAATGGAGGTACTCAAATGTTTAAACAGAACAAAAATAATAAAAATCAATATCTGCGGTTGATTGGTTCTATAATTTTTATTATTATTTTAATTGCTTTTGTTTTTTGCAACATAAAAAACAAAATATCTTATCAAAATGTTCAAATTGAAGAATTGTCATATAGTAGTGCAATTTCCACGATTCAAAAAGGAGATATTTCTGAAATTACCTTTTATATAAATAATTCAGAAGAAGTCAGACTAAAAGCCAAAACAGGAAAAGAATATGAAGTAACTCTTTTTAATCAAGGTGTTTTTTATGAGTTTATTCAAGAAAAAATTGAAAATGGACAAGAAATCAAAATTAATAAAATAGATAATGATTATTCTATATTTAACTTTATTTCTGACATATCATGTGTATTGGCAATAGTATTAATTATACTTCTTATTGCATATGTAAATAATTTTTTCAAAACAAAAAAAGAAGATAAGAACGATACTAAGCAATGTGAGAGTTATAACAATCAACAAAATACATTGCCAAGAGTTGAAATTACACAAGTAAAAGAAACAAAAACAGAACAATCCAAAAGCAATGTAAAATTCTGTGACGTTGCAGGACTTGATGAAGAAAAATTTGAGCTTGAGGAGGTTGTAGACTTTTTAAAAAATCCTGAAAAATATCAAGAAATGGGAGCTAAAATTCCGAAAGGTATATTACTTTCTGGTGCACCGGGTACAGGTAAAACACTTCTAGCAAAGGCATTAGCTGGAGAAGCAGGAGTTGCATTTATACATGCATCTGGGGCAGAATTTGTAGAAAAATATGTAGGAGTTGGTGCACAAAGAATTAGAACATTATTTGATCAAGCCAGAAGAGAAGCACCATGTATCATTTTTATTGATGAAATTGATGCTATAGGTTCAGAACGAATAGAGGATTCTAATTCTGTTGAACATAACCAAACTCTGGAACAACTTTTGATAGAAATGGATGGTTTTGAGACAAAAAATACAGAAGGAATTGTTGTTGTTGCAGCAACAAATCGGGCAAATAGCTTAGATAGAGCATTATTAAGACCAGGAAGGTTTGATAGGCATATTTTAGTTCATTTGCCTGATGTAAAAGGCAGAGAAGAAATCTTAATAATTCATTCTAGAAACAAAAAAATTGATGATAGTGTGGACTTTAAAAAAATTGCACATAATACTTCTGGTTTTTCTGGTGCACAACTTGCAAATTTACTAAATGAAGCATCAATTATGGCTGTTAGAAACATGCATGAAAAAATTTCTAAATCAGACATTAATTCTGCACTGAAAAAAATAGTTGTAGGACTTCAAAAAAGTGGACAGATTTTAAGTGAAAAAGAGCGTAAACTTATAGCTTATCACGAGTCTGGACATGCAGTTGTTAGTCTTTTTATGAAAACTCAAAAAAGTGTAAAAGAAATTTCTATTATTGGTGCCGGAGATGCTGGAGGATACACTTGGTACGAAACAGCTGAAGATAAAAATTTCATTAGCAAAACAGAACTTCTAGCAGAAGTTGTATCTTTACTTGGAGGAAGAGCTGCTGAAAAAATTTTTATTAAAGATATTTCTACAGGTGCAAGCAATGATTTAAAGCGAGCCACAGACATTGTCACAAAAATGTTAGTTTCCTATGGAATGGATGATGTTATTGGTCCAATTTCTATGGAAGGTGAGTATAGAGAATACCTTGATTCTGGTGAATACTCTTTCCTTTTGGGCAAAAGGACAAAGGAACTGCTTTGTGAATCAGAAAAACAAGCAACTCGTATTTTGCAAAAACATAGCATTTTTGTAGATGAACTTGCTAAACTTCTTTTGGAAAAAGAAACAGTTCACGGAGAAGAACTATACCAAATGTTTAGGGCATATCAAAATACTTATGCAGAAACTAATAATGTATAAGTAATTCTAACAAAAAGGACTCTTGCAATTGCTTGAGTCCTTTTTGCTACTAATTATAAATTTATAAATATTTTTTCAAAGTTTCAACACTATCTTCTTGCATAGTAACAAAATCATTCAAAATTTGTTTAACCTTATTATCAACACTTGGATTATTATTAAGAAGTCTTCTACCTTCGATAATACCCATATTAGTACCTTGAAGTAAAAGTTCAGAAATTTTAGAATTACTTTTATCTGTCATAGTTTTCATTTGAACACCATACCAAGTCATCATTTTATTCATTGCACTAGTTTCTTCTGGATCATCTGTTTTATCATAATTTGGATAAATTTGATCAACTCTCTCAAAAATATTTTTATATTTTCCATATTCAACATTTAAAACATTTTGAAATCTACTATCTGAAACTTTATCAGAAACAAACTTAATAGCATCCATTCCCATTTTAGAGCCTTTGCTAATTTCATTTAAAACTTTTTTATTAATATCCATATTTAAACACAATCCTTTCTCGAAAAATATATATAAATTATTATAATAAAAACTAAAAAAAATATACATTGAATTTATTTGTATGAAAAAGTAAGATTGTACTTTGTATAAATGGCACAAGAACAAATTAAATAGAACTTAATATAAAAAATTTTTATATTAAAAATATTAAAAAACTATATCTTTGTAAGAAATTCACAAAAATTTTAAAATAACACTTGAAAATTAGGACTTTTTGTTATAGAATAAAGTTGCCTAAAAAGGTAAATAATAGATAAAAAGGAAATTAGTCTTTTAAAACACTATAAGAAAAAACATTTAACTAATTTCAAAAAGGAGGAAATATTATGTCAGTTAAAGTAGGAATTAATGGATTTGGAAGAATAGGAAAACTAGCATTCCAAGCAGCATTAGGAAAAGAGGAGGTTGAAATTGTAGCAGTAAATGACCCATTTATAACAGCAGATTATATGGCATATATGACAAAATTCGATACTGTACATGGAAGATTTAAAGGAACAGTAGAAGAAAAAGAAGGAAATTTAGTAGCAAATGGAAAAGTAATAAAAGTATTTAATGAAATGGATCCAAAAAATATTCCTTGGGGAGAATTAGGAGTAGAGTATGTATTAGAATGTTCAGGTGTATTTACAACAATGGAAAAGGCACAAGCACATTTAGATGCAGGAGCTAAAAAAGTTCTAATAAGTGCACCATCAAAAGATGCTCCAATGTTTGTAATGGGAGTAAATAATGAAACATATACAACAGATATGAATATTGTTTCAAATGCATCATGTACAACAAACTGTTTAGCACCTTTAGCAAAAATAATAAATGATAATTTTGGAATTAAAGAAGGATTAATGACAACAGTTCACTCAACAACTGCAACACAAAAAACAGTTGATGGAGCTTCTAAAAAAGACTGGAGAGGTGGTCGTGCAGCATCTGCAAATATTATTCCATCATCAACAGGAGCTGCAAAAGCTGTTGGAAAAGTTATACCAACATTAAATGGAAAATTAACAGGTATGTCATTCAGAGTTCCAACAGTTGATGTTTCTGTTGTAGATTTAACATGTAATCTAGAAAGACCAACAACATATGAAGAAATATGTGCAGCTGTAAAAAGAGCTTCTGAAAATGAATTAAAAGGAATTGTAGAATATACAGATGAACCAGTTGTATCTTCAGATTTCTTAAGTGATCCACATACATCTATATTTGATGCAACAGCAGGAATAATGTTAACAGATACATTTGTTAAATTAGTTGCATGGTATGATAATGAATGGGGATATTCAAACAAATTAGTTGATTTAGCTTGTTATATGTATAAAGTTGATCATAAATAAAATCTCAAAACTATAGAGTAAATTCAATAAAAGGTTAAAAAGATAATTTTGTGTGAAAGAAAATACTTTCACACATTACCTTAGAAAGGAAAGAGTTTTTATATGAGTAAAAAAACAATTAGAGATATTGATTTAAGTGGAAAGAGAGTATTTGTTAGATGTGATTTTAATGTCCCTATGGATGAAAACCAAAATATAACAGATAACAGAAGAATTGTTGCAGCTATTCCAACAATAAAATATTTAATAGAACAAGGATGTAAAATAGTACTATCTTCACATTTAGGAAGACCAAAGGGAGAATTTAAAAAGGAGTTTTCTCTTGCACCAGTAGCTGTTGAACTTTCAAAACAATTAGGACAAGAAGTTTTAATGGCAAAAGATGTAATAGGAGAAGATGCAAAAAGATTAGCTGAAAATTTACAACCTGGACAAGTAATGTTACTTGAAAATGTAAGATTCCATAAAGAAGAAACAGATAATGACCCAGAATTTGCTAAACAACTTGCAAACTTTGGAGAAGTATTTGTAAATGATGCATTTGGTACAGCACATAGAGCACATGCATCAACAGAAGGAGTTGCACATTATTTACCAGCTGTTTCAGGATTTTTGATTGAAAAAGAATTAAAATTCTTAGGAGAAACATTAGAAAACCCAGAAAGACCTTTTGTATCTATTTTAGGAGGATCAAAAGTATCTGACAAAATAGCTGTTATAGATAGTTTATTAGAAAAAGTAGATGTATTATTAATTGGTGGTGGAATGGCTTATACATTTTTCAAAGCTTTAGGATATTCTGTTGGTAATTCAATTTGTGAAGATGATAAAATTGATTTAGCAAAAGAATTAATGGAAAAAGCAAAAGCAAAAAATGTAAAAATGTTATTACCAATAGATAATAAACTAGGAAAAGAATTTTCAGCAAATACTGAAACAATGGTTGTTGATAGAGATTCTATACCAGAAGGATGGGAAGGTTTAGATATTGGTCCAAAAACAATAGAACTTTATACAGAAGAATTGAAAAAAGCAAAAACAGTAATATGGAATGGAACTGTTGGTGTTGCTGAATTTGATTTATTCGCAACAGGAACAAATTCTTTAGCAAAAGTTTTATCTGAATTAGATGCAACAACAATTATTGGTGGAGGCGATACAGCTGCTGCTGTACAAAAAGCTGGTTTAGCTGATAAAATGACACATGTTTCTACTGGTGGAGGAGCTTCTCTAGAATTTTTAGAAGGAAAAAAATTACCAGGAATAGAATGTTTAATCGATAAATAAATTTTAAATATTTGTTTTAAATAGTTTGAGTATATATGGAAAGGCAGTTTATCAAAAATGGAAAATATAAAAGTACCTAGAGTACAATCAGTGCAGTACAGAGTTTATGATAAAAATGGAAACTATAAAAAAACAATAGATAAAAAAGAAGAAAAATACTTAAGTGAAAATGATTGGCTTAATGGTGTTACATGTTTTGTCATTAATGAAAAGGGAGAAGTTCTAATTGAAGTGAGAGCAAATAAAGGACTTACACCTGGAAAAAATGATTTGTGCTCAGGTCATTTAGATAATAATGAAACTGAAACTCAAGCTATGATAAGAGAACTAAAAGAGGAGCTTGGAATTGGAGTTGAAGAGGCAATGAATGTTGTAAAAATAACTCCTAAAGGAGTTCCTCTTGGTTTTGAAAGTTCTAATAAAATAAAAAATTTCTTTATTACTTTTTTTTGCTTAAAGAGAAATTCGTCAGCAGTTACAATTCAAGAAGAAGAAATTAAAAAATATGTATGGCTTCCCTTAGAAGAAACATTTGAACTAATAAAAAGTGGAAGAACAAAATTTCCAAAAAATTTTGATTATGAAAAAATATTTGAGAAAGTTAGAAACGTTTATTATAATAAAAATAAACAAGAAGTACAAAGATACTAGATATTTTGCAGTTTAATAATCCGCTATGAAAGGAATGAAATAAAACATGATAGTAACATTATCTGGAATAACAGGAATAGGAAAGTCTTTTTTTAAAAATGCAATATCAGAAGAACTAAATTTTAAAAATTTAGCTATTACAACAACAAGACCAAAAAGAGAAAATGAAATTGATGGAATAGATAAAGAATTTGTTACTGAAGAAAGATTTGATGAATTGGTTAAAAATAAAGAAATACTAGTTAATTTTGAATTTCTTGGGGCAAAATATGGATATAGAAGGGAAAAATTAGAATCTTTTGAAAACCAAGTTACAGAAGTGCATTATAATACAATATATGAATTTAAAAAACATGCACAAGATGTATTTTCAATTTATATAATTCCAAATGAAATAGAAAGAGCAAAAAAAGAATTGCATAAAAGAAATTTACCTTTACAAGTAGAACAAAATAGATTATATGAAATTGAAGAACATATCAAAGAATACAAAAATAATAAAAACTTGCAAATGCAATTTGACTATGTTTTTATAAATAATTATACAGATAAATCTAAATATGCATTACTTCAAATAATTGAAAAAAAGATAGAAAATAAAGCATATAAAACTTTATCTATATAATTTTAAAAGAGAGGATGTGTTAATATTGAGAAAAAAAGTAATTGCTGGAAATTGGAAGATGAATATGCTTCCAAATGAGACTATCAATTTTATTGAACAATTTGCACCACTTGTAAAAGATACAAAAAATGAAGTAATATTATGTGTTCCTTTTACAGATTTATTTTATGCACTTTTACATGTACAAGGAACAAACATAAAAATTGGGGCTCAAAATATGCATTGGGAAGAAAAAGGAGCATATACTGGAGAAGTATCTGCACAAATGTTAAAATCTATTGGTACAGAGTATGTTATAATAGGACATTCTGAGAGAAGACAATATTTTGCAGAAACAGATGAAACTGTTAATAAAAAAATAAAATCAGCTCTTGCTGTAGGTTTAAAACCAATTGTTTGTGTTGGAGAAACTTTAGAACAAAGAGAAAATGGAAAAACAGAAGAGATTGTTACAAATCAAGTTGAAAAAGCATTTGAAGGACTTAATTTAGAAGATTTAAGTAAAATAATAATTGCTTATGAACCAATTTGGGCAATAGGAACTGGAAAAACAGCTACAAAAGAGGAAGCAAATGAAACAATTGCACAAATTAGAAAAAAGATTGCCAAAATGTACAGTCAAAAAGAGGCTGATGAAATAATAATACAATATGGTGGTAGTGTAAAAGCTTCAAATGCAAAAGAACTATTTGAGATGTCAGATATTGATGGTGGACTTGTAGGTGGTGCAAGCTTAAAACCTGACGAGTTTAGTAAAATTGTTAATTTTGACAAATAACATAAGGAAAGGAATGAAAAAAATGGAAAAAAAGCCAGTAATGCTAATGATATTAGATGGTTTTGGTATTAATGATAATACAGATGGTAATGCAGCAAAACTTGCTAAAACACCTAATATAGATAGACTAATGAAAAAATATCCAAATACTATTATGTATACAAGTGGATTAAAAGTTGGATTACCAGATGGACAAATGGGGAATTCAGAAGTAGGACATACTAATATTGGAGCAGGTAGAATTGTATATCAAGAATTAACCAAAATAACAAAATCAATTGAAGATGGAGATTTTTTTGCAATTCCTGAATTTATAGAAGCAATAGAAAATTGTAAAAAACACAATTCGAAATTACACATATTAGGACTATTATCTGATGGTGGTGTTCATAGCCATATAAGACATTTATATGGATTATTAGAAATGGCGAAAAGAAGAGATTTTGAAAATGTATATGTTCATTGCTTTTTAGATGGAAGAGATACTCCACCAGCATCAGCAGAAGGATATATCACACAATTAGAAGATAAGATGAAAGAAAAAAAACTAGGAAAAATTGCAAGTATATCTGGAAGATATTATGCAATGGATAGAGATAAAAGATGGGACAGAATTAAGAAATGTTATGATGCATTAGTTAGAGGAGAAGGAAATAAAGCTACTTCTGCAACAATAGCAATAGAAAATTCTTACCAAAAAGAAGTATTTGACGAATTTGTTGAGCCAACAGTTATTGTAAATAATGATGTACCAATAGCTAAGATTGAAGAAAATGATTCTATAATATTCTTTAATTTTAGACCTGATAGAGCAAGAGAAATAACTAGAGCAATAGTTGACCCAGATTTTAATGAATTTGAAACAGAAAAAATACACACATATTTTGTATGTTTTACAAGTTATGATGAAACAATGCCAAATGTAAAAATTGCATTTAAAAAAGAGCCATTAGTTAACACATTTGGAGAAGTTATAAGTAAACATGGATTAACTCAATTAAGAATTGCAGAAACAGAAAAATATGCTCATGTTACATTTTTCTTTAATGGAGGAGAAGAAAAACAATATCCGGGTGAAGATAGAATATTAGTACCATCACCAAAAGTTGCAACATATGATTTACAACCAGAAATGAGTGCATATATTGTAACAGAAAAAGTTGTAGAAGCAATTAATTTAGATAAGTATAATGCAATTATATTAAATTATGCAAATCCAGATATGGTTGGACACACAGGAAGTTTACCAGCAGCAATAAAAGCTGTAGAAACAATAGATGAATGTGTTCAAAAAGTAGTTGATGCAATATTAGAACATGATGGAACATTATTAATCACTGCTGACCATGGAAATTGTGAGCAGATGATAGATTATAAAACTGGTGAACCACATACTGCACATACAACTAATCCAGTTCCACTAATACTTGTTACAAAAGAAGAAAATTTAAAAGTTAAATCTGGAAAATTAGCAGATTTAGCACCAACAATGTTAGAACTATTAGGAATTGAACAACCTAAAGAAATGACAGGTGAAAGTATTTTAGAAAAATAAAGTTAATTTTAAAAAGCACAATAATGAATAATAAGTTATAAAAATAAAGGTGAATAAAAGTGATTAATAATACAAAAAAAATAAAAGAAATATATGAAAATATACAGAAAAAGCTTTTTTACATTGTACCTGGAAAATGGGACGAATTACATTTATATTCATCAATTATAGAAAGACTTGGTAAAATTCAAATAGGAGAAATGTATTTTTATTTTATGCCTAAAGGAATTTTAAAGAGAAAATACATAAATGTATATGAAGTCCCAAATAAATATAACATAGAGGAAGAAGAATATTTAAAACTTGTAGAACTTTTATATGATGAAATAAAAGATTTAAGGGAAGAATTTAAAAAATCAGGGCAAAGACCATGGTCAAATATAACAATTTCTATCAAAAATGAAAGAATTACATATGAATTTAATTATGATAATTTATTAGGAGGGCAAGAAGAATACTATGACCATCATATTTTTTGGAGAAAAAAGTATTTGAATATTGAACCATGTGGTAAAAAAGAAAATAAAGCATATAAAAAGTACTTAATTAATTTAAATGAAAATGATCATATGAAAAGTGAAACATATATGACAGGTATTTATTTAAAAAGACAAGTAAATGTTGTTAAGTATGATACAACAGATATTACTAAAGATGAAAGAGTAGATTATTTAGTAGAACGAGAAGAAAATAAAAAGATTGTTAATCAAATTTTAAGCCAAAAAATTTAAAGTGCTAATATTCCTCTATTATCTTTGCATAGGAACTTTATGAAAATTGTTTGATTTTATAATTTGAAATTTAAATATAATTTTCATATTAAGCAAAATCTTATACAATTATAGAGGTTTATATATAAATATTATTAGAGCATTAAATTGCTCAAATGGAGGTTTTTATGAAAGATTATTTAGAAATTGAAAGTGTAGAAGCTATTGAAGTTTTAGATTCAAGAGGAAATCCAACAGTACAAGTTGAAGTTACAACATTAGATGGATCTCATGGTGTTGCAATGGTACCATCAGGAGCATCAACAGGAAGTTTTGAAGCTGTTGAATTAAGAGATGGAGATAAAAGTAGATATTTAGGAAAAGGTGTTTTAAAAGCTGTTGAAAATGTAAATAGTGTAATAGCACCAAAACTAGAAGGAATGAATGTATATGACCAAGCTGGAATAGACAAAATGTTAATAGAATTAGATGGAACAGAAAACAAAGGTGTTTTAGGAGCAAATGCCACATTAGGTGTATCTTTAGCTTGTGCTAAAGCTGCTGCAGCATCATTAGGAATGGAATTATATAACTATATTGGAGGACCAAATGCAAAAGTTATGCCAGTTCCAATGATGAACATCATGAATGGTGGAAAACATGCTGATTCAACACTAAGCGTACAAGAATTTATGATTATGCCAGTTGGTGCAAAAACATTTGCTGAATGTTTACGTATGTGTGCTGAAATATATCATAACTTAAAATCTGTTTTAAAATCAAAAGGATTAGGAACAGGTGTAGGAGATGAAGGTGGATTTGCACCAAATGTAAAAGATGAAGATGAAGCTCTTCAATTAATAATGGAAGCAATTGAAAAAGCTGGATATAAACCAGGAGAAGAAGTTGCTTTAGCATTAGATGTTGCTGCAACAGAAATGTATGATGAAGCTAAAAAAATAGGAAAAGAAGGACAATATCATTTCTGGAAAATAGGAGTTACAAAAACTGAAGATGAAATGATAGATTTCTTAGAAGATTTAGTAAACAGATATCCTATAATCTCAATTGAAGATGGATTAGCTGAAGAAGATTGGGAAGGATGGAAAAAATTAACAGATAGATTGGGATCAAGAATCCAATTAGTTGGTGATGATTTATTTGTTACAAATATGAAGAGATTACAAAAAGGAATTGATTTAGGAGTAACAAATAGTATATTAATCAAATTAAACCAAATAGGAACATTAACAGAAACATTAGATGCTATTGAATTAGCAAATAAACATGGAATGACAGCTGTAGTTTCTCACAGAAGTGGTGAAACAGAAGATACAACACTTGCAGATGTTGCTGTTGCTACAAATGCAGGACAAATCAAAACAGGTGCACCATGTAGAACAGATAGAGTTGCAAAATACAATAGATTATTAAATATTGAACATCAATTAGGAAATATTGCACAATATCCAGGTAGAAAAGCAATAGTAAAATAAATTTATAAAGAAATTTAATTAATAGTTAAAAATGTCAAAAATTATTTACACAAGTGAAAAATAATACTAATTGATGAAATTAAATAAAATTTGTATGCAAAATATTTAAAAATTCCTAAAAACCCTTGCATTATTTGGGAAAATGGGGTATAATATTAACGTACAAAATAAGAACACAGAAGAGTAGGAGCAAATCCTACTCTTTAAACATATGTAAAAATAATTTTAACAAAAATCTTTTTGAACACCTAAAAGCACAATATAAAAAATCACTTTTATTATTATGGAAATCCTAGAGGGAGAAAGGAATTTTTTTATGGCAAAAATAGAAGAAAAGGTAGAAAGCTTATTAAAAGAAAAAATAGAAAGTTTAGGATATTATTTATATGAAGTTGAATATCTTAAAGAAGGAGCAGAATATTATTTAAGAATTTATATAGATAAAGAAACTGGAATAGACCTAAATGACTGTGAAAAAGTAAGTAATGAAATAAATGATTTGCTAGATAAAGCAGACTTTATAAAAGAACAATACTTTTTAGAAGTATCCTCACCAGGAATAGAAAGAAATTTAAAAAAAGACAAACATTTTGAGCAAAACATAGGAAAAAGAGTTGATGTAAAACTTTTCAAAAAAGATGAAAACGGAAAAAAAGAATATGAAGGAATATTAAAATCATTTAATCAAGAAGAAATATTTATTGAAGAAAATGGAATAATTAAAATTGATAGAAAAAATATAACAAAAATAAAAACAATATATGATTGGAATAATATATAAAAATAGGAAAGGATTGATTAAAAAATGAAAGCAATTGATAACAAAGAATTAGTAATCGCTTTAGAACAATTAGAAAAAGAAAAAGGAATAAAAAAGGAGGAACTTCTAGAATCTATAAGAACGGCATTAATTACTGCATATAAAAGAAATTTTGATGCATTAGATAATGTGGATGTAAAAATGGATGAAAAAACAGGTGCAACACATGTATATGCTATAAAAGAAGTTATGGAAAGAGCAAATGATGATGCGTTAGAAATTAGCTTAGAAGATGCAAGAAAAATCAATAAAGAATTAAATATAGGAGATAGTGTTGAAGTAGAAATTGTTCCAAGAGATTTTGGTAGAATTGCTGCACAAACAGCAAAACAAGTTATCATTCAAAAATTAAGAGAAACAGAAAGAAATATGATTTTTAATGAATATAATGAAAGAAAAGGAGAAATTGTTACAGGATTAGTTCAAAAAGCAGACAGTCATATAGTTGTTCTAGATTTAGGAAGATTAGAAGGAGTTATGTTATCAAAAGATCAAATTCCTACTGAACATTATAAAGTAAATGATAAAATAAAAGCATATGTTGTAGATGTAGAAAGAGGAGAAAAAGGAATTCCACAAGCAGTAGTATCAAGAACACACCCAGATTTTGTAAGAAAGTTATTAGAATTCGAAATACCAGAAATATATGAGGGACTTATAGAAATAAAAAGTATTGCCAGAGATCCAGGACAAAGATGTAAAGTTGCAGTATATTCTCAAAATGAAAATATAGACCCAGTAGGATCTTGTGTAGGTCAAAAAGGTATACGTATACAAAATGTAATAAATGAACTAAATGGTGAAAAAATAGATGTTATAGAATGGAGCCCAGATATGCGTACATATTTAGCATCAACATTATTACCAGCACAAATTATGGCAGTTGATATAAAAGAAGAAGAAAAATTTGCACAAGTAATTGTTCCAGATAATCAATTATCATTAGCAATTGGAAAATCTGGTCAGAATGTAAGATTGGCTGCAAAATTAACTGGACTTATTGGATGGAAAATAGATATAAAAACAGAAAGTCAATTTAGAGAAATATTAGCAAAAAGAGCTGAAGAAGCAAATATTGAAAACAATGCAAGTGAAGATAATGATGAAACAAAAAAATAAACTTAAATTAAATGAAATAATAATTTAGGAGGGCGGAATTGAAAAACATACCACAAAGAAGCTGTGTTATCTGTAGAACGCAGAAAAACAAAAATGAGTTATTAAGAATTGTTAAAAACAAAGAAAATATTGTAAGAATTGATGAAAAAGGAAAAGAATCTGGAAGAGGGGCGTATATTTGTTATAATATGGATTGTTTAGAAAAAGCTAAAAAAACAAAAAAATTAGAAAAATCATTAGATACAAAAATTGATGAAGAAATATATATGAAAGTAGAAGAAATTATAAAAAATAAAATTGGGGGTGAGGTTATTGGGTAGAATAAAACTTTATGATATTGCAAAAGAATTAAGTATACCAAGTAAAGACATTGTTGATTTAGCAATCAACTTAAAAATAGATGTAAAAAATCATTTAAGTGCCATAAGTGAAGAAGATGCTGAAAAAATAAGAAATGAAGCAAAAAAAATAAACTTGAAAAATAATTTAAGTAAAAAAGAAAGCAAAAAAACAATAGATAACAAAGAAAAAGAATCTACACCAGTAATCATAAGAAGAGAAGTTATTGTTGAAGATGAAAATAAAAAAATAGATGATTCAGAAAAAGCAAATGAGAATAAGAAAAATGAAGTTGGATTTGTAGAAAGAAAAAATAAAAATTTTAATATTGTTTATAGGAATAAACCATCTAAGCCAATGACATTTGATGAATTATTTGGTACAAAAAAAGAAGAAAAATCAGTCAAGAAAGTTGAAGAAAATAAAAAGGATGTTGAAATGAAAGTAGAAATAAAAACACAAATCGTGAAACAAGAGACAAATCCAAAAATAGAGATAAAAACTGAAACAAAAGAAGAAAAAAAGGAAGAAAAAAAGATTGAAAACATAGAAAATAATAACAAATTAAATAATGAGAAAACTATCAATAAAAGTTCTGATAGAAATGAGCATAAGACTTTTGACAAAAATATTAGCAATTCAAATAATAACAATATGAGTGAATACAAAAACAATAATAATATTTATAATAATGCAAATAATTCTTATAAGCCTTTTAATAAAGTTTCAAATAACAATAGACCATTTGGTGATAGAAATAACAATTATAAAAATCAAAATAAATTTAATAAAAACAGTGGAAATAGATTTGATAGTGAAAATAAATTTGAAAACAAGAATAGATTTGACAATAAAAACAAATTTGAAAATAAAAATTATCAAAATACAGGATTTGGAAATAATAATAATAAAAAACCCTTAGATAAAAAAGGAATAGAGAAAAATATTAAAGATATTATGGCTGTTGAAACAATAGAAAAAGAACCAACAAGAGAATATAACAAATCTATTGATAAACAAAAAGAAAATAATAGATTTAATGAAGTAAAAACAAATAAAAAATCTAGTAAATCAAGAAGAAATAATATGGATGGCGAAATCAATGAGCATAAATTAAAAGGACTAAAAAGAACAGACCAATTATCTAATATGTTTGAAGATTCTGAAGGTGGAATGTTAGATTATTATGATTTAACTACACAAAGAGGTAAAAAAGGTAAGAAAAAGGCTAATAAAGATGATGAAAATAGAAATAAACAAAAAATCTTTAAATTAGAAGAAATAACTATTCCAGATAATATTACAGTCAAAGATTTTGCTGCAGAATTAAAGAAAACAACTGCAGAAGTAATTAAAAAATTGTTAAATTATGGAGTTATGGCAACAATTAATAATGAAATAGATTTTGATACAGCTTCTTTAATAGCAGATGAATTTGGAGTGAAAGTAAATAAAAAGGAAACAATAACAGAAGAAGATATATTGTTTGATGACTCAGAAGATAGAGAAGAAGATTTAGAACCACGTCCACCAGTAGTTGTTGTAATGGGACACGTAGATCATGGAAAAACATCATTATTAGATGCTGTTAAAAAGACAAATGTAATTGAAGGAGAAGCTGGTGGAATTACACAACATATAGGAGCATATAAAGTAAAAATAAATGATAGAGAAATTACATTTTTAGATACACCAGGACATGAAGCTTTTACAGCAATGAGAGCAAGAGGAGCACAAATTACAGATATTGCTATACTAGTTGTAGCTGCAAATGATGGAGTAATGCCTCAGACTGTTGAAGCAATAAATCACGCAAAATCTGCAGGAATTCCAATTATTGTTGCAATTAATAAAATAGATTTACCTGATGCAAATATAGATAGAGTAAAACAAGAACTTATGAATTATGAATTAGTACCAGAAGAGTGGGGCGGAGATACTATATTTGTGCCAATTTCTGCTAAAAATCATACAAATATTGATCAATTATTAGAAATGGTATTATTAGAAGCAGATATATTAGAATTAAAAGCAAATCCACATAAACAAGCAAAAGGTGTTGTTATAGAAGCAAAACTAGATAAAAATAGAGGAGCTATAGCTTCAATACTTGTACAAAGAGGAACACTTGATGTTGGAGATACAGTTGTTGTTGGTTCTTCAATAGGTAGAATCAGAAGTATGGTAGATGAAAAGGGCAAAAAAATAAAAAAGGCTGGACCATCTACACCAGTTGAAATAATGGGATTAACAGAAGTTCCACAAGCGGGAGATATATTCTATGAAGTTAAAGATGAAAAAACAGCAAAACATTTAATAGAAAAAAGAAAACGTCAAGAAAGAGAAAATGCTATAAGTGCATCATCAAAAGTAACATTGGATAATCTATTTAGCAAAATGGAAGAAGAAAATCTTAAAATTCTAAATTTAATAATAAAAGCAGATGTTCAAGGTTCTGCAGAAGCTTTAAAACAATCAATGGAAAAATTAACTAATGAAGAAGTAAAAGTAAAAGTTATACATTCAGCTACAGGTGCAGTTACAGAAACAGATGTTACACTTGCAAAAGTATCTAATGCAATTATAATTGCATTTAATGTTAGACCAATGCCAAATGCAAAAGCAATAGCAGAAAAAGATGGAATAGAAATAAAACAATATTCAGTTATATATCAAGCAATAGATGATGTTCAATCTGCAATGAAAGGAATGCTTGCTCCTAAATATCAAGAAAAAGTTATTGGAAATGCTGAAATTAGGCAGACATTTAAAATTTCTAATGTTGGAACAATCGGTGGGGCATATGTATTAGATGGTAAACTTGAAAGAAATGCAGGTGTTAGAGTACTTCGTGACAATGTTGTTATACATGAAGGAAAATTAGCATCACTTAAGAGATTTAAAGATGATGCAAAAGAAGTTTCTAAGGGATTTGAATGTGGAATTCAAATTGAAAAATATAATGATATTAAAGAGGGAGATATCATTGAAGCTTATATTTTAGAAGAGATAAAAAGATAGATGCTTGAAATATATTATTTTATTATATTTCAAACAAAAGAATGGAGGAAATAATGGCTGGAAAAAATCATAATAGACAAGGCAGAATTGATGAGGAATTCAAAAAAGAATTAAGTCAACTTATCAGTTTTGAATTAAAAGAACCAATGGTTACAGGAATGGTTAGTGTTACAAAAGTAAAAGTAACACCAGATTTAAAATATGCCAAAGTTTCAGTAAGTATTTTAAATTCAAAAGATGTACAAGAAACTATTTCTGGTTTAAAAAAATCATCAGGATTTTTAAGATCAGAACTTGCAAAAAGAATCAATTTAAGAAATACTCCTGAATTAGTTTTTGAACTAGATGATTCTCTTGAGTATGGTGCTAGAATTGATAAAATATTGAATGATCTAAAAAAAGATAAAGAAAATAAATAATGAGGAGTTAAAAACAATATGACTTTAGATAATATATTAGAAGAAATAAAAAAAGCACAAACGATAGTAATATTATGTCATGAATCACCAGATGGTGATGCAATAGCAAGTTCTTTATCTGTTATGTATGCAGTTAAACAACTTGGGAAAGATGCAGATGTGGTGATTCCTGATTATTCAAAAGTATTTAATTTTTTGCCAGGTGCTGATAAAATAAAAAAAGAAGGAAAAACCAAAAATTATGATTTGGCAATATCAGTAGATTGTACAGATTTAAAAAGACTTGTTGGTGGTAGTGAATACTTTGAAACTGCTAAAAAGACAGTTCAAATAGATCATCATTCTGTAAATTCTATGTTTGCAGACTATAACTATGTTAATCCTGCTTCACCAGCTTGTTGCCAAGTATTAATTGGTATGTTTGAATATTTAGGAATAGAAATTAATAAGGATTTAGGAACATGTATTTTAACAGGAATTTTAGCAGATACAGGAGGATTCCAATGGGGAGGTGTAACTCCAGAAACTTTTGAATTTGCAGCAGAATTATTAAGAAAAGGTGTAAATATTTCTAAAATATGTCAACAAGTATTAAGAAATAAAACAAAAGCACATTGTGAATTTGAAAAATTAATATATGAAAGACTAGAATTTTTCTATAATGGTCAAATAGCCCTTGCATATTTAACAATAGAAGATTATAAAAAATTAAGTACAGATATGGGTGATGATGAAGGATTAGTTGAAATGATAAGAGACATAGATGGTGTTGAAGTAGCAGTATTACTAAAAGAAAAAGAGGGATTAAATGGATTTAAGGCTTCAATGCGTTCTAAAGACAAAGTTAATGTATCTGACATTGGTTTGATTTTAGGTGGAGGAGGACATTCTAGAGCAGCAGGTTGTTTTATTCAAGGATCTTTAGAACATGCTAAAACTAAAATTGTAAATATAATAGAACAAGAAATGAAAAAATAGAAAGAAGAAAAGATGGATGGAATTATAATAATAAATAAACCCAAAAATAATACATCACATGATATTGTCAAAAAAGTGAAGAAATTACTAAATGAAAAAGTTGGCCATACTGGAACACTAGATCCAAATGCAACAGGTGTATTACCTCTTTTAATTGGAAAAGGGACAGAACTTTCTAAATACTTAATAAATCATAATAAAACATATGAAGCTATTTTGCAATTAGGAGAAAAGAGAGATACTGGTGACAGTGAAGGAAAGGTTATAGAAGAAAAAACAGTTATAGAAAGTTGTTTAAATAGAAAAAATATTGAAAATGTTTTTAAAAATTTTATAGGAGAACAAGAACAAATACCTCCTATATATTCTGCAATAAAAGTAAATGGAAAAAAACTATATGAATATGCTAGGAAAGGTGAAAATATAAAAATACAACCACGTAAAATACAAATATATTTATTAGAATTACTTAATTTAGATAATCAAAAAAAACAAATAGAGTTTAGAGTAAAATGTTCAAAAGGTACATATATTAGAACTTTATGCGAAGAAATTGCAAATAAATTACAAACAGTAGGATATATGAAAGAATTAAAGAGAACAGAAGTTGGAGAATTTAATATTAAAGATTCAATAACTATAGAAGAGCTTGAAAATATTATAAAAAATTACAATTTAAAAAAAGACAATATTAAAAATAATATTAATAATTTTATAAGTATAGAAAATTATTTTAAAAATAATGAAATTATAGAATTAAATGAAAATAAATTACAATTATTTTTAAATGGTGTGAAATTAACTTTTAATTTAGTTGATGGAATTTATAAAATTTATTGTAATAAAAAGTTTATTGGAACTGGAATTGTTAATGATAAGCTATTAAAGAGAGATATAATTCTTTAATATATAATAATTTGATGTTTGAATGAAAAAGTTTAAATATTAATATTTAAAACAATTGTAAATTTTTATAATATACTTAAAGAAAGGAATGATGTAAAATATGGGAGAAAAATTTTATGTAACCACACCAATTTATTATCCAAGTGGAAAATTCCATATAGGAACAGCTTATACAGAAGTTTTAGCAGATGCAATTAAAAGATATAAAACATTAAGGGGATATGATGTATTTTTACTAACAGGATTAGATGAACATGGTCAAAAAATACAAACAGTTGCTGAAAAATCTGGAAAAACACCACAGGAACATGTTGATGAAATGGCAAAATTAGCAAAAGAATTATGGAAAGTAATGGATATAAAATATGATTATTTTTTAAGAACAACAGAAGATTTTCATGAAAGAACTGTTCAAAAAATATTTGAATATTTCCTAGAAAAAGGAGATATTTATAAAGGTGAATATGAAGGCTGGTACTGTATGCCTTGTGAAACATATTTTACAAAAACACAACTTGTTAATGGTAAATGCCCAGATTGTGGTAGAGAAGTAAAGTTACTAAAAGAAGAGGCATATTTCTTTAATATGAAAAAATATGCAGATAAATTAGTAAAATTTTATGATGAAAATCCTGATTTTGTTGAACCAGCATATAGAAAAACAGAAATGATAAATAATTTTATAAAACCAGGTTTAGAAGATTTATGTGTAACTAGAACATCTTTTGATTGGGGAATAAAAGTCCCAAGTGACCCAAAACATGTTATTTATGTATGGCTAGATGCTTTGACAAATTATTTAACAGCCCTTGGATATATGCAAGAAGATGATACATTATTTAAAAAATATTGGCCAGCAGATGTTCAAATTGTTGGAAAAGATATAGCAAGATTTCACTTAATATATTGGCCAATTTTCTTAATGGCATTAAATTTACCTTTACCAAAAAAATTTATTGTTCATAACTGGATAGTAATGAAAGATGGAAAGATGTCAAAATCTGTAGGAAATGTTGTGTATCCAGAGAAATTAATAAATAGATATGGATTAGATGCTACAAGATATTATCTATTAAGAGTAATGCCTACTTCGCAAGATGCTGTATTTACACCAGAAGATTTTATTGAAAGATATAATTCAGATTTGTGTAATGATTTAGGAAATTTGGTAAATAGGACTATATCAATGGTTAACAAATATTTTAAAGGAATAGTTCCAAAATATAATGGAACACCAAATGATGTTGATGAAGAATTTGAGGAATTTACACAAAATAAACTTAAAGAAGTTGAAGATTTAATAGAAAAATATCAAATATCAAATGCTTTACAAGAATTATGGACTGTTATTTCAAGAACAAATAAATATATAGATGAAACACGTCCATGGGAATTAGAAAAAAATGGAGATAAAGAAAAACTAAAATCAAGTATATATCATTTAATAGAAAATATAAGAAAAATAGCAATATACCTATTACCAGTTATGGAGAGTAGTGCAAAAGATATTTTAAGACAAATTGGAATTCCAGAAGGATTACAAAAATGGGACAGTGTAAAGGAATATAATAAATTAAAAGATATAAAAGTAATTGAAAAAGGCGAACCTATTTTTATGAGAAAAAATATAGAAGAAGAAATGGAATATTTAAAAAATAATTAAAAGGTGGAATAATGGATTTGATATCTATAAGGAGAAAATATAATAATATAAGAAATATTATAATAATAAGTTTTGTACTTGCTATTTGTGTAATTTTAATATTAACTATAAAAGAAGTTAATAAAAATAAAGCTGAAGAAAAGGTATTTTTATCTTATTCAGAATTAAAAAAATTAGCTGTTCAAAAAGAAGAAGAAATACAAAAACAGAAAGAAGAACAGCAAAAAATTGAAGAGGAAACTGGAAAAAATAATTTGCCTCAATTGACAGAAGAGGGTAAAAATAATGTTGCAAAAATATATAAATCTGATACCAAAAGAGTATTTTTAACTTTTGATGATGGGCCTTCTTCAACAGTAACGCCAAAAATATTAGATGTGTTAAAAGCAGAAAATATTAAAGCAACATTTTTCCTGTTAGGAAGTAGAGTTGAACTAAATCCAGAAATCGTTAAAAGAGAGTATGAAGAAGGACATTATATAGCTAGTCATGGATATTCTCATGTTTATTCACAAATATATGCATCTCCTCAAAGTGTTTTAGATGAATATAATAATTGTGTAAGAGCAATACAAAATGCAATAGGTATTGCAGATTATAACCCACATTTATTTAGATTTCCTGGAGGATTTAAAGGAGGAAAATATGATAAAATAAAAGCAGAAGCACATACATTGTTAGAACAAAATGGTATAACACATGTTGACTGGAATGCTCTAACATCTGATGCAGCTGGAGCAAAAACTACAGAAGAGTTTATAGCTCAATTAGAAAAAACAGTTCCAAAATATAATAGTGTTGTTGTATTAATGCATGACGCCGGAAATAAAAAAGCAACAGCTGAAGCATTACCAACAATTATTTCTTATTTTAGAGAACGTGGATATGAATTCAAATCCTTTTATGATATAATTAAATAATAGTGTCAGTGGTTGTCAGTGGGGACGGAGATTTTGACAATGTTGTCAAAATCTCCGTCCCCACTGACAACCATTTTAAAATAATAGAGTAATTTTATTACCTTCTTTTTTTATAAAACCTTCATCAATTAACATTTTCAATTCTCTCATTAAAGAGCTTCTATCAACACTAAAATAATCTGCAAGATCTGTATATGTATAAGGAATTGTAAATATTTTTCTCATAGATCTTTTAGATAAAATTTCAAAATAAGATAATAGTTTTTCACGAATACTGCGTTTTGTTAATAATTCAATACGTAGATTTAAATCAATAATTTCATCAATAAATAGTTCACTTAAATTATTCATCAATTCTTTATGAAAATTACATTCAAACTCACATTTTTCAAATAGAGTATCATAAGTAAAAAATAAAATTTCAGATTTCTTAACAGAGGTTATAAAAAGTTCATTATTTGTATTTGCAGGGTAAAAAACTTCACCAAAAATATCATTTTCAACAAAATGACCTATTATAGTTTTATTACCATTAACATCATACCTAATTAAATCAACTTCTCCACTTAGAACTATACATATTTGATTACGCTTTTCAATATATGTTGTAACAGTTTCTCCTTTAAGGAATTTTTTTATCTGAATTTTTTTGCAATTTATTTTAAAATTTTTTATAAAATTTTTTTTATCAAAATTAGTAACCATAACATTTTCTCCAAAATTAAATTAGTGTGAAATTTATAATATTTCAAAATTCGACATAAAAATTATACTTCAATTTATGATATTTTCAAAAAGATTATATTACAAATCTGTTGCATTTGCAACAGATTTTAACAAAATTAAATGTATAATAAGGTCATAATTTCTTTAAAAATTATAAAATCTTTTTGGTGATGAAAGTAATATTTTGAAAGAATACATTTATAACTATATATACTTAAATTGTAAAATAAGAAACATAAGAGATGTTTAGTTCAAAAGAAATTCTTTTATTATTATGCGTACCATAGAGAAGAAAGGAATGGAGTTTAAGATGAAAGTTATTAAAAGAGACGGAAGAACAATAGATTTTGATCGTTCAAAGATTCAAATAGCTATTGAAAAAGCAAACAAAGAAGTAAGAGGAAAAGAAAGAGCAACTAAGGATGAAATAGATGAGATTATTTCATATATTGAAGACTTAGGAAAGAAAAGAATGTTAGTTGAAGACATTCAAGATGTAATTGAAGAAAAATTGATGGAATTTGATAAATATGAATTAGCTAAAAAATACATTGTATATAGATATACAAGAGCATTAGTAAGAAAATCAAATACAACAGATGAATCAATATTAGGATTAATACGTAATGAAAACAAAGAATTAGCAGAAGAAAACTCAAACAAAAACACAATGCTTGCATCAACACAAAGAGATTACATAGCAGGAGAAGTATCAAGAGATTTAACAAAAAGAATTTTGCTACCAGAAAAAATATCTAAAGCACATGAAGAAGGAATTTTACACTTCCATGATGCAGACTATTTTGTTCAACCAATATTTAACTGTTGTTTAATTAATATTGGAGACATGTTAGACAATGGAACTGCAATGAATGGAAAAATGATAGAAAGCCCAAAAAGTTTCCAAGTTGCATGTACAGTAACAACACAAATAATTGCAGCAGTAGCAAGTAACCAATATGGTGGACAATCTGTAGACATGAAACACTTAGGAAAATATTTACGTAGAAGTTATGACAAAATAAAGAAAAAACTAACAGAAAAATATGGTGGAAAATTAAGCAAAGATTTAATAGAAGATATGGTAAATGATAGGGTAAAAGATGAATTAGCAGCAGGAGTACAAACAATTCAATATCAAATAAACACATTAATGACAACTAATGGACAATCACCATTTGTTACACTATTTTTACATCTTGACCCAGATGATGAATATATAAATGAAAATGCAATGATTATAGAAGAAATCCTAAAACAAAGAATTCAAGGAATAAAAAATGAAGTAGGAGTTTATGTAACACCAGCATTTCCTAAGCTTGTATATGTACTAGATGAACACAATTGCTTAAAAGGTGGTAAATATGATTATTTAACAAAATTAGCTGTAAAATGTTCTGCAAAAAGAATGTATCCAGATTATATATCAGCTAAAAAGATGAAAGAAAACTATGAAGGAAATGTATTTAGTCCAATGGGATGTAGAAGTTTCTTAGCACCATGGAAAGATGAAAATGGAAACTACAAATTTGAAGGAAGATTTAATCAAGGTGTTGTAAGCATAAACTTACCACAAATAGGAATAATTGCAAATGGAGATGAAGAAAAATTCTGGAAATTATTTGACGAAAGACTTGAACTTTGCAAAGAAGCAATTATGTGCAGACATTATGCATTACTTGGAACAAAATCAGACATTTCACCAATTCACTGGCAAAATGGTGCAATAGCACGTCTAAAGAAAGGTGAAAAAATAGATAAATACTTATTTGGAGGATATTCATCAATATCTCTTGGATATATTGGAATATATGAGCTAACAAAATTAATGAAAGGTGTATCACACACAGATCCAGTAGGACATGACTTTGCAATAAAAGTTATGAAACACTTAGAAGAAACAGTACAAAGATGGAAAAAAGAAACAAATATCGGATTTGCATTATATGGAACACCAGCAGAAAGCTTATGCTACAGATTTGCTCGTATAGATAAAGAAAAATTTGGAAGTATTCCAGATGTAACAGACAAAGGATATTATACAAATTCATATCATGTTGATGTTAGAGAAAAAATAGATGCATTTAGCAAATTAAAATTTGAAAGTGAATTCCAAACATTATCAAAAGGTGGAGCTATTTCTTATGTAGAAGTACCAAATATGAAGAATAACTTAGAAGCTCTAGAAGAAGTTGTTAAATTTATTTATGATAATATTCAATATGCTGAATTTAATACAAAATCAGATTATTGCCAAGTTTGTGGCTTTGATGGAGAAATGATTATTAATGATGATAATGAGTGGGAATGTCCTCAATGTGGAAATAAAGATAAGTCTAAATTAAATGTAGTTAGACGTACTTGTGGTTATCTAGGAGAGAATTTCTGGAATGTTGGTAAGACTAAAGAGATTAAATCTAGAGTGTTGCATTTATAAAATATAAAATCAAAAAAAGGTTGGAGCAGTTGTTAGCTACTCCAACCTTTTTTTGATTTAGAAGAGGTTCATGCTTTTCAGTTTACACTTTGTTATCTCGAAAACTTCCTCCATTGTCATTTCAGTTGTGTCAATGTAGAAGTTCTGGGCCTTTGCAAAGTGGGACAAATCCGGATTATCACCAGATTTGACTTCCGCGTATGCTCTCCGAGTTTCGCGTTCCTGCTTACCAATATAAGCAGGATACTCAAACTTGTCAGCATCAGGATCATTACAAATCCTAGCGTAAGCCACTTTGGCTTGAGCAACCATGTGAATCATTACATCACACTGGGGCATATCCTCAATGTGATTAATCTCTGCCACCCAAGAATAGCTGTATCCTTGGACGGCTCCATGAACAAAACTGTCAAGGAACCCACGTTGAGTAATAATGAAGTCGTAATCATTCCTTTCAATCATCTCACGAATTTCCGTACCAAAGATCCGATTGTCCAAAGCGAACAGCAGCCTGTCGGTATAGCTGTCCTTGCTCTTGTTGAGCAGGGTCTTGTTCAAATAGACGTCATGTGGGAAACGATCCCGCTTAACACTAAAGCCCTTTTCAGTAAGCCAACTTTGCAAGTTGTTTACCAAAGTTGTTTTACCAGAGCCGTCAAGGCCGGTTACCACAATCCAAGTAGTTTTCTTTGTAGACATAGAAAAAACCTCCTCCACAAAGCCTCGTGTCATTCATACAATTACCGTATGAAATGACTAAAAAAAATACGTATAAATTCATTATATAACTTTTTTTAATTAATGTCAAACAAATTGTTCATTTAATTCAAAACTTTATTGCAAAAAGATTTATTTATCAATATTACTTAAAAAAAGAAATTTTTTCTATCCATGGAAATATAATTTCATCAGGTATTTGCATATTACCATAGCCAACACCAATATCAACATCAGGTTTAATAGTACCATGAAAATCACTACCACCAGAGATGAATAAATTACGTTTTTTACAAACATTTAAAACTCTCTCATGTTGTTCTTGAGTAAAAGTAGTATAATAACATTCTATTCCATCAATTTTAAAATTATCTAAAATATATTTCAAAATTGGTTCAGCATTATTTCTGTATTCAAAAATATGAGGAATAAAAACTAAACCACCAGCTTGTCTAACTAGATTGCTTGCAGTGTTAAAATCAGGAACCAAATCATCCATTTTAACATATAGAGGCATATTTGGGTCAGACATAAATTGTCTATAAAAAATTTTGCTAGAGTCCCACGCTTCAAGTGATAAAAGATTCTTATTTTCTTCATGTTTAATAATTTCCTTATGAAAGAATCCAGAAGCAAAAGTATTTGGGTCATAACTATTAGCACAATCTTTATCAAGAACTATACCATATTTAATACATTTATCATACAATCTTTTAAACTCAATTAAATTTCTTTCTTTTGGTGGAATGTAAACTTTTGTAGCAAGTTCATTCATTTTTTTATAATCTATTCCATATCCTAAAATCTCTATAGGAATATTTAAAGCTTTAGTATTAAGCTCAATTCCAGGAATAATTTTTCCTTTAAATAAAGATAAAAAATCCATTTTTTCTAATTCCTCATAAGCACGAGCTGTATTATGATCAGTTATAGAAATATAGTTTAGATTTTTTTCTTGGCATTTTTTTAAAACTGTTTCACAACTTTCAGTGCCATCTGAATAAGTTGTATGCATATGTAAATCTATCATAATAAAATCTCCTTTTCATCTAGAGTATACTACATTTTTTGTGTTAAAGCAACAGTCTAGAATTTTACATACATAATTAACTTTTTATATTGAAAACAGATTGAAATTATAGTAAAATGAACATGTTATTATATTTTAGGAGAAGAAAATGAAAAAAAATATAAAAAAAGAACTTGAAGAATTTAAAAAATTTAAAGAAACATATAATTATACATTAAAAGAAATTGAAGAACTTAATGGACAAGAATATTATGATGGAGAGCCATTAATAGATGAAGACGGAAATGAAATTGGAGATTGTGAAAAATGGATAAATGTTGGATATAAAAGAAAAGGACCATATGCAAAAGTCCTTTCAAATTTATTTCCATATGAATTTGAATTTAGAGGCAAGAAATTAAGTTGTATAGAATCATTTTTTCAAGGTATAAAATTTAAAGACATAGAAATACAAAATTTAGTATTTTCTTATCATAGTTTAAATTCAAATTACATAAAAGTTTGTAGCGGATATGATTGGAAAGAGACAGGTATAGTTTATTGGCAAGGAGAAGAAATTAATAGATATGGTAAAGAATATGATGATTTAGTAGATGAATTATATATTTCAGCAATTCAAAATCCATTATATAGAAATATTTTGAAAACATGTGAAAGAGATATTATTCATACAATGGGAGCAAAAGAAAAAAATGAAACAGTGTTTACAAGATATGAATTTGAAAAACAATTAAATTGTTTAAAAGATTTTTTAAAGAAAGAAGAATAGTAAATTTGAACAAATTATTAATGAAAGGAAATTGGAATGAAAGAAAATATTGTTTTACCAAATTATGAACATAGTATATTAAATACAATAACATCAATACTAAAATATTATAATGTAGGAACAGAACATACTTCATTAAAATCTTTAGACGAAAGACTAAATGAAAAATATAAAAATGTGGTATTTATAATATTAGATGGAATGGGTGAACATATATTAAAAAATATATCTCCAAAAGGATATTTTAGAAGCAAAGAATCAGATTGTGTAACATCAGTATATCCATCAACAACTACAGCGGCATTGACCACATATTATTCAGGTAAACCACCATATGAAACAGGATGGATAGCATGGTCACAATATTTTAAAGAATATGGTAGAGCAATAGACATGTTATCACATAAAGAATCATATAAAGGTGATAGTATAAGTGATGCTAGAATGGATGTATTTAAAGAATTAGTAAATTACAAGCCAATATATGAGCAAATAGAAGAAGCATCACCAGATGTTAAATCATATGAAATTATGCCATCTTACTCTGACAGGAGATGTAAAAGAAGTATTAGAGCAGATAATTTAGATGAATTAATTAGTAATATTGAAATGCTTTGCTCAACACAAGATGAAAAATTTGTAGTAGCATATTCAGATAATCCAGATGGAATATTACATAAATATGGAACAAAATCTGAAGAAGTTAAAGAATTTATTTTAGAAGTAGAGAACAAAATACATGAAATGATTTTAAGACTTCCAAAAGATACAATTGTAATAATTTCAGCAGACCATGGTCATAAAGATATTGAAAAAGTATATTTATTAAATGATTATCCAGAAATAAGAGAATGTTTAATTATGCCAGAATCATTAGAGTCAAGAAGTGTAGCATTCTGGGTTAAAGAAGATATGAAAACACAATTTGAAGAAAGATTTAACAAAATTTTTAAAGATGAATTTTGGCTTATGACAAAAGAAGAATTCCTAAAAAGAAATATGTTAGGATATGGAAAAAAACATCCTAAAATAGATGACTTTATAGGTAACTATATAGCACTTTCTACCGGAAGCAGCATTATTAGATTAGAAACATTTTTAGCAGAAGGAAAAAAGGTAAAAAAATCAACTCATTGTGGTCTAACAAAAGAAGAAATGGAAGTACCTGTAATTGTAATTGGGCAATTTGGTGCCGGTTCTCTTTTTTGCTTTTGAGAAAATAATTAGTTATAAGAGGTGTTAGAAGATGAATAATGAATATATAAAAAAATTTTATAAAGAATTAAGTTATGAATTAGAAGGAGATTACAAAATAATAATAGAGCCAAACAGAAATCTTACAGAAGATTGGATTGAATATGATCAAGTAAAATGGGAGCTAGATGAGCCAATTCAAAATCTAGTAAATAAATTATTAAAAGATAATACTTTAAACTTTGAAGAAAAAATTTTAAAAGTTTATGAATTTATATGTTTAAATTATATATATGATGTTAATGTTTTATACTTCTTTAAAAGAGATACAAGTGATTTAAACAATATAAAATATATTGCAGTTGATTGGTATGGAAGAATTATTGACGAAAAATGGAAAGAAAACAGAAAAAAACATAATAGAAGAGTATGTTATGAATTTGCTAGACTTTATGCCAAAGCAATTAATGAATTATTAAAAGGTAATCATAATCTTGAAGCTGTAATGGTTGGAGACAAAGAAAATCTACATTATGTTGTGGGATTAACTGGAAATGACTACAGTGTTATTTTAGATTTAGACAATTTTAATAAGCTTAAAGATCTTACAAGGTTAAAGTTAGGATTAACAATTAATGGGATAACAATTTTAAGGGATGATTTTGGAAAATTTCAAAAAGCTCTTGATAATTTTAATAAAGATAGATTAGATGAACTTGCAGAAGTTAAAGAAATAGAAGAAAAATTTAAAGGAAAAGATGATATAAAATATTTTAAAAGTGTTATAGACATATTAAAAAAATATAATATTGATTCACAGGGCTTTTTTGAATATATGAGAGCAAAAATTGAGCAAGAAAAAATTAAGATAGAGAAAATATGGAAAGAAGTTAAAGGAAGTAGTGAGAGAAGATATCTTAGATGTTTGATATTTAGCTTTAATTATAAAACATATTTACTAGATAGTGATGAAAAAACATTAAGTGAAGTTGATAAAGAAAAATTAGATAAGAAAGCTTTTATATTTAATCCAGAAGAGAATGAATATCCTTATTATGGAGGATAATGAAAAATATTATAAATGTAGAAATTATTAAATTATGGAGGTTATTAAATGGCAGGATATGTTATACATTTAGCAATAGCAGAGGAATATTTAAAGAAACACAAAGATGTCAAAGAAGACTATGAGGAATTCATAAAAGGAGTAATTTATCCAGATAGTGTAACAGATAAATCATTAACACATTATGGTATAAAAAGTAGTAAAGTTATATTAAAGGATTTTTTACAAGATAATGAAATCAATAACAGCTATATGAGAGGATATTTTTTACATTTGATAACAGATTATTTATTTTATAACAAATATTTGGAGAAATTCTCTAAAGATATATATAATGATTATGACATATTAAACAAAAGACTCATAGAAAAATATAATGTTGTTCTACCAGTAAATATACAAAACAATGTTTTTTATAAAGAAGGAGAAACCAAAATCCTAACAATGGAATTAGCAATTAAGATTATAGACGAGATATCTGATTTAAATTTAAATGCAGTTGAAAAAGAAATTAGAGAAAATTCTAATGATGAAAAATGGGCAAAGATAAACTGGGATATTTAAAAATGTCAATGAGTGTCAATGGGGACGGAGATTTTGACAATATGTTGTCAAAAATCTCCGTCCCCATTGACACTATCCAATCAAATTTTTAATATATTCCTCATCATCCATATGAATAGGAATAATACAAGTACCATTAGACTTAATATCATTTAACTTATCCACAACATCTATAGCCTTTATATGAGCACCACCAAATTTTGAAAGATCAATATAAAATTCATTAGCATCATTCAAATAAGGCAAAAAAGGTTCTATGATGCAAGTATCACCAGTATACACAATTTTTTTAGAGCCTATTTTTGCACAAAAACCATAAGAATCTAAATAATCAGTATGTTTTGTTTCTATGAATTGAAAACCTTCAAAAACATTTTTTATTTCATAGGCATCTCTAGGTGTACCAGTTATATCTAAATATTCAAGTATGTGAGAACAATTACAAATTACATTTGTTTTAATTTTATAAATAAACCATAAGTATAAAATAAATTGGCTAAGTGAGCCAGCATGGTCATTATGTAAATGTGTGATAATTACATTAATCTTTTTATATTTTTTAAAATCAAATTTATCTTTTATCTTCAAAAAAACTGTAAATCCGACAATCAATAATAAATAATTCATTATTTTGTTCAAAATAAGCAGAAGTGTTATTATTTCCAAATCCAGCTTCATTTCCAATAAAATTTAGTGTTAAACTTTCCATAATTTTTTAATCCTTTCTTATTTTATTATTAAAGCGAGGGGGCGTTATACCTCCTCGCCAAATGGATGATTACAACTTAAAAATTTCATACCGAAAATCTTCGGAAAAGTTGTTGATGTTTAGATAGTTTGTTCTGTAACAACAAGGACACCTGTAGTAATAGGCATCAGGATATGCAGGAAAGTCTGCCTTGTTTTTGTGAACATCGCTAGGTACAATTTCCAACTCTGCCTTGCAGAATCTGCAAGAAACATTTGCAGTGATGGTAGGAAAACTGCCAGCTTTCAAAATTTTCATTGTAAACCTCCACTTTTTGTTCATTTGCAGAGCAAATGAAATGTAAAAAACGTGCATGTTTGAGCTATACTCAACATTAAAGATATTATATTATTTTATGTAAAATTTGTCAATAAAAAAATAAAGTTTATTTTTATAAAAATGAAAGCATTCAAATGATATCTTATTTATATCAAAATTACAATATCAATAAAATTATGTCAAAATTACAATATCAATAAAATTATTGTAAATAAAAAAAAATTATGATATACTAATATTAATATATTCAAATATAAGTTATGAAAGGAATAAAAATATATGATTAATAGTGAAGATGGAATATATGGATTTATAGTCGGAGATGCTTTGGGTGTGCCAGTTGAATTTAATAATAGAATTATATTAGAGCAAAATCCAGTAAAGAACATGAGAGAATTTGGAACACATGGACAACCTAAAGGAACATGGTCTGATGACACTTCAATGATGTTAGCAACAATAGACTCTTTAATAGACAAAAATGGATATAGTTTTGGTAGCTCTTTTTATGATATAGCAGATAAATTTGTTTTATGGTATAAGAATAACAAATATACTCCAAATAATGAAGTCTTTGATATTGGGAATACAACAAGAAGAGCTTTAAATAATTATTTGAAAAACAAAAACAGATTATGTGGATGTGGCGAACTATCTGAGAATGGTAATGGTTCATTAATGAGAATTCTACCATTAGCATATTACTTTTATTGTTCAAATTTAGATATCCAACAAAGGAAAGAAATCATATTTGAAGTTTCATCAATCACACATTCTAATATTATAAGTAAATACGGGTGTTTAATCTATACAGAGTTAGCTTTAAACTTTTTAAATAATAGTAATAATAAAGATTTAATAAGCGTATATTGTGAAATAGTTAAAACAGTTAGTGCACTAATAAAAAAAGAAGATAAAAAGGACAAAGAAATAATAAAAAGATATTATAGTAAAATATTAAATAGAAAAATCTGTAAAGAAAGATATGAAAATATAAATTCATCAGGATTTATAGTTGATACTCTAGAGGCTGTAATTTGGGTTATATTGAATACACAAAATTATAAAGAGGCTGTATTAAAAGCAGTTAATCTAGGTGATGATACAGACACTATTGGAGCATTAGTTGGAGGTATTGCAGGTATAGTTTATGGTAGTTGTTCAATACCAAAAGAGTGGATAGAAGATTTACAAAAGAAAGAATATATAGATGCTATGATAAAATCTTTCAATGAATGCTTGGAAAAAATAAAATATCCGACAAATTTTATAGATTCAGAAATTTTACAAGATACAATAGAGGATTTAAGGAATAATCCTAATGCTTTTGAATTAGAAGATTGTAATGATACACCAAAAAATACACTTATGATACCACGATGTAAACCAAGTAAGCAATTATCAAAGTTTATGGAGTATATTTACAATAATGAGTTAATGGATAAAGAATATTTGGAAAACTATGAAAAAATAAAGGATAAGGAAATAAAATATATGAATTATAATGAGATTATAACGAGTTTAACTTTCTTTCTAAGAGGAGAAAGGTTTTGTGGAGGATTTTGGTATACAAATTTTAAAAATGGAAGAATATTAAAAATATTAGTAAGATTAAAAGAGTTAGAAGATGGAAATAGAAAATAAATTTGAAAACATACTTAATAAACAATAAAATATCTGGATATAAACATTATCTACAAATTACAGCTATATTATAAAATAAAAAAGTATATATTAGAGGTATCAAAATGATATCTCTTTTATTAGTGCGACAGGCATGTCGTTTAGCTAATCGGTGAAAGTCCGTAGTGGGGGTAGATATCGCCAACCACATAGAGAA
>CALYAA010000008.1 GCA_944393385.1 uncultured Clostridia bacterium
AGGAGCAAAAGCATATACAGAAATAGGACAAATGTATAATACATATTTAGATAAGAATCTAAGAAATGGAAAAAATGCAGAAGATGAAAGAAGTTAGATAAAAACAGGATAAAATAAATTTTATTAATTTTTGGAAGGAAGAAATTATAATGGGCAATAGTACAGATTTAATTTATGATACAAAGCGAAAAATGTTATCAAAATATCCTAGATTTGGCAGTGAAATAGCTGTGGCTAATATTGAATTTAAAGATGATTTACCATATCATACTGCAGCAACTGATGGAAAAAATGTGTATGTTGATCCAAATTATTTTGCAAGTTTAAGTGAAAATGATAGATTATTTTTAATAGCACATGAAATAATGCATATTAAATTTATGCACATGTATAGATTAGTAGATAAAGATGGTAAAAAAAGGAATATGTACCTTTGGAATGTGGCAACTGATGCTATTATAAATGCAAACTTAGAAAGAGATGGATTTACAATTCAAAAAGGAGCTGTAAATATGCCAGAAGCATTAAATTATTCGGCAGAAGAATTTTATCAGAAGTTATTGGAAGAAAAAGAAAAGAAGCAGAATGAACAACGAAGTGGGCAAGAAAAAAAGCAAGAGGATGGACAAGAACAAGGTCAAAATAGTGGGCAAAGCGAAGAACAAGATGGTAGTCAAAATCAAGAGCAAAATGGTACACAAGGAAATGGTCAAAATAATAAAGAAAATTCAAATGAAAATCAAAATGTAAACCAAGAATATTTCCAAGGTGATGATCATAGCTTATGGGAAGAGGCCTTTAAACAACAACAAGAGTATAAGAAAGAAGAGAAAAAACAAAATAGTTCACCCCAAAAACAAGAACAACAGCAAGAAAAACAACAAGATGAAGCTAGTGAAGAACAGACAGAGATAGATTTTGATGAAAAAGAAGAATTTGAAAAGAATAGAAAAGAAAAAAGAGAAAAGTTCAAAGCTAGACGAGAAAAGGCTCAAAAAGATATAAGAAGCACAAGTGAAGGAACAATCTCATTAGGAAATATAGGAAAAAGTAAAAACGATATTGATTGGAAAGTTTTATTAAGAAGAGAAGTAGAGAAAACAGAAACAATTTGGAGTCAAAGACGTTCTGTTGCAGAAAATAATTATGCATATAGATTAGAAGAAAATGATATAGAAGATGAGGCAGAAACAGAAGTTATGATTGATGTTTCTGGATCAGTAAATTTAGATTTAGTAAAAGCTTTTTTAAGGCAAATAAAGCCAATCTTAAAGCAATCAAAATTAAAAGTAGGATGTTTTAATGAAAAATTTTGGGGATTAGTAGATATAAAAAGTGAAAAAGATATAGACAATTTTACTATACCTAAAGAAGCTAGAGGACATTCTGCATGGACAGAGGATTGGGATTTAGCAGTAAGAAGTTTTACTAAAAAAAGAGAAATAAATAAAATAGTATTTACTGATGGTTATCCATGTCCTGGTACAATGCCAAAAGAAGATTTAAAAAAAGAAAATGTTATTTGGTTAGTTTATGGAAACAAAGATTTTCAACCCTGTTGTGGAAAAGTAATAAATATTACTGAAAAGCAATTAGAAAAATTACAAGAAATTGATAAATGGAGTTCTACAGATGATATAAGTAGATAAATGTCAATAGTTGTCAATGGGTGTCAATGGGGACGGAGATTTTGACAACTTTTAATTGGGGTGGAAAACTTAAAAAAGTTTTCTGCCTCAGCTTTTTTATAAAAAATAATATGTAAAAAAAGAAGCAAAATTAATTTACATAACTATTGCAACAAATCAAAAATTATGATATAATAGACATCATATTAAATGTCAATAGGGACGGAGATTTTGACAACCAATTGACAAAAAGGAGAAGAGAATATGTTAAATAAATTTTATTTAGATAAAGAAAAAGATATAATAGTAAATTTGAAAAAATCCAAAGAGGATGAACTAACATATATATTAGAAACTCCAAATCATAATACAGGAAACTTAATTACAAACCTAGCCAAGATATGCGGACTTGAAACAGTGAAAAATGAAAATGACATGAAAATCATAACAGGAAAAATTCCAGCAAGTATAAACGGAGATAATGAAGAAGTATATATTTTTAGATTAGGTGGAATAAAAATTGCAAATATTTATGAAGACAGAATAGAAATAAAAGCCAAAATACCAGCAATCACAAAAACATTTATGTCTCAAACTAAAAATTACAAACTTCCAATAGAAAAATCAATTGTAAAAACATATATCTTAAAAAAATCAAAATTCAGAACAGATTTACATACACATGCAAATGCAAACCTTTCTCCAGACTGTTTAATATCATTGGGAATATCACATCAAATAAGATATCCATTATATTATATTAAAAAATTAAATCTAAAATTAAGCCAAAAACAAGAAGAAAAAATATATAAACAAAGAGAAAAAGTAGAAGAACAATTTAAAGACAGTCCATTACAAGGAAAATATAAAGTAAGAAAAATTGATGATAATACATTCATAAATTTTGCAGATTTTATATTAAATAATTTAGAAAATGCAACATATAATATAGAAAAAATCAGAACAAGTTTAGCAATATTAAAAGACGGACAAGCAGTGTTTACTAATCTAGAAAAATGCTATATTTATAGATATGTATTTGCAAAAGGAACTGAATCAAATGAAAAAATAAAATTAAATGAAGAAATAGCAAATACAATACCAGAACCAGATATAAAAAATTATGTATTAAAAATGCTAGAAGACAAGAGGGAAAATAGTCCATATAAAAATAACTCATTAAGACAAGATAAGCTTTTATGGATAGCAAGAGAATACAAAAAACAAGGAATAAAATATGTAGAAATAGCAGATACAGATTTAGCAAAAACAGGAGAACCAGCTGTAAAACTATTAGAAGAAGTACATCAAATTTTTCCAACAATAGAAAAAGAAACAGGAGTAAAAATAAGATTTTTAATAGGAATTAGAAGAATACCATTAACAATTATAAAAGACCAAAAAACAAGTAGTACATATTTAAAAGAAAATATAAATGTTTTAAGAGCTGTTGGAAAAAGCCCATATGTAGTTGGAAGTGATTTTATAGGAGAAGAAATTAATGACATTTCAGACCTACAACCAGCTATTAAAGAAATTGTAAAATACGTAAATAAAGAAGATAAAGACTTTACAATAAGAATACATGCCGGAGAAAATGATAGTTTAAGAGATAATGTAAGAAAATCAATTATGTGTGTAAAACAATCATTAGAACCAAATCAAAAAATGCCAAGATGTAGAATTGGACATGGACTTTATTCAGAAAATTTAGATACTGAAGCAGGAAAAGAATTAATGAATTTAATGAAAGAAACTGGAGTAATAATAGAATTCCAATTAACATCTAATGTAAGACTAAACAATTTAAGTGATTTAAGTAATCATCCAATCAAAAAATTCTTAGAAAATGGTATAAAATGTGTACAAGGAACAGATGGATGTGGAATGTATGGTTCAGATACTTTTGATGAGCAATTAGCTTTACAAAACCTATTAGGTTTAACAAACCAAGATTTTGAAAAAATGAGAGCAGTTGAAGATGAAATAATTTCAAAAAATGATAAATATTTTAAAGAAAAAAGCAAAAAATTCGAACAATTTTTAAATGGTAGAACAATCAGAGAAGCTGTATTAGAAGCAGAAGAACAATATACTAAAGAAACAGAAGGACAAGAAGAATTAAGAATAACAAATAATATAGAAACAGAAAAAGAATTAAAACAAAAAATAAAACCATTGCCAACAGACAAAGTTCCTGTAATAATTGCAGGAGGAAGTTTTAATACAAAAGGAAGAGAAACTATTGCCTCACAAGAAGGAGTAAAAGTATTAAAAGAATTTATAAAAGAAATAGACAGTGATAAAGTATATTTTGTAATTGGACATAAAATGCAAGGATATGAAAAGGCAGTTGTAGATATTGCAAAAGAATTAAATAAAAAAGTAGAAATAGATGCAATAGTTCCCAAAATGGTAACAGAAAAAGTGAAAAATAGACTTCTTAATGAAAATGTAAATGGAATTTGTATTTCACCAGAAACAGAAGAACTTGGAATATACAAAAGTTTCAATTATGAAATTTTTGAAAGAAGAAAAGCTGTAGTAATTGCATTTGACGGAAATTCACCTGTACTAAACCTTGTACAAGAAGCAAAAAATGGAAAAGGCAAATCTAAAATATATGTAAATAAAGACAATACATTGTTAAATGAAAAAGCAGAAACGCTTGAAGGATATGTTGTTCCATTTGAAATGCAAAATAATAATATTATAGGAAAAATATTTGAAGACAATCCAGAGATTTTATAAATTAAAGTGTCAATGGGGACGGAGATTTTGACAATTCTTATTTATTATTTTGCTTTTCATTATCGATTATAAATTTTTCTATCCATCTCTCTACCTATTTCTATCAAAATTTGTAATTATTTAAAACTTTTTTATTATAAAAGTTGTCAAAATCTCCGTCCCCATTGACAATTAACAAAAAAATTTCAAAAAACACTTGACAAAATCGAAAAAAAGGTGTAAAGTAATATAGCATTACACCTTTTTGTTATGTTAAAAAGGGTGAATAATATTGAAAGAAAGAAGTAGTAATTATGGATAAAAAAGTAGAAGTAAGTATGTTATGGCAAATATATGGAAAATTATTAACAGCAAAACAATACAAAATTATAGATGATTACTACAATAAGGACTTCTCTTTATCAGAAATTTCAGAAAACGAAGGAATAACAAGGCAAGCAGTTAGAGATATTATAAAAAAGGGGGAAAAAAAACTTTTCGAATATGAAGAAAAGCTATTGTTTATGAAGAAGACAATTAATCAAGAAAAATTAGTAGAAAATATATTATCACAATTAAACAAAATTCAAAAAGATTCGTCAGATAAAAAAGTAAATAATATATTAGAAGAAATTAGAAAAGAATTAAATTGTTTAGTATAAACAAAAGAAATAGGAGGAAACTATGGCGTTTGAAGGTTTATCATCAAGATTACAAGAAATTACAAGAAAAATAAGAGGTAAAGCAAGAATTACAGAATCAGACTTAAAAGAAATGCTTAGAGAGGTAAAACTTGCATTATTAGAAGCAGATGTAAACTATAAGATTGTAAAAGAATTTATTTCTACTATTCAAGAAAAAGCACTTGGTCAAGATGTTATGAAATCACTAACACCGGGACAACAAGTTATAAAAATAGTTAAAGATGAAATGGTAGAATTACTAGGTGGTACAGAAAGTAAAATTAATTTTACTCCAAACCCTCCAACAATAATAATGATGGTAGGACTTCAAGGTTCTGGAAAAACAACAACATCAGGAAAATTAGCAAATATATTAAGAAAGCAAGGAAAAAAGCCATTATTAGTAGCTTGTGATATATATAGACCAGCAGCAATAAAACAATTGCAAGTAGTAGGAGCTCAATTAAATATTCCTGTATATAGTAATGAAACATCAAAAGATGTTGTACATATTGCAAAACAAGCAGTAAATGTAGCAATGTCAAAATTAAATGATGTTATAATCTTAGATACAGCAGGACGTTTACATATAGATGAAGAACTTATGCAAGAATTAAAAAATTTAAAAGCAAATATAAGACCACATGAAATTTTATTAGTTGTTGATTCTATGACAGGACAAGATGCTGTTAATATAGCACAAACATTTAATGAAACAGTAGGAATAGATGGAGTTATATTAACAAAACTAGACGGAGACACACGTGGTGGAGCTGCACTTTCTGTAAAGAAAGTTACAGGAAAACCTATAAAATTTGCTACAACAGGAGAAAAATTAAATGATATAGAAGTATTTAACCCAGAAAGAATGACATCAAGAATTCTTGGAATGGGGGATGTTCTTTCAATAATAGAAAAAGCAGAAGAAGCAATTTCAGAAGAAGAAGCAGAACAATTAGAAAAACAATTAAGAAAAAATGAATTGGATTTAGATGATTATTTAGCACAAATACGTCAAGTCAAAAAAATGGGATCATTTTCATCAATTTTAAAAATGATACCAGGTATGAGCAAATTTAAAGATTTAAACATTGATGACAAAGAATTTAGCAAAATAGAAGCAATTATATGTTCAATGACAAAACAAGAAAAAAGAAATGTAAAAATATTAAATGCAAGTAGAAGACAACGTATTGCTAAAGGAAGTGGAACACAAGTTCAAGATATTAATAAATTTATTAATTCATTTGAAATGACCCAAAAAATGATCAAGAAAATGAAAACTGATAAAGGCAGTATGAAAAAGATGATGAAAGGTATGGGATTAGATAATTTGAAAGGTGGTGAATTTAAATGGTAAAAATCAGATTACAAAGAGAAGGAAAGAAAAAAGCTCCTTTTTACCACATAGTAGTTGCAGACTCTAGATCTCCTAGAGATGGAAAAATAATTGAACAAATAGGAACATATGATCCAATGACAGAACCTTCAACAATTGTTTTAAACAAAGAAAAATTAGAACAATGGATAAAAAATGGTGCACAACCTACAGATACAGTTAAAGCATTAATAAAAAATGCAAAATAATTTTGATAAATGTAGGAGGAAAAGTCTATGAAAGATGTTTTAGAAACAATTATTAAGAACTTAGTAGACAATAAAAGTGCTGTTGAAATAAAAGAAATAGAAGAAGATAAAAAAGTAACTTTTGAAGTAAAAGTTGATGAAAAAGATTTTGGAAAAATAATAGGAAAGCAAGGAAAAATAGCTCAATCTATTAGAACAATCATGAAATCTTTATCAAATAAAAAAGTAAATGTAGAATTTTTAGAATAAAATGTTATTTACCATGAAAGGAATGGTAAAAATGCAAAAAAGATTAGAAATAGGACAAATTATAAATACATTTGGAATAAAAGGCGAGGTAAAAGTTTTTCCATTAACAGATAACATAAATAGATTTGATGATTTAGAAAAAGTATATATCAAAGCCAAAAAAGATTCTAAACTTTATTATATAGAAAGTATAAAATATCATAAAAACATGGTATTAATAAAATTCAAAGATATAAACACAGTTGAACAAGCTGAATTATTGAGAAATTCTTATATAGAAATTGATAGAGAACAAGCTATTCCTTTAAAAGAAGGAGAATATTTTATAGCAGATTTGATTGGACTAGATGTTTATACAGATGAAGATAAATTAATAGGAAAAGTTGATGATATTTATAATACTGGTGCAAATGATATTTATGTTGTAAAAGATGAATTAGGAAAACAAACTTTATTACCAGGAATAAAAGATGTTATAAAAAAAGTAGACTTAAATGAAGGAAAAATTTTTGTACATCTAATACCAGGACTTATTTAAGTATCTATTTGGAGGGAAACATGAAATTTGATGTTTTAACACTTTTCCCAGAAATGTTTGAACCATTAAACCAAAGTATTATAGGAAGAGCGGTAAAAGAAAAATTAATAGAAATTAATTTAATTAATATAAGAGATTTTTCTAAAGATAAACACAAAAAGGTTGATGACACTCCATATGGTGGTGGTTCAGGAATGGTAATGAAAGCTGATGTAATTTATGAAGCATATAAATCTATTCGAAATAAAAAAGCAAAAGTAATATATATGTCTCCACAAGGAAAAGTTCTAAATCAAAATAAGGTTGTAGAATTAAGTAAAGAAAAACATCTTATTATATTATGTGGACATTATGAAGGAATAGACCAGAGAGTAATAGACAAAATAGTTGATGAAGAAATATCAATAGGAGACTATGTATTAACAGGAGGAGAACTTCCAGCAATGGTATTAATAGATTCTGTAAGTCGATATATAGAGGGAGTTTTAAGTGAAAATTCAACAACAGAAGAATCATTTTCGCAAGGAATACTAGAATATCCTCAATACACAAGACCAGAAATTTTTGAAGGAGTGAAAATTCCAGAAATATTACAATCAGGTCATCATGAAAATATAAACAAATGGAGAAGATGTGAAGCTTTAAAAAATACATATTATAAAAGACCAGAACTTTTAGAAAATGTAAAACTGTCTGAAGAAGACAAAAAATATTTAGAAAATATATCAAAAAATAAAAATTAATATGTAAAGTGCTATTTTAATTCCAAGCACCGCTTACATGAAGAAAGAAGGAGGTAAATACGATGGATATCATAAAATCAATTGAACATGAACAGCTAAAAAATACAATTCCAGACTTAAAAGTTGGAAACACAGTTAGAGTACATGTTAAGATAAAAGAAGGAAACAAAGAAAGAATCCAAGTATTTGAAGGAATTATAATTAAAAAACAAGGTGGAGGAGTAAACGAAACATTCACAGTAAGAAAAATATCTTATGGTGTAGGTGTTGAAAAAACATTTTTAATCCATTCACCACTAGTAGAAAAAGTAGAATTAGTAAGAGTTGGTAAAGCAAGACGTGCTAAACTATACTATTTAAGAGAAAGAACAGGAAAAGCTTCTAAAACTAAAGAAATGGTTGGAGCTAGAATTGAAAACAAAGAAATCACAATAAAGGAAGACTTATCTGAAGCTCAAGAACCAGCCCAAACAGTTAATAAAGAAGTAGCTCCTGAAGCACCAGTTGCAGAAGTTGCAACTGAAACAGCTGAAAAAACAGCAGAAGTTGTAGAAAAAGAATCTAAAGCAAAAAAAGCTGAATAAGTAAAAATAAAATGCGCCTCAAAAGGGGTGTATTTTTTTGTGTAAAAATTTGGTATTAAAAGTTTGACTATTAACATAAAAAATGGTATAATATAAATATCTTAAAGAGGTAATATCCTCGGAAAGGAGTCCATATGACTGAAACATCTAAGACTTTTGAAGCTCTTGTTGCCGAGAGAGATAGGATAATTTTATCTTATCTCAGTGGCGATTTTGCAAGTTTCTCCAACCTGAGAGGAATTTGCAAGAAATATAACAAGGAGAGTGAAGAAGAAATGTTTGATGTGTCGGGGACTGATGAGCGACTCTGGAGGAGCGTAAGTACTTTTTTCTTAGAGTTGCTTAAGAGCCACGATTAAGGCTCTCGAATATAGCCACACGCATGTGTGGCTATATTTGCGTTATAGTCGCAATATAGAATTTGTAATATAGAATTCAAAATGTTATTAATGAAGAAAAATAAAGAAGTCGATTATCGTTCTATTGACACAAAGAAATATTTGTGTTTTAATTTAATAAAACAAATTTAGAAAGAGAGAAGAAACATGGAAATAAATGATATCAAAGAATATTTAAGAAGAGACCCCAATTTATTAAGTGCAATAAAAGCAATAATGGACTACAGAAATTTAAGAACAGAACAAGCGTATTATGCAAAACTAGCATATGAATATGATCATCAATTTAAATTATCAAAAGTAAGTAAAGCTGTAAGAAGTGCTGGTGAATTTGATAGAAGTTTTTGGAAAGATAGATTAGTAGAATTAGATAAAAGAAGAAGAGCAACTCATAATAAGTCATTAACAGGTTTTGCAAGAATGGTTAACACAGGAAGATTATATGGATTTCCTAAAATATACAAAGGAAAAGTTTTAACAGCAGACCAAATAGAAAATCATCAAGAACCAGCAATAAGAGAACAAATGACAGATGCAATGTTTGATATGTTATTTACAATAGAAAATGCAATTATTGAACAAGAAAATGAGCAAGAATCGCCAAAAGAAACACAATTAATAACAGATACAAGAAAAGAAATGAAACAATTTAATAAAGAATATAGTGTAAAAACATCTATGCAAAAAGACGAAGATAGAAATAAAGATGGTGGAATAGAATTTGATTTAAAAACAATATTTGATAATCTTTTTGAAAATGGAAGCGAAACATAATAATGAAAGGAATGAAAAAATGGAAAACAACAATATAGAAAAGTTACTAAATGAATATAACAAATACATAATAAGTAGATTAATAGACAAAGAATATGAGTTTAATTCATTTAGACAAATGGTAAAAAAATTTAGTGAAGAAACAGAAATTATAGAATATAATGATAAAATGTCAAATCAAGAAGTTTTAAATAATGTAAACAAATTAATTCAGGAAAATATATATGGAAAAAAATTTGAAGTAGATTAAAAAAATAATAAAAAAGGAGATAAAAAATGAACTCAAAACAAGGAATTAGTACAGAAGATAAAATGGCATATAAATTCTTTGAGAGTTTAGAAAACCTTTATAATAGTATTAACACAACTATAAAAAGAACATTAGAAGCAATTGAAGATATAAATACAGGACCATTTAATGGAAGAATAACAAAAATTGATACAGATATACCTAATGTAGGTATAACTCTTAATAACAAACTTGTAGAAATATACCAGCAATTTAAAGAAAAAAATATAAAAGTATTTGTGTCATATAACAAAGAAGAAAAGGCTGTGAATATGTCTATTTTGCCTAGTATAGCTTTTATGCATTTAGTAAATTCAACTTCACAAATAGCATACTATGAATTAGAAGGATTTTTTAATAGATATGAAGAGATATCTGATCAAAAAAATTCTAATATGACAGAAATAACAAAAAGCAAATTTCCATTTATAAGAAAGCTTGGTGAAAAAGTATGGGAAACTAGAGCTAAAATTGATTCAAAAGTAATTTATGAAATATATTTTAGTGAGGAAGAAGTTGAAGAACTAAGAGATTATATAGAAAACTATAAAGAATTTAACACTACTTTAATGAATTATAATTTAAAAGAAGACATTGCAGATAGTATATTATATTTCTTCGAATTGAATGGATGTACAATAGACCAGATAAATGACTTAATGAAAAATGGTATAGAAGAAGATTTAGAAAAATTAGGCTTACAAAGTCAAATTAAATATATAAGAGAAAAAGTAAAAGAAGAATTTCAAGAAGAAGATTTAAAATCTTGGGAATTGACAGAAAAAGAAAAAAGACATATTCAAGAAGAAACAGCCCAAATTGCAATGGAAAGTTTAAAAGCCACAAAGCAAGAAATAAATGCAGAACAAGTAAAATAATGAAAAATGTGAGTAAATTTATTACTCACATTTTAACTTTGTAAATTTTTCAAGACTACTTATCATCTTTATCTTTGTCACATTTATCAAATTCAAAAGTATCTTTATAACATGGTTTTTCACAATGAGGAAAATCATTATATTCACAATCTAGTTCAACACCTTTTAAACATTTTCCTTCATGACGACATTTGGCACAAATTTTAACATGTTTTACTTTGTTTTTCCAAACTTGTATAGCATATTTCTTTTCTGGGCAAAGAGGACCAAAAACAAATTCACCATCATCATCTGTAAATGTATGAGAAACAGGTTTTAATTCTTTTTTACCATATTTATATTCAACTTCAACTAATTTAACAACAGCATCTTTTACTGGTTCTTTAAAACAATCTTTAACCACACCATAAATTACATCTCTGTGATCATTAGCTAAAGTTATATCTAAATCAAATTGTTTACCATCTGCAATAAATCCATCAATATCAACTAATGGACACATTGATTCTGGTTTTTTATCATCTTTTTCCATAGAAAAAACTCCTTTAATAAAAATTAGGTATACTTATACCTTGATATATAATATGAAAAAATTAAAAAGAATGATAATAAAAAGTGGAAAATTCCCAAAATAAAGTATATAATAGAAAAGCCTTAATAAGAATTATAATAAAGTGCAAAAGTTTATTAGAAGGGAATAAAAAAATGGATAAAAGACCTATTGGAATATTTGACTCTGGAGTTGGAGGAATAACGGTTTTAAAAGAAATAAAAAACAAAATGCCAAATGAAAATATCATATATATTGGTGATACTCAAAATTTCCCATATGGAAATAAAAGCAAAGAAGAAATAATAAAATTTTCAATAGAAAATGTAAACAAATTATTAAAAAAAGATGTAAAAATAATAGTAATTGCTTGTGGAACTGCAACAAGTCAAGCATTAGGTGTTTTAAAAGAAAAATTTGATATACCAATTATAGGAATTATAGAACCAACAGTAAAATACATAAAAAGCAAAAACTATCAAAAAGTTGGAGTAATTGCAACAGAAGGAACAATAAAAAATGGAGCATGGGAAAGAAAATTAAAAGAAAAAATACCTAATATACAAGTTATAAACAAAGCCTGTCCAATGCTTGCAACAATTGCAGAAGAAGGAAAAGCAAAAAGTAAAGAAGGAAAAAAAGTTATAAAAGAATATATGAAACCATTCAAATCCGAAAAAATTGATAAAATAATTTTAGGATGCACACATTTTCCAATTTATGAACAAATTATAAGAGACGAATTTAACTTTGAAATTGAACTAATAAATACAGGAAAAACAGTTTCTGATGAATTAGAAAAACAATTAAAAAAACTTAATTTAGAAAATAATGATAAAAATATTGGAACAATAGATATATATTTAACAAAAAAAGAAAAACAATTTTATACAATTACACAAAATATACTAAAATCATGATAATTATTTAAAATAAGCCTTGACATGTAGATTATTTGAGAATATAATGAAAATATCTAAGAAGTGGAGGACTTAATATTAATGGGAGAACAAATATTTTCAATTAATGAAGAACAATATAAACAAATGACTGACGAAAAATTAATAGAGAATATAAAAAAAGATGATCAAACAGCATTAAATTGCTTAATAGAGAGATATAATGATGTTGTCAATATGAAAGCTAATAAATTTTATATGGTTGGAGCTGAAAGAGAAGACATGGTACAAGAAGGAATGATAGGACTATATAAAGCTGTAAAATCATTTGATAATGAAAAACAAAATTCTTTTAAAACATTTGCTAATATGTGTATAGAAAGGCAATTGATAACTGCTGTAAAAAATTCAAATAGACAAAAACATATACCACTAAATTCATCAATATCATTAAATTCTGCAGCATATGATGATAATGATGATATGGACAAGTTGGAAGTTGTAGACTTAAAAACAGAAGATGATCCATTAGATATTATTACAAATCAAGAATATTCTAAAACTATTGAAACAAAAATAAAAGAAACTCTAAGTGAATATGAATTATCAGTATTATATGAATATGAAAAAGGACATTCTTATGCAACAATTGCAGAAAAATTAAATACAAAAGTAAAATCTGTAGATACAGCAATTCAAAGAATTAAGAAAAAAGCAAATAAAATAAAAGAAAGTATAGATTCATAACATTAATAAAAAAGTAGCAAGAAAGTCTTGCTATTTTTCTGTATTTTTTATAAAATATAAAAGCATATAACTTTTAAAAATTTACAAGTAAAACTTTAAAAGAAGGGATAAATTTAAATGACAAACACAGACGAAATACCAAAAGCATTAAAAATAAGTAAGAAAATAATAGAAGATGAATTACCAAAGGCATTAAAACCAAAAGACGAAGAAATGGAAAATGAATTATCTCAGGCATTAGAAATAAATAAAGAAGAAACAGAAGATGAATTACCAAAAGCTCTAAGAACTGATAATAAAGAAGATATAGTTAAAGATAAAAAAGCAAAAAAATTAAAAATATGGCAAAAAATAATAATAACAATAGTAATATTAGGGATAATAGGAGTAGTAACATTAGCAGTTTTATTATATGGGCCATATAATGGGTTTAGAGATTGGCTTATAACAAGTGCAATGACAACAATGTCACACCAATATTTAGCAACATGGTTTTATGATGACGAAACAATAGCAGAAGTTATGAATAGAAATAAAGTTGAAGAAACTAATGAAATAACAGACACATCTTTAACAGTAATTATAGACCCAGAAGAAGAGGAAGAAATAGAATATGAAAACGAATATGAAAGACAAATTCTAGAAAAAAATCCAGGAAACGAAGACTATAAAATAATAGAAATAACAGGAAAAGGATATAGTGGATATTTAGCAGTTATATATGACCCATCAAGAATAAAAACAGTATATACAAAAAAGCTAGGAACAAGTGGACAATATCTAACAACCATGGCAAAGGATAATGATGCACTAATTGCAATAAATGGAGGAGGATTTGAAGATCCAAATTTCAATAGTAATGGAGCACATCCACTAGGAATAACATTTTCAAATGGAAAATTAGTAACATCAAATTCATATAATGGACAAGGTGGATTAATAGGATTTACTGAAGATGACAAATTAGTTCTAGGAAAAATGACTGTTGCACAAGCAAGAGAACTAAAAATCAGAGATGGAGTAACATTTGGACCATTTTTAATAATAAATGGTAAAGCATCAAATGTATTTGGTAATGGTGGTTGGGGAACAGCACCAAGAACAGCAATAGGCCAAAGGCAAGATGGAATAGTATTATTTTTAGTAATTGATGGAAGAACAGTTACAAGACCTGGAGCATCAATGAATGATTTAATAGAAATTATGCAAAGATATGGAGCATATAATGCTGCAAATTTAGATGGCGGAACATCTTCTGCAATGGTAGTAAATAATGAAATAATAAATGATCCAATTGACAGTACAGGTGCTCATAAAACAAGATATATTTCAACAGCATTTATATTGACCAAAGGCGAGGAAAATTAAAAAAGAATGGAGGAAATGCTAGAAAAAAATATTTTTTCTAGCATAAAATAAAAATGGGATTTATAGTAGCAGTTGATGGACCTGCAGGAAGCGGAAAAGGAACAATCACAAAAAAAATAGCAGAAGAAATGAATTTAACAAGCATAGACACAGGAGCAATGTATAGAAGTGTAACACTAGCAATGTTAGAAGCAAATATAAAAGTAGACCAAATAGAAAAAATCACAAAATTATTAGAACAAATAAACATAGAATTTAAAAGATTTGGAAATGAACAAAAAATATTCTTAAATGGTAAAGATGTTTCATTAGAAATTAGAACAAAAAAAGTCAACGAAAATGTCTCACAAGTTTCTGCAATAGGTATTGTAAGAACTAAAATGGCAGAATTACAAAGAGAAATGGCAAAATCAATAGATGTCATAATGGAAGGAAGAGATATAGGAACAAATGTATTTCCAAATGCAGATGTAAAAATATATTTAGATGCAACACCAGAAGAAAGAGCAAAAAGAAGATATTTACAAAATAAAGAAAATGGAATAGAAATACCTTTTGAAGAAATATTAGAAAATGTTAAACAAAGAGATTTTATTGACAGCACAAGAGAAATTGCACCATTAAAAAAAGCAGAAGATGCAATATATATAGATTCAAGCAATATGTCAATAGAAGAAGTCGTTAATGAAATAAAAAATATTATATCAAATAAAAGAAAGTAAAGGTTGAAAAATGAAAGAAGAATTTTTAAAAATACTAAGAACAGTAAAAAGAGATGGAATAGAAGATGTAATAAAATTCATAGAAAGCACAGATTTTTTTACAGCACCTGCAAGCACAAGATTTCATGGAAACCATGCTGGAGGACTTGTAGAACACAGTATGAAAGTTTATGAAATACTTCAAGAAAAGGTAAAAAATGCACCAATACAATTAAACACACCAGAAGATACATTAAAAATAGTACCATTACTACATGATATATGCAAAGCAAATTTTTATAAAATAGATTATAAAAATGCAAAAAATGCATTAGGAGTATGGGAAAAAGTACCATATTATACAATAGAAGATACAATCCCATATGGTCATGGAGAAAAATCAGTAATGATGATAACAGAATACATGAAACTTACAAGTGAAGAAAAATATGCAATTAGATGGCATATGGGCTTTACAGAACCAAAAGAACAATATGGAACAATTGGATTAGCATATACAAAATACCCACTAGCATTACTTATGTTTGAAGCAGATTTAGAAGCAACATATTTTTTTGATACATAAATATAGATAAATAACATAGAAAAATTTAACTTTTTCAATATTCAAAAGCTAAATTCAATAAAAAATTGAAAAATAATTGAAGAATATGTAAAATAATGCTATAATAGAAATATCAAATAAAAAATAAAAGGTGTATGGAAAGATGGAAAAATTAACAAATTCTCAAAAATCTATATGGGTAACTGAACAATACTACAAAGGAAGTTCAGTAAACACAATTTGTGGAAGTGCAATAATAGATGAAAAAATAGACTTTGAAAAATTAGAAAAGTCTATACAAATTGTGTGCAAAAAACATGATAATTTTAAAATCAAACTAAAGCTAAAAGATGGAGAGATATTTCAAGAGTTTGCAAATGAAGAAGTAAAAATAGAGTTTATTAATCTTGCGAATGAAAAAGAATTTGAAAAATTTAGAATCAAAACAATCGAAAAACCATTTGATTTAAAATCTCAATTATTTAAATTTTATATCATTAAATTCGAAAATGGAAAAGGAGCTTTTATGCTCAATATACACCATTTAATCTCTGATGCGTGGACACTTGCGCTTATTTGTAATGACATCATTAAGACTTATTCTGCTCTAAAAAATAATCAAAAAGTTGAAACAAAAGCGATATATTCATATATCGATTATATTACATCTGAAAAAGAATACCAAAAAAGCGAAAAATATCAAAAAGACAAGAAATATTGGGAAGAAAAGTACCAAACAATACCTGAAGTTGCAACAATTCCAGGAAGTAAAAAAGAAGAAAATAATCTACATAGTGTAATAGGTAAAAGAAAACAATTTAAAATAGAAAAAACACAAGTAGAAAAATTAAAAAAATATTGTAAAAAAAATAATATATCATTATTTAATTTCTTTATGGCAATATATGCAATATATTTATCAGAAATCAGTAATTTAGATGATTTTGCAATAGGAACGCCAATACTAAATAGAACAAATTTCAAAGAAAAAAATGCAACAGGAATGTTCATAAATATGGCACCACTAAGAATAAATTTAAATGGTGTAAAAACATTTAGAGAATTTGCAAAAAATATTGCATTAGAATCTTTAGGAATGTTAAAACATCAAAAATATTCATACCAAAGTCTACTTGAAGATTTAAGAGAAAAAAATAAAGACATACCAAATTTATATAATATATTGATATCTTACCAAATAACAAATGCACAGACAGAAGAAGGCAATATAAAGTACAAAACAGAATGGACATTTAATGGATGTTGTGCAGAAAATATGGATATTCAAATATATGATTTAAATGATACTGGAAATTTAAATATTGCATATGATTACAAAGTGTCAATTTATGAGGAAAGTGATATAGAAAAGCTTCATAAAAGAATTGAATGCATGATACTTCAAGTGCTTAAACACGAAAATATAGAAATTAAAGATATTGAAATTGTAACATCAAAAGAAAAAGAAAAACTAATATATCAATTTAATCAAACAGATTTTGAATATGACAAAAATAAACCAATAATTAAATATTTTGAAGAACAAGTTGAAAAAACACCCAATAATGTTGCGATAGTATTTGAAAATAAAAAAATGACTTATAGAGAATTAAATGAGAAAGCTAATAGTTTAGCAACTAAACTTAGAGAAGAAGGAGTGAAAAACAATTCAATAATAGGCATTGTATATTCTCGTTCATTTGAAATACTAATTGCAATGCTAGCAATATTAAAAGCAGGAGGAGCATATATTCCAATTGCTCCTGATTATCCAGATGATAGAATTAAATATATGCTAGAAGACAGTAATGTTAAAATTTTACTAACTTCAAAACAAGAAGAGAATAGAATAAAAACAGTTTCAAAAAAAATATGTATTAATTTAACTAATAAAGAAATATATGACAAAAATAAAACGAATATAGAGAACATTTCAAAACCAGATGATTTATCATATTTAATATATACTTCTGGTTCAACAGGGACTCCAAAAGGAGTTATGTTAAAACAACAAAATTTAAGTAATTTTTATAATGCTATGAAGGAAAAAATAGATTATTTAAAAGATGGAAAAAATCATAAAATTGTATCAATAACAACAATATCCTTTGATATATTTGGATTTGAAACATTAATTTCATTAACAAATGGTTTGACCGTTTACATGACAAATGAAAATGAACAGAAAGTAACAATGATATTAGAAAAATTTATAAAAAATAATCAAATAGAAATTATTCAAACAACTCCATCAATTATGAAATTCCATTTGGAAAATTTAGAACATACAGAAAATATTAGTAGTTTGAAATATATAATGCTTGCAGGTGAACAATTACCAAAAACTTTAGTAAATACAATAGAGAAAAAATTGCCAGATGTTACAATTTTTAATGGATACGGACCATCAGAAACAACAATATTCTCAACAGTTGAAAATGTTACAAATCAATCAAAAATAACAATAGGAAAACCAATTGCTAATACACAAATATATATATTAAATAAAAATAAAAAATTATTGCCAGACGGAATGATGGGAGAAATTTATATATCAGGTGATGGAGTAGGAAAAGGCTACATAAATAAAATAGAGCAAACTAAAAATAATTATATACCAAATCCATTTATTAAAGAAAAAATAATGTATAAAACTGGTGATTTAGGATATTTTGATTCTAACGGAAAAATTATTTGCTGTGGTAGAATAGATCATCAAGTAAAAATAAAAGGATTAAGAATAGAATTAGGTGAAGTAGAAGAATGCATAAATGCGTTTAAACCAGATCACTTATTAAAAAGTGTTGTCATTGTGAAGAATGATGGGAAAAAATCAGTGTTACATACATTTATTACATATCCAACAAAAATATGCTCTGAAAAGTTAAAACAATATTTATTAAAAAAACTACCTAATTATATGCAACCAGCAACGATAACTCAAATCGAAAAATTTCCTATTACACCAAATGGCAAGATTGATAGAAAATTGTTACAAAAGTATGAAATTAAAAAAGAAGATAAAGTTAAGTATATCAAACCTAGAAATTCTACGGAAAAAGTCTTAGTTGAAATTATTAAAGATAAATTGGAATTAAAAGAATTTGGAATAGATAATAATATTTTTGAATTTGGAGCTGATTCTTTAACTGTAATTAATATTATTACAGAATTATTTAAATATAACTTTAATATAAAAGTTAATGACATTTATAAATATAAAACAGTTAGAAAGCTATATGAAAATATAATTATTAATAAAAAAAGAGTCAGATTGAAAGAAAAAGATTATGATAGATTCATAAAAATAGAAGAAAAAACAAAAAAATTTACAAAAGATATAGAATGTAAAAAAATAAATGAAAAGTATAATATATTCTTAACAGGCTCAACAGGATTTTTTGGAAGTCACTTAATTTCTGAATTATTAGATAACAAAGAAAATATTAATAAAATATATTGTGCAATTAGACCAAGAAAAAATACTACTCCTAAAAAAAGACTTTTAAATAAAATAAAGTTTTATTTTGGTGACAAATATAATGAATTATTTGATAAATATATAGAGATAGTAGAATGTGAAATAGAAAAGGAACAATTTAATTTAAATTATTCTACATATAAAAAGATACAAGATAATGTCGATATTGTAATCCATGCTGCTGCTGATGTTAGACATTATGGAAAATATTCACAATTTGTAAAATCTAATATTATTTCTACACAAAATATTGTAGATTTTTGTAAAGGAAAAAACATTGATTTACATTATATTTCAACAATGACTGTGTCAGGAAATTATTTAATTAGACAAGATAACCAAAACACAAAATTTGATGAAAATTGTTTTTACATTGGACAACACTTTGAAGAAAATGTATATGTAAAAAGTAAATTGGTTGCAGAATCAATAGTAATAAATAATATTGATGATAAATTTAATGCTACTATATATAGATTAGGAGATTTAACAGGCAGATATACAGATGGAGGATTTCAGGATAATATTGAAAAAAATGCTACATATCTAAGATTAAAGTCTATATTAAAAATTGGAGCAATTCCAAAAAATATTTTAAATATGGACTTAGAATTTACACCTATAGACTTTGCTACACAAGCAATAAGAAAAATTATTTGGTCAAATAATTATAGCAATAGGATTTTTAACATATATAACCCTAATATGATAAAAACAGAAGAATTGTTAAAAATTATAAAGAAAAAAGGATATATGGTAAAATCTCTATCTAATGAGAAATTTATTAACTTAGTAAAAAATATATCAAAAGATAAAGAAAAACAAAAAATTTTAGTAGGAATTATAAATGACTTTACAGATAACAAAGATTTGATATATAATTATACAATAAAACAAACCAATGAAATAACCCAAAAATATTTAAAAAATCTAGATTTTCAATGGAAAAATGTTGATGAAAATTATATAATAAAATTACTAGACTATATGAAAAAAGTTAAATTTATATGATAAGGAGTTACAGATGAAAAAACTAAAAGTTTCAACAAAAATTTCAATTTCATTTCTATTAATCTTACTTGTAGTAGCAGTTATGTTTTATTTTTTATTACCAAATTTGCTAAACTATCCGCCAAATACAATTAATACTAATTTCGATAAAGAAGTTTCAAAATTATATTATATATATCAATATCTTATTGCAATATTTGGAATTGCAATACTTGCAGTAATATTTTTTAAAATTTCTCTAAGAAAAGTAGATAAATGGCTAAGTAATAAAAATTCTGAAGATATAAATGAAATAAGAAAAATTTGTTTTAAATATCCATCAAAACTTTTTCTAATAATAGAAGTGTTTCCTGTTATTATAGTTTTATTAACATTAGTATGTACAGGAAGTCATCCAGTAATATTGCTATTTAAAATTGGAATATTAGTTTTTAGTTTTGCAACATTAGTAAGTTCAATGTTTTTAATTATATCGAAAAACATATTTTATCCAATTTTAAAAGAAACATCATTTTATGCAAAAAATAGAAAAATTAAAAATAATAGTTCTTTGCAAATAGCATTAATATTTCAGATATTTCCTAGTATTATTGTTACTGTTCTTATGATTGCTTTAATTGGATATTCAAGACTAATTAACGAAAAAGGAGAACTATTAAATATATACTACATGGCAGAATTAGATACATTAGAAATAAATAATGAAGATTCACTTTTAGAACAAATAACAAATCAAATTGGAGATAAATTGTTAGCCAAAAAAGATTATATATTTATTGAAACTCCAACAGGAGAAATAATAACAACAGGAGAATTAAAACCTAGTGATTTTTTTATAAAATATATGCATGAATTATCTCCTCAAGCTAATAATAGAGTTTATGAAGCGTATACAATTGATGAACAAGGGGTAATAAAAACAATTAATTACAATAATCAAGAATATATTGTTGGAATTCACTATGAAGTTGTGGCATCTTCATTATTAGTTTACTTTATGTTAGCGACATTTGGACTATTATTATTTAATTTAGTAATTTTATGTTATATTGTAAAACATATGAATAATATACTAACCAAATTAACAGAAGAAATGAATAATATTTTAGAAGATCCAGATAACATAGATACTAAACTATTACCTTTAACATCAAATGATATTATTGGACAATTAGTTCAAGCATTTAATGAAATACAAGAAATGACAAAACGAAATATTGAACAAATACATAACAACCAAGAAATACTAATGGAAAGAGAACGTTTAGCATCTTTAGGACAACTTATAGGTGGAATTGCACACAACTTAAGAAGTCCAATAATGTCAATAGCAGGAGCAACAGAAGGGTTAGAGGAATTAATAAAAGAATATGATGAGTCAATTGATGATCCACTTGTAAATTCACATGATCATCATGAAATAGCAACAGAAATGCAAAATTGGATTCCTAAAATAAGAACATACACAGAATATATGTCAGATATCATAACAACAGTTAAGGGACAAGCAGTTGCTTTAACAAATGAACAAGATGTCATATTTACAGTTAGTGAATTAGTAAAAAGAGTTAATATATTAATGAAACATGAACTTAAAAATTCATATATTAATTTAAATGTACAAATGAAAATAGATGAAAATTCAACTTTAGTTGGAGATGTAAATAATTTAGTTCAAGTTGTTGATAATATGATTTCTAATTCAATTCAAGCATATAACGGAGCACGAGGTAAAAATATAGAATTAGAAATAAATAGGATTGAACAAAATGTAATAATAACAATTAGAGACTTTGCAGGAGGACTTCCTAAAGAAGTACAAGAAAAATTGTTTAAAGAAATGGTTACAACAAAGGGAAAAAACGGTACAGGACTTGGATTATATATGTCATATTCAAATATAAAAGCTCATTTTGGAGGAGATATTACATATAAAACAGAAGAAGGAAAAGGTACTGAATTTAATATAATATTACCTATAAAACAGTAGGTATAATAAAAACTGGCAATTATATATTTGCCAGTTTTTATATGTGTTATTTTAATCAAGGTTTAATTAGCTAAACATTTATCAAGTTCATCACAAATTAATTTTTTATCCATATTTTGTCCAATGAAAACAAGTTTATTCATTCTATCTCCAACTTCTTCATCCCAGTCACGTTCCAAATCTGCATTAGCTTTTCTAAATGCATTTTGATCTTGAATAGGAAATGTTGCAATCCATTGACCTGCTTCATATACTCCGTTTTGTTTTCCGGCTTGTTCAAAAACATAAGACATTTCGTCATCATTATCAAACCAAACAATACCTTTGCATCTAATAATATTTCTTGGAAATTTATTAACAAATTCATGGAATTTAGATTCAACTAAAGGTTTTCTACGGTAATATACAAAAGTTCCAATTCCATATTCTTCTGTTTCACCTTCTTCGGCTTCTTCTTCAGTTTTATCTAATTCTTGAGCCCAACCTGCTGAAAGTGAAGCTTTTTCAAAATCAAATGCATGTGTATTCATAATTTCTTTAAAGTCAACATTAGAATAATTTGTTTCAATGATTTTTGCACTTGGTTGTAATTTTTTAACAACAGCTTTGACTTTTTCAAGTTCTTCTTTTGAAATTTCATCTACTTTGTTTAAAATTAATGTATTGCAAAATTCAATTTGTTGAATTAAAAGATTTTCAATATCTTCATCATCAATTTCTTCTTTTTCAAGTTCTTCACCACAATTGAATTCATCTCTTAATCTTAAAGCATCTACAACTGTTACAACATTGTCTAATCTACAAATTTTAGGTAGTCCATATTGTTTTGTAGAGTCTTGTAAAACAGTAATTGTTTGAGCTATTGGAATAGGCTCACAAATTCCACTTGCTTCAATTAATATGTAATCAAAATTTCCTGTCTTAATTAAATCAACAATTTGTTTCATTAAATCAACTTTTAATGTACAACAAATACATCCATTTTGCAAAGGAACTAAACTGTCATTTGTTTCTGTAACAACTCCTCCTTTACCAATTAATGATGCATCTATATTTACTTCACCAATGTCATTAACAATTACAGCAACTTTATATCCTTCTTGATTATTTAATATGTTGTTTATTAGAGTTGTTTTTCCTGCGCCTAAATATCCTGTTAATAATGTAATTGGTACTGTTTTCATAAAAAAATCATTCCTCTCTTTTTTTAAATTTTGTTAATATTTTATTTAAACATAAAAATTATACCACATTTTACCATTAAAAGCTATACTTTTTTTGAAATTTGTGATATAATATTAACATAAAAATATTTATAGAAAGGAAGAATGACACCAATGCATTCTCAGTCTGCGTCCGCCCTTATTCATGAATCCTATCAGGATTCTGTGAGGAAATCCAAAACAACTCTTGAATTGTTGAAGAACTTTTATAGTTCTTTGCAAAAGAATAGAGCCAGAGTTAGAAAGGATGAGGAAAAAAAATTGACAAAATTCATTGAAAGCATTCACATTGATGATGACAAAAAGGAGTGAATTTAATGACAGAGCAATCTTTAAAACTTCTTCATGAAGCCTACAATGAGGCTTTGCGGAGAAGTACAAATGTCTTGGAAATCGTCAACAATCTTTATAAGATTGTTGATGAAGAAAAGCAATTTCCAGAAGTCGACTTGGACACAATTGATGCATTTCTTGATGGGTTACGTGGTTGCATTAATACCCGAAAGAAAACCTTCGAGATTACTAATGTATGCACATACATTAGTATTGTCTTGATGTATATTGTTTTGTGGTGGAACGCCACCAGAAACGAAAGAATCGACATTTCGTGGAATGCAAGACGTAAGGGGCTAGAGAGTGAGTTGACAAAACTTCTCAAAAAGTCTATTGAAGAAGAAGTATCCAGTTATATTGTTAGAGATAGGTTTGGTGTGAGAGCTATTATCTGGAATGATGATAGCGAAGAAGATGCAGTTGCTAAAATTTATACTGTGTACGATAACATAGTAGGAATTTTGGCGGGTAAGAGCAGAAAAGCAAAGAAGGAGTTCCTAACTTGGATTGATGAGAATCCTAGAATTGGAATTCTTGACAAGGGAATCATAGAGTATATTCTTGATTCAGTACCTTTTGGTGTTGAATCAGTTAAGGATTATATTCATGAGCCGAAGCCAAATGGCTATCGGACCTTGCAATTTACTCTTTCAATACAGATGTACTCGGAAGTTCTTCCTGGTACGCAATTGGAAGTGCAGTTAAGAACACAAAAAATGCATGAGGATGCTGAAAAAGGCAAATCATCTCATGCAAAATACAAGGAAAATGGTGTAGGAGAACTTTCTGGTATATTCAAAGTGGAAAATGAGGATTTCATCCAAATGAATATTCCTGGTTTCACTGGATATCAGAAAGACCAGGATGTGGATGGAATCCACTGGTCGAAGGAATTCTTTGACCGCCGTTTGTCATCAACACTGGTTCCTGAAAACTAGGAAATTATAGCCCTTGAAAGGTAAGAACTTCCTAGATACTAATTTTTCCTTTCGTTCCCTGGGAAATATTTTCCCAGGGAATTTTATGTATAAAAAAGTAAATTAAGAAAATTTATACATATTAATTGCTATATTTGTCAGATAATGATATAATGCAAATATATTTAAAACTTATAAAATTTTCATAACAACATAAACATATACTAATAAATAAGTTTTAACCTTAAGAAAGGATGAGATAAAACATGGAAGAAAATTGCGTAGTACAAAAAATAACAACAGAAACAAAAGAAATTTTAGAAAAATATCCAAAAGAAAAAGACCAATTAATTATGATTTTAAATGATGTACAAGAAAAATATGGTTACATACCAAAACAAGCACAAATAGTTATTTCAGAAGAACTGTCAATTCCAATGGCAGAAATTTATGGAGTCATTACATTTTATTCAAGATTCACATTAGAACCAAAAGGAAAATATAATATTTCAATTTGTTTAGGAACAGCATGTTTTGTAAAAGGTTCACAATCAATATTAGATAGAGCAAAAGAAAGATTAAAAATAGAGCCAGGACAGGTAACGCCTGATGGTAAATTTTCATTAGATGATGTAAGATGTGTTGGAGCATGTGGTTTAGCACCAGTATTTATGGTAAATGATGAAGTATATGGAAATGCAACAGTAAAAAAATTTGATGAGATACTAGATAAATATATGAATAAATAAAAGGAGGTACCCCATGAAAACAATTGAAGAATTAGAAAATATAAGAAATGAAAAAAGAAAAGAACTAGACTTAAGAGTAAATACAAATTCAGACACAAGAGAAAAACATATACTAGTATGTAGAGGAACAGGATGCACATCTTCAAAATCACCACAAATAATAGAAAATTTTAGAAGAATAATAGAAGAAAGAAACATTCAAAATGTAAGAGTCATCCAAACAGGATGTTTTGGACTATGTGCCAAAGGTCCAATAGTAATAATTAGACCAGAAGAAACATTTTATGCACATGTAAAACCAGAAGACTGCGAAGAAATAATAGATAAACATATATGTAATGGTCAAAAAGTAGAAAGACTTTTATGCAAAGATATAGATGGAACAATTGTTAATAAATTAGATGATTTAAACTTTTATAAAAAGCAAAAAAGAATTGCATTAAAAAATTGTGGAGTAATAGACCCAGAAAATATAGATGAATACATAGCATTTGACGGATATAAAGCAATAGAAAAAGTATTAACTCAAATGAATCTAGATGAAGTAATAGATGTTGTTACAAAATCAGGACTAAGAGGACGTGGAGGAGCAGGATTCCCTACAGGAAAAAAATGGAGTTTTGCAAAAGCAGAAGTAAATGATCAAAAATACATAGTATGTAATGCAGACGAAGGAGACCCAGGAGCATTTATGGATAGAAGCATACTAGAAGGAGATCCACATTGTGTACTAGAAGCAATGGCAATTGCAGGATTTGCTATTGGAGCAAATCAAGGATATATATATGTAAGAGCTGAATATCCAATAGCAGTACAAAGACTAAAAATAGCAATAAAACAAGCAAGAGAATATGGATTATTAGGAGACAACATATTAGGAACAGGCTTTAAATTTGATATTGACATTAGACTAGGAGCAGGGGCATTTGTTTGTGGAGAAGAAACAGCACTATTAGAATCAATAGAAGGAAAAAGAGGTCAACCAAGAGTAAAACCACCATATCCAGCAAGTAAAGGACTATTTGGAAAACCTACAGTTATAAATAATGTAGAAACATTAGCAAATATTACAAAAATAATATTAAATGGTGCAGACTGGTTTGCAAGTATAGGAACAGAAAAATCAAAAGGAACAAAAGTATTTGCATTAGGCGGAAATGTAAACAATGTAGGACTTGTAGAAGTTCCAATGGGAACAACTTTAAGAGAAATTGTATATGACATTGGAGGAGGAATTCCAAATGGAAGAGAATTTAAAGCTGCCCAAACAGGAGGACCTTCAGGAGGATGTATACCTGCAGAACATTTAGACACACCAATAGATTATGAATCTTTAGCAAGTATTGGTTCTATGATGGGATCAGGAGGACTAATTGTTATGGATGACACTAAATGTATGGTATCTTTAGCAAAATTTTATTTAGAGTTCACAGTAAAAGAAAGTTGTGGAAAATGTACTCCATGTAGAATTGGAACAAAAAGAATGTTAGAAATTTTAGAAAAATTATGTTCAGGAAATGCTGAAGAATATGATATATATAGATTAGAAAAATTAGCTGTAAACATAAAAAAAGCAAGTATATGTGGACTAGGACAAAGTGCTCCAAATCCTGTTATAAGTACTCTAAAATATTTTAGAGAAGAATATAGACAACATGCTTTATTAAAAGAATGTAAGGCATATGAATGTAAAGCACTAACAAAAATAGAAATAGACCCAGAATTATGCAAATCTTGTGGATTATGTCAAAGAAATTGTCCAGTTGGAGCAATAGATGGAGAATTAAGAGAAAAAAGAACAATTAATCAAGATAAGTGTATAAAATGTGGAACATGTATAAAAAGCTGTCCATTTCATGCAATCAAATAACAAAAGAAAAAATGTATTCAATTAAAATTGCTGAAAATAAAAAATGAAAGGAAAAAATGAATATGAATGAAGAAATGGTTACACTAACTATAGATGGAGTAGAAGTAAAAACTAAAAAAGGAACAACAATTTTACAAGCTGCCAAAGAAGTTGGAATAGATATACCAACACTATGTTTCTTAAAGGACATAAATGAAGTTGGAGACTGTAGAATGTGTATAGTAGAAGTTGAAGGAAGAAAAGGATTTGCAACTTCATGTATACAAACAGTAGAAGAAGGTATGGTAGTTCATACACATACACCAAATGTATTAGAAGCAAGACATGTAATACTTGATTTAATAATTTCAAATCATGCTAAAGATTGCCTAACATGTACTCGTTCAGGAAATTGTGAATTACAAGATTTAGCAGTAAAATTCAATATACAAAATGTAGAATTTCCAGGAGAAGTAACACAACACAAAATAGATGATAAATCTCCTGCAATAGTTAGAGATTTTAATAAATGTATTTTATGTAGAAGATGTATATCTACATGTAAAAAAGTCCAAGAAATTGGAGCAATAGATTGTATAGAAAGAGGATTTGAATCATGTATATCTACAACATATGATCACAGTTTAAATGATGTAGACTGCACATTTTGTGGTCAATGTATAGAAAGCTGTCCAACAGGAGCATTGCATGAAAAAGAATCAATAAATGATGTATGGGCAAAATTAAAAGATCCAGATACATATGTAGTAGTTCAAACTGCACCAGCAGTAAGAGTAGCCTTAGGAGAAGAATTTGGAATGCCTATAGGAACAAATGTAAAAGGAAAAATGGTAACGGCATTAAAAAGATTAGGATTTGATAAAGTATTTGATACAAATACAGGTGCAGATTTAACAATAATGGAAGAAGCAAATGAATTTGTAGAAAGATTACAAAATGGTGGAACATTCCCAATGATTACATCTTGTAGCCCTGGATGGGTTCGTTTTGCAGAAAAAAATTATGGAGATTTATTAGACCACTTATCAAGTTGTAAATCACCACACCAAATGTTTGGAGCAATTATAAAATCATATTTTGCAGATAAATATGGAATAGATAGAAACAAAATATGTACAGTATCAGTAATGCCTTGTATTGCTAAAAAATATGAATGTAGTAGACCAGAGATGGAAGTTGATGGAATAAGAGATGTAGATTATGTAATAACAACAAGAGAATTATCTAGAATGATAAAACAAGCAAATATTGATTTTACACAATTAGAGGATAGTAATTTTGATGATCCAATGGGAGAAGCAACAGGTGCTGGAGCAATATTTGGAACTACTGGAGGAGTAATGGAAGCAGCTATTAGAACAGCAGTAGACACATTAGAAAACAGAAGTATAGATAGAATAGAATATACAGAAGTAAGAGGAGAAAAAGAAATAAAAGAAGCAACTTTAAATGTAGCAGGGAAAGAAGTAAAAATAGCTGTTGCAAGTGGCTTAGCAAATGCAAGAAAAATAATGGAACAAATAAGAAGAGGTGAATCTCCATATCATTTTGTAGAAATTATGGCATGTCCAGGAGGATGTGTAATGGGAGGAGGTCAACCAATAAAAAGTTCTAGTATTAGATCAACAGTTGATGTTAGAAAATTAAGAGCAAGTGCACTATATGCAATTGATGAAAAAAGTGTAATAAGAAAATCTCATGAAAGTCCTGTAATGAAACAACTTTATGCAGAATTCTTAGAAAAACCAGGTAGTCATTTAGCACATAAATATTTACACACTACATATACTCCAAAACCAAAATATGATATAGAATAATGTCTAGTGTGACTGTGTGACTGGGGTCGGATCCAAAATAGAAGCGGAACCGACCCCAGACAATTTTTCTAAAAATTTTTTTAACTATTGAATAAAAATATAAACTTTGATAGAATATAGTAAATAATAAAAAAGGGAGTGCGAAAATAAATGTTATCACAACTGATAGTTTTAGTCATATTAATTTTACTAAATGCATATTTCGCAGCAAGTGAAATTGCATTTATATCTTTAAATGATGCCAAAATAGAAAAACAAGCGAAAGAAGGAAACAAAAAAGCAAAACAAATTGAAAAAATGTTAAAAGAACCAAGTAAATTTTTAGCAACAATTCAAATAGGAATTACACTTGCAGGATTTTTATCAAGTGCATTTGCATCAGACACATTTGCAGACATGTTAGCACCAGCATTATATAATTTAGCCCCATTCATTAGTTTAGGGTTATGGAAAAGTATATCCATTATAGTAATCACAATAATATTATCTTTCTTTACATTAGTATTTGGAGAACTCGTACCAAAAAGATTAGCAATGAAGCACTATGAAAAGATTGCTTTTGCTACTATAGGAGTTATAAGAGGAATTTCTATAGTAACATCACCATTTGTTAAATTATTGACTAATGTAACAAATGGAATATCAAAAATATTTGGTGTTGGAGAAAATGAAGAAGAAACAGTTACAGAAGAAGAAATAAAAATGATGGTAGACCAAGGAGAAGAAAAAGGAACAATAAAAGAAGAAGAAAAAGAACTAATAAATAACGTTTTTGAATTTAATGATATAACTGTATCAGAAATAATGACACACAGAAAAGATATATTTGCAGTAGATATTAATATAAGTAATGAAGAACTATTAAGAGAATTATCAAGAGAGGAATATAGATATAGTAGAATACCTGTTTATGATGAAACAATTGATGAAATAAAAGGTATATTATATGTAAAAGATGTACTAAAAAATATTAATAAGAAAAACTTCAAAGTAACCAATATAGTTAAAGAAGCATATTTTATATCACAAAACAGACTTATAAATGAAGTATTTAAAGAACTACAAAAAAATAAAATGCAAATAGCAATAATAGTAGACGAATATGGTGGAACAGCAGGATTAATTACAATGGAAGATATATTAGAAGAACTTGTTGGAGATATATATGATGAATATGATAAAGTAGAAAAAGAATATGAAAAAATAGATGAAAACACATATATATTATCTGGAAGTTTACCAATATATGATGTAAATAAATTATTAGATTCAGAAATACCAGAAGGAGACTATGATACTTTATCAGGTTATTTACAGGAAGAACTAGGTAGAATACCAGAAGATGAAGAAAAACCAGTTATTGAAACAGAAAAAGTAACATACAAAATTGAAGAATATGAAGATAAGAGAATTATAAAAGTAAAAGCTTGTAAAAATAATAATGAAGAAAAAGAAAAAGAGGATAACGAATAAATTTAAAAAATAGAGTATTTAAGAAAATATCTTAAGCTCTATTTTTTTGTTCTATTAACAACAAAAAAACATACTATTAATAATAATATTTAAATTTTTATAAATAAAAAAAAGGAGAAAATTATGCCAATATCATTATCAAGCAAAAAAAAATTAAGAAACGCATTATTTGTAGTAATAATAGTAATTTCATTACTATTAACACGACTAGGTTACATACAATTTGTATGGGGAGCAGAATTAAATCAAAAAGCAGCAAGTCAACAATCACAAAGTAGAACAATTACAGCCAAAAGAGGAACAATATATGATTCAACTGAAAAATATGTACTAGCAGTAAGTTCAAGTGTAGAAGTAGTAACTGTAAATCCAACAAATATAGCCAAAGAAGACAAAGAAACAGTTGCAAAAGCACTAAGTGAAATTTTTGAATTAGAATATGAAGATGTATTAAAAAAAGTAAGTAAAAGAAGTTCTATTGAAACAATAGCTAAAAAGGTAGACAAGAGCAAAACAGATGAATTAAGAAACTGGATGGAACAAACAGGAATAAAAAATGGAATAAACATTGATGAGGACACAAAAAGATATTATCCATATGGAGATTTAGCTGCACAAGTAATAGGATTTTGTGGAAGTGATAACCAAGGATTAGATGGAATTGAAGCAGAATATGATGAAGAACTAAAAGGTACGAATGGAAAAATAGAAAGAGAAACAAATGCTGCAGGAGAAAGCTTAGGAGGAGAAGAATATATTTCTGCTATTGATGGAAATAGTTTAGTATTAACAATAGATATGACAATTCAATCAATTGTAGAAAAATATCTTGAAGAAGCATGTATAGATAATGAATGTACAGAAGGAGGAAGTATTATTGCAATGGACCCAAGAAATGGAGATATATTAGCAATGGCAACATACCCAGCATATGACTTAAATTCACCATTTGAACCATATACAGATGAGCAAAAAGCAGAATGGGAAACATTAGACTCAACAGGCAGAACAACAGCCTTGCAACAAATGTGGAGAAACAAAGCTATATCAGACACATATGAACCAGGTTCAGTATTTAAAACAATAACAGCATCAGCAGCACTAGAAGAAGGTATAGTAACAAATATTGACCAAGAAGGGCAATTTTCTTGTACTGGAGGAATTGAAGTAGCAGGAGTTAGAATAAAATGTTGGAGATATTACAGACCACATGGTTCAGAAAGTTTAAGAATGGCTTTAATGAATTCATGTAATCCTGTATTTATAGGACTTGGGCAAAAAATTGGAGTAACAAAATATTATGAATATTTGCGTAAATTTGGATTATTTAACAAGACAGGAATTGACCTTCCAGGAGAAGCTAATAGCATATTTATAAAAGAAGAAAAAGCAGGACCTGTTGAACTAGCAACAATAAGTTTTGGTCAAAGATTTGAAATAACACCATTACAAATGATAACAGCAGTTTCATCAATTGCAAATGATGGAACATATATAAAACCAAGAATAGTAAAAAGTATTATAAATAGTCAGACAGGAGAAAAAACAGAAATGCCTGTAGAAACAGGAGAACAAATAATTTCAAAAGAAAATGCAGAAAAAGTTTTAAGTATGATGAATAGTGTAGTATCAGAAGGAACAGGAAAAAATGCAAAAGTTGAAGGATATGAAATAGGAGGAAAAACAGGAACATCAGAAGATGGTGTAAATACAGGAAAATATGTAACATCTTTTTGCGGAGTTGCAGAAACAGATGAACCTTATATGGTTTTACTTATAACATTATACAACCCAACAGGAGAAGGTGGGCATCAAGGTGGTGGTGTTGCAGCACCAGTTGGAGGAAAAATATTTAGTGAAGTGTTACCATATTTAGAGTCATTAAATAAATAATATAAAAATTTATGACGAAGCAGGAAAGTAAATGTTATATATAATAAAAAGTAACATATACTAATTACGAAAAAAGTACGTATACGGAAAAAATTCGTAATGGAGGAATCAATATGGAAATAAAAAGAGATTTTTACTTAAAAGAGCTTATTGATAGAATGGACAATGGACTTATAAAAGTAATTACTGGAATAAGAAGATGTGGTAAGTCTTATAATAGCATCTGATATAGGTTCTTTAACAAACCCCTTAAAATTATCAAATAATTTTAAGGAAAGAGATAGAAATTCAACAATGACTGATAAAACAATATATAATTATCTAGGATATTTACAAGATGCATTTATTATTGAAAAAGCAAGAAGATCTGATGTCCGTAGCAACTCAAAATTTTGCAAATGCATTTAATGCTACAAGTGCAGGAAGATGTTTTGTCGGTTGGAATATTGAAATTGCAAATGATACAGTTATAGCTTTTGATAAGAAGTTTTTTCCAAAATTGGGAACAATGAGTGTTGGAGATGCTGTTGTTACATCCTTGTGGGAAACAAGAAATGAAGGATATAATTATGGAATGTATATGTGTGATCCAGGATTTATTGGTGATCGAGATTATTATGGATGGGCTTGGTAAAAAAGAAGAAATTACAATAATATATTTGTCATAATTTTTAATAGCAAGTATATATAAAAATACTTGCTATTAATTTTAATACTCAAAATCTTAGATTTTTCCTAATTTAATTTTTTATAGTTCAATAGCTTTTCCAATATTTCATCTTCCTCAGTAGAAACAATATTTCCATTTTTTCCAGTTCCAAGTTCCACTTCTGGTTTTATAATAGGGCCATGATAATCACTACCTTTTGTAACAAGTAAATTTAATTTTTTTGCTAAAGCTTTAAATGTATGCATTTGTTCAGGAGTTTGTTTTGAATGATAACATTCAAGACCATCTAAACCATATGAAATTAATTCCGTAAGTTTTATTTCTAATTCTTTATCATCCAATTTTAAGGATTGTGGATGTGCAAGAACAGCAATACCATTAGCTTTTTTTATCAGTTTTATAAGAAATTCAGGTGAATAACGAGTTTTCTTAATATCACTTAAAGGAGGCTTATTAAAATAATTGTCAAAAATTTCATTTTTGGTTTTTATATAATTTTTTTGAAGAAAAACTTTAGCAAAATGAGGTTTCCCAATAATTTTTCCTCCACTTACTTTTTGCAAATCTTCTAAAGTAAGTTCAAATCCCATTTTATTAAATTCTTGAATAAAAAGATTATTTCTATGTATTCTACCTTGTTTAATTCTATCTAATACATTATTTAACTCTTTATTCTCAAAATCAATAAATAAGCCTAAAATATGCATTTGTCCTTTATCCACATCAGCTTCTAATTCCATACCTGGTACAAATATAATATTCTTATTTTTTGAATATTCAAAAGCAGGTTTTAATCCGGAAATTGTATCATGGTCTGTAATTGCAATTGCAGAAAGATTTTTACTTAAAGCTAAATCAATTAATTCTTCTGGACTTTTTTCTCCATCTGATGCGGTAGTATGTGTATGTAAGTCAATCACATTTAATCAATCCTTTCTATAAAATTCAATATTTATGCAATGAATTATAACATATCTACATAAGAAAGTAAAATAATAAATTCTTCTATTTTACCACAAGCAATTTTCTTTCCAGAATTTCCACTAGGCTGACTTGTAAAATCATCAGGAGAATCATGTATAATAACTACTTTTCCAATAATATCTTGAATTTTAAATTTATCAATCAAAACACTCATATAAGCATAACCATTATTTTCAATTAAAGGTGGCAAATCACCAGCATGAAAAGGATGTGCACAATTTGTAGGATTATAATGAGATTTTGCATCAGCAAACTCATCTTCTGAATTTCCAGAACAAGAAGAACCCTCATGTATATGAAAACCAAAAAATCTTCCTTTACAATTATCATTAGACTGTGGTAACCCCTTAATTTGAGCTGTAAGTAACACACCATCTGTAGTTTCCTTAAAAAATACGCATCCTCTTATTTCAGGATATTCTTTACCACCAATTATATTTGCTCTAGCATATTTCATAAAGTACCTCCCAAATATAATATTCATAAATATATATAAATGCTAACAAAATTAATAACTTGACAATATATGATATAATTATAAAAAAATAGTAGGAGAAAGAATGGAAGCATTAAAAAATCGCAGGAAACAAGAAATAGAAAACAAAAACAAAAATGAAAATCAACTTATAATTTATAAAAGCAAAAAAAGAAAATTTTATTAGATATAATACAAAATAATCTCATATTTATTGTAGGAATTTTACTATTAGTATATAAAGGACTATTACTAAATTATCAAATCAATTTAGAAATAGGAATAGAAACAGTAAAATATACAATTTGTGCAGCATTACTAATTATGTGTCCACTAATAAACAATAAAAACAAATTTAGTTACATATATTTAAATATTATATATACAATTGTAACACTAATAATATATGCAGACTTTCTTTATTACACATATGCAACAAACTTTTTATCATTTTATCAAATAGTAAATTTAAAATATTCTAAAGAAATTGCAAGTGGAATTTTTACTATAATAAACATAAAAAGTATTTTTGTTTTTTGGATAGATAATGTAATACTTATAGCATTAAGTATTTTGGCTTGTAAAAAATTTAAAAAGAAAAAATATAATAACAAATATAATTATTGTAACAAATAAAATAGATGGAATATATAAAGAAAAAGGATATAACAAATCATTAATAGTTCAAGATGCATCAATTTATTATTATCACTATGAAGATGCCAAAGATTATTTTAAAAGTTTATTTGAAAAAGAAGAAATAGATGAAGCAAAATTACAAGATATATACAATAAATATATAAATGTAGAAAAAACAACAACAGATTATACAGGAATTGCACAAGATTATAATGTTATTATTTTACAATTAGAAAGTTTAAATGAATATATAATTGGAAAAAAAGTTAAAGGAAAAGAAATAACACCAAACTTAAATAAATTTTTTAATGATAATATATATTGTAGTGATATGTATAATCAAGGTCTTGGAAGTACTGCAGATTCAGAATTTGAGATGGAAAATTCAATGTATCCATTAGAAAATGGATATGTATTTCAAAAATATTATGACAATGAATGGCTAGACATTTTTACAGTACTTAAAGAAAATGGATATTACACTTCATTTATGCATCCAAATACAAGTACGTTTTGGAATAGAGAAGAAGTATATAATACAGGTTATAATATAGATGAATATGATGATATAAGAAGTTTTCCAAATATAGAACAAGCTGGAGGATTTTATTCAGATGAAGGCTTTTTAGAAGAAACGGTAAAAATAATGGCTAGATATGAAGAAAAATTTTGTACAACTTTAGTAAGTGTTACAACTCATATACCTTTCCTTTTAGATGGTGTATCAGATTTAGAAAATAAATTAACATTAACACAAGAAGATTTAAGAGAATATGAAGATTATTTTATAAAAAATTATATGTTATCATGTAATTTTGTAGATTATGCCTTTGGAGAATTTATAAATGGATTAGAAGAAACAGGATTAATAGAAAACAGTATATTAATTGTATATGGAGACCATGGTGCAAGTATATCAAATACAGAAGAAATAGCAAAATTATATAATGAAAACGGAATAGACTATACAGAATTTGATAATTCTTTTAAAGAAGTACATATACCATTTGGAATAAAAATTCCAGGAGTAGAAAATAATGAAACAATAAATAGAAGTGTAGCCAAAATAGATATAAAACCAACCATTTTAGATTTGTTGAGAATTAAGGATGAGTTTTCTATAGGAAAATCTATATTTTCTAATAAAGATTATTCATTTATAAAAGGTTTAGGATTTGTTACAAGTACAAGTTATTGTATTAATGATATTTATTATGATAGAGGTACTTTGGAAGAAATTTCAGAAAATGAAGATTTAAAAAATATTTATTAGCAAATGGATGATGAAATATATTTATCAGATTCGATTATAAAAAATGATTTGCTAAGAAAATATGAAAAAAATAAAAAGTGAATAAAAATATAAGAAGACAAAAAAGAGTCCACTAAGGGTTCTTTTTTTGGTTAAAGAATATTTCGCAAAATTTATATCAAAAATGAAACTTTTTTATAAATTTTACAATCATAATATTTAGAAAGGAGACAAAAATGAGTACCCAAAAATTCTTAAAAATATTTGAACAAACGTATAATGATACTTATAATTACACACTTAAATATATAATATGTAAATGCAACAATCTTAACGATGTAGATGATATTATACAAGAAACATATTTGCAATTTTACAAAGCATTAATAAATGGAAAAGAAATTTTGGACAAACAAGCTTATATTATTGCAATTGTAAACAATAAAATAAAAGAACATTTTAAATTAAATGATAAAATAAAAACTATTTCTGTCTTTCAAGAAAGTAATGATGAAGAATTTAAAATTGATTTAGATGCTCGGCATAGATTTAGAATCAGATTTTATAACAAAAGAAAACATAGATAATATATGGAAATACATAAAATCAAAAAATGTTGAAACAGCTAAGATTTTTTATTTATATTTTATCAATGATCTGAAATTAAAAGAAATTTCAGAAGAATTAGAAATTAAAGAATCAACTGTAAAAAGTAATTTATACAGAATGTTAAAAGATTTGAAGAAAACATTTTTGGGAGGTGGATTAATTGAAAAATAAAGATAATTTACAAGAATATTTTAAGAAAAGTTACTATAACAAAGATAAAAATTATAAGTCAATTTTATCTGAAATAAAAAAGGAAGAGAATATGATTAAAAAGAGAAAAATATTCAAAATAATTTCAACTGCAATTTTAACATTATTAGGAACTACTAGCATTGTTTTTGCAAGTGCAAAAATTTATAATGAATATATAAAGCAACAAAGTAACATTACATCAAGTGATTATGATATAAATATACAAGATTTAACACAAAGTGATATGATTAGAGTGGAAAATTCAAATATATATCAAACAATGTATTATAAAATAATAACAAATATGCAAGATTATAATAAGTACAAGGCTAAAATAAAGGAACTCCTAGAAATGACTGAAGAAGCCTTTAATGAAAACTTTTTAGTTGTTATAGTAGGTATAAATTATTTAGAGAAAGAAGATAGAAATTTAACTATAAAAACAGTTTATGCAGATGAAACAACTACACATATAATATTAAAACAAAATGAAAATCCAGATTTTGAAAATTATAATAATGTTTGGACTGCTGTTGTGGATAAATCCCAACTAAGAGATAATATTGAAATAAAAAAAGAAACTGATTATATTCAAAACAATGAATTTGTAAGTTTAAGTGATTTACCAGAAAACTATAGTGTAGAAGATGCATTAAAAGATGGCTGTTTTGTTGAAGATAAAAATAAAGTATTATCAGAAAATGTAAATGCTATTGATGAATTTATTAAAAAAGCAGAAAATGGGGAAAATGCTTTTATAAGAATTTATTCAAAATTTAATGATTTTTATAGTGTAAAAGATATAGAATATAAAGATAAATTATTTACTTATAATGTTAAAGTTTCAGAAAATGAAAGAATATATGTATATAATTATAAAGAAATTATGAAAGGTTATAAAAAAGATAATAACTTGGTACGATACTATCTTACAGATGATAAAGCTGGTTATGGAGTAGATGGAAATTGGGAAGGCGAATCAATTGTTGCAATTTATCAAGAATAATCTGATTAAAAAATACATTGAGTATTATACTTAATGTATTTTTTTCATATCTTGACAAAGTAGTGATATTTTGATAAAAATATAAAAAAGAATGGAGGAAGAAAATGAAAAATTTAATCGATATCAAAGAACTATCAATTAACGAAATAGAAGACTTAATAAAAGTAGCTAAAGATATTATGCAAGCACCTGAAAAATATTCAGAGAAATGTAAGCATAAAAAATTAGCTACTTTATTTTTTGAACCAAGCACAAGAACAAGACTAAGTTTTGAATCTGCAATGATGGAATTAGGAGGAAATGTACTTGGATTTTCATCAGCCCAATCAAGTTCAACAGCAAAAGGAGAAAGTGTATCAGACACAATAAGAACAGTAGGATGTTATTGTGACATAATAGCAATGAGACATCCAAAAGAAGGAGCACCATTAGTAGCAACAATGAAATCAACAGTACCAATTATAAATGCAGGAGATGGAGGTCATAATCATCCAACACAAACACTAACAGATTTACTAACAATATCATGTGAAAAAGGAAGATTAGATAATTTAACAATAGGACTATGTGGAGACTTAAAATTTGGAAGAACAATACATTCTTTAATAACAGCAATGGTAAGATATAAAAACATAAAATTTGTATTAATTTCACCAGATGAATTAAAAATTCCAGAATATATAAAAGAAGAGGTATTAGAAAAAAATAATATAGAATATATAGAAACAAATGATATAGAAGAATATATGGACAAATTAGACATTTTATATATGACAAGAGTGCAAAAAGAAAGATTTTTCAATGAAGAAGATTATATAAGATTAAAAGATTATTACATTTTAGATAAAAACAAACTAGAAAAAGCAAAACAAGATTTATGTATAATGCACCCATTACCACGTGTGAATGAAATATCAACAGAAGTAGATGATGACCCAAGAGCATGTTATTTTAAACAAGTAAGATATGGAAAATATATTAGAATGGCATTAATTTTAAAATTATTAGAAATAGAATAGCTTGACTATAACTAAGGAAAGGAAAATAAAAAATGAATATAGATAGTATAAAAAATGGAATAGTAATTGACCATATACAAGCCAAAAAAGGAATGGAAATTTATGAAGTCTTAGAATTAGAAAAATTAGATTGTTCAGTAGCCATAATAACAAATGCAAAAAGTCAAAAAATGGGTAGAAAAGATATAATAAAAATAAATAAAGATATTAAATTAGATTTAGATATATTAGGATTTATCGATCCAAACATCACAATAAATATAATCAAAAATGATGAAAGAGTAGAAAAATTTCATGTAAAATTACCAGAAAAAATAGTAAATGTAATAAAATGCAAAAATCCAAGATGTATAACATCAGTAGAACAAGGCTTAGACCAAGTATTTTTGCTAACTGACAAAGATAAAAAAATATATAGATGTATGTATTGTGAAACATCAAAAGAAGAAATTGAAAATAATTAATCATAAAAAATATAAATTATAAATAAAAATATAAAGGGTGAGTAAATGAAAAATTTAGGAATAATATATGGGGGAATTTCAACAGAACATGATGTATCTGTTATGTCTGCAAAATCAGTTATTGAAAATATAGATAAGGAAAAATACAAAATTCATGAAATATATATAAATAAATATGGAAAATGGTTTGAAGTAAAAAATGGGGAAAAAGAAGAAATCTATAATCTTTTATGGACACTTAAAGAATTAGATGTGGTATTTCCAGTCTTACATGGAAGAGGAGGAGAAGATGGAACAATACAAGGAATGTTAGAAATGCTTCAAATTCCTTATGTAGGATGTGGAGTTTTAGCATCATCAATAGGCATGGATAAGGCTTATACAAAAATTTTATTTGAAAAAGCAGGAATACCACAGGCAAAATATATTTATGTAAGAATAAGAGATGGTGCATATTATTTAGTAAATGAAAAATTTGAAGAAGAAGAATTAAAAATAGAAAAAATAACAGAAAAATTAGAATTTCCAATGTTTGTAAAACCATCGAATTCAGGATCTTCTGTAGGAGTTAAAAAAGCAAAAGATATAGATGAACTAAAAATGGCAATTGATTATGCAAAACAATTTGATGATAAAATTCTAATAGAACAGGGAATAGATGGCAAAGAAGTAGAATGTGCAATATTAGAAGATGGTGAAATAAAAGCATCTACAGTTGGTGAAATAAAATCTGCAGAGGAATTTTACAGTTTTGATGCAAAATATAATATTCCAGAATCAAAAACAATAATTCCAGCAGATATTGAAAAATCAAAAATAGAAGAAATTAGAAAACTTGCAATAAAAGCATTTAAATCAATAGATGGAAAAGGATTATCAAGAGTAGATTTTTTTGTTGAGAATGGTACAGGGAAAATTTATATAAATGAAATAAATACAATGCCTGGATTTACTAAAATAAGTATGTATCCAAAACTTTTTGAAAATGTAGGAATTACATATAAAGAATTACTTGAAAAATTAATTGAAAGTGCTTTTTTAAAGTAATAAAAATCAAGACGCGACATGTGAAAATAAATAACATATCACGTCTTTTTTATTATCTTTCTTCATCTAATGCAGGTTGAGTGTTTTTTGGGCTTGATTTTTCTTGAGTTTCTGGTTGAGCAGGGCTATTACCAAAATTAGGTACAAAATCTTTTAAAGATATTTTATAATATTTGTCAAAAGGTAAACTTCTTTTATAATCATCAACTATTGATTGTTGTAACTCAGGAATTAAATTTTCTAATCCTAATTTTTTTAAGTCTGGGATAACTTCTTCTTCCAATAATCCTGGAACAATATTAGAACTATATTTTCTGTCATGAATAAATTTAACTAAACTTGAAACAAGATTATCTTTTAAATTATATTTCCATACCATATTATCTATGTTTCTATATTCATCTTCATGCATTCTAAGTACACCTTTTTCTACACTAGTTAATGATAAATCTATTGGTTTTACAGGCTTGAAAAAAGATTTTATTTTTGCAAAGACTCTTTGGGCAGGAGTAATATTTGTTAATGCTTGTACCTGTACTTCTTTTTTCTTTGCTATATTTTTCATTGCATAACCATAATCACCTAATTTTGTATTTGCATGATTTAATTTTGCCAATAAATCATCTATTATTGCATCTCCAATAAAAGATGAATTAACCATATCATATTCTTCTTGTTTTGAAGAGAACATTGAAATTCCAGCACTTTTGAATTCTTGAGATAATTCAACTATTTTGTTATTTACTGTAATACTTATTCTAGGAATGTCAAATTCTGATAATCCTAATTTTTTTGAATTTTCTATCATTAAATCTATAATTTCTTTTTCTTTAGAACGAATTTTATACATAGCTTCGAAAATTTCATCTCTATATTTTGTTTCAAATTCTTCTACTCTTTTATCTTCTATCATAAAAGTTCTCCTACTTTTGTATTTTTTTATAATTATAGCAAACTTTTTTAAAATTTAAAAGATGTAATAAAAAAAATTGTGAAATTAACATAAATGTAGTATAATAATTTATATAAATACATAAAATGTAATAAAAATTCACAAATGTTAAAAAAATTAAACAAAAAATATTGATTTTTTGTATTAACTCTAGTATAATATCTTTAGAAATGAGAGAGAAAAATTATTAAAATAGGGGCCTAATTAAAGTTTAATAAACAGTTATGAGGGTAATACTCATTTCTAAGATGAATAATTTTAACCATTTCTCATAAGAAGTGATACAAAAAAAGACTAGAGCGGCAACTCTAGTCTTTTTCTATATGTATTAATTGAAAAAATCTTTAAAGATTTTATAAAGCAATGTTAACACATAGACTTTGATGATTAACTTTAACCACTTTCCCATACTTTCACCTCCCTAAGGGAAATGTGGAAGTGCACAAATGTATTATATAATGAGTTAAAATAATAATCAATGAAAATAAAAAAAATATTTTTAAGAATAAAAAAAATACCCTGTTTCAGGGTATTTTTCTATGGTTGGGCTGGCTAGATTCGAACTAGCGCATGTTAGAGTCAAAGTCTAATGCCTTACCGCTTGGCTACAGCCCAGTATAAACTAAAACAATGTCCCATGTAAATGTATTTATATGGGGTGGAAGATGGGACTCGAACCCACGGTCTCCAGTGCCACAAACTGGCGCGTTAACCAACTACGCTACATCCACCATTATTTATTCCATTTGTGAACACATTAAATATTTTAGTATTTTTTTTTTGATTTGTCAAGATATTTTTGCTATTTTGTTTGATTTTTTATAAAAAATTTGTTAATATATAATGTAATATAGGAAAGCGGAGGAGGTTAGACATTTGTCTAACAAGAAAAATTATGGCAAAAGTTATAGTAATTGGTGGAGGTCCTGCAGGGATGATGGCAGCAATAACTGCTGCAGAATTTGGAAATGATGTAACAATAATTGAGAAAAATTCGTCTTTTGGAAAAAAACTATTAATTACAGGAAAAGGAAGATGTAATATTACAAGTTCATTATATATGAGTGAATTTATAAAAAATACACCTGGAAATGGTCAATTTCTATATAGTGCATTTCAAAACTATACTAACACAGACATAATAGAATTTCTAAAAAGACAAGGTCTTGAAGTAAAAGAAGAAAGAGGAAACAGAATATTTCCTATTACAGACAAATCAATAGATGTATTAAAATGTTTTGAAAATAGAATGAATGAATTAAAAATAAAAAAACTATTAAATACAAGAGTAGAAAAAATCTTAATTCAAAATAATTGTGTAATTAGTGTAAGAACAAATAATGAAATGATAAAAACCAATAAAGTAATTTTAGCAACAGGTGGAAGAAGTTATCCTTTAACAGGTTCAACAGGAGACGGATATATTATTGCCGAAAACTTAGGACATAAAATTACTCCAATAAAACCATCTTTAGTGCCTTTAGTTGTTTATGAAAAAGAAGAATGTAAAAAAATGCAAGGACTTAGTCTTAGAAATGTAGAAATTAAAATAACAGACTTAAATAAAGGAAAAACGATTTATGAAGATTTTGGTGAAATGATATTTACACATTTTGGCATATCAGGACCTATAATTTTAAGTGGTTCAGCACATTTAGTAAGGTATAAAGATATTGAAAATCTATTAAAAGACAAAAAAATAAAATTACAAATAGACTTAAAACCAGCACTTTCAGAAAGTCAATTAGATGATAGAATTTTGAGAGATTTTAAAGAATTTAAAAATAAACAATTTAAACATTCATTAGATAAATTACTACCTCAAAAAATAATTCCTGTAATAATTGAAAAATCAGGAATAGATGGAGAAAAAAGAGTTAATGAAATAACAAAAGAAGAAAGAAAAAAATTAATAAGTGTATTAAAAGATTTTGAGCTTACAATAAAAGATTTTAGACCAGTTGAAGAAGCAATTATTACAAGTGGTGGAATAGATACAAAAGAAATTAACCCTAAAACTATGGAATCAAAGATAATAAAAGGATTATATTTTTCAGGTGAAATAATAGATGTTGATTCATATACAGGAGGATTCAATTTACAAATTGCATATTCAACAGGCTACACAGCAGGAATGCATGTAGGAGATGCCGAAGATTGATATATAGGAGAAAATAAGAACTTATGGAAAATTTTCTAACAATACAAGAAGAAGAACAAACACAAGTTGTTGAAAAAAAGTCAAGGTTTATAGCAGAAATATATCCTGTTACAAATATTCAAGAAGTACAAAATAAAATAAAAGAAATAAAGAAAAAATATTATGATGCGAAACATCATTGTATAGCATATAGAATTATTGAAGAAGGAAGAGTAATAGAAAGGGCTAGTGATGATGGAGAGCCTTCAGGAACAGCAGGAGCTCCTATGCTAAACTTATTAAAAGGAAACAATTTGTGCAATGTATTAGTTGTTGTAACAAGGTATTTTGGAGGAATTCTTTTAGGAACTGGTGGATTAGTTAGAGCATATTCAGAAGCTACGAATTTAGTAATACAAAAAAGTAAAATGATAAATATAACAGAAGGATATGAAATAACCTTAAAGTTAGAATACAATAATTTAGATGCTTTTAACTATTATTGCAAAAATAATAATATAAAAATTTTAAATATGGAATATGCTGAAATTATCAGTATAAAAATAGAGATGGAAACTGATAAAAAAGAAATCTTCATGAAAGATATCGAAAATAAAAAAAATAGTGTAATTGAGATTGTCGAAATAAAAAGAAAATTGGTGAATAAAGTCGAAAAGAAATAACATAAAAGGAAAAAATTACCAAAATATATTGAAATATCCTCTATAATGTATTATAATCAAAATTGTAAAAAATTTACAATTTTGAAAAAATAGGAGGAAAAAACATGAAAGAAAAAATCACAGTTTTAATTGCAGATGATAATCAAGAATTTAGTACAACATTAGCAACATACTTAAAAAACCAAGAAGATATGGTAGTTGTAGGAAGGGCAAAAGATGGTAATGAAGCATTAGATATGGTTTCAAGTTTGATGCCTGATATTATATTATTAGATGTTATAATGCCACACTTAGATGGAATAGGGGTATTGGAACAAATAAATATGATAAAAATGAATAAAAAGCCAATTTGTATAATGTTATCAGCAGTAGGACAAGATAAAATAACAAGAAGAGCAATTGAATTAGGAGCAGAATATTATGTAGTAAAACCATTTGATATAGATTTATTAATAACTAGAATTAGAGAACTAAAAAATTATAAACCATCTCAAACAAATAATTTTATTGCAAGAGATAGAGAAATAGGAATAGCAAAATCACAATATATAGATATATCTAATATGTCAACTAATAAAGAAGATAATTTAGAGGCATTAGTAACAAATGTAATACATGAAGTTGGAGTACCAGCACATATAAAAGGATATCAATATTTAAGAGAAGCAATTATTATGGTTGTAAATGATATTGATGTAATTAATCAAATAACAAAATGTTTATATCCACAAATTGCACGTAAATTTCACACAACACCAAGCCGTGTTGAAAGAGCAATAAGACATGCAATAGAAGTAGCATGGGGAAGAGGACAACAAGATGTTGTTGAAAATATTTTTGGGTATACTGTTTCAGCAGCAAAAGGAAAGCCAACAAATAGTGAATTTATAGCAATGATTAGTGATAAACTTCGCTTGGAATTAAAAAGTGCATAAAATTAATAATTCAAAAAAGCCAAGATTTACTGGTTAATATCAGAAAATCTTAGCTTTTTTTGAATTTATCACTTGATCTTTAGGAATCAATTTATATTTTAAAAATAATTTACATAAAATTTGATTTTAATAGAAAAACATGGTAAAATATTAATATGTTTATTGGAAATAAAAGAATATTGCACAATTAAAACAACATGTAGTAAAGGAAGAATGAAAATGGAAGAAATAGAAAAATTTTTAAAAGAAAAAGGATATGAAGATAGTGATATAAACAAGAAGAAATTATAAATATGACAAAAAGTTTTTGAACAAAAATGTAGGATAAAAAAGAAGAAATTACAAATTAATTATTTATTTAATAAAAATCATATGATAAAATATTAATTAGATTTAATATTAATGAAAATAGTAAAGGAAGAAAAATAATGGAAGAATTAAAAAAATTAGGATATACAGAAAATGATATCAATTGGATAATTACTTCAATAGGTACCATGAAACAAGAAAGTGTATTAAGTAATATAAAAAGTCTTAATAGTTTCTTTATATCATTAGGTTATGCCCAAAATGATATAATAAAAATGGGAAAAGTTTTTCCTAAATTATTTAGTTATAGTATAGAAAACATAGAACAAAAAATAGAAAATTTGCAAGAATTAGGCTATAGCAAAAAAGATATCGTAAAAATTGGTAAAAGTATACCTTCAATATATGGATATGGGACAGAAAATATAAAACAAAAAATAGAAGATATGAAAAAATTGGGGTATAAACAAGAAGAATTCATAAAAATGACAAAAGAATCTCCAGCATTATATAGTTACAGTATTGAAAATATAAAACAAAAAATAGAAGACTTAACAAAATTAGGATACACTAAAGAAGATATATTAAAAATGACAAAATCTACACCATCAATATATGATTATAGTACAGAAACTCTTAGACAAAAAATAGAAGATTTAGAACAATTAGGATATACTCCAGAAGAAGTAATAAAAATAACAAAAAATTCTTCAGTAATATTTACATATAATATTGAAAATATGAATAAAAAAATAGAAGATATAAAAAAATTAGGATATAGTCAAGAAGAAGTAATAAAAATGACAATAGATTTTCCTGGAATATATGATTTTAGTACAGAAAATTTAAAACAAAAAATAGAATTTTATGATTCTATAAACTTACATTCATTAGCAACAAAAAGTCCAAAAGACTTAATGCAAAGTATAGCATTAAGTTATGCAAGATATATGTTTTATAAAGATAATGGAATAAGTATTGATGAAACTAACTATAAAAAATTATTTGCAAGTCAAAAAAGTTTTGAAAAACAATATGGAATAAAAAAAGAAGAATTACTTACAAAATATGATTATAAAGAATATATGGAAAGTTTAAGAATGAAAAAAGATACCCAAGAATTGGGTGAAGAAACGCTGGAAGAACAAAAAGATACTCAATTATTAGATAGTATTGAAGCACAACAAGCAGAGCAACAAAGAGGACTAAAAAATAAAACACAAGAAAAAAATTAAAGAGGAGATAGAAAATATGTTAGATGAAAAATACTCCATAGCATATAGTGAAGTCTTAGAAATACTAAAACATATTTCGAAAGAAGATTATGAAAAAATACCAAAATCAAAAATAGAATTATATAAAGAAAATGCAAATAAAGATTATGTATTTAACTATAATCCAACAAAAACACTAGATGAACAAAATGTATCAAAAATAGCAAAAGGAATAATTGCAATTTTGTTTAGAGATTACTGGGCAACACCAGAGCAAAGAGAAAAAATAATAAGAAAACAAAATAATGATAGAATACAAATAGAAATGGAAAAAACAAAAAAATATAATCCAGATGTATTTAAGAAAAATAATGATAAAGAAGAAGGCAAAAAATATGATCTAGATGCATTTAATACAAATAATAATAATGAAGAAGTAAAAAACAAATCTTTAGTAAAGGTAGAAAAAACAAAATGGTATGAAAAAGTTCTTGTTTTCATAAGAAATATATTTAGTAAACATTAAAATATGCACATAAAACAGAAAATAAAGTTTTATGATTCTATTGGACTACATTCATTAGCAGTAAAAGATTCAAAACAATTAATGCAAAGTACAGCATTAAGTTATGCAAGGTATATGTTTTATAAAGATAATGGAATAGAAATTGATGAAAATAATTATAGCAAATTGTTTATTAATCAGAAAAAATTTGAAAAACAATATGGAATAACAAAAGAAGAATTACTTGCAAAATATGATTACAAAAAATATATGGAAAGCATAGAAAAGAAAAATACACAAGAATTAGGCGAAGAAACGTTAGAAGAACAAAATGATACAGAGTTAATAGACAGTATAGATGAAGAACAAGCAAAACATCAAAAGGCAATTAGAAATAAAGAACAAAGGAAATAAAGAAAAGTGAAGGTGTAAAATGGAAGAAATATTAAGAAAAATAGGAATAAGTGATAATACAATAGAACAAATGGAGGAAATTTGCCATAATATAAAAGAATTAGAAGCAAAAGAAATATTAGAAAAAATAGAAATATTAAAAAATATAAAATGTGATGAAATTCAAATTAGAAATATAATAAGTAGTAATGCACAATATCTAGATAGAAGTAATACAGACATAGAAAAATTAATAAAAAAATTAGAAGAATTAGGTTTTGACACATTAAACATATTATTTGATGGAAATCCTTATATACTAAATTTAGATGATTACGAAATAGAAAACTACATAAAAAATAGAGAAGATAATGGAGAATTATTAGAAGATATTGTAGATGATATGAGCTCAAATCCATATATATTTCAAGAAATTTAAATAACCAAAAAAACAGACATATTGGAATTTTTGGATTAAGTTGATTTTTTTTATTTTTTATAGTATATTATAGATATAAAAAATAAAGGAAATGAACAAATGAAAGAAAATAGAATACTAATGCAATACTTTGAATGGTATTTAAAACCAGAAAGTAAATTATGGAATAAAGTTGCAATAAATGCAAAATATCTTTCAGCAATAGGAATAACAGACATTTGGCTACCTCCAGCATATAAAGGAGCTGGAGGAAAATATGATGTAGGATATTCTGCATATGATTTATATGACTTAGGAGAATTTTACCAAAAAGGAACAATAGGAACAAAATACGGAACAAAAGAAGAATATTTAAATGCAATAAAAGAATTACATGCTAATAATATAAAAGTATATGCTGACATTGTATTAAATCACAAAATAGGAGCAGATGAATCAGAAACAGTATATGCCAGTGAAGAACAGCAAAACAATAGAAATGTAGACACATCACTACCAAAAAAAATTACAGCATGGACAGTATACAACTTTAAAGGAAGAAACAATAAATATTCAGATTTCAAATGGAATTATAGTCATTTTAATGGAACAGACTGGGACGAAAGCGGAAGAAAAAATGGAATTTTTAGATTTAGTGGCAAACATTGGGACCAAAATGTAGACAAAGAAAATGGGAATTTTGATTATTTAATGGGAGCAGATATTGATTTTAACAATCCAGAAGTAGTTGAAGAAATAAACAAGTGGGGAAAATGGTATATTGAAACCACAAATGTAGATGCATTCAGATTAGATGCTGTAAAACATATAAAATCTGGATTTATGGCAGATTTTATACACAATATGAGAAAGATTAAACCTATAGACTGTGTTGCAGAATACTGGAATAGAGATTTAAAAACATTAGAAAACTATATAACAAAAACAAATTCAAGTATTCCATTATTTGATGTACCACTACATTATAACCTATACCAAGCATCAACAAGCAATGGAAATTATGATATGGCTAGAATTTTTGACTATACACTTGTAAAAGATATGCCAAGTCTAGCAGTAACATTTGTAGATAATCATGATACTGAGCCAGGACAAGCACTATTTTCATGGGTACAAGAATGGTTCAAACCATTAGCATATGCATTGATACTACTTAGAAAAGAAGGACTTCCATGTGTATTTTATGGAGATTTTTATGGAGTTCCAGCACACAATATAAAACCAATGGGAGAAAAGTTAGAAAAAATAATAAAAGCAAGAAAATACTTTGCATATGGAGACCAAATAGACTATTTTAACCATCATGATGTTATAGCATGGGTAAGAACAGGAGACAATGAACATATAGATTCAGGAATGGTTGTAATTCTAAGTGATGGACCAGGAGGATCTAAAATGATGAATGTAGGAAAAAAACTTGCAAACACAGTATTTTATGACTACACAGGAAATGTTCAAGAAACAGTATATGTAGACCAAGACGGAAACGGAATATTTTATTGTAATGGTGGAAGTGTATCAATTTGGGTAAAAAAAGAAAATATATATAGCTAGAATACTTGAAAAATAAGCAATATTATAGTATAATAACTTTTGTGTCAATGGGAACGGAAGTTTTGACAACGAAAAATGTCAATAGGGACGGAGATTTTGACAACAAAAAATAAAAGGTTATAGTTTAAAACCAAAAACTAAATATAAAAAGCAAGGAATGTTGAAAATGGATTACAAAGATTTAGCAGAATTAATCTTTCCAAATGCGAAAGATATATCATATTATGAAGAAAAATATCCTGAAAGAAATTTACCAGAAGGGGCAATAGTAACAAGATTTGCACCAAGTCCTACAGGATTTGTACATATAGGAGGATTATATCAAGCACTAGTAGCAATAGAATGTGCAAAAAGAACAAATGGAGTATTTTTCTTAAGAGTTGAAGACACAGACCAAAAAAGAGAAATAAAAAATGGTGTAACAGATATTGTAAATTCACTAATAGACTTTGATATGGCACCTGATGAAGGAATGATTTCAGATACAGAAGAAAAAGGAGCATATGGACCATACAAACAATCTCTAAGAAAAGAGATATACCAAGCTTATGCAAAATATTTAATTGCACAAGGAAAAGCATATCCATGTTTTTGCACACCAGAAGAAGGAGAAGAACAAAGAAAAAAACAAGAAGAAGCAAAAATAAGACCAGGATATTATGGAGTATGGGCAAAATGTAGAAATTTATCTGTTGAAGAAGCAATACAAAAAATAAAAAATGGGGAACAATATATTGTAAGATTTAAATCACCAGGAAGAGAAGACAGAAAAATAAAACACAAAGACATAATAAAAGGAAATGTAGACTTCCCAGAAAACGATTTAGATATAGTAATAATCAAAGCAGATGGACTACCAACATATCATTTCGCACATGCAGTTGATGACCACTTAATGCATACAACACATGTAATTAGAAGTGATGAATGGTTATCATCAGTACCATTACACTTACAATTATTCCAAGAGTTAGGATTTAAAGCACCTAAATATGCACACATTTCACCAATTATGAAAAATGACAATGGTGGAAAACGTAAATTAAGTAAAAGAAAAGATCCAGAAGCTGCAGTAGAATATTACAAAAAAGAAGGAATACCACCATTAGCTGTAAAAGAATATTTACTAAATATTGCAAACTCTACATTTGAAAATTGGAGAAGAGCAAATCCAGATAAATCAATAGACGAATTTGATTTTCAATTAAATAAAATGAGTGTAAGTGGAGCATTATTTGATATGGTTAAACTTCTAGATATTGGAAAAACAGTAATATCAAAAATGACAGCAGAAGAAGTTTATGAAAAAACTTTAACATGGGCAAAAGAATATGACTCAGAATTAGCAGAAATGTTAAAAGACAAAGAATATGCATTAAAAGTATTTGGAATAGAGAGAGGAAACAAAAAACCTAGAAAAGACATTTCAAAATGGTCTGATGTAATGTATAACATTGAATATATGTATGACGAAAAATTTTACAGTAAAGAACAAGATTATCCATATCAACCTGCAATATCAGAAAAAGACGAAATAAAAGAAATTTTAAACTCATATATAGAAAAATATTATAATGAAGAAGATGATAAGCAAACTTGGTTTGACAAAATAAAACAATTATCAGTAGAAAAAGGATATGCAGGAGAAGTAAAAGAATTTAAAGCAAACCCAGGAAAATATAAAGCTCATGTAGGAGATGTAAGTACAGTATTAAGAGTTGCTTTAACATCTAGAACAAATACACCAGATATGTATGAAATTATGAAAGTTCTTGGAAAAGAAAGAATACAAAAACGTTTTGAAAAAGCAATTGAAAATTTGAAATAAAAACTAGGGGAAAGGAGCAACAATATGGAGTACAATGTTGGAGATATAGTAAGAACTAAAAAGCCTCATCCTTGTGGTTGCAAATTATGGGAAATCACAAGAGTAGGTGTTGACTTTAAATTAAAATGCCAAGGTTGTGGACATATTGTTGTGCTTGAAAGACCTAAAGCATTAAAAGCAATAACAAAAATAGAGAAAAAAGCTGATAAATAAACATCAGCTTTTTTCACATTAATTAATATGTTCTTCAATTATTTTCCACACATCATCAGAATAAATCTTATTCTCAGAAGAAAATGGAAGAGTAGGAATATCTCCAATAGGATTAAGTTGTTTTTGAATATTTTTAGCAGTATCATTTACTTTAGTCTTAGCAATTTTATCAGCTTTATTAGCTAAAATCATAAAAGGAAGACCACTTCTAACAACATAATCATACATTAAATAATCATTTGAAGTTGGGTCATGTCTTATATCAACTAAAAAAATAATCAAACAAATTTCTTTACGATTTTTCAAATAATCTTCTATAAATTCACCAACTTTAACCTGTTCTTGTTTAGACATTTTGCTAAAACCATATCCAGGCAAATCAACAAAATAAAATAAATTATCAATATTATAAAAATTAAGTTGACGAGTTTTGCCAGGCTCACTACTAGTACGAGCCAATTTTTTTCTATTAATCATAGTATTTATAAAACTAGATTTCCCAACATTAGATTTACCAACTAAAACAACTTCTGGTAAGCCATTATTTGGATATTGCTTTTTATTAACAGCAGAAACTTCAAATTGTGGATTTTTTACAATCATTTTTTACCTCTTTCTTTTAATAATTAATAAGAGCACAAATGTGCTCTCAAATATTTAATTTTATTTTACAGGAATTAATTTTTCCTTTCCACCCATATATGGTTGTAGAACTTTAGGAACATTAATACTTCCATCTTCATTATAATTACACTCTAATAAAGCAATTAAAGCTCTTGGAGTAGCTAAAACTGTATTATTTAAAGTATGAACAAATTTATTACCTTCTTTTGTTTTATATCTAATACCTAAACGTCTAGCTTGAGCATCACCTAAAGTAGAACAAGAACATACTTCAAAATATTTTTGTTGACGAGGGCTCCAAGCTTCAATATCACATGATTTAACTTTTAAATCTGCCATATCACCACTACAACAATCAAGTTGTCTAACAGGAATATCTAAGTTTCTAAATAAATCAACAGATAATTTCCACATTTTATTGTACCATTCCATTGATTCTTCTGGTTTACAAAGAACAATCATTTCTTGTTTTTCAAATTGATGAACTCTATATAAACCTCTTTCTTCTAATCCATGTGATCCAATTTCTTTTCTAAAGCATGGAGAATATGAAGTTAGGGTAATAGGTAATTGAGATTCATCAACAATTTGGTCAATAAATCTACCAATCATACTGTGTTCAGAAGTACCGATTAGGTATAAATCTTCACCTTCAATTTTATACATCATAGCTTCCATTTCATCAAAAGACATTACACCTGTTACTACATTGCTTCTAATCATAAATGGTGGTATGCAATAAGTAAATCCATGGTTTATCATATAATCACGAGCATATGCAAGCATAGCTTCATGTAAACGGGCAATATCACCTATTAAATAATAAAATCCAACACCACTAGTACGACCTGCACTTTCTTTATCAAGACCATTAAATCTGTCAATTATATCTGCATGATAAGGAATTTCATATTTTGGAACAAAAGGATCTCCAAATTTTTGAACTTCAACATTTTCACTATCATCTTTTCCAATTGGAACTGAACTATCTATAATATTTGGAATTTTCATCATTCTAGCTTTAATTTCTTCAGAATAATGTTCTTCTAATTCTTCATTTTCTTCTATGGCAGAATTTACTTTTTGAACTTCTTGACGAAGTTTTTCTGCTTCAGCTTTTTGATTAGCTTTCATAAGTTTTCCAATTTCTTCACTTAGTTTTTTTCTTTCAGAACGAAGGTTATCTCCATTTAATTTTGCGTCTCTATTTTTTCTATCAAGTTCTATAACTTCATCAACTAAAACAAGCTTATGGTCTTGAAATTTTTTCTTAATATTTTCTTTTACCAATTCTGGATTTTCTCTAATTAATTTTATATCTATCATTTATAATACATTTCCTTTCAGTTAAAATTTTTCCTTATTATATAATAAAATTATGGAAAATTCAATAAAAATTACATAATTTGTGCATAATAGGAAAAATGATTAATAAAATAAACTAAAAGTGTAGAGGTTTATAGGTAAAACCATAAAACCTAAATATTGTAAAGAGGTGTGTGCTGTGCAAGAGGAATATTTGTTATCTAAAATGTTAAAGGGGAAAAGTGAAAAAGAAAGGGAAACAGAGATAATGCAAAGCATTATTGAAACAAAGGAAAAGCTTAAAATTGCAAGAAGTAATTTTGAATATGCTGAAGATGATATGATAGACTATTATATTTATCAAATAAAAGCAAATCAATCTAAATTAGACTATTTAATTAAGGTCGCAAAACAGAAGGGAATAGTGTTATCAAGAGATAATGAAATAAGATTAAGATTATTTTCAAGAAGAGAAATGGCTGTTTAAAAGAAGTTTTCTATTGTGGAAAAAGTCTTTTTAGATTATTGCAAAAAAAGTAAAAATAAAATGTATATTTGTCCAATTAAAAACATAAACATTAAATATAAAGATGGTGTAATGTAATCTATTTAATATAGATTACAGAAAGTAAGAAAAGAAAGTGGAGGAAAGGTATGAATACACTAATATTTATATCTTGTATATGTTTTTTATTTATAATTGGGCGAATTTTTATTGTTCCTTTAAAATGGATTTTGAAATTGATATTTAATTCTATTTTAGGTGGGATTTTGATTTATATAATAAATGTTATTGGTGCAAATTGGGGATTTCACATAGGTCTAAATTTTTTTACTTCAATTTTAATACGGAATTTTAGGTGTGCCAGGGAGTGTGCTATTAATAGTTATAAAATTACTTATAACATAATTTTATTATTTTTAGGTAAAATATAAAAACACTAGAAACTATTATAAAAATTTGTAAATCTACTTGTTATTTAGCTTAGTTTATAGTATATTATAAGCATGGGAATATTTTAAATATAATTTTTGCGGGTATAGTTTAATGGTAGAATCCCATGCTTCCGACCTGGTGGTGAGGGTTCGATTCCCTCTACCCGCTCCATAATGCGTTTTCGTCGAACCAGTTGTACATATTGATATGACAGAGTTTGAAGAAAACAAAGTGAATATCATTTCACAATATATAAGTCGATTTAGTCGGCTTATTTTTTTGCTTTTATCCATAAAAATTGGTAATAAAAGTAAGAAATAGCCTCAAAATATTGAAAAAAGGAGGTTTTTGTGATATGATATCTACAGTAAAAAGAGAAATAGCAATAAGTAAAGAATTACATTCTAAGATTGAATGGGCTTGCACTTTTAGTAATTGTGAACCAAAGATAAAGAATGGTAATTTGAGAATGGTTGAAAAAACTAATCTTGCTTATGTAGAACCACATACTGCTGTTATTAAAGATAAAGTATATTTATTCTTTAATGAACATGAGTATTTTTACATAGGAAATTTAGCAAATAAGTATCCACTCTCAAAATTACGAGAATTTATTAGTGGTAACTAATACTAGAAGTTTTCTTTATTTTTCAACAAGTTATAGTACAAGTAAATAATAAAGTTAGTTTAAAGTGTTAGTTATAAAACTAGCACTTTGTTTGTTTTTAGGAGGTTGTAAATGGAAAGCATTGAAAAGAAAATTGCAGGTATTTATATTAGAGTAAGTACCGAAGATCAAGCTCGCGAAGGATTTAGTTTAGGAGAGCAAGAAGAAAAACTAAGGCAACTATGTAAATATAAAGATTTTGAGATATTTAAAGTTTATAAAGACGCAGGAATATCTGCAAAAAATATGAAAGATAGACCAGCATTTCAACAAATGTTAGAAGATATGAAAGCAGGTAAATTAAATTATATTGTTGCTTATAAACTTGATAGAGTAACTCGTTCTGTAAGAGATTTGGAAGTTTTAATAAGTACATTAGAGCAATATCATTGTTATTTAATTTGTGATAGAGATGATGTTAATACTTCTACTGCAAATGGTAGATTTTTTGTTAGAATGTTAACTGTTCTTTCTCAATTAGAAATTGAAATTGTATCAGAGAGAACAAAATTCGGTTTAAATGGTGCAATTAAAACAGGTCATATTCCTGGTAAAGTTCCATTAGGTTATTATAGAGATATTGATAAAACATTAAAAGTAGATGTTACTACAAAAGATATTGTTTTAAAGATATTTGAATTATATTTAGAAGGTAAAAGTTATCAAACTATATCAAATATTCTAAATGAAGAAAAAATCTTATCTCCTAATAATAAAAAATGGTGCGACTCCACTATTGATAGAATTATAAATAACAAAATATATATAGGTGATTATGAAAGATATAAACATGACACAGATAAAGAAACAGAGTTATTTGTAGATGTTGTTCCTCCTATTATAACAAGAGCTATGTGGGAAGAAGTACAAAAGCAGAAAGAGAAAAATCAAAGGTCTTACTGCAGAAACAGAGTGTATATCTTCTTTCAAAAACTTGTATGTCCTACTTGTCGGTAAAATTATGACTTGTAAAGGTGCAGGTGGCAAAAAATCCAAATATATGTATTACTTCTGTGATAACTGCAATTTGTATTATAACGAAGATGAAATTGAAGATTGCTTAATTGACTATATTTTAGATTTAGTTGAGTATGATTTTAATGTAAAAAAATACTTCTACCCTTTACTTGCTGAAAAGAAAGATAACGAAACTAAACAAATTGAAGAAGAAATCAAAAAACTAAACCAATCAAAAGAAAGACTAATGAGAGTATTTGAAAATGGAATTATAAAAGAAGAAGATTTTGCAAAAGATTATGAATTTATTGAAAAGGAACTAGCAGAATTGGATACTAAAAAATTGAAGCACTTAGTTTTGATAAAGAAACATTTAATCCTATACATCTACTAGCTGAAAGAGATATAGAAAGAGAAAAACTAATAGAATATCAAATGTATAAAGATGTATTGCTAAAATTATGGACTATGAAAAGTAAAGAAGAAAAGCAATCTTTTATATCTAAATTTATTGAAACTGCTACATTAAAGAAGGATGAAGATGGTAATTTTGATATAGATAAAATTAATTTTAGAAGTAGTTTTGTTGAGCAAATAGACAAGCTATATGATAATGGAGTTGTAGATTTTCCTACTATGCTAGAAAGAGATGGTAAACTTGAAGATACAAAAATTAGTGTAAATATGAACGCTGAACAATTACAAGATTATTTAGGTACATTGAAAAAAGAATTAGATATAAATTATATGGACTTGGGAGAATATTATTTTCATGACGATAAGATAGATGAAAACTATGATAATAAATCACAAGTTGCAAAAATTAGAGATAGACATATTGAGTTTAAGTTAAAGAAAAATCAAAGAGTAATTAGAATGGTAGCAATAAAACAGTATAAAAACTTCTTGGCTAAACCAGAAGGAAAATTACGACTTGGACTTGTTACTCGTACTACTACAAAGAAACAGCATAAATAATTGTTGCAACTATTACTTTTATGTAGGCTGTGTTGCAACAAGCAAATTGGCGAATACAAATTTATATTTGAGATATCAATATAAATTTTGTGTGAGGCAATTTGAATAAATTTTATTTCTATTAGAGAGAAAATTTATTGCCTCGCAGAGCCCCCGAGTTGTGTTCTTGGACACAACTCATAGGGGGTTAGGACTTATGGAAAACCAAAGTCCTATGCTACGAAGAAATTTCAAGGAGGTGCTTTTGATGGAGCAAGAATTAGCATATTCTTTTCACTTGGGTAGTGATAAAAACAAAAGTAAATTAGCTAAAAAAGTATCAAAAGGAAATGTATCTGGAACAACATCTTTATCAAATAATGCAATTCAAAATGCAAATGATTTATCAAGAGCAAATAAGCATAATTTGAGAGATTATGATAATCAAAAAGAATTAATTACTACTATTTATGGAACAGATAACATAGTAAATGATGTAAAACAACTGTATTTACAAGAATTTGAAGATGCTCGTATAGAATATAATAATAAACAAACTAAAAAAAATAGAAAAATTGATAGCTATTTTCAAAAAGTAAGTGGCTCACAAAATGATATTGCTTGTGAAATTATAATAGAGCTTGGAGATATGGATTTTTGGCAGGATAAAGATAATGAGTATAGATATAAGATGACAGATGTATATAATGAGCAAATTAAAGATTTGGCTAAAATATTACCTAGTTTCAAAGTAGCAAATGCTACAATTCATTTTGATGAAACATCTCCACATATGCACATTGTTGGTGTTCCAGTAATAGAGAGTTGTAAAAGAGGTATGAAAAAGCAAGTTGGAAAATCACAACTATTTACTAAAACATTACTATCTGAAATACAAGATAAAATGCGAAATGCTTGTATTAAATCATATAATAAATTCTATGATGTTGATAGTAGACTTAAAACAAAGCAAAAAGGCAGAAATCAAGATATCAATGTTAAAGATATGGATGGTTATAAAGATTTTAAGAAACAACTAAAACGAAAAGAACAAAAACTTGCTAAAGCCAATGAACAAACTGAAAAACTAGATAATGAAAGTAAAAATATAAATAGAATATTAGATAATTTAAAACCTACTCTAATGAATAAAAATAATATGGTTATTTCAAGCGAGGATATTCAAGAAATAAAAAACTTTACTAGAGATGTAAAAGATACTAATAAAACAATTAAAAGTGTAAATGACTTAAATTTAGCTATAAAGGATTTTGAGTATTCTGCATATGAAGTAGAAAAAGAAAATCGTTCACTTAAATACCAACTAGAGCAACAAACTGAAACAATTAACAGACTTACAGATACTATAAGCGATAAAGATGAAATAATAGACAATTTACGAGCTGACAAAGAAGAATTAAAAGGACAAGTTCATAAATTTAAGGAGTTCTGGAGAAGCATATTAAAGAGATTCCAAGAAATGATTGGATTTAACAACGATGAAAAATATAAATATGTTAGTGATGACTTATATAGAAATGGCATATTTGATGACAATGATAATGAAATAGCAAATGATGTTGCTAGAAAAGTAAAAACAGTAGATGAAATTAACAACAGTAAAAATAATAGAAAAAGAAATAATGATACAAGATTTTAATGGAGGTAATAAAAAATGGAACAAGACAAAGTAGAATTTATAATAGATATAATAAATAATATGGATATAAAGGATAAATTAAGATTAGCAATAAGAATAAGTGATAGTAATTATACTAATCTAAAATATGATAAGCCTGGAATGTATGATAGATTTGATAACAAACTAAAAGAAATCGATGAAGAATATAGAACAACCATAATAAACTTTAACAAATCCCCTACTATAACATTTGCAATGGCTAAAATAATGGAAATTGGTAAACCTGAACAAAATAAGATAGCATTATATATGTTTAATATTTTAAATTAACCGAATTTGTTGCGAAATTATGTAAATAATGTTATAATAGTATTGTTATTATTCGTAGCTATGCGAACTACAATAAGAATAGCAAAGTAACAATTTCTCTATAAACAATTGTAAGGAGGAAAAACTATGACATTTTTCAAACGGAAGGCATCAACGAATCTCAGTACTTTAGTTAATGTCGAAGATGTGTATGTTGCTACAACAACTATTACTTCTAGTCACAACGATGGTACTGGATGGGGCCCCAGATGTGTCACTTGGTACTTCTTGGTAAAGCTCGAAAACAATGAGTATCATGAGCTTTTTGCTGGTAAAAAGATAGAAAAAGAGGAAGATACTCATAAGGATGATATGGTAGTTGCAAACTTCGATACGCCATACATTGAAAAAATTGAGCCTTTGACTGAGTACCTGAGAGATAAGTCCAAAAAGAAGATAAACATTCAGTTGTTGTTTGACTTTATCACCAATATGAATGTTTTGAATTCTTTGGGAGCATTTGAGGACAACGAAAGCGACGAAGACGACGAAGAAACCGAAGACTAAAATGTCAAGAAAAGCACGGATATTTTTACAGATATCCGTGCTTTTCTAATCTTAGTGCGACAGGCATGTCGTTTAGCTAATCGGTGAAAGTCCGTAGTGGGGGTAGATATCGCCAACCACATAGAGAA
>CALYAA010000009.1 GCA_944393385.1 uncultured Clostridia bacterium
TGTGTGTGTGTGTGTGTGTGTGTGTACAGCCACAAGGGTTTCAAGGTTTGTGTTTATTTTCATTTGTTGTCCTCCATTTTTATCTTTAATTTGTATTATTTATCTACAATAATTTAAAAAAATCTTCCTTTTTATTATAACTTTATCTTTATTTATTGTCAATTGTTTTAATTTAATTTCTATTTTACAAAAATTAGTATAAAAATGTTCCCTGTTTAATACAGAGAACATTTGGGGCTTTAGTTTTAAAAATGCTTTTTTCTAAAGTTCAATTAGTTTAATTATACTTTCAAAGATTTCATTATTATCTAGGTAATTATCTTTATTTTCTGGAATATAAATTATCATTTTATTTTCGTCTGTGAAATATGAATATGTTTGGTTACTATCAAATTCTTCATATGGATTGTCAAAAATTTCTCCAGTTAGTGGGTCTATATAATATGTTATTCCACTTATTCCAATAATGTATTGTTTTTCTCCTTCTATTATGTTTTTTAGTATTTCGTCATTGTTGGTTTTCTGATATTCTGCAATTTTTATATATCCGTTTTCATCAATTTCATATTTTGATTTTAATTCACTATTTAAATAGTTTAATATTTTTTCTCTACTCTCAGGTTCTATCCATATTCCATTTTGTGTTGGATATTGTTCTTCAAATATTTGTGAGGCTTCGTCTAATGTTGGTTTTGCTTTTTTTATTAGGCCTGCAAATGCTACTTTATAGTTTTCACTTGCTTTTACTGTTAATACTTTTCTTCCATCATATTCTGTTTGAATTTCATATAGTTCTGAGTCGCCTTCCATATTATATTCTTCTTTTAGTTCTTCTATATTTGCACTTTCGTCATACATAACTGATTCATTTTTTAATTCTTCATATTTAGCATCTAATTCATTTTTTTTGTTGTTTTTATTTATAAGATATGTAATTCCTGCAATAATAAAACCTAAAACTATTATTATTAAAATTATTTGTATTATTATTTTTTTCATTTTAGTTTCTTTCCTTTCTTTGTTATTTTGAATTTACATACCTCTTAATAAATTTAATGTTGCATTTATGTATTTTTCTGGTAATTTCATACTTAGTGCTTCTGCCATACTATTTGCTAATGGTAATTCTACTAGTGCTACTTTTGCTCCTATGTTTAGTCTTGCCCATGAAATTATGTATTGTGAACCATATCTTCCATATCCTGTTGTTCTACATGATGGGTATTGTTCTTTGTAATATTTGCAAACACTTTCATCACCTATTAATTGGTTTTCCCATCCATGGAAATCTATTAGTACATTTTGACCATTGTTTGTTTTGTGTGTTAGTATAAAGTCTCTTAAGTATTTGGCTTCATATGCTTGAAATCCTTCTGTTCCATTGTAATTCCTGTCTGATGTAAATCTTTCATAATTGCTTCCTGTTTGCCATGATCTGTTGATGTCTATTCCTTTTCCTACCATGCTGTATAATGTTGTTCTTCCTGGTCCGTTTTTTGTTGTTCCAAGTCTTCTTCCATCTGGATTTACTTCTGGGAATATATATATAGTCCATTTTTCTGCTAATGAGTAGTCTTGGTCTTGAAGTAGTCTGTTATAAAAGTCGTTTGCTGTTTTTACTAAAATTTCTCCATCTCTGTCCCATGAGTCTTCATATCCGTGTACACAGAATGTTGCAAATAATACATTTGGTCCATCTCCAAATTTATAACATTGTAATTCAGATCCTCCACTTATTCCATTTAAGTATGCTCCACTATATCCATATGTTATAACTTCTCTTTCTATTTTTCCTAAAAATACTATGTTTTGAGTTTGTTCATGTATAACTTCATTTGTTTCATTAGAATATACTTGAATTTTTATTGTGTGTGTTCCTTTTGAGAATGAACTTATGTCTACAGTTGTACTGAATCCTGGTTTTGGGTTTTCTTTTATTGTTCCATATCCACTTATTTTTTGTATTACATCTTCTCTTGTTTTGTATGTTACATTTCCAACTTCTTTGTTATCTATCTTTACTATTACTTTTTTGTTGGCTAGTTCTGACATTGCCCATCCACTAATAGTTAATTTGTCTCCTCTTATTGATTTTTGAGCTGGTTCATCAATATATGTGCTTGTTTTGTATTTTTTTACTGTAAATGATCTTGTGTCAATTGTTTTGGTTTCTTCATTGTTTATTACTGCAACTATTTTTAATGTGTGTTTTCCATCTGTTAATTTTGATGTGTCTAATGTTGCATCAAATCCTGGTGTTGGGTTTTCTTTTATTGTTCCATATCCTTTTATTGCATTTATTACATCTGGTCTGACTTGTCTTTTTATTTGAATATTATTAATTGGTTTATTATCCACATATATTTTGATGCTTGAATTAGTTCCTGTTGACATTAGCCATCCTTTTACTCTCATTGTTGTTGAAACTTGTAAGTTGTTTGCAGGATCTTCTATCCACATTTTTAATGGATATTTTTCTAATGTGAATTTTTGCTCTTGAGTAGTTAATTTTTTTCCTGCTCCAGAATATGCTTCTATTTTAATACTATGTTCTCCATCTGAAAATCCTGATAGGTCTAAGTTAAATTCAAATCCTGGTTTTGGGCTTTCCTTTTTTGTTCCATAATTTTTTATAGCGTCTAATACGTCATCTCTTTTTATTCTTGTAAAGTTATTGGCTTTTTGTTCTTTTCCATCTATATATACTTTTATATTTGCGTTTTTGTCATTTGACATTAACCATCCTTCAACTTTTACATTTTTATTTACTATATCTTTGTTGGTATCTGCTGGTTTGTCTATATAAAGTTTTGCTTTGCTCTCTTCTAATGTGAAATTAGTTGTAAATTCTGATATTACTTTTCCTTCTCTTGAAAATACTTTTAGTGTTATACTATGTTTTCCTGTTTTTATGTTGCTTGTATTTATATTGCATTTAAGTCCTGGTAATTGATTAAGTCCACTTGTTCCAAATTCTTTGTATGCATTTTGGACATCTGGTCTTGATAATCTTTGAAATTCTACATTTTTTTGTTCAGCATTATCTACATATAGCTTGTATGTTGATTTTTCATCATTTGTTAATATCCAGCCTTCAAATTCGAAATTTCCTGCTAGATTATTTATAGGATAGTCTATGTATGATTTTGCTTTATATTTTTGTATTACAATGTTTTTGGTATAATGTGTTAGTGTTTTTCCTTCTTCTGATAATACTACTACTTTTAAGGTATATGTTCCGTCTGTATAATTGGCACAATTAATTGTATATTGAAATCCTGGATTTGGATTTTCTATTTTGGTTCCATATCCTTTTATTGCTTTTAGTACATCTGGCCTTGCTACTCTTTTTATTTGGTCTTGACTTTGTTCTTGGTCATTTAAATATATTTTGATTGTTGCTTTTGCATCATTTGACATTACCCAACCTTCTAGTTTGTAGTTGCCACTGATTACATTGCTTTGATCAAGTGGTGAGTCTATATACACTGATGCTTTTTCGTTTTCATATGTGAAGCTGTCTGTATATTCTGCTATCACTTTATTTTCTCTTGATATTACTTTAAATGTTATTTTGTGCTTTCCTGTAGATAGTTTTGAACAATTTAATGTATATCTTATTCCTGGTTGTTTGTTTTGTTCTGTTGTACCACAGTCTTTTATTGCATTTAATACATCTCCTCTATCTCTTCTTGTCTGTGACAATATTTCCGCTTCTGAACCATCTATATATACTTTTAATTTTGCCTCACTATCATTTGTCATCATCCATCCGTCTACTACTATATTTCCTCCAAGTGAATCTCCTGCTGGATAATCTATATATGTTTTTGCTTTATATTTTTGTATTACAATGTTTTTGGTATAATGTGTTAGTGTTTTTCCTTCTTCTGATAATACTACTACTTTTAAGGTATATGTTCCGTCTGTATAATTGGCACAATTAATTGTATATTGAAATCCTGGATTTGGATTTTCTATTTTGGTTCCATATCCTTTTATTGCTTTTAGTACATCTGGCCTTGCTACTCTTTTTATTTGGTCTTGACTCTGTTCTTGGTCATTTAAATATATTTTGATTGTTGCTTTTGCATCATTTGACATTACCCAACCATCTAGTCTATAGTTTCCACTTATTACATTGTTTTTGTCTAGTGGTGAGTCTATATATATTGCTGCTTTTTCATTTTCATATGTGAAGGTATCTTTATATTCTGATATTACTTTATTTTCTCTTGATATTACTTTAAATGATATTGTGTGCTTTCCTGTAGATAGGTTTGAACAATTTAATGTATATCTTATTCCTGGTTGTTTATTTTGTTCTGATGTTCCATATCCTTTTATTGCATTTAATACGTCTGGTCTGTTTTTTCTTGTTTGTGATATTATTTTTGCTTCTGCATTATCAATATATACTTTTACTGTTGCTTGTGTGTCATTTGTCATTACCCAGCCATCTACTATTATGTTCCCTCCAAGTGAATCTCCCGCTGGATAGTCTATATATGATTTTGCAACATATGTTGTGTTTGTGCTTTCTGCATTTACTGCAATTACACTAAATAAAGAAATTAATACTATTGCTGTTAGAATAAATAATACTTTTTTATTAATAGTTTTCATATAACTCTTTCCTTTCTTTTGTTTTTTGTCTTCCTATTATTAGATACATTTAAAATAAAAAAAAGTTTCATTTATTTAAAATTTTTTATCCAATAAAGAATTTTAAATATGCAATAATTGGTAAATGAAATAAGACAATTTCACGTATTTTCTTTTTTCCTTGATTTTTTCCATTTAGAATTTTAAAATATTCTTTTAATTTTGTTAAATTTATTATTTTAGTATCATATAATTTTTGATAATATTTTTCTGCTCTTTTACAAAAATCTTGATTTTCTTTTTTTGTTGAATATGCTAAACACATTTTTATTCCACTATCATAAGCTCTTTGTATGACATCTTTTCGATATTCTAAAAATGCTTTATATGTTTTTCCATTTTTATCTTTCCATCTATTTAGATTTTGTGATAAACTTCTTCCTCCAAAAACATTTGTATTATGTAATCTATAATCAAATAATGGTTCTTTTATATAAGATATACCTTTTCCCTCATTTGCAATAAATCCAGCTAACCAGTCATGTGCCATAACTTCTTTTTTGAATGGAATCATTTTTTGTTTTACTTCTTTTGTTATCATTTGAGAACATCCAATTCCTGCACATCTTGATATTGCTAATTTTCCTGTTTTATTTATTAATGGTACATTTTTATATTTAAAATAATTCTCTTTTATAACAATTCCTTTTTCATTTATTTGTCTACAATTACAATAAACCATATCTACATTTTCTTTTTTTAATTTTTGTAGACTTTTTTCTATTTTATCTAAATACCATATGTCATCATGATCTGAAAACACTATATATTCTGCTGTTGATTGTTTTATTAGAAATTCAAAATTTTTATTATATCCTAGATTTTGTGGTTGAAAGAATAGTTTTATTCTTTCATCTTTTTTTTCAAATTCTTTTAATATTTCTTTTATTTCTGGCTTTGTTGAACAGTCATCACTTATATATATATGTAAATTTTGATATGTTTGTTTTAATATACTTTGTATTTGCTTTTTTAAATATACTTCATCTGTATTGTATGTCGCAACTAATACATCAACTAAATCTTCCATTTCTTGCCTTTCCTTTTTAATTTTGTAAAAAACCGGAAAGTTTATATTTTAATATTTAATGAATTTTTCAATTGAATATAGAAATATATTATTTTCTAAACTTCTTTAAATTCTCAAGAAAATTCATTTATCATTAATATATCAACGTTCCAGTTTTTTACAATATATATTAAAGATTTTAGAACAATTTTATTTTAACATATTATTTCTTTTCAGTCAACAATTTGACAATATTATTTAAAAGTGGTATGATTAATTTAAATACCATTTATGTAAATGGTAAATTTATGAAAAGAGGTTTTTTAGTATGTCTTACAATGAGCTTTTTTCTGATGTGTTCTCTCGGGAACTGGAGAGGGGACCTGTGATGCACATGGAGTTTTCCGCAAGTACCACACCTTTGATTCACGTTAAGGTTTCGAATGCTAAGCAGATTCCTACTAAACCGGCAGGAATTGCATATTATGAGAAACTTTGTCGTGAGCAGGGGTTGCTTGGGATTGCACGTAATCCTTGGATGCCTTCCAATCTTTTTCCCGAACGGAAAAAACGCTAATGCCAATTAAAAGCCTCTAACCTCCCATCTTGCTTGTTAAAGTAAGATACAAGAGATCCACAGCTTCTGGCGAAGCTGTGGATCTTATTTGTTATATAATATAAAATATAGCTTTTCTCTTATATAACAAGCTATAATCTCAAATCCATTGTTAAAAGTTCTTCTATTATTCTATAAACTTATTTTTTCTTGGAAGTATAATTTTGCAATTATTTTTAGTTCTTCTAAAGATTCATCTTTTAAATTAAATGAATAAAGTTTTTTTGGTGGTGCTAAAACAATATATTTTATTGCAGAAATTGTACTTTCTGATACAGAAATTGCTCCTTTATCTTGTCCTCCACATTTTCCACATTTAAAACCATTATCTTTTATGCTAAAATATCTTATATCTTCATTTTCTTTACATGAAACACACTCATTAATTCTTGGCGAAAATCCTAAAAGACATAATATTTTTAATTTAAAAATAGAATCAACAAGATCCAAATTTTTATCTGTCTCAGATAATGTATATAAAGTATTTAAATACAATTGCAAAATTCTATAACAATTTTCATTCTCTTCTGTTACATTTCTAATTATTTTTGTAATTTCAATAGCTGTATTTAATTTGTCTAAATCTGTTCTTAAATTATAAAAAACTTCTATTGTATCACAAGAATTTATATTATATGTATTTGCTCCTTTATACATTAAATATTCTCCAAAGCAAAATAATTGTGTGCCTGCAAGTAAGGCACTCTTAGGCCTTCTTGCACCTTTGGCAACACATGATATTTTACCTAATCCTGGAGTTAACATTGTTAACATCTTATCATAATCTCCTAAATTACTTTCAGAGATTATGATTCCACTCATTTTTATTGTCCCCATATTGTTCCACCTTTTGTATATGCTCTGAATTGTTATCTATAATTTCTTTATTTTTTAGTTTTTCTTCTACAATTTGAAATTGTTTGAATTCTAAAAAAGTATTCACATCTCCAGTATTTTTAAAAGTTTCCCATGCAATTTTTTTAATCATAAGCTCACATCCTTTAATATTATCTTTTGCATTTTATTGCTTTTTATTCATTTTGGTGAATCTTTTTATGTCAATTTAAATTTATTAACAATCGATGTATCATCTTGCCAGTCTTTTTTTACTTTTACCCATGTTTTTAAATTTATTTTTACTCCGAAATTTCTTTCCATATCTATTCTAGCAGATTGTCCTATTTTTTTCAACATCTCTCCATTTTTTCCAATAATAATTCCTTTATGAGATTCCCTCAAACAATATATTGTTGCTTCTATATCATACATATCTTGACCCTTTTGAGTTTTTTTTGACTTCATTTTTTCTATTTCTACATAAATTCCATGTGGTACTTCATCTTGTAAAAATGTCAGTGCTTTTTCTCTAATTGTTTCTTCTGCAAGTTGTCTTAATGTTTGGTCTGTATATTCTTCAATATCATAATAAGCTGGTCCTACTTCCAATTGTTTTTCTATTTCATCTAAAATTATGTCTTTATATTTTTCTTTTATAGAAGAAACTGGTATTACCGCTTCAAAATGATATTCTTTTTGATAAATATCAATTAAATGTAATAATTTTTCTTTTTTTACCAAATCTATTTTATTTATAATAAGAATTGTTTTTTTATTTGCTTCTTTAATTTTCTCTAGGATTTTCATGTCTCCTCTGCCAATATCTTCACTTTGTGCTTCTATTACAAACAAAATTACGTCAATATCATTTAATACCCCAAATGATGTTTCTATCATAACCTCATTTAATTTAGTTTTTGGTTTATGAATACCTGGTGTATCTATAAATATTATTTGGGAATTTTCTCTATTTACAATTCCTTTTATTGCAGTTCTTGTTGTTTGCACTTTATTTGCTGTTGCTGATACTTTTTCTCCAACAAGTAGGTTTAACAATGTAGATTTACCAACATTTGTTCTTCCTATAATTGCTACAAATCCTGATTTAAAATCTTGCATAATTACTTTATTCCTCATTTTCTATACTATTTTTAACACTTTTTTATTAAAAAAGTATTTCTTATTCTTTTTTGAATTTGTTATTAATTTTATTCTTGTTCAATAGGATTAACAGTGTATTCTAATACATTGATTGTTTTTATTACTAATTTTGAAGAAATATCATCTTCTTCTAATATACCGATTCTAACTGTATTTTTTGAATCTAAAGTTATATCTGTATCTTTCAATTTTATAATTGCTCTAGTATCTTTATCCATTCCCACTGGTAATGTTTTATTTTGATTATCATAATAAATACAATTAGAAAAAGCAATCATATTTATACCTTTTTTTATATTCATTTTGTATAAATTAACTTTATTTCCTTTTGAATTTTCAATGGATTTTAATATTTCATCTTTTACATCTAAATTAAAAACATTAAATTTGTTTACATCAATATTTTCATCATCTTCTGTCCACATATATGCTAACAAGTCTTGACTAGTTATAATTTTATCTAATGCTTCATTAATTCTCCATATTGTTTGACTTAAATTAACTTTATAATCAACAACTTTTGTTTGTTTTGAAATACCCAATATTAAAAATTTGTTTTTTGGATTTTCTCTATGTGTTTTATTAGCAAGTTTTTTTATTTTTCGTGTATCTTCTTCTAATGATCCAAAAATATCTAATTCTCCATCATCTTTTTCATTTTTTAATTCTGTTTTTAATTCTTTAAGATATTTATCAAGTTCTTTAGGCTCTAATGAATTTGTTTTTACTTTATTAATTACATCTAACTGATTTGTTGTTGCTAAATATACTGCATTTAATTCTACTTTATTTAATTTCGTTGATTGTAGTTTATCCATTATGCTTCCATATTCTTCAAATTCTTCATCAAAATCTAAAATCTTAGAATATGTTTTAACATTAACAACTTCCTCTTCTCCTTCTGTTAAACTTTGAACCTCATCTTTATTACTATATTTCCAAAACTCAAATATACTTTTCTTATGACTATCTATTTCTTCAATAAATGCTGTTGCATTTTCTATCTTTTTTGTTAAATTTACATTTTTTAGTTTTATTGCATTAATATCCATTTTTATATTTTTCAAATTATTTTCTTGCTCTACTGCTTTTTTTCCTATTTCTAATAAATCATCTAATGTATATTGATTTTTTTCACTTTCATTTTCATTGTTTTCCAAATTTTCTTTTTTACTTTTCTCTTTTATTTCTTTATTTTCTTTAGACTCTGATTTTTTTTCATCTTTTTTCTTAGTCTTTTTTCCACTATATTTGAAAAAATATTTTACTTTTCCAAAAAAAGTTTTTTTACATTCTAAGAATGTTGAAATTTGTTTTTCTTTTGCTAAATATTCTATTTCTAAATCTTGTGATTCTTTTTTTAAGTTTTCTAATTTTTCACTATATTCTACATTTTGTATTGATGATAATTTTTCTATTTCTGTTAATTGTTTATATTGTGAATTTATCCAATCTCCTATTTCATCATATTCTATTAGTTCATCTTTAAAATAAAATTCTATTTTTCCTTGTTTATCTATTTGTGTATTAAATTTAAAATATGTAGATATTTCTGATTGTAAAATAAATAATATTTTAACCAATTTAAAGAATTTTTCAGCTTCTATTTTTGTGCTTAGTTTTACTTTATATTCTGATTCAATCTTTTTCAATACTTCAGTTTGTCCTACAATTTGTATTGAATCTTTATCTGTTTTGTCAAATACTTCATAAATACTTGGCCAATTATCTGTTAAAGACCAAATGTAATTTTCTAAACTTTGTAATTCTGTTGGTGTTAATAATTCTTTTGAATAATTAATATTTGTAATAGGCACAAATATTTTTCCTGCTTTTTTCTTTTCTAATTGCTTTTTTAGAACATAAAAAAATGTTGAATAATCTTTATCTTCTGTTGTTACAATCATAAAATATTTATTATCAGTTTCTGAATAGTATATTTGCCATAGATAATTTCCAGCATATCTAATTTTAAATGGAATTTTTTTGTTTAGTGCTTGTTGTTGTTCCTCTATTTTTTCTATATCTTCAATTTTTATTTCTCTTAACATCTCTAGAAATATAGCATGTAATCTCATTTCTTCTTCCGTTTTTGGCTCTAGATATGAAACCAATGGTTTTGCTTTAGAATATTTGGTTTTTGTATCATCAAGTCTATTACATGGCGATATTAAAATTTCTAGTTCTTTTGGAGAAACAAATCTATATTGTCTATATTTATTCTCTTCTATCCCTATATTAGGCTTGAAATTTAGTGTTTCAACATATTTTAATGTTTCTGGAATTTCTTCTAAATTTAAGCCTATATATTCTAGTTTTTTTACTATTTCTTGTGGTAATTTACTCTTTTCCAAAACTAGATACTCCTTTCATTTTTCTTAACTTCCTATATTTTACTATTCTTTCAATAAAATATCAATATCGTATTTTTAATTTTATAAGCATTTTTATCCACACTAAATATTAGACTAGAAAAAAATCTTTTACTTTAATAATGAAATCATTATATGAATTTGTATGATTTATTTCATCTCTAAATTTAGATGCTCCTGGCATATCTTTAGAATATGCTGAAATAAACTTTCTAATTTCATTTATTGCTGTTTTTTCTCCTTTTTCATCTATACTCATATCAATATGTTCTTTAAGAATTTTATATTTTTCTTTGTTTGATGGTTTTTCTTTTTTATTACCTGTTTCAAAATAATATTTTATCTGCTCAAATATCCAAGGGTTACCAATAGCAGCTCTTCCTATCATAATTCCATCAACACCTGTATATTCAAACATAAATTTCGCACTTTCTTCATCAACAATATTTCCATTACCTATCACAGGAATTTCTACAGATTGCTTAACTTGTTTTATAATATCTAAGTCTACATCTCCAGAATAATATTCTTCACGAGTTCTTCCATGTACTATTATAGCTGAAACCCCACACTTTTCTGCTATTTTTGCAATTTCACAAGCTACTATGTGTTTACTATCCCAGCCTTTTCTAATTTTTAATGTTACAGGTCTTTTAGAATTATCTACAACTGATTTTATAATCTTTTCAGCTTTCTTTAAGTCTAATAATAATTTGCTCCCATCACCATTTTTTACAACTTTTGGTGCTGGACATCCCATATTTATATCTACTATATCTGTCAAGTTACTAATATAATTAGCTGCAAATCCCATTGTTTCTGGGTCACTTCCAAAAATTTGCATACTAATTGGTCTTTTTTCTCCTTCTGTTTTCAATAATTTTTTTGTTTTTTCATCTCCAAAAAATATTGCCTTTGAACTTACCATTTCTGTACATACTAAACCTGGATTAAATTTTTCTACGACAATTCTAAAAGGCAGGTCTGTAACGCCTGCCATTGGAGCTAATATTAAATTATTTTCTAATTCTATATTTCCAATTTTTAGTTTATTTAAGTACATGTTTACTCCTATTTATTAAATAATCCACTTTTTCTTTGACTACTAATATTTAATAATATCCCTAAAGTAATAAAACTAGTCATCATAGAACTTCCACCATAGCTAACAAATAATAATGGAACTCCTGTTATTGGTAATAATCCCATTGTCATCCCTATATTTTCTAATGTATGAAATAAAAATATTCCTGCAATTCCAATTGCAACATAAGCTCCTGCAGGATCTTTAATTCCTTTAGCTACTTGAATTGCTTTTATTATTATCATAACATTTAATAATATAACTGAACACGCAATTATAAATCCCATTTCTTCACTAATTACTGCAAAGATAAAATCTGTTGTTTTGGGATATAAATATCCTAACTGTGTCTGATTTCCTTCTAAAATTCCCATTCCTGTTATTAGGCCTGACCCAATAGCTAATTTTGATTGCAAAATATTATATCCTGCTCCTCTTGGGTCTGATTCTGGATGTAAATATGTGTCTATTCTTGCTTTTGCATGATCTGGTAATACAAAAAAATATAATAATGGTAATACAATAATTACTATAGCTATTGAAAGAAATATATATTTTTTATCTATTCCAGCAACAAATATCATTAACAAAAATGCCGTAATATAAGCTGCTGCAGTTCCATAATCCGGTTCAAGTACAATTAATATTATTGGAACAATTAATGCTAATAATATTATTAATAATTTTGTTATTTTATTTATTTCATTTCTTCCTTTTTGTATTTGGATTATAGAAATAACATAAGAAATAAATAAAATCATACTTATTTTTGAGAATTCAGCAGGTTGTAATGAAAACCAATCATCTCCTATCGAAAACCAACTACTTGCACCACTTATGGGTTCTGTAAATAGAACTGCTATTAAAAGTATAATTGAAACTCCGTATAATAATGGTGAAATTTTAACTAAAAACTTATAATCTATTAACATTACAATTAGCATTAATACAACACCAACACTAATCCATACAACTTGCTTTTTAAACTCCTCTAGTCCAGAATCATATGAAGCAGAAAATAGAGCAACTAGTCCTATTGCACATAATATCAATGCAAATAATGGTATTAACCATTCTATTTTTCTTAATCTTCTAATATTCATCTTACCACTCTTTATTTTTAATATTTTTTATGCTTGTGTTTTTTTAAATTTTTGTTACGCTTTTGAAAATTTTTATTATTTTGTTTTTGAAAATTATTATTTTGATTTTTTACTGAATCATTTTCTATCTTTACTTCTTCTTTTTCTATTTCTTCATTAGCTGTAACTTCATTTTCTTTATTAATTTTTTCAGTTTTTTCAGAACTTATATTTTCATATACATAATTATTTTCTTCTTTTATATTATGATTTTCATAATTATTACTTCCTACTTTATTGTTTGTGCTTGTATAATTATAATTATTTTCTAAATCACTATTATTACTAGAATCATAATTATTCTCTATATTATTAGATTTAAAATTATTATCTATATCACTAGTGTTGTTTTTATATATATACTTAGGATAATCTTCTGCTTTATTGGTTTTGTTTGACTCAACTTTTGATGTTTGCCTTGCTTCTTCTTTTATATTTAAAATTGGTATATTTGCATATAAAGCGGGAGCACCATTTGTTCCATCACTATTTTCCTTATTAGTTAGCCTAACATCCATTGCTTTTTCATCTATATCTATATATTTTTTTATTACTTCTATTATTTCTTGTTTCATCAAATCCAAAAAATCAGCAGATACATTTGCTCTATCTTGCATTAATACTAAATGTAATCTTTCTTTTGCAGCATCTTTAGATTTTAATGTTTGATCTTCTTTTTTTGTAATTTTTTTTATTTTTTTCATTATGCTTTCAAACATTATTATTTCTCCTCCAATGTATTTTATTTTTTAAACATATTTTTTATTTTTTCTATAAAGCCTTTTTCTCGTCCAGGTATTGTTACTTCTATATTTTCACCTAAAACTCTTTTTGCTATCTCTAAATATGCTTTTCCTGATGGAGCTTTTCTGTTTTGAATAACAGGCTCTCCTTTATTTGTTTGTGTAATAATATATTCATCATCTGGTACTACACCTATTAAATCTATAGATAATAAATCTACAATATCATCTACATCCATCATTTCACCTTTTTTTACCATATTAGGCCTTATTCTATTTATTACTAGTTCTGGATTTTTTATTTCAGAAGCTTCTAATAAACCAATAATTCTATCAGCATCTCTTATAGAAGAAATTTCTGCTGTAGTTACAACAATTGCTCTATTAGCACCTGCTATAGCATTTTTAAAACCTTGTTCTATACCAGCAGGACAATCAATTAATATATAATCAAATTCTTCTTTTAATTTTCCAACTAAATCTCTCATTTGTTCTTCATTTACAGCACTCTTGTCTCGTGTTTGGGCAGCAGGTAGTAAATATAATTCTTTAAATCTTTTATCTTTTATTAAGGCTTGTCTTAACTTACATTTACCTTCAACAACATCTACAATATCATATACAATTCTATTTTCTAGTCCCATTACAACATCTAAATTTCTTAATCCAATATCTGTATCTATTAATGCAATTTTTTTACCTTCTAGTGCTAAACTCGCACCTAAATTTGCAGTTGTTGTTGTTTTTCCTACTCCACCTTTTCCCGATGTTATTACTATAACTTCTCCCATATTTTCCCTCCTTAGGATCTGTTTATCTTTTTTGTCCTAATTTTCTTTTTATATAATACACTCAAATTGTAAAAAAGTCAAGATTTTTTACAGTACAGGAAAAATTTTTCTTTTGAAAATTGTCAGTGTGGTCAGTGGGGACGGAGATTTTGACAACATTGTCAAAATCTCCGTCCCCACTGACCACACTGACATCAATCAATTATAGAAATATTCTATAATTCCATTATAAATACCCCATGCTAATTTATTTTGATATTCATCATCTAATAATTTTTTTTCTTCTTCTGGATTTGATAAAAATCCGCATTCTACAATTGTTATTGGAATTTCTACATGTTTTATAATATATATATTGTCTATTGTTTTAGCTAATCTATTATTTTCTTTTTGTATTGCGTTATTTAAACTATTTTGAATAGATACCGCTAATTTTTGTCCTTCACTACTTCCTTCTCTATAAAATGTTTGCCAGCCATCATATTGTTGTTGTGGAATTTTATTTAGATGTATTGATACAAATATATCAGCAGAGCTTTCATTTCCTATTTTTACTCTATTATGAATATCAGAAATCTTTTTTTGTTTTAGTGTTTTACTATCTATATCATATATGGCATTTTCATCTGACCTTGTCAATATCACTGTTGTTCCACTTTGTTCTAATAAATTTTGTAATTTTAAAGCTATTTTTAAATTTATTGCTGCTTCTGTTGTTCCTGTACTACTTTGAGCCCCTTCATCTGGCTTTCCATGTCCTGCATCTATTACTATAGTTTTGCCTGATATTGGTAATGACACTGTTGGTATTGTTGTTTTTGTTTCTGTTGTGAATATAAAGACAAATACAGACACAAATATACTTAACATTATTATTGTTATTCTTTTCTTGTTTAAAACTATCATATTAACCCCTTATAATCTTTTTTTATAATTATATGTTGTTTTTTTATTTCTATGATAATCTTCTATATATATTTTTACTTTCAATAAATGTCAAAAAAATTGCAAACTTTTACATTTGCAATTTTTGAGTTATTTTATTTACGTCTTCTATCTACAATGTAGCTACTTCCCATAATTGTTTTAGCTGTATGTTTAATTTGTGCTCCAACTTCCCCTATTTCTAAGATATTAGAAAATCTGTCTTTTTCTGCAACTACAGCTCCTATTGATATTGAAGTTAGTGGAAATTGTTCCATAATACCTTTTCTATTAGCAACCTCTATATATCCTCTTTCAATATCATCTTCTGTAAAATATTTTATAACATCATGGTCAAAATTTGCTATTATTGTTTGGCAAATTTCATCTACATTTAATGTTGGAACTATTGCAATAAAATCGTCTCCTCCTATGTGTCCTACAAAAGAATTTTCCATATATTTTCCATGTACACATTTTAAAATTATTTGTGCTGTATATTCTATTATTTCATCACCTTTTAGAAAGCCATATACATCATTATATGCTTTAAAATTATCTAAATCTATATATAATACAGAAAATTCTTCTTTTTTAGCTATTCTCTTTTTTAATTCTGCATGTATTTGTACATTTCCTGGAAGACCTGTTAATGGACTTATTCTTCTATTTGTTTTTAATAATCTATCTATATTTTTTATTGTATAATATAAATATTCTGTATCTACTGGTTTTTTTATATAATATTCAACAGATTCTTTTAATACTTCTAATTTGTGTCTTCTTTCTGTGTTTGATGATACAACAATTATTGGTGTGATTTGGTTATCTTCATCAGTACGTATTTGCTTACAAAGCTCTATAATATCTCTATCTATAGAATCTTCATTTATTACTATTAAAAATGGTATATCTTTTAAGGCTACATTAATTTGATCTGTTTTTATTCCAATAAATTTAAATTCCATATCTTGTTTAAATAATTCTTTAAATATTGGTATTGATGTATCATCATCATCTATTACGTATATATCTTGTGTCATATTATTCCTTCCTTTTAGTATTTAATTAATTTAATGTACTTGTATCTAATGATTTTCTTTCTGTTGTTTTTAATCCATTATTGTTTTCTGCTTCAATTACTAATCTGTTTTCTCCATCTAATGCTTTTACTTCTACATAATATGTTTTGTCATTAACTTGAACATTTTCTACTTCTTCATCATTTAATGTTATTTTTACATTTTTAAGTTGTTCTTCATCTTCAACATTTATAACAAAATAGATTGCTCCATCTTTTCTTCCAAGTTTTGCTTCTATAACTGGTACTGTTGCTCCTATTACAGTTGTTGTTTTTTCTGCAGGTATTCCTTCTTCATCTGTTACTATAATTTTTAGCGAATGTCTACCTTTTGGAGCATTTATAACACCTTCATAATTTTTTTCTCCAACCTCTATAGTTGTTGCTTCTCCATCATCCCAACTATACATTATGTTATCTATTGTATCTTCTGCATATGCTATAATCTTTACTCCATTATCAACATTTTCTAAAGTTATTGTTGGTACATTACCTACTGAATATTCTTTTTGATATCTTACTGTTTGTCCATTTTCTTCTGTAACTGTAATTGTTAAAATATTTTTACCTCCAATTAAATCTATTGTTTCTGTTACATTCTTTTGGTTATTTTCATTAAGGACTTGTTCTTCTCCATCATTCCATTGATAAGTAATTTGCTGTATTCCTCTTATATGACTTACAGTTATATCTAGTGTATTATTTTCATCATTTCTAGTTACATTTACTAATGGTGTTGCATTTGCTTCTACTTCATCATTTATTTGATCTTTTGCATAAATACTTCCTCCAATTAAGCAAAAGCCGAATATTATAATTGAAATTGAGAAAAATATAACTATTTTCTTTATATCAACTACTTTTTTTGAAGTGTAATTTGAATTATAATTTACTTGGTTTGTATTATAATTCATTGAATTTGAATTATAATCTGATCTAAATGATTTAAAATTAGGTACTTCATTTTTTTTAGGTTTAAATTTTGGTGCCTTTGGTTCTTTTTGTTTTGCTTTAAAATTTTGATTTTTTTCTGGTCCTTCATCACCTGTAAACAATATTTGATTCATTTGTCCACCTCTTAAAATAAAAATTTTATATTTCTTTTCTTTGGCATTATATCATAATGCATAATACTTGTAAATATAATTTCTTAAAAAATAACTTGTAAAATTCTGCCTATATAATTACCTTTGTTATTAATAAATATCGCAATAATAATGAAGTTTCAAATGGCTAATGATTCTAACTTTTTACTTAATAGAAAAATATAACTATCTTAATTATATACAGCAAATGAACTTTAAGGAGTATTGTCCTTAAAGTTCATAATCTTTATTTATTTAATATTGGATCTATTTCATTTTTTATATTTTCTTTCATAATTTCACAACTATAGTCAAATTTTGCTTGATCCTCTTTATTTAGTTTTAATTCTAATAATTCTTTTACACCATCTTTATTTATAACAGCTGGTACTCCTATATAAATTCCGTTTTGTCCATATTCATGGTCTAAGTATGAAGAAATTGTTAAAATAGAATTTTCATCATTTAAAACCGCTTTTACTAATCTAGTTAATGCCATTCCTATACCATAATATGTTGCTTTTTTCTTTTCTATGATTTCATATGCTGCTTTCCAAACTCCATCATGTATTTTCTTTAAATCTTCCATTGGATGATTATTATCTTTCATTATGTCTATCATTTTTTTACAACCTACATAACAATGTTCCCAAGGAACTAAAGATGAATCTCCATGTTCTCCTAATATATAAGCATGTACATTTTTACTTGAAATTTGAAGATAATCAGCAATTAAGTATCTTAAACGTGCTGTGTCTAATACTGTTCCAGAGCCAAATACTTTTGATTTTGGTGCACCAGAAACTTGTGCTACCACATATGTCATTAAATCTACCGGATTACTTGCAACTATATATATACCTTTAAATCCACTTGCTTTAATATTTTCCGTTATTTCTTTTACAATTTTTGCATTTGCAACAGCTAACTCAAGTCTAGATTGACCTGGTTTTTGTGATAATCCTGCTGTTATTACTACAATATTTGCATCTTTACATTCAGAATAATCTCCTGCCTTTATAACCATTTTTTGTGGTGCATATGGTAAACAATGAGATAAATCCATTTCTTCGCCTATTGCTTTATCTTTTGCTATATCAATTAGTACTAGTTCATCAACACCTCCTTGATTTAGTATAGAATAAGCCATGCTCATTCCTACAAAACCAGCTCCAACTAATACAACTTTTTTATTTGTGTTCATAAATATTCCTCCTTTACCACAAATTTCTTTTTGACTATAATATTATATCATACTTTTTTAAATTTTAAACTAATTTTTTATTTAATTTTTGTTTTTTTTGCTGGATTTTATTACTTATAATGTTGATATATTAATATTTCTTAAGTCTTTAAGTTATGTCCAATATTTTAGAATTTGTAACATGATTTATTAGTTTTGAGTGATAGCTACTTTTTATAAAAGCTCAAATAAAGAGCAAACAATAAAAGTTTGCTCTTTATTTTACATTTCTTTTTTTAATAGCTACAAACATTAATCCAATTCCTATTCCTAAGAATACAATTCCACATGCTACAAATATTGTTGTTCCTATACCACCTGTTTCTGGTAATTGGAATCCTTGGCTATTTGTAAAGTTAATTGCATAAACTCCATCTGAATCATCATCTAAAACACCATCTATAGTTTTATCAGCAAGTGTAATTTCTTTTGTTTCTGTTGCTTTATTATAACCAGCTGGTGCTTTTGTTTCTTCTAAAGTATATATATCTGTGTCAAGTCCATATATTTTTAATACACCATTTGAATCAACAGCCATTGATTCTACACCACTTTCAGATTGATAATATACTCCATCAGCTACTTTTGTGAATTTTAATTTTTGTCCATCTAATGATAGAGCAAATTCTGCTCCTGTTAATTTTGTTTGTGGATTTGCTTTATCAACTTTTGTTACTTCAATTCCATATGTGAATACTGTAACATTATTATTTGGATCATCTGGTGTATCTGGGTCTCCATCTGTTCCTGTTTCTTGTGTTTTAAAACTATCATCAACATATGGATTATTACTATAATCTAAAAATGCTTTATTTGAATATCCAGTTCCTGGTTGTACAGAAGTATCTAAATTTGCCTCATATCTTACTATAATTTTTTCATATGAACTTATTTGGTCATAATTAAAATTAATTGAGAATGTTACATTTTGATTATCATCTGCAACTGGTCTTTGAGCGTTTTCTGTTGTTAATGTATAATGTGTGTCTGCTGTTAATAATGTTTCCTTATTACCTTCTTGAGATTGTTCATCATATCCATAAACTTTAATTGAATCTGTATGTAAAACTAATCCTGTACTTAATTTATCACTTATATAATATTTTTTTGCTATTGTATTTGGTAAGTATGTTGGAACATCAGCTGTTATTTCATAGTTAATAACATCTTTTGTACTAACACTATCTTTATCTTGTCCATTTACTTTTTTAGAAATTGTTGGTGTAGAAGATTTTACATCTGCACTAAATGCTGGTAATGTATAACTTCCTCCACCAGCTTGTGGTGTAGCATTTACTACTACTGGTTCGTAAATTCTATATCCACCTTCAATTACAATTAAATATGTTCCCATATCTAAATCTGAAAATGTAGCAGATTCTGTTAATTGCTCATCTTTTTCAGGATATCCACCATCTCCAAGTGTTCCTGAAGCTGTTGTTGTTTTTGTTGTTAATCCTGTAATTGTACTATCTTTTATAGCTGCTGTTAATGCACTATAAAAAGCTTTTTTTGTATCTGTAGAAGCATTCATATCTTCTTCAAATTTTTCTAAGTCATTTCCATATATTGAATATGTGTCATGTGATTGTAACCATGTTTTAATTGGTGCAACCCAAGAGTATGGTGGCTCTATAAGTTGGTTATTATCAAAATCATAGCTTACTGTTGTTAATTGATAAGCTGTTAGGTCAATTCCTGGTTCTAGCTTATTAATTGTTATTGTAGCTTTGTCACTACTTCCAATGTCAGCAAATGAATATGTGCTAAACATTGTAAGTAACATCATGACGCATACTATTGATGCAATCATTTTAAATAATTTTGTTTTTTCTTTCATTTGTTTTCTCTCCCTTTCTTCTTTTTTTCTACATATTTTATACTATGTAATTTTTGTTTTTTTATTTATTATATAAGTGTATTTTAATAACTAATTTAAATTTTTCTTTGAGTCTACCTTCTTACTGTGTTTTTTTCTTTTGGAATATAATTTTATTAACTATTATTAATATAATTCCTATTCCTATTATACTAATTCCAATTTTATAGAAATTTTCAATTAAAGAAATTTTTTTTGGTTATTTGTATATTTCCATCTTCAAGAATTTTTACATCTTCATTTTCTATTGCATTTGGATTATCCCATGTTAAAATATTTGTTGTAGTATCATAGGTTCCTGTCCCAGTAATTGTTAAATTTTCTTTATCATATACTCCATTACTTATATTTGATTTTTCTTCATTAATTTCATATGGAAGTGTATCTACTATTGTTATTTTAGCATTTCCTATATAATCTTTTATTGCAACTTTATAAGAAATATCATAATCTATATTATTTGTTATTGAGTTAATTTTTAAAGGTCCTTGTTTTTCTATTGTACTATTTTCTTTTAATTTATAATAATATATTACTTCTTTGACTGTTGAAGCTTCTATAATCCCTACTGCATTTTGTGGAAAATTTTCTTGTGATAATTCATACATTGGAGGTATTTCAGTACTTGGCTCTGCTCTATATAAATCTCCAACATTTCCTTCTATTATTGTATCTTCTACTAATTTTTGCTTAGTTCCATCTATATAATGATGTACTATTATTTCTGATTTTTGTGACTCTGTTGGTAAGTTGAAAGACATTGTACAGTTAGAACCTCCAACACCTCTTTCTAGATAAAAAATATCTAATTTATGTTGTTTTTCTAAGTCAATATTCCAATCTGTTCCAAGTTTATCTGTAAGATTCTCTGTACTTTTTACTGTAACTCCAGAGTCACCTTTCTTGCCTTTATATATTTTTATCTCTTCCGTTGCAAAATTTACATCTGCAGAAATTTCGTTATGAATTCCTCCTAAGTCTATAATTAATTGTCCATCTAGAAATATCCAGATATCATCATCACCAGAAAATTCAAATATTATATCTTCTGCTTTTCCTACATTTGTTTTTCCATCTTCCGTCATATAAAATGGTATTTGTGTATGCATTCCAAAATGATATATTGCATTTTCTCCATTATTATAATTAAATGGAAAAAATCATTGAAATGTACCTCCTGTACCATTATAAGTGTTTTTTTGATCTTGAATAATCAAATTAGTATTGCTTTGTGGGACACCATTTTTAAAATTTACTTCCATTTCTAAACTTTTAAATTCGTACATTCCATTTCCCAATGATTTAAATGGGATTCCTACATCTGTATAAATTTGTTTTGCAGTTGTTGAGGTTTCATCAAAAATTCTGGTTGGATCTCTATCATAAACTTTTGTTACAGGATTTCCAAATATTGGTTTCGAAGTAATTTCAGGTTTTATAAATTGAATATTTCCATTTTCATCTAACTTTTGTTCAACAAGTCCTGTATAAGCATCATTAGGTGAATCACTATTCCATTTATTATAAGAACTTAACTCAATATCCCCACTATAATTTGGAATTTTTTGTCTCTCACTAAAATATATTCCTTGTCCATCACTTGGTGTTCCTCCTCCAAAAATAGTCCCTGGATCATAATTTGAAGCATCAAAAACTGCTTTTGCATCATATTTAAAAAATGTTACTTTTTGATAATATGGTTCTAATTCTTGTTTTATTGTTATAGTCACAGAATTGGATTCTATTACTTCTCCATTATAATTTACCATTGCATGTAATGTTACTGTACCTACGCTTTTTCCTGTTATATATATATTGTCGCTATCTGAAGTAATTTCTATATTTCCTCCATCATCTGTTTCAGAAACCCATTCTACTGTAGTATTATTATATAATATTTCTTCTCCATTGTAAAGAATTCTTATATTAAGCTTTGTATTATCATTTTCTTGCAATGAGATTATGTTATTATTAACAGATATATATGCCACACTATTAATATTTTCTTTTATATAATCTACAGTTTCATTTACTAAACCATTTTCTAGTTTGGCTCTTTGAATAGTATTTATAACATTTATTGTTGTTAATGTTGAAATTAATATTCCAATTATAATAAAAGTGATAATTGTTTTGCTTAAATTAAATTCTATAATAATTGGGTCTTTTGTATTTTTTATTTGATTATCTTTTTTCATAAAGTACTTCCTTTCTTTTTACATCATCAGTTATAGACATTAAAAATATCTTTATATAAATTTTATACTTTACATAAAGGTACACTTTTTGTCTTAAATAGATTATGTCTAGAAAGTATTTCTAAGTACTTATTTATTATTATATTATTTACTAAATCACATGTATATATATATATATATATATATATATACACAGCCTCAAGGGCTTCAGGCCTTTTCATTTTTTGACTCCCTCATAAATATTTTTTATCATTTTTATCTTTTTTTGTCAATAGATTAGTCAAGTTTTTTAATATGAAAAATTTAGTATGTTTTACAAAATTTCTTTTTAAAATATTACTTGAATATATATAAACTATTTGTTAAAATATATAAAGGATAAATATTTAAATAGTGGAGAGAAAATAATGTCAAAAACGAAAGAAAAAAAAATCAAAAGAAATACAAAATCAAATAATAATAATTTAACAAGCAATAAGAATTTAAATTCAAAAAATATTTCTAAAGTAGAAACAGTCAATAAAGCAAAAAATATAAAAAATAATATATCAAAAGATAAAGAAAATAATATAAATCCAAAAAAATTAAGTAAAAAAGATTTTGAAGAAACTATTAACCAAAATACTCAAGATAAAAATATACAAAAAAACATTGACAATAATACTCAAACGAAAGATAAGAACAATTCTTTTGAAAAAGCCAAAAAGCTTGACAAGAAAAAACATTATAACAATAAAATAACACTTTTATTATCTTTATTACTTATTTTTGGAGGTGTAATTATATCTTTATATCCAAGTGTTAGTAATTACTTTGCCGAAAAAAATCAAGTAGAGATTATAGAAAAATATGATGAATTAGTTTTTTCAATTGATGAGCAAGGTGTAGAAGAAGAATTACAAAAAGCTCAAACATATAACGAAAACCTAGCCGGAGATCCTGTACATGACCCATTTGTTGAAGGAAGTGGATATGCACTACCTACTAATTATACAAGTATTTTAAACTTTACAGATAGCGGAATAATGGCTTATATTGAAATCCCAAAGATTTCTGTACACTTACCTATTTACCATGGCACTAGTAGTGAAGTACTTGAAAAAGGTGTTGGGCATATACAGTCAACCTCTTTGCCTATTGGTGGAGAATCCACACATTGTGTTTTAACAGGTCATACCGGTTTACCTAGTGTAGAACTTTTTACTAGATTAGATGAATTAGATATTGGTGATATTTTTTACATACATGTTTTAAATAAAGTATTAACTTATAAAGTATATGAAACAAAAGTAATTTTGCCAGATAAAATTGATGAATTACAAGTGATTCCTGGAAAAGATTATATTACTTTAGTAACTTGTACTCCTTATGGTGTAAATACTCATCGTTTATTAGTAAAAGCAGAGCAAGTTGAATATGAAGAATATGTTGAACCTACTCAACAAACAACAACTACTCCTATTCAAGATATTGAGGATGCTATTAGTGAAAAAGATTATTATTTTATTGGAATTACTATTGGTATATTAATTTTATTAGTATTGTTGATTATTTTTATAATAAAATTAATAATAAAAAAATTTATTAAGCACAATTAATTTTTTAGAGTTTAATAAATATAGCCATTATTGTTTATGGTTTATAGGTATCCTTTTAAAAACCTAAATTTCAATTATATAAGGAACACTATAAAAATGAATAAAAAAATAATAATTTTAATAGTTTTTGCAATTTTATTTATTTTGACTGGTATTGGATTTTTATTATATCCTAAATTAAGTAACTATTTTTATGAAAAAGATGTTCAAAAACAAAAAGATGAATTTATTGAAAAAATTGAAGAATTAGAAGTTGAAGCCAAAAGTGAAGAAAAAAATAATATTTTAGATGATTTGTATAATTTATTAAAACAAGAAAATGAAAATTTATATAAGAACCATCAAAAAAATTTAACAGATCCTTTCTCTTATGAGCAATCTGCGATAGATTTAAGTCAATATGGAATTTCTGATAATACTATAGGTTTTTTACAAATTCCAAAAATGGATATAGAGGTTCCTATTTTGCTTGGAGCAAATAAAGCAAATATGTTAAAAGGTGCCGTACATCTTACAGAAACATCATATCCAATCGGTGGAGAAAATACTAATTCTGTTATTGCTGCACATAGAGGTTATGGAAAAGCTACACTTTTTAGACATATAGAAAAGCTTGAGAACGGTGATAAAATATATATCCAAAACTTTAAAGAAAAATTAGTTTATGAAGTGTATGAAATTATAATAATTTTACCTAATGAAGTTGGAGAATTATTAATTGAAGACGGAAAAGATATTATTACACTATTATCATGTCATCCTTATCGTGTAAATTCTCATAGATATGTTGTAAAAGCTCAAAGAGTTTTTGAAGAATAAATATTTATTTCATAATTAAAGTCTAACACAAAAAAATGTTGGTAATTCATCTTAATAGAAAACATATATTAAAATGTTTTACCAACATTTTTATATTATATATTTTATATATAAAAAATTTATTTTTTGAATTTTTCCATTCTATCTTTAACTTCTTGAGAAGATGTCATATTTATTACTTCTTGAACTAATTTTTCACATTCATTTCTATCTAATTGAGTAATCAATTTTCTTGTTTGTAAAACCTTATTTGAATTCATAGAAAATTCATCTAATCCCATTCCTATTAATAAAGGTATAAACTTACTATCTCCTGCAACTTCTCCACACATTCCACAAAAAATCCCTTCTTTATGGGCTCCATCTATAGTACACTTTATTAATTTTATTACTGCTGGATGATATTTTGAGTATAAACCTGCTATTTTTTCATTTCCTCTTTCTACTGCAACCGTATATTGAATTAAGTCATTTGTTCCTATACTGAAAAAGTCACATTCTTTTGCAAATTTTTCTGCCATAATAGCTGTTGAAGGAATTTCCACCATTATTCCTAATTTTATATCTTTTTTATATGGAATATTTTTTTCATTTAATTCATTTTTGCATTGTTCAACTATTTCTTTAGTTCTTCTTAATTCCTCAATAGATGAAATCATTGGAATCATAATAAAAACATTTCCATATGCACTTGCTTTAAGAATCGCTCTTATTTGTATTTTAAACATTTCTATATTATCTAAACATAATCTAATTGCTCTATATCCCAAAAACGGATTTTCTTCTTTAGGTAAATTTAAATATTTTATTTCTTTATCTCCTCCTACATCTAGTGTTCTTATGATCACAGGTTTCCCTTGCATTTTTTCAGCAACTTCTTTATATGCAAAAAATTGTTCCTCTTCTGTTGGCATTTGTTTGCTATCCATATATAAAAATTCTGTTCTAAATAATCCAATACCCTCAGCTGTACAGTCTAATACTTTATTTATATCTGATGGTATCCCTATATTAGATAATAATTCTACTTTAAATCCATCTTTAGTTATAGTTTCTATATTTTTATATTTTTCTAGTTCATTATTTTCTTCAAAAATCTTTCTTTGGATTTCTAACAACTTGTTTTCTTCATCTTTAGATGGATTTAAATATATTTCTCCATTACTTCCATTCATTCCAATATATTCTACATCATTAAATACTTCTGTTATTTTATATATTTCTGTAATAAATGGTATTGAATGTGTTCTTGCCATAATAGCAGTATGTGAATTAACTCCACCTATTTCTGTAATAATTCCTGATACATTTTTAAAATCTAATTTGGCAGTATCAGATGTTGTTAATTCTTTTGCAACGATTATAGTCTTTTCTGGTAATTGACTTAAATTAATATTATCTTCATTAAATAATTTGGCAATAATTTTATTTTTTATATCTTTAATATCTCTCGCTCTTTCAGCCATATAATTATCTTCTATTTTTTCAAACATTTTTACTATTTTATCAAATCCTTCTTCTGTAGCATATTCTGCATTGTATTTAGAGTTTTTTATTAAATTTTCAGTTTCTATTGTTAGTGTTGGGTCTTGTACTAACATTAAATATGCTGTCATTATTTCTTTTTCTGTTCCTGATGATTTTTCCATTGTTTCTTCAATATCTTTTTGTACTTCTTCTAAAGCTATTTTGAACCTTTGCAATTCTTTTTCTATATTTTCTGCAATTTCTTTTTTTATTTTTCTATCTTGTTTTTCTACAATAAGAACTTTACCAAAGCCAACACCTTTTGAAATCCCTTTTCCTTTTATCATAATTTTCACTTTCCTTTTAAATATTTTTGTATTTTAAAACACGACATGAGTACTTTTAAATTAAAAATTTATATTACATGTCGTGTTTATTCTATATTTTAAATTACTGTTCTCCAAAATTATTATTAAATGCTGTTTCTAATTCTTGTATTGCCATTTCTTCATCTATACCATCACATTGTATTTCTATTTCTGAACTTGACTTTATACCAGCTGACATTATATTTAAAATTGATTTAGCATTTATTTGTTTTCCATTAGCAATCAAATTAATTGTACTTTGATATTTAGATGCTATTTTTACAATTTCAGATGCTGGTCTAGCATGTATACCTGATTCATTTTTTAGAATTACTTTTTTTACTTTCATCTTCATTTTATCGTATATTATATACGAATTTCTCCTTGTATAAAAAATTTAGGTTTTTGGTTTAACCTATAAACCTTTTAAAGTTTTTGTTATATCTAATTTTTTTGCAAGTAAAATAGTGTATATCTGTTTAAGAAAATCTCTTATTTTTATTAAATAACACTTATTATGCAGTTTGACTTTCATATTCAGGTAAATTTTTCTTAAGTTTTGCCATAATTAATGCAGAAACAATAGTACCAATCAATATTGCTAATAAATACATTAATGGATTACCTATTGTTGCAATAACAAATATTCCTCCATGTGGTGCCATCAAAGTACAATTAAACACCATTGATAAAGCTCCTGTAACAGCTGAGCCAATTACAAATGCTGGTATCGTTCTTAACGGGTCACTTGAAGCAAATGGTATGGCTCCTTCTGATATAAAAGAAAGTCCCATTATATAATTTACATATGCTGCTTGTTTATCCTTTTTCTCTATCTTTTTAGGAAAAATTGTTGCTAATACTGCTATTGCAAGAGGAGGTACCATTCCACCAGCCATAACAGCTGCCATTATTTCATATTGTCCTGATGCTAACATTCCTGTTCCAAAAGTATATGCTGCTTTATTAATTGGTCCACCTAAATCTACTGCCATCATTCCACCTAAAATTGCTCCTAATAAAACTTTATTAGCTGTTCCCATTGAAGATAAATAATTATTAATTGCTGTATTAATTCCTGCAACATATGGATTAATTAATAACATAAATATTCCTATTAGCAGAATTCCAAAAACGGGATATAAAAGAATTGTTTTTATTCCTTCTATACTATCTGGTAAATAACTACATATCTTTTTTAGTAAAATTACTATATATCCTCCAACAAATCCTGCAATTAGTGCTCCTAAAAATCCCGAACTTACTAATGTTATTGTACTATCAGTTAATGATGCAAATGTTGTACCTTGTACAGCTAATATTCCTCCAACAAATCCAACTGCCAAACCTGGTCTATCTGCAATACTCATAGCTATATATCCTGCTAAAATATATAACATTACATTAAATGCTGCTCCACCTATTGTTTTAAAAAATGCAGCTATTGGTGTATTCATTCCAAAATTTGATGGATTTATTGAATAGTCATCTAATAAGAAAGCAATTGCAATTAAAATTCCTCCTCCAACTACAAATGGTAACATATGTGTTACACCGTTCATTAGATGTTTATATATACTTCTTCCTATTCCTTCCTTTTCTTCAGAATTATTTTCTTGTTTATTTTCCGAATGGTATATTGGTGCATTATTAGAAAGTGCATTTTTTATTAGTTCTTGTGGTTTATTTATTCCATCAGCAACTCTTGCTTTTACTAATTTTTTTCCATCAAATCTTGATAAATCTATTTTTGTATCTGCTGCAATAATTATCGCTTTTGCTTTTTCTATTTCTTCCTTAGTAAATTTATTTTTTACCCCTGATGATCCATGTGTTTCTACTTTTACTTTATGACCTAATTGTTCTCCTTTTTTTTCTAATGCTTCTGCTGCCATATAAGTATGAGCAATACCTGTTGGACATGCTGTAATTGCTAAAATTTCATATGAATCATTTGTGTTTTTATTTTCATCTAATTTTTCTTTTTCAGCTCTATCTATACACATTAAAAATTCTTCTGGCGTTTTGGCATCTAATAAAGTATTTTTAAATTCTGTATCCATTAATAATGTTGATAATCTACTTAGTACATCTAAATGTACATTATCTTTTGAATCTGGTGCAGCAATCAAAAATAATATTTTTGCTGGTTTTCCATCTAATGAATTAAATTCTACTCCATTTGGAACAATTATTGCTGATAATCCCGGTTTTGTTACTGCATTTGTTTTTCCATGTGGAATTGCTATTCCTTCTCCAATTCCTGTTGTTCCTTCTTCTTCTCTTTTTAATACGACTTGTCTATATTTTTCTTTATCAGAAATATTTCCATTAGAAGTCATTAATTCAATTAATCTATCAATTGCTTCTTCTTTATTTTTAAAAGAACCATTTAATTGAATTGCATTTTTATTAAGCAAATCTGTAATTTTCATCTTTATATCATCCCTTTCTTAAGCTTTATATTTTTTATTCTTACCTGTTCTAATAATTTTTCTATATCTTGTTTTGTGGCTAATTCTTTCCCAAATGCAGTTGCACTTCCAGAAGCTATACCATATTTTAATGCTTCTAAATAATTATTTTGTTTATAAAATCCTGCTATAAAACCAGCTATCATTGAATCTCCTGCTCCTACAGTATTTATAACATTTCCTTTTGGTGCATTAGAATAGTATGTTTTACCATCATCAGTTAGTAAAAAAGCTCCATCTCCACCTAGTGAAATTAAAACATTTTGTGCTCCTTTTTTTTGAAGCTTTTTAGCATAAAAAATAATATCTTCTTCATTTTTTATTTTTACATTAAATGTTTCTTCCAGCTCACTTTTGTTTGGTTTAATTAATGTTGGTTTATATTGCAATGTGTTTACTAGCAATTTTTGTGTTGCATCAACTACAAAAGGTACATTTTTTTGATTTAATTCTTTACTTATTATTTCATAAATTTTCTCATTTATACATTTTGGAACATTTCCTGATAAAATTACTAAATCTTCTGATTTTATTTGTCTTATTTTTTCTAATAATATTTCAATTTCTTTATTTGTAATTTCTGGTCCATTTCCATTTAGTGCAGTTTCTATATATATTTTTTTGTCCATGTTTTTAGATTGGATTTTTATATTATTTTTATTTATTTCTGGATTTGTTTGTTGATTTTTTATTTTTATATTAAAGTTTGAATTATTTATTTGATTCTCAAGATTCAAATTTTGAATTTCTAAATTATTATATTGACTATCATAACTTTGATTTAAATAAGAACTAATTTTTACATTTATTCTTGTATACCCATTTTTGACTTTAATAAAATCTGTATTTATTTTATATTTTTTTATTATTTTTTCCAGTTCATCTCCAGTAAAACCTGCAACAAAAGAAATTGCAGTTGTATCTATTCCTAAATTTTTTAACACTATAGAAACATTTAAGCCTTTTCCACCTGCTAAAATTTTTTCTGTTTTTGTCCTATTTACTTTTCCTATTTCAAAATTTTCAACTTGTGCTATATAATCTAAAGCAGGATTAAATGTTATTGTATATATCATTTTTTTCCTCCATTTTTTTATATTATTAACACTTTTTTGCTTTTTATTATTTTTTATAAAAAATGGAATAATTTTAACCAAAAAAATATGATATAATATTTTCTATTATATCATACTTTTTTAATAAAGCTTGTAATTATTTAACCTTTTTTACCATAAAAGTTGTCAAATTCTCCGTCCCCATTGACAATTATTTGTCTTCATTGAAAGGTATAAATTTATTTACTATGCTTTCTGAAGAAACATTTTCTATATTTGCATCTGTTCTAAATAATGCATATGATGAATTAATTTTATTATCTACTAATTGTTCAACTTCATCCTGTGTTGAATGTTCTGCTAAAACTAATTCACTTATTAATATTTGTTTTGCATTATATAACATTTTCTTTTCTCCTGTTGATAATCCTTTTTCTTTTTGTTTAAAGCTTAAGTTTCTAACAACATCTGCAATTTCATAAATATTTCCGCTTTTTATTTTGTCCATGTTTTCTCTATATCTTTTATTCCAGTTCTTTTCCATTTCTGTTTCATCTTGTTCTAATATAGAAATAACTTTGTCTGCTTCTGTTTTTCCTATAACATCTCTTATTCCATGTTCTTCTGCAGTTTCTGTTGGTACCATTACTCTTACTTCACCAGGCATCTCTAATATATAATATGATTGTTTTTTCCCCATTACTTCTTTTTCTTCAATTGATACGATACTTCCTGCTCCATGCATTGGATAAACTACTTTATCACCTATATTATACATGTCTATTCACTCCTCCTAGAAAATATATTTTGGTATATTTCAATCATAAAATATTATTTTATAGATTTTTTCAACCTCCTATATTATATCACAAAAAATGGCAAAAGTCAAAACCTTTGCCATTTTTTTATAAATTTTTTAATTAATTTTTAACTTTTAATTCAGTTTTTTATATAATAAGAATATTATAATTTTTCTAAAACATAGAATACTATAATATTTTATATATTTGTAGAACCAAATCCTCCAGTTCTTTCTGCATTTGCATTATCATCATCTGCCATTAAATATGGTGTAAATATAGCTTGTCCTATACGGTCACCTTTTTTGATTTCTATATCTTCATCTTTTATGTTGTAAAAAGCAAACATAATATGTCCATCATTTTCTGCATTTCCATAGTAATCTTTATCTATAATGCCAATACTATTTGCCATTACTAAACCTTTTTTTCCTGGATTTGAACTTCTATTTACGATCATTAAATACTCATTATCTTGCATATATGCTTTAATTCCTGTTTTTACAAGTGTTGGTTTCATACCTTTTTTAAAACTTGGTATAATTACATCTTCAGCAGATTCTACATCATATCCTGCAGAATATTTAGTTTTTCTTTCTGGTAAATTTATACCTTTATCTTCAAATCCTTTTGCTATTTCAAATCCTCTTACCTTTTTCATTTTTGCTTCATCCTTTTCATTGTTTTATTTTCCATTAACATTTACCATTCCAGTACTACTTGCTGATATTGTATACTGTCCTGCACTTGAAAATCCTAAAAGAGAACCTTTTAATGTTTGTGCTTGTGTTTCATTTGTATTTTTTACATCAACTACAACTCTATCTCCTTCTTTAAGTATAATTTTTCCTGAACCTGTTGATGAGCCAATATTTAATTGATTTAAAACTTGAGTTGTGTAATCTGAATAGTAAACATTTTCTCCTATTTTTGTATAGTTAGCTTGTGTAGTTTTCTTTCCAGGGTTTTCATCTAGATGTTGAACTTCAATATCTATATTATATGTATTTCCTGTTGTGGCAAGTTTGTTTTCAAAATCCTGGTATTTTGCTGTTGTTATAACTCCTGTATTTTGGATATCTGTTACAAATTCATTTACAATTAATTTTACATTTTCTTGAACGACATTATCATTTCTTGCAGTTAATGTAATTAATGGTGCAACTAATAATAATGCTGCAGCTGCACATATTGCAATTACTGTTGTTGTTGTACTTTGCATAATAACCACATCCTTTCCTTTAATAATATTAAACAATATATAAAAAAATTTGTCAACTTAATTTTAATATTTTGTTAAAGTATATTCTAATCCTTTTGAAAATTCCTTTAACATTACTGTTTTTATAGATGTTGTTTTATCTTTAATATATTCGTCTATATTTTGTTTTAAAATTTCTATATTTTCCTTTTCTTCAATCAATTTAGATCCATTTTTTTCTACTCTATTAATAAGTTTATCTTTTATTGTAAATAAATCTTCATTACTTACAAATAACAATCTTTGTAAAATCAATCTTGGATCTTGATATTTAAATATTGGAACATCCATACAGTTTTGATCAAATTTATCATAAAATATTTCCATTTTCATTGGTATGTTTTTGAATATATCTTCTGCCAATCCACTAAATAGTTTTTCTTTAAGTTTTTCATTTAGTCTATAATATTCTCGTAAAATATCTTCCATATCTTCTTGATTTTTATCTATTGCAATTTTTTCTAATTCTTCATCAATATTATCACAATATGTTGAATTTTTTGAAGCTAAATTCATTCCATCTATAAATATATTTTTTACTGTTTGCAATTTATATGGAATTAATTTTTTATTTATAAAATATGAAAAATATGCATATAATTTTACATTATCTACTAAATTTACAACTCCATTTTTAACCTCTTTAATAATATTATTTATTACTTTTAAAAATTCATCATCTGGTATTTTCCAATATTCTTCTGTAAGTAATTTTTTATATGCCGGTATATTACCAGTTTCTAAAGATTTTTGAATTTCATCCATATCATTTTTTAGCAATTTCATATCAAAAATTCTTGTTCTAACATAATATTCTATAAATTTAAAGAATTTATAATCTGCTTTAAAATTATAATAATAATTATTGTCAAATTCTTTAATGTAAAATTGACTATTATCCATCAATACTCTTGAAGATACTAATATAGATTTATATTCTTCATTATTTTTTATATCAACAAATTTATTTTTGGTAATTTTTCCTGCCTTTATTTCAAATGATACTGCTATTGTAAATATTAACATTGTTTGCATAACTCTATTACTTATATTAGGATATTTTTGAACTACCATTTTATATATTCTTTGAAAGTCTTTTAATGAATGTTTTAGGATTCTTAAATTTCTTGTTCCACTTTTATTAAATGTTGATATTATTAAATTGGTATTTGTTTTTAAAAATCTTAAATATTCTTTATCTGCTTCATACCTCATTAATACTCCGTTTATTATATAATCAAATTGGGGAGCATATTCAAAAGTTTCTCCTATTAGTTTTTCTTTTATTCTTTCATATTCATTTGCTTTGTCAAAAACATTCTCAATTTGATCTTTGATCTTTTCTACCATTGGTTTATCTGTTGTTAGTAGTTCGCCTTTTTTATCTAACAAATATGTTGCAATAAATGTTTTCATTTCTAGATTATTACTTTTTAATTTTGTTGATAATTCTTTTTCATTACAAATTATAATTGTTTTTATATGGTCATGCTCAACAAAATTATTTATATATCCTAAAATATCAATAACATCAACATTTGCTCTTTCCAAATCATCAAAACATAAAATCTTATCATCTGTTGAGAAAAATTCCCCATAATCTATTTTTCCTTCATTTGCAGATATTCCAAATAGATTTGCCATATCTAGTCCTGTTTTTGCATATTCAGGTATTGCCATTTCTTTATGTTGATTCATATATTTTCTTAAGTTCTTATCCATTAGTTGAGTTGTTTCTATAAAAATCTTTTTGCTTATTTCTTCTAAATTAGATATTCCATATAAAGACATATATATTGTTGTATATTTTTTTCCATTAAAGTTCATTGAATCTATCTTTTTTCTAATTTTATTATTCCAAAAATAGGTTTTTCCTGAACCCCATTCGCCATTAATCATAATGGCATAATCTGTATAATCTGCTCTTATATAGTCTAATATACTTTCAACTAAGTCTTCCATTAGTTTTTCCTTTCTATTTTAATCTTTTGCAAAAGTGAGTACACCAATTTTTTGTTTTTGTATTCCTTTATTTACTAGAATTTTTGAACATTCATTTAATGTACTACCTGTTGTATATATATCATCTATTAACAAAATATTTTTGTTTTTTAAATATTCTATATTTTTTACTTTATATACACCTTTTATATTTTGCATTCTTTGTTCTTTATTTAGTGTACTTTGTGGTGGTATATTTTTTGTTTTGTATAATATATCTTTTTGAATTTTAATTTGTAAAATATTTGAAATACATTGTGCTATTAATTGACTCTGGTTAAAGCCTCTAATATGTATCCTTTTCCTACTTAACGGTACTACTATTATTATATCATACTTTTTTAAATTTTCCAAACATTTTTTGTTTTTTTCTAGAAAATATTGAATTGTTTTGTAAATATATGGTTTTTTTTCAAATTTCATCTCTAAAATTAGTTTTCTTGCAAGATCTTTGTATTTAAAGAAATAATATTGTTCGATAAAATATTTATTTTTTGATTTAATTTTTTTGAAACAAAATTCTTTTTGTAATTTTTTTCTACATTCATAACATAGAGAATTTCTATTCTCTTTTTCACATATTCCACACATTTGTGGAAAAAATGCATCTAAAACTTGAGAAACTATGTTATTAATTTTATCAGTATAAATCGTTTTTACCTCCTTTAGAACTAAAATATTTAAGATTCCAATTTTTTTAACTGTTTGAAATAAAGTTTAAGTATAGATTTGAATTTTAAATTGTAAAGAGAAAATCTCAAAAAACTAGGGATTGTAAGCTTTTTATATAAGAGAAAATATATAACTTTACTATTATATAAGAATATAGCAGACTTTGAAATAATATATAAAATTTCAAAAAGTCCACTATTATTCTTAAATATAAATATATAATTTTTTAAATAAAATCAAATTTTCACTTTGAAATGTTTAATTAAAGTTTTAATAATATTTCTATTAATTTTATAATTAAACTTCCATTATAATTGGTATAATCATAGGATTTCTTTTTGTCTTAATTGATAAATAATCTCTTAAATTATCTTTTACAGAAGTTTTTATTGTTGACCAATCACGAATTCCTCTTTCTTCACATTTAGAAACTTCATGTTTTACAACTGTTTTTACTTCTTCCATTAAATTTTCTGATTCTCTAACATATACAAAACCTCTAGAAATAACATCTGGTCCTGCTACAACTTCTCCAGTTTGAGAATCCATTGTTAAAACAATTACAATTAATCCATCTTGTGCAAGATGTTGTCTATCTCTTAAAACAATATTTCCTACATCTCCAACTCCTAATCCGTCAACTAAAACTCTACCACTTGGAACTGTTCCATTGTATTTACATTCATTTTCATTCATTTCAAGAACTCGTCCATTTACTAGCATAAAAATATTATCTTCTTTTATTCCCATTAATTGTGCTGTTTCTGCATGTGCTCTTAATTGTCTATATTCACCATGAACAGGTATAAAATATTTTGGTTTTGTTAATGCTAATATTAATTTTTGTTCTTCTTGACATGCATGTCCTGAAACATGTACATTTGCTAAAGCACTATATACTACTTCAGCTCCTAATTGCATCAAATCATCTATTACTTTTGATACATATTTTTCATTTCCTGGTATTGGTGTTGCTGAGATTATAATTAAATCATTTTGTGTGATTGTTATTTTTCTGTGATCTCCTGCTGCCATTCTTGTTAGTGCAGACATTGGTTCTCCTTGACTTCCTGTTGTAATTATAACTAATTGCTCATCAGTATATGCTCCCATCATATCTATATCTATAAATACATTTTCTGGACATTTTATATATCCTAATTCCATTGATGTATTAATAATATTTATCATGCTTCTTCCACATACAGCAATTTTTCTACCATATTTTACTGCGGAATTAACTATTTGCTGAATTCTGTGTACATTTGAAGCAAATGTTGCTACTACTATTCTTTTATGACAATTTTGAAATACTGTATCAAACATTTCGCCAACAGAACTTTCTGACATTGTAAATCCTTTTCTTTCTGAATTTGTACTGTCAGACATTAATGCTAATATTCCTTGATTTCCTAATTCTGCAATTCTTCCAAAGTTCATTAACTGTCCATCTATTGGTGTATAATCAACTTTGAAGTCTCCTGTATGCAAAATTGTTCCTACTGGTGTTGTTATAGCTAACATAACAGAATCTGGAATACTATGAGAACTACGTATAAATTCAACTTTAAAATATTTTCCTAATTTTACAGTATCCCCTTGATTTACTATATGCATTTCTGTACTTCTTAATAATTTATGTTCTTCTAATTTATTACTAATTAGTCCTACTGCTAATCTTGTTGCATAAATTGGAGTATTTACTTGTTTTAAAAAATATGGAATTCCTCCTATGTGATCTTCATGTCCATGTGTAATTACTAATCCTTTTAGTTTTTCTTTATTTTTTATTACATATGTTATGTCTGGTATTACTAAATCTATTCCTAACATATCATCTTCAGGAAATGATAGTCCACAATCTATAACAATCATTTCATCTTCATATTCAAATACTGTTATATTTTTTCCTATTTCATGTAATCCACCTAATGGTATAATTTTTAAGTTTGATTTTTTGAAAATACTTTTTTTATCCTCTTGTGAATTTTCTTTATTTTCAATCTCTACTTCTTTCATAATTTTTGTTTTTCTTTTATTGTAATGTCTTTTTGGTTTTGTTACTTCTTCATTTTTAAATTCATTGTTTTTGTGAAAATTTCTTTTATTTTTTCTTACGTTTTCTACTGCATTATTTGTAGTAGTGTCTTCTATAAGTCTATTTTCATTTGTCATTTTTTCTCCTCTCCTTTTTATTTTTAATTTTATATTTAATATTTTTTTATTGTATTATTCTCTTAAATAGTTTTATTTTGAAGTTTAATAAACAAGATTTAATAATTATTATATTTAAATATTTTTAGTTAAGAATTTTAATATTCTTAAACTTAATTTTCACTGTGTAGTATTATTAAATAATAAAATATTATATTTTATTAATTTGTAGATGTTAACTACAAACAATGCAAATTTGCTTTAATATAAATATTATTGAATATAACAATTAATAATATAGAAAAACACTATCGTTTTACTATATTAAATTTTCTCTTTATTTAATTATCTCTTTTCATTATTTACTATTTTTATCATTTCATACGATAAAAGAACAAATACGAACAATTTATATTTTTCTTTAATTTGTTCTCACCCTATTTTAGTTTTCTAACGCAAGAATAAAACCTCAAATGGCTGGGTGATTATAACTTTTTATATAATAGGAATGTATAATTTTCTTATTATTAATATAAAAAATTAATCTCTTAACAACACGATATATATTATAGCATATTTAAAACCTTCTGTCAAATGAATAATTTTCTAATTTTTGTAAATACTGTCTAAAAAGAACAAATAAAGTTTTCTGCTTTATGCTTATGAAAGGTTTATAGGTAAATCCTTTATTAAAAACCTAAATATTTAATATAAGGAATATTTTTTAATGGAAAATACAAAAATTGGTAATAAAGAAATTATAGCACTTTTAGTAACTATTACATTTAACCAATTAGTTATTAATGGCTCTAAAGCCATTTTAAATACTACTTCTTCTGCTTCTCTTTTAAATATACTTTTTATTAGTATAATAGTAATCTTATTTACTTCTGCTATTTGCTTTTTTTTAAATAAATTTTCTGCTTTTGACTTAATAGACATTTCTAGATTTTTGGGCGGAAATTTTTTAAAATGGATTATAGGTTTATTATATGTTATATATTTTATTGTTTTTTCTGGAAATTTATTGAATTTATTTTCTACATGTTTACAAATTATATATTTTCCAGTAACACTTTTGTTTTTTATAAGACTTTTCCTTGTAATTGGAGCAATAATTATTTGTCTATTTAAAAATAATGCAATATATAGAAGTACTTTTGTATTATTTCCCATTTTGATTATCAGTACTTTATTTTTATTTATTTCTGATATTCAATTTTTTAATGTAGAAAATGTTTATCCTATGTTTGGATTTGGTATTTTTTCTACTTTTATAAGTGGATTAAGTAATTTATTGATTTTTCAAACTTTAGCATATATATTTTTCTTACCACCAATGATGAAAAATCCATTAGAAATAAAAAAATTGACAATAACTTCTATTATAATATCATCTTTATTAATCTTATTAACTGTTGCTACAATCTTATTTACTTTTAACGGTCTTGTTGAAATAGATGAATTACTTCCTCTATATTCTGCTGTTAGATATATTGATTATGGATCATTTTTTCAAAAAATGAATTCTATATTTTTATTAATTTGGATTATGAGTTTTGTAAGTTATTTAGGAATTACTTTAAAATTTTCTAGTAATATTTTAAAAAAGTTATTTTTATCAAAAAGTGATTCTATTTTTATTATTATTTTAGCTATTCTACTTTTCTTAGCTTCAGGATGGCAAGAAAATTATGCTATTTCCATAATTTTTACACAAAATATGTTGAAATGGTTTTTCTTTATTCTAATATTTGGAATTAGTTTTTTAATACTTGTTTTGGCTTATTTAAAATATAGATATAAAACAAATAAGAAAATCTCATAATAGTAACAATTTTAGCTTATTAAATTTTGTGCGACTTAGAAAGGAATGAAAATTATATGAGTAAAAATGCAATATGGATTTTAATTTTTTTTATTTTATTATTCTTTTTTATATTTGGCTTTTCAAATTCATATATCTCTCGAAATTTAAGCAATCTTGCTTATATATTTTCTTTAGGAATTGACAAAGGAGAACATGCTAAATTTAAAATTACTGCTCAATTTACAAAAAATTCTGCAATTTCTAAAGGTAATTCTTCTGATGATTCTTCTAATTTTGTTTTAACTTCTTGTGAAGCCGACTCAATTTTTAGTGGAATAAATCTCATAAATAGTTATATTGGTAGAGAAGTCAATCTAGCTCACTGCAGTGTTGTAGTTTTTTCAACAGAAATAGCTGAACAAGGCATTTCTGAAGAAATTTATAGTTTAATTAATAATGAAGAAATTAGACCTGGTGCAAATCTTGTGGTTAGTAACTGTTCAGCTTATGATTATATAAAAAATGTAAAACCTAATATAGAAACTTTAACTAGTCATTATTATGAAACATTTTCAATTACAAGTAAGTTTACTGGATATATTTCTGACATTACAATAGGAAATTTTTTTAACGACCTTTCAAGTAAAAGTGGAGATTCTACCGCAATATTAGGAGGATTGAATTTAACTGCAAGAAATGATGAAACAGAATCATCCAACAATTCTGGAGATAAAAGTTCTTCATCAGAAAATTCTTCTGCAAATGAAAGTTCTTCTGAAAAAAGTTCTGAAAGTAAAAGCTCTTCTGATGAAGGAACTTCTAAAGATTCTTCTAATAGTTCTAATGTAGAAAATTCTTCAAATCCTAATGTTATCATTTCCCAAGATGAGCTAACAGCTGGGCATAGCTCTATTTCTGGTGAACGTGGTACAGAAAATTTAGGACTTGCTGTTTTTAAAAATGATAAATATTGTGGAGATTTAACTGTTTCTGAAACTATTTCTCATTTACTTATTAATAATAAACTAAATTCTTGTGTTGTTTCTATTGATAATCCTTTAAAGGAAAATTCAAAAATGGAAATTCAAATTTCTCCAGAAAAAAAATCAAAAATTAGTACCAAAATCGAAAATGGGAATTTAAAAATTAATGTAAAATTAAATTTGGTTGCAGATATTATTTCATTAGATAAAGAAACTGATTATGAGAATAATATTGTTCTAGAAAAAATTTCAGAAGCTACTAACTCCTATTTTAAACAAGAATTAAACAATTATTTTAATAAAATCTCTAAAGAATATAATGTTGATATTGATAAATTCTGTTTATCTTCTCTTAAATATTTTCCAACAGAAAAAGATTTTAATGATTTCAATTGGAATGAAAAATATAAAAATGCTGAATTTACTTCAAATATAGATGTAAATGTTGTTTCAAGTCTTCTTGTAACTAAAACATAAGTATTTATCCCAAAATGACTAATTGAAAGTAAAACTCTTTACAAAAATATTCTTTTATTATAAAATTATTTTATGTATCATTATATGATAATATTAGAAAGGAATGATTTTTGTGGAAACAATAGAATATATATCTCATAATGAAAATGAAACCAAAAATTTTGCCAAAAAACTTGCTAGTTATTTAAATATAGGAGATATAATTATTTTATCTGGAGAATTAGGAGCTGGAAAAACAAAATTTACTGAAGGTCTTTTAAGTTATTTTGGATTAGAAAACGAAATTTCTAGCCCTACATTCACAATTGTAAATGAATATAAAAATAATAATATTACTATTTTTCATTTCGATGTATATAGATTAGAAGATGTTGATGAATTTTATGCTATAGGTGGAGAAGAATATTTTAATTCTGGAATTTGTATTATTGAATGGGGAGAATATATTAGAGAAGCTCTTCCAAAAGATTATATTGAAATTATTTTTAACAAAAATTTATCTGATGAAAATATAAGATATTTAAACATTAATTTTAATTGTGATAAATATAAAGACATTTTTGATAAGATTATTAAAGAACTTTAAGGTATATCCCTTAAAGTTCTTTATTTTATTCTCCTCTGCCTTCTGGTAATGCATTTGGTAATTCAATTCTAATTTTAATTTTAAATATATATGAAAATGCTCTTGCGAATTTGGTTTTTTTGAATCTTTGCCATAATGATGGTTTTTTCTCAAATAAAATAGATTGTTCATATTCTTCTAATTTATTATTTTCTTCAAATTTGTCTAATAATTCACCTATATCATTATTTTCTTCTGGTTTTTCAATTTCAACAACTTGAGAAACTGCTTGTTTTTTAACTTCTGGTATCTCTTGTATTTCTTCAGGTACATATTCTTTCACTTGTTTAGTTTCTTTTGGAATTTTAATTTCTTTTGCTAGTTTTGGTTCTTTTGTTGGTTTAATTTCTTTTATTTCAAGTTCTTTTATCTCTAATTCTTTTTCTGGTTTAGATTCTACTACTGTTTTTTCTTCAAGATCCATTTCTATTGGTTTTGGTATTACTTTTAATGCATCTGCAACTTCAATTCCAATATAGCTTAAAGCTTTTGATCTATCTTCTATTCTTTCCATATCTATTTCTATATGAAGATTTGTTTCAAGATTATTTACTCTTGCATTTAAAAGTTTTACTGCATCTTGATAGTTTTGGCTTGTTTTTGATTTGCTTTTTCCTACAATTCTTAAAGTTTCTATAACATCAGATGCAAATTTTCCTTCTTCTTCTACTTTGTCTACTCTTTCTTTCCAATCTTCATTTTTATTTTCTACAGCTTCTATTAGGTCTTTAAGTTTTCCAGATAAAATAATATTTTCTTCTCTTTGTCTAATTAGTTCTTCTACCTTTTTTGTGTTTTCCTCAAATTGGTTTGTTGCAAATTCTACTAATTCGTAAGCTGCTTTATATACACTTACTGGAAAGTTCTTTTTCTTTGGATATTCTATTAGATAAGCTTTTATAGATTCAATTAAGTCTTTAAAATAAGTATCATCTTCAAATTGAACTATTTGCTTTTTGCTTTTTGGATTTATTAATTTTTGTACTTTATCTATATTGGATAGTATTTTTTCCTCTGTAATTACCATTCGTACATTTACTATGCCAGATCTTCTTCTTGACATTGCAAATACCTCCTCTTCATGTGTGGTATATAAAATTATTATTCTTTTTTATTATATACTAGTTTCCGTAAAACTACAAGTATTTTTGAGGTTTTTTTATGTTACTTTTTCGTTACAAAAATATTACATTTTTGTTGCAAAATGTAATATTTTTGTAATATTTTATTTTCCTAAAACTTTTTTTATTTCTTCATGTCTTTTTATTTTTAATGTTGTTGTTTTTATTAGAGCTTCTTCAGTTATTACCATTTCTCTAACATATTTGTATTTAGGCATTAACTTATTAACCTCTTTTACTTTTTCCCATAAGAAACTTTTTATGTTTTCTTCTCCCTCTATATTATATAAATCTTTTATTAATTCTTTATCATATACAATTTCTACACAAACTTTAACATCACCATCTGCTTCTTTTTTCTCATAAACAAATGATTCTTTTATTCCTTCAACTTTATTTAATAATGTCTCAATTTCTTCTGGAAATACATTTTTTCCATTATTTAATACAATAACGCTTTTCTTCCTTCCAAGTATATAAATAAATCCTTCATTATCTATTCTTGCAAGATCTCCAGTGTGGAACCATCCATCTGGTTCTATTGCTTCCTTTGTTGCTTCTTCATTGTCATAATATCCTAACATTACTGATGGACCTTTTGCCATTAATTCTCCTACACCTTCTTTATTAGGACTATCTATTTTTACTTCAACACTTGGGAATTTTTTTCCTATTGAACCTGTTTTTCTACATTTTGGCGTCTCTGCAGCAATTACTGGTGATGTTTCTGTTAATCCATAACCTTGTTCTACATCAAAGCCTAAATCATTAAATCCCTGTTCTGTTTCTGGATCTAATGCAGCTCCTCCTGTTACTACTAGCTTTAATTTTGGTCCTAAACTTTCATGTACTTCTTTAAATAATTTTTTTCTAAGATCTATTTTTACTTTTAATAATAAATTTGATATTTTCTTTCCTTTTTCTAGTGTCGCTAATTTTCCTTTCTTTTCTATTGCTTTCATTACTTTTCTGTAAATAATATCAAATACTGCTGGTACTGATATCATAGCTGTTATTCCGTAATCTTTGATATTATCTGCCATATGTTTTACACCTTCACAAAATACTATACATCCACCAATTGATATAGGATATAAAAATCCTACTGTACATTCAAAAACATGATGTAATGGTAAAAATGATAATAAAACATCTTCTTCATTTAAATCAAATCTTTGTGTAATATCCATAACATTTGTTACTATATTTTTGTGTGATAGCATTACAGCTTTAGACATTGAAGTTGTTCCTGATGTAAATAGCATTATTCCCATTTCCTCTGAATTGATTTTAGCATCTAAATAACTATTATCTCCATTTTCTATTAATTTCTTTCCTTTTTCAATTAAAGTTTTTTGAGAATATATTCCATTGGTATTTTCTTGTAAGTCCATTGATATAAAATATTTTAAGTTTGTATTCTTTTTCTCTCTTAATTTGTTCATTATATCATCATATTTTTCTGAATAAAATATAGCTTCTACTTGTGAACGAAGTACTAGGCTTTCTAATTCATTATCAGGTAATGCTTTATCTAATGGTACTACTACTCCAACTCCTGCGGCAATTGCTAAATAAGCAAGTTCCCATTCATATCTATTTTCTGATATAACAGCAATTCTTTTATCTTTTAATCCCATTTGAATTAAAGCTGTCCCTAAATCATTAATTTCGTCTCTAAATTCTTTATGTGTAATTGTTTTAAATTTTCCAGGTTCTTCTGTTTTAAACATATATGCAGGTCTATCTCCATATGCTTCTCCAGTTTGTTTTAACATATCTTTTAGGTCTATATATTTCATAGTTTTTGATTTTGATTCCATTTCTATTTCTCCTTCTTTTTACTAAAAAAATAAAATTATCATATATATGCTAACTTGTTTTTATATTTATGCTTTATTTCTTAGTCCGTTAATAACTGTACTTTCATATTCATGATATAATTGCATTATATTCATATTTTGTTCTTCTCTTTTTTTATAAACAAGTGTTGAACATATTAACCCATATATTTCTGAAGCAATTGCTCTTGTGTCTCCGTTTTTTATTTCACCCTTTTCAATTCCTTCTTGTACTATTTTTTCAATTTTTCCAATATATTGGTAAACTAATTCTTGACATTTTTTATTTCTTTCTTTAGTTCCCCAAAATTGGCTTAATAATATTGTTATTATATTTTCATATTTTGCTACAATTTTTATTTGAATTAATACTATTGCCTTTATTTTGTCAATATAATTATTGTGTCTTGCTGTTTTTATATCAACACTGTTTTGTAATAATTTTATTCCTTCTTCAATTAAAAAATTAAATATTTCTTCTTTACTTGAAAAATGATAATATAATGTTCCTTTTGCAACTCCAACTGTTGCTGTTATTTCTTCTATACTTGTTGCATCATATCCTTTTTCTGCAAACAATTTCATGGATGTTTCAAATATTTTTCTCTTTGTTTTATTCATATTTTTCTCATTCCTTTAAATTTATAGCTATATTATATAACGTATTTTTTATTTGTGCAAGTGTTTTTTGCCTTGTTTGAATTAATAGTCAATTTGTTATTTGATAATGATTTTGGAATTTTTATATAATTGTACTTGTTTTTTTTAACATAATATTGTATAATTTTGGCATACTATCAATAGAAAGAAGGAATTTATATGGCTAATTTAACAATTAAAGATTTATACAAAAACACAAGTAGTTATGCAGACAAAGAAGTTACAATTGAAGGATGGACAAAAACTATTAGAGATTCAAAAACATTTGGATTTATTGAACTAAATGATGGTTCTTTTTTTAAAAATGTCCAAGTTGTTTTCAATGATAATTTGTCTAATTTTAGCAGTGTTGCAAAACTTACAATAAGTTCAACAATAAAAGTTACAGGAAAAGTTGTTATTACAGAAAATGCAAAACAGCCATTTGAGATTCATGCTACATCAATAGAGATTGAATCATTATGCCCAACAGATTATCCTCTTCAAAAGAAAAGACATTCTTTTGAATATTTAAGAACAATTGCACATCTTAGACCAAGAACAAATACATTTAATGCTATTTTTAGAATTAGAAGTGTAGCAGCTTTTGCAATACATGAATATTTTCAAGATCGTGGATATGTTTATGTTCATACACCAATTATAACCTGTGCTGATTGTGAAGGTTCTGCCGAAATGTTTAAATTAACAACTTTAAACTTAGATGAAGATTTACCAAAAAAAGATGGAAAAGTTGACTTTTCAGAAGATTTATTTGGCAAAAAATCTTATATTACAGGCTCTGGTCAATTACATGGTGAAACTTTTGCTTCTGCTTTTGGAAAAATCTATACATTTGGTCCAACTTTAAGAAGTGAAAATTCTAATACCAAAACACATGCTAATGAATTTTGGATGATTGAACCTGAAATATCTTTTTGTGATCTAGAAGGTTTAATGGATATTGAAGAAGATTGCTTAAAATATATAGTAAAAACTGTTATGGAAAAATGTCCAGAAGAAATGGATTTTTGTGATAATTTTATTGAAAAAGGTTTAAAAGACAGATTAAATAAATTATTAAATTCTGAATTTGTTAGAATAGACCATAAAGATGTTATAGATATTTTGAAAAAAGCAGATAAAACTTGGGAATTTGAACCAGAATATGGTGGAGATTTAGCAAAAGAACACGAAAAATATATTACAGAATATTTCAATGGTCCAGTATTTGTTAAAAACTGGCCAAAAGATATAAAATCTTATTACATGAAAGTAAATCCAGATGGAAAAACAGTTGCAGCAGTTGACCTTGAAGTTCCAGGAACAGGTGAAATTATGGGAGGTTCTCAAAGAGAGGAAGATTATGATAAATTAGCTACTCGTATGAAACAAATGGGAATTGAGACTGAACCATTATATTGGTATTTAGATTTACGTAGATTTGGTACAAATATTCACTCAGGTTTTGGAATAGGATTTGAGAGATTACTTATGTATATTACTGGTGTGGAAAACATTAGAGATGTTATCCCTTATCCTAGAACTCCAAATAATTGTGAATTTTAATCATAAAAATTTTCAAAACAAAAAACAATTTAAAGCCAAAAAACACATAAATTTTATAAAACTTTATGTGTTTTTTTGTTGACTTTTCCTATATTTTAAACTTTAGTTTGATTATTTTGTTTAACATATCTACTTATTTTTTCTTTTACTATTTGTTTTGTTTTTTAAAAGAATATATTTTCTACTAATAATTAGTAATATTCCCATTCCTATTATAGCTATTCCTATTTGATAAATTGTTTTACTTCCAATACTTCCACTTGTTGGAAACTCAAAATATGCTCTATTTGGTAATAGTAGTTCTCCATTTTCTTTTATAAATCCTGGTGGATTTCCTATTGCTGTGATTTGAATTCCTATATTTCCATTTATTGTTATATCTTGATTATTGCCTGTGCTTTCACTATTTTCATTATTGCCATTGTCTTCTCCATTTGCCATATATACAAGCTCTATTTTCCATTGTCCATCTGGTTTTATTCTGTTTATTGATGCTTTTGTTTCTACTAACCTGTATTCTTCTTCTAATTGCAAATCTTTGAATTCTACTTTTCCTTCATCTTCTTTATTTGAACTGCTTTCTTCTGTTCCTACTAATTCCCAACAGCTATTTACATTTGATGTGTCTATTTGTTCATTGTCATGATATCCTTCTTCATGTTCTGTACAGTTTAATTTATATAATTTGAATTCTGTTCCTCCTATTGTGTTTTCATGGTTTTCTTCTGCTACTTTTATGAATTTTAAATTGATTTTTTTCAATAGACCTGCATTTACATTGTTTTCTTCTAATTTTAAATTTGAACTACTATTTAGTTTTGTAATTAGTTCTGTTTGTCCTTTTCCTGTTTCTTTTTGTTCAAACTTACTTGTTACTTCTACATTTGATATTGCTTCTTTTTCTACTAATGTATATGTTTCTCCATCATATTGTACTTCTACTATATAATTTCCTGCTGGTAGTCCATTAAATTCGTAATATCCTGTTTCATCTGGATTTATTGTTTGTATTGGATTTCCGTCTACATCTACTGCCTCTATTAAGCTGTTGTCATCATTTACTTTGTATAATTTTAATTCTACTTTTTCTGGGGCTATTTCTCCTAAGTTTTCATTATTATCTATTATATTATTATAGTTTTCGTCTAGCCATACTCTTCCATCTATTTTTCTTTCTATTACTTGGGCTGATTCTTGCGAAGTTTGTACTACTTCTGTTAATATTTCTGTTTGGGCTGTTGCTGAATTTACATATTTATCTTCTGCTTGATTTTCATTAGTTGTCATATATATATCTACAACTATTTCTGCTTGTCCTACTAGTTCTCCTTTTATTGCCATTGCTGTTATTCCATCATTTACTTGTTCTTTATTTATTGTGTATTCTCCATTTGTTCCCTGCATTTCTTCCCAGATTTCACTTGTTCCTAAATCTTCATCTTTTACTGTTATGTTTCTTATTTCTTCATATTGTTGTGCTTGTCCGCTCTTTGTTGTTTCTTTTGTTACATAAAGTTTTAATTCATTATTATCTACTGGTGTTCCATTTATATTTTGACTAATTGTTATTTTGCTTATTGTATATGTTCCATTATATTTTGTTCCTCTTCCATCTTCATTATATGGCATTATATCTAATATTGCAAATTCTGGTAATGTTATTTCATTATTATTTCTTGCTGTTACTGTAAAATGGATTTCTCCATTTTTTTCTATTACTGGTGTTTCTACTTCTTTATATAATCTAAAACTTGCTAAGTTTATTATATTTATGCTTTCTGTTGAAGTTCTATTACTTACTTCACTATTTCCTATTTTTGTGTCTCCATCTTCTCCTACTTCTTCTGATATTATAAATGTTGTTTCATATTGCATTCCATTATTACTATTATTTGCTATTTGTGCATCAAATTTGATTGGTTCTATTTCTTGCCCTGATGTTACTCCATATATATACCATACTAATGTTGTACTTCCATCTTCATTTTCTTTTATTTCTGGCTCATTATAACTTTCTTCTCCTCTTTTGCTACTTCCTAGTACATATTCTAATCCTTGTGGCAATATTACTTCTGCTTTTAATGTTACATCTTCTATTTGTGATGTTAAGTTTTCATTTGCATCTAATTTTGGTTCTAAGCTGTATGTTACTATATTTTCATTTTTTCCTAAATCATAATTTACTTTGTCTACATTACTACTATATGTTAATTCATATGTCCATGTTATTTGGTCAAATGAACGTACTATGTTATTTTCTTCTGATGAGTCATTTCCTGGATCATCATTATCGTCAAATGGTCCTACCCCTGTTTTTACTTTTGCTTCTGCTGATGTTATATAGCCTAAATCTCCATTTACTTCTTTTAAATCTTGTATATCTATTTCTTCTTCATTTGCCAATAATTCCGTCTGCTTTGCTTCTATTATTGTTGTTACTATTTCTTTTGTTACTATTCCTGTTATTATAACTCCTATTATTAATAGAAAAATAACAGCTTTACTTAAATTGAATTCTATTACTGTAGGCTCTTTTCCATGTCCTTTTCTTATTATTTTGTGTTTCTTTTCATTTTTTCTTTTAGTACCCATTTTTCTATCATCCTTTCATTTTAATTTTTTTGAACATATAAAACATATGCAATTTGTATAGTTTTTAAAATGCAAAAAGGCTACTTAGCAAAATATTATTTTCTACATACTTTTTTCGTATGCAAAAATAACACATTGCTAAATAGCCATATGTTTATCTTTTGTTCTAATCTATTTATTTTTGTAATATACCCTGTGTGTGTATGTGTGTGTATACAGCCTCAACGGTTTCAAGCTTTTGCATTTTTACTTCCTTCTTTCTTCGGTATTTATAAAAAATTTTAAATTTTATTCAATATAAAATTGTTATTTTTTTATATTTTTTCATTTATTCAAGTATATTATATCATAATGAGTTTTGGTGTCAATAGAAATTTTTGACTCATGTTTCATTTTTATGATTCAATTGTGAAAAGAGAAAAAAAGAACCGATACTAATTTTCCCTAAAAAGGTAAAAAGAGAACCGGTATTAATTTTCCTTTATCTATATCTATTGTTACAACAATTACATGATGAATTTGTATCATTTCCATTTGTTAAATTTATGGTGTTTAATCCATTTCTTCCATTACAACCACAATTATTTCCATTATTACTATTATTTGAAGTACATGTTACTGAATTTCCATTTATTCTGGCTACAACCTCACCATTACTATTTAAAATTGTAAGTCTTTCATCATTTGTATTTCCATTGTTGTTACAGCAACAATTATTGTTATCATCACAACTTAAACATCCATTGTTTCTAAAAAATCCAGAACGAGTAAACACACAATCTAAAAATGCTGCAATAAATGCTAATATTCCTAGAAATATAGCAAATATTATTAAAGTTGTATTTCCAAGAAAAGCTGCAACTAATAAGAAAATCGAAAAAAATGCGAATCCGACTAGAATTGGACAATGGATAATCCTTTGTAAAACTATTGCTAATATTATCGTGGATAATATTAGAGCTAAAATTATAAATAAAGCCATAATTCTATATCTCCTTTATATTATTTGATATATTCTATGATTTTACTTATATTTTGTTACAAATTTACTAATATTTTACTTCCAATAAATATAATCCATTTGGTGGTAATGTTTTTCCTGCATTTTCTCTTTTGCCTTCTTTTAAAATATTTTCTATCTGTGATGGTTCGATTTTTCCCATTCCTACTTCCACAAGTGTTCCTACAATAATTCTAACCATATTATATAAAAAGCCATTTCCAGTTAGTTCTATTATAATTCTATCTTCATTTTCATATATATTTGTTTCATAAATTGTTCTAATACTATTTTTACTACTTGTTCCACTAGCTTTAAATGCTTTAAAATCATGTTCTCCTTCAAAGTATTTTAGAGCTTGTTTCATTTTCTCAAAATTTAATTTTTGTGGAATATGTGTTTCTAAGTATCTATATATAGCTGTTCCTTCAGGTGAGTTATTAATTATATATCTGTATGTTTTTTTCTTGCAATTTAATCTACTATGAAAACGTTCATCTACATCTTCTGCTTTTTTTATTATAATTGATTTTTTTAGTTTAGAATTTATCGCCATTGCAAATTTTTCGATTGGTATTTGAGAATTTGTTTTAAAATTTGCAACTTGTCCAAGTGCATGTACTCCTGCATCTGTTCTTCCTGAAGCATTTAATTCTACATCTTCACCTGTTATGCTTTTTATTGCTTGTTCAATTGTTCCTTGGATATTTAATTTATTAGGTTGTTTTTGCCAACCATTAAAGTCTTTCCCATCATATTCTATTGTTAATTTAATATTTCTCATATTGTTAATCCCCTTTCTTTTTATATAATATAAAAGTATAACTTTCCTATTATACAAAAAGTTGAACTTTAAGGAACTTCCCTAAAGTTCAATTTATTTCTTTTTAAAAATATTTTTTATTTTATCAAATATTTTAGTTCCTTTATTTCTTGTTTCCTCAACATTTGCAAATCTTTTGGTTACTATATTGCTTATTAAAATCTTTTTTAATACATCTTCTCTTACATCAGCTATTAGAGTTCCATCTTTAGCTACAGATACTTTTCCAGTTTCTTCTGAAACAATTATTGCTAATGCATCAGATTCTTTAGATATCCCAATTCCTGCCCTATGTCTTGTTCCTAATTCTTTTGCAATATCTTGGTCACTTGCTAAAGGCAACATACATGCTGCTGCTGCAATTTTATTTTCACTAATTACCACTGCTCCATCATGTAATGGTGTATTGGGTACAAATATATTTACAAGTAATTGTGGTGATACTTCTGAATTCATTGGTATTCCTGTTGCAATTATATCATTAATTTTTATATCTCTTTCTATTACAATTAATGCTCCTGTATGAGTTTTTGCAAGTTCAAAAACTGCAATAACAATTTTATAAATATCTTCTTTTGTTCTTGTAACAATATCTTTATCAAATCCAAAAAATCTAGAAAATTTGTTAGTTCCACCCAGTTGTTCTAATGCTCTCCTTATTTCTGGCTGGAAAATTATAATTATTAATATAACTCCCCAATCCATAATCATAGATAATATAAAATTTAAAATATATAAATTAAGTACTTTGCTTAATAATGTTGCTATTACTAGAAATGCTATTCCTTTTATTAATTGCCAAGCTCTAGAACCTTTTACTATCTTTATTAGCTCATATGCTAATAATAAAACTATTGAAATATCTAGTATTAAAGATACTAATTTTATTGGATATTCTTGTAAACTTTGTATATATGATAATATATTTTGTTCATAAAATGTATGCATTATTTCTCCTATATTTAACATTTTTTCTCCATTCTTTTTTACTTATAAACTTTTATTATTTTTGGAAACTTGTTACTAAATAATATAAAAATGTTGAACAAGATGGTACTATAAGTAATATTAGTACTATTATAGCTAATATTCTAGTTATTAATTGTCTTTTATCATCTTTTTTTACTTTATTTTCATTATTTTTCATTACATTCAGTCCTTTCTTTTATATACATAATTATTATAACAAAACTATTTAAAAAAATCAAAGTTTTTTAAAATTTTTATTTATTATATATTAAATTCTTATTACAGAAGATAAGCTATATTTATAGATTTTTTGAGCTGTAACAAATTATATATAATTAGTTGAATTAAAATTTCCAAATTTCAAGAATTTTATTTTTTGCATATTCTATAATTTCAGGTTTATTTGTATGTATATATGCTAATACTTCTTTTTCTTCTACATAATCCCCGATTTTTTTATTTAGAATAATTCCAGCAGTATTATCTATTTCATCCTCTTTTTTTAATCTGCCTGCTCCCAATAAACAAGCTAATTTTCCTACATCTTCAGCATTTATCTCTTTTATTATTCCACTTGTTTTACTTTCTACTGGTATAATATATTTTGCTTTTTCAAATTTATTTATATCATTTATATATGATATATCTCCACCTTGATTTTTTACCATTTGTACTAATTTTTCATATGCTTTTCCATTTATAATGTTTTCTATAATCATATCTTTGTTTTTTGACAAATCTTCGCCTTTTCCTGCAAGTTTAATCATATAAGCACCTATTTCAAGAACAACATCTTTTATGTCTTTAGACATAAATCCTTTTAAAAAGTTTATTGCTTCTATTACTTCTAATGAATTTCCAACAGCTTTTCCAAGTGGTTCATCCATTTTTGTAAATACACACACAACTTCTTTACCTGCCAAATTCCCAATTTTGATCATAAGCTCTGCTAATTTTTGTGCATTATCTTGTGTTTTCATAAATGCACCTTTTCCGACAGTTACATCTAGAACAATTTTATTAGCTCCACTCGCAATTTTTTTGCTCATAATGCTTGATGCAATCAATGGAATACTATCTACACATGATATTGCATCTCTTAAAGCATATAATTTTTTATCAGCAGGAGCTAAATTCAATGTTTGACCAATCATACTTATTCCTACTTTTTGGACATTTTCTATAAATTCATCTATTGATATATTTGTTCTATAGCCAGGAATAGATTCCATTTTGTCAACTGTTCCTCCTGTAAATCCTAATCCTCTTCCAGACATTTTTGCAACTGGTATTTCTAATGATGCAATTATTGGCAATAAAATAATAGATATTTTATCTCCAACTCCTCCTGTACTATGTTTATCTACAATATCATTTCCTAATTCTGATAAATCTAACACATCTCCTGAATAAGCCATTGCTATACTTAAATCTGTTGCTTCTCTTTCATTCATTCCATTAATATAAATTGCCATTATAAGTGCAGAAGCCTGATAATCTGCAATTGTTCCTTTTGTGTATTCTTTAACAAAATATTCAATTTCATCTTTTGTTAATTCTTTTTTATCTCTTTTTTTTTCGATAATTTCTATTATATTCATTTTTGCTATCTTCCCTTTCTAATAGCAGAAAAATTTAATTTCCCTTATTACTTAAATATTTTGAATACTATCTATCGTATAATTGTTTTGATATCCTTTTGTATTTATTACTTGAACTTTTGAACTATATTCTTCATCTGATGTATCTGAATCTGTTGTGTATCCAACAATATAATATCCTGTTTCTTCACTGCTTTCTACATCACTTAGTCCAAGTGAAGATAATGTTTCAGTGTCTAAAAAGTAATATTCATATCCATATTCTTGTACTCCTAAATTATTAAAAATTTGCTCTATTTCTGGATTTTCTGATAATTTCTTTCCAATTAAATATTTAGCTTTTAATTCATCAATGGCTGCTGTATCTTCTGGCTTTATTGATTGAACTTCAAAATTATATTGTTCTAAATTTCCTTTTAATTCTGCTTGTATTAATAACATGTTTGTCGATAAATCTTGTATTTTTGATTCGCTTATAATACTGTTTCCATAATACATTGTTACTGATGCTAATATTACTAATATAACAATCATTATTGCTAACGATATTAATGTTATTCCTTTGTTTTTTTTCATATTTTTTTCCTTTCTAAAATCACAAATTAGATTTAAAAGAAATAGATTTTATTCATTTATTTCTAACTGTATTTCTAAAATTTATTATTTTTCGTTATTTTTTATTATATAAAATTTTTAACAAATGTCTTTCTATGTATTGGACATATTCCATATTCTTTAATTGCATTAATATGTGCTGATGTTCCATATCCTTTGTGGGTTGCAAACCCATATTGAGGAAATACTTTATCCCATTCTCTCATTATTCTATCCCTTGTTACTTTTGCAATAATTGAAGCTGCTGAAATAGAATAACATTTTGCATCTCCTTTAATTATAGATTCATATGGTATTCCTAATGTATTTATTTTAGAAAGTGCATCTACTATAATTAAATCTGGTCTTTTTGTTAATTCTTGAAGAGACAATGTAAGTCCTTTTTTAGTTGCATTTAATATATTTATATCATCTATTTCATCTTGTCCAATTATTCCCACTCCATAACTTATTGCTTCTTCAATTATTAAGTCATATAGCTTTTCTCTCTTTTTTTCCGATACTTTTTTTGAATCATTAATTCCTTCTATCATAGAATTTTCCGGTAATATAACACTTGCAACTACAACTGGTCCAGCTAATGGTCCTCTTCCAGCTTCATCTATACCACAAATATATTTAAATCCTTTTTCTCTTAACTCATTTTCATAATTTTTTAAATTCTTTAATCTTTCTTCTTCCTTTTCCCTCATTTTTTTATTTATTTTTCTAATTTTTTATTAGTCCTTTCAAACAATTTCATTTTCATCATTATATTAATTTTTTCTATATTTTAATTTATTTATTTTCTATTTTTTAAGAAACATTACAAAAATTGCATTTTATATTTATAAAATTCTTATATAAATATTCTATAATAATTTATTTAAAATATCAATACAATTTACCTTGCTTTCACAAAATTTTCACATTTATAATGTATTCTTATAATGATAAAAAAAACGGAATCGAGATTTTCTAAGTTATAAAATTGCAAGAAAATCTAACTTTCGCATATTAAAAAATTTTAGGAGGTCTTTATTATGGAAACAAATAATAATGGATTTGAAGTTATCTCAAGTAAAACTTTAAATTCAGATTTTAAAAAAAGAGAAAATTTTCATTTTGGAAAAAACATTCTTTTACCATTTGTTAGTGGTATAGTTGGATGTTCTGTTGTAATTGGAACTTGTTTTGGAGTTCCTTCAATTAAAGAAAAATTAGTTGGAAAAAGTTCTACTGTACAAACATCTACATCAAATGCTAGTGGAACAACTTCTAATCTAGTATCTCTTTCTAACTTTTCTAACACATCTGTTTTTGCGGCAAATAAAATATTACCATCAATTGTAGGTATTGAAGTAAATTATAATGTTACAACAAATTCATTTTTTGGATTTGGTTCTCCTCAAACATCAACAGCACAAGCTACTGGATCTGGAATTATTATAAGTGAAGACGGTTACATTGTAACAAATAACCATGTTGTAGATACTTCTTCTACTTCATCATATTCATATTATGAATTGTCAAAAGCTACTTCAATTAAAGTAAAATTGAATAGTGAAACATATGGTGATGACGCAACTTTTGAAGCTACTGTAGTTGGTCAAGATTCACAAACAGATTTAGCAGTTCTAAAAATAGAAAAAGATGGTTTAACTCCTGCAGAATTTGCTGATTCAGATCAAGCTGTTGTTGGAGAATTTGTAATGGCTGTAGGTAGTCCTCTTGGATTGGATACAACAGTTACCCAAGGAATTATTAGTGCTGTAAATAGACAAGTTGAATCAGATGGTGTTGTTTACACATGTATTCAGACAGATGCAGCAATAAATTCTGGAAATAGTGGTGGAGCTTTAGTAAACAGTGATGGTCAGGTTATTGGTATTAATACATTGAAACTTTCTGGTTCAGGTGTTGAAGGAATTGGATTTGCTATTCCAATTAATTCTACTCTTGATGTTATTAATCAATTAATTGATCATAAAAAGGTTTTAAGACCATATATTGGTATTACAGGTATTAATATTGATGAAGAATTATCTAAACAAGAAAACTTAGAAATTGGTGTTTACGTAAAAAGTGTAGAAGATTTCTCTCCTGCCGAAAAAGCCGGAGTAAAACCTGGAGATGTTATTATAAAAGCTGATGGAAAAGATATTACAAATATGGATGAATTAAATGAAATAAAAAATTCTCATCAAATTGGTGAAACTATGACTTTAGTAGTTACTAGAAATGGAGAAGAAAGAGAACTTTCTGTAACATTAGAAGAAACCCCATAGTACATTATATAATTTAAAATTAGTGCTGATTCTTAACTTATTAAAATTAAGAACTAGCACTAATTTTTTAGAAAAATAATAAGCAATATAATAATTTTGTTTTTTCTTGAATTTTCACTTTTAGTTCACAAAAAGAACAAATTTAGTTGGTATATTATATATAGTCAGTAAGCTTAATAAAGTAAAAACTGATTAAAACAAACATCCCCTTTTATTTTCGAAGAAAGACCTAAGTTTCAAAACTTAGGTCTTTTTTGATTAACTTTTTATAACACTACTATATCCATTTCACTTGTATTATTTTGATTTCCATAAGCAAATATAACATATAAAGCATTATCTTCTCCTATAAAGTATTCGGAAATATTATCTATATCATAAATTTCATCATTTGAATTTCTTGGATATAAATTATATCCTAATTCAGACATATTTTTAACTTCATTTTCTATTTCTTTTATTTCTGCATTTATTGTTCTACTTGCATCTAATCTTGATACTGATTTTAATTCAAGTAAATCTTCAAATGAAACTTCTTGTTGATTTATTAAGTCATAATTATATGTTTGAATAATATCTCTTGCAGGATTTTCACCTTCTTTTAAGTTTGATCTAATTACTAATGATAATATATTGTTTGTAACATAAGCACAATAATTAACAGAATATATAATATTTTGTCTTTGTGTATTTAAAATGTCTTTTGCCTTCTGTTCAAACACATCTCTAATTTCATCATTAAAGCCTTTAATAACTTCATTTTGTATGTTTATATAAGGAATGTTTACATCTAAATTATAATCACTTATTTTGTTATTTTTATCTCTATAACCAGTATATACAATTTCCTGATTGCTATCAATTCTATCTATTCTATAACTATTATTTTCTAAATAGTTTACTTTATTTTCAAATATTTCATTAAACATATCTTTATATTTGTTTACTCGTTCATTAGAAGCTGATGGTGGTTCATTTGAGTCTATATTTGTAACAATTTGCACAATCACTGTTATTAGTACAGCTAATATGCATACTGATATTATTGATATATATATAATTTTTAATTTTTTATTTTTTTCATAATTGTCTTCTAGTCTTACGTTCATTAAAATCATTCCTTTCTTTTGGAAATTGAGTGCTAGTTATTTTTTATTTCTGTTTCTATAAAATTGTGTTTATTAAGATAATTATATTTCAATAATTAATATTATTTTATTCAAAAATACTAATCCCTCTTTATAAATATTAACTTATAAATTTATTATTGTCAACATTTATCTGATGATTTTTTTGATATTTCATTTTTGTTGCCATTCCTCCCCTTATGTGTCTCTCTGCTTTGTTTTCATCTAATATTTCTCTTACTTCTCTAGCTAATGCTGAATTTATTTTAGCAAGTCTTTCTGTTACATCTTTGTGTACCGATGTTACTTTTCGTAACGGTAGAACTATTTTTAGAAGTATTAATATCTTCAAAATTAGTTA
>CALYAA010000010.1 GCA_944393385.1 uncultured Clostridia bacterium
AAAAGAGCATCTTTTTTTTATATAAAAATTAAAATTTTTTTAATTATATTGTCAAAAAACAATTAATATGTTAACATACCATAGTATGAATTTCAAAAACTTAAGAAAGGACAGCAATTAAACGTGAAATTAAAAGAATTTATAAGAAAAAATTTAAAATGGATCATATTATTCATATGTCTAATATTAGTAATTTCAATATTAGAAGATGTATTAGATAATGAAATTCAGACATTTGATATGTTTTGGTACAACTTAATATCAAAATATTTAATTTCTGATTTTTTTACGCCAATAGCTAAAATAATAACGCAATTAGGAGGAGCAATTTTTCTAATAATATTATCATTAGCACTAATAATATCATTAAAAAATAAAAAAGTAAGCATATTAATTTTACTCAACTTAATAATATCAACTACATTAAACCAGGTACTAAAATTTATTATACAAAGACCAAGACCAACAGAATTTAGAATAATAGATGAACACGGATATAGTTTTCCCTCAGGACATTCAATGGTAAGTGCAGCATTTTATGGTTTTCTAATATATTTAATATATAAAAACATAAAAAACAAATACTTAAAATGGGGACTAATCACATTATTAAGCTGTATAGTTATATTAATAGGAACAAGTAGAATATATTTAGGAGTGCATTATACAAGTGATGTAATTGCAGGAATTCTAATATCAATTTCATATTTAATTATTTTCACACATTTTTCAAAAGAATTCATGAAAATTGAACAAAAACAATAAAAACTATTGAAAAATTAGGAAAAGTATGATATTATAACATTATGTTGAATAGATAGATTAAAAAAAAACCCAATTTGCAGTTTTTGTTTTAATCTATTTTTTTTATTTTTTATGCAAAAGGGAATAATAGGAGGAAAAATAAATGAACACAAAATATGTATTTGTAACTGGAGGAGTAGTATCAGGACTAGGAAAAGGAATAACAGCAGCATCACTTGGTAGATTGTTAAAGAACAGAGGATATAAAGTAACAATTCAAAAATTTGACCCATATATCAATGTAGACCCAGGAACAATGAGTCCATATGAACATGGAGAAGTATTTGTAACTGAAGATGGAGCAGAAACAGACTTAGATTTAGGGCATTATGAAAGATTTATAGATGAAAACTTAACACATAACTCAAGTGTAACTATGGGAAAAATATATTCATCAGTAATCGAAAAAGAAAGAAGAGGAGATTACTTAGGAAAAACAGTTCAAGTTATACCACATATTACAAATGAAATTAAAGAAAAAATCTACAGTTTTGAAAACACAGATACAGACATTGTAATAACAGAAGTTGGAGGAACAGTAGGAGATATTGAAGGATTATCTATAATTGAAGCAATCCGACAAGTAGGATTAGAAAAAAATCCAGAAGATGTTGTTTATATACATGTAACACTATTACCATACATATTTGGTTCAAACGAAATAAAATCAAAACCAACACAACACTCAGTAAAAGAATTACAAAGTTTAGGAATTAAGCCAGACATATTAGTATGTAGAACAGAACAAGACATACCAGAAACGATAAGAGAAAAACTTGCACTATTTTGCAATGTAAGAAAAAGCAGTGTAATTCAAAATAAAACAGCAGACAACTTATATGCTGTACCACTAATGTTAGAAGAAGAAGGACTAGCAAGAGAAGTTTGTAATCATTTAAGATTAGATAAATACATACCAGACAATAGAGAATGGCAAAAGATGATTGATGATATTAGAGAAATTGGAGACGAAAGCGTAAATATAGCAATTGTAGGAAAATATATAAAATTAGAAGACTCATATTTATCAGTAATAGAAAGTATACATCATGCAGGATTTGCAAACAAAGTAAATGTAAAAATAAAATTAATTGATAGTGAAACAATAAATTCAGAAAATGTAGGTAAAAAACTAGCTGATTTAGACGGAATAATAGTACCAGGAGGATTTGGCAATAGAGGAATAGAAGGAAAAATAGAAACAATAAAATATGCAAGAGAAAATAATATTCCATTTTTAGGAATATGTTTAGGAATGCAAATGGCAGTTGTAGAATTTGCAAGAAATGTTTTAGGATTAAAAGACGCAAGTTCAGCCGAATTTAGTGAAACAACACAAAACCCAGTAATTCATATAATGGAAGACCAAAAAGAAATAGACAAAAAAGGTGGAACAATGAGACTTGGAGCATATCCTTGTATTTTGAAAGATGGCACTTTAGCAAAAGAATTATATGGAACAGAAAAAATTTCAGAAAGACATAGACATAGATATGAATACAATAATGAATATAAAGAAAAATTTGAAGATGCAGGATTAATATGTTCAGGAACTTCACCAGACGGAAAATTAGTAGAAATTGTAGAATATAGAAAACATCCATATTTTATAGCAGGACAGTTCCATCCAGAATTTAAATCAAGACCAAATAGACCAGCCCCATTATTTGTAGGACTTGTTAGAGCAGCAAAAGCTGTCAGTGGGGACGGAGATTTTGACAATAATTGATATCATTGAGAAATAAAGAAAGGAATTTACTATGCAAAATATAATGGAAGTAGTTGGAACAATGTTCTTTAAAGATGGAAAGCTATTGATAGACAAACCTCGTTCCAAAAAAACTTTTCAAATGATAGGTGGAAAAGTAGAAAAAGGAGAAACTATTAAAGAAGCAGCAATAAGAGAATGTCATGAAGAATTAGGAGAAAAGGCATTTTTTGATGAAGAAAAAATAAAATTCATAATGGATTTTGAAGAAATTGCAACAAGTAATCCAAACAGGAAAATACATATGAACATATTTCAATATGACGGTGATTTAAAAGGTGAATTAACTATTTCTGATGAGATAGAAAAATTCATGTGGTTTGGAGCAGATGATGATAAAAATCTATTATCAAATACCTTAAAAAATGAAATTATTCCATATTGCTTAAAAAATGGTCTTATAAAAAGTGTAGAACAAGAAAGATAAAATTAAACTAGATATTACTAAAAAAGTGATATCTAGTTTTTCTGTTCTAAACTCGCTGTCAATGGGGACGGAGATTTTGACAACAATTGACATCATTATAAAAAAATTTAAAAAATTGCACCCAAATTAATGAAAAAAAACATCTATTAAGTGAAGAAATATTGAAAGGAGGTTAAATAAAATTGGAAGATATAATCAAACGAGTGCAAGAAGGTGACGAAATAGCATTTAAACAATTAACGCAAAGTATTGAAAACGATTTATATAGAGTTGCAAAAACACGACTATCAGATGATGATGACATAAAAGATGCTATTCAAAATACAATGATAATTACATATAAAAATGCAAGAAAAATAAAAGATATTAATTGTTTTAAAACATGGATGATTCATGTGTTAATTAATGAATGTAACAAAATTTATAAAAAAAATAAGAAAAATAATGAGATTTTTAATAAACTCATAATTGATTCAGGATTTGAAAATCATGAAGATCCAATTCAAGAAATTAATAATAAAATGAGTTTTGATACACTTATAGAAAAATTAAACTATGATGAGAAAATAGTTCTAACTTTATACTACAATAGTGGACTTTCTTATACTCAAATTTCTAAAATTTTAAAGATAAATGTAAATACAATAAAAAGTAGATTAACAAGAAGTATAAATAAATTAAAAAAATATTATAAGGAGGTAAAAATAAATGATTCAAAATGATGAATTTGAACAAAAATTGATTGAATATTTTCAAAAAGACCAAGAAATTCCAGAAAAAATTAAAGAAGGAATAAGAAATATAAATTTAACTAAAACCAAAAGAAACAAACCAAAAGTAAATTTAAAAAGAATAATTGCAGCGATAGTATCTATTTTAACTATGTCAACAGGAATAGTTTTTGCAAAAGATATTTCAAAATTTACTCAAAAATTATTTTTTGACAGTAAACAAGGAGTAGAAACAGCTACAGAAAACGGATATATTTATACAGAAGAGGAAGAAAACAATCAGGAAAAAGAAACGAAAATAATTGAATCTGAAAATACAAATACACGTATTTCAAGAATGATAATGGATGATTATACTCTAGATATTGAAATGATGATAAAAATAGAAGACAGTATAGATTTGACAGGAGTAGAACATATTGATTTTCCAGACATGATTATCACAGATGATATGAATAATATTTTATATTGTGTCAATAACGAAAAAATAAAGAGCTTTTGTGATGAAAATGGATTACCAAATGATTACGAGTCAATAAAAGAATTTTATATTAACACATCATCTAATGTCTTTATGAAAAATGTTAGCGAAAAATTTGCTACTATTGAATGTAATTTAACAGCATCAGGAAATAAATTTCCTATAAGTAAAACAATTTATATTCAATTAAATACTATAGAAATAGAAAAAGATACTCAAAAATATGTAATAGAAGGAGATTGGAACATTAAGTTTACAATACCAGAAGAATTTGTTGATAGAAAAACAGCAATATATAGAGTTACAAATTGTAATAATGAATATGTAGAAATTAATTCTATATATGCAGAAGTTTATGAAACAGGAATGAGATTTGATATGAGTATGTATTGGGGAGATTATGTAGAATGGAGTAAAAAGGCTGATGAAATTCGTAAGCAAAATGTATTAGCAAGTCAGTTAATAAATTTTGAAAAATCATATGTAGAAAATGAAAATGGAGAAAAATTCTATTCTTCAAAAAGCTCATATGCAGGAAATGGACTTACTACTGATGGAAAATTAAGAATGTGGAATACTTTTGATTTGACCAAATATAACATGACAGATAAATTGAAAGTTGTATTAATAACTATTGATAATGAACAAATTATAATAGAATTAGAAAGATAAAATTAAACTAGATATTACTAAAAAGTGATATCTAGTTTTTCTGTTCTAAATTCGCAACACTTTGAATATAATAATATGAAGAAAAAATGTGAATATTTTGTGAAAATTAAAAAAAGATATTGACAAAAGGAAAAATAGGGTATATATTATTAGCAGTCAAACAGATAAAGTGCTAGATTATAAAAATAGTTTGACTAGAGAAAGAAAGGAATGTGATAATTATGATAAAACCATTAGGTGACAGAGTATTAGTAAAAATGCAAGAGAAAGAGGAAACTACAAAAAGTGGAATAATCTTATCAAGTCAAGCACAAGAAAAACCACAAATAGCTGAAGTTATTGAAGTTGGTGCAGGAAGATTAGTTGACGGAAAAAGAGAAGAAATGGAAGTTAAAAAAGGAGACAATGTAGTAGTAAGCCAATATGGTGGAACAAAAGTAAAATATGAAGGAGAAGAATACATCATATTAAGGGAAGAAGACATTTTAGCAATAGTAGAATAAAAAATTACAAAGCTTACGAATAATATTTAGAAGCTTATGTAATTATATACAAAAATATATTATTAAAGAATTAATGAATAAAAAGGAAGGAAGGATTTATTATGGCAAAACAAATTAAATTTGGAGAAGACGCAAGAAAATCTTTATTAGAAGGTGTAAATAAATTAGCTGACACAGTAAAAGTTACATTAGGACCAAAAGGAAGAAATGTAGTATTAGACAAAAGTTATGGAGCACCACTTATCACAAATGATGGTGTAACAATAGCAAAAGAAATTGAATTAGAAGACAAATTTGAAAACATGGGAGCTCGTTTAGTAAAAGAAGTATCAACAAAAACAAATGATGTTGCAGGAGATGGAACAACAACAGCAACAGTTTTAGCACAAGCAATGATAAAAGAAGGAGTTAAAAATGTTGCAGCAGGAGCAGACCCAATGGCAATAAAAAGAGGTATAGAAAAAGCTGTTGATGGAGCTGTAAATGAAATAAAAGAAATATCATCACCAGTTAACGGAAAAGATGATATTGCAAGAGTAGCAAGTATATCTGCAAATAACACAGAAGTTGGAGAATTAATTGCAGACGCAATGGAAAAAGTATCTAAAGATGGAGTTATAACAATTGAAGAATCAAAAACATCAAACACAGAATTAAATGTAGTAGAAGGAATGCAATTTGATAAAGGATATGTATCTCCATATATGGTTACAGATACAGAAAAAATGGAAGCAATTGTAGATAATCCATATATCTTAATAACAGATAGAAAAATAAGTAACATTCAAGAAATATTACCATTACTAGAAAACCTAATGCAATCATCAGGAAAACTAGTTATAATCTGTGATGATATTGAAAGTGAAGCATTATCAACATTAATATTAAACAAATTAAGAGGAGTATTAAATGTTGTAGCTGTTAAAGCACCTGGATTTGGAGACAAGAGAAAAGCAATGCTAGAAGATATTGCAATTCTAACAGGTGGTGAAGTAATATCTCAAGATTTAGGAATGGAATTAAAAGATACACAAATATCACAATTAGGTAGAGCAAAACAAGTTAAAGTACAAAAAGAAAATACAATTATTGTTGATGGTTCAGGAGACAAAAATGCAATTGCAGCGAGAGTAAAACAAATTAAAGCGCAAATAGAAGAAACAAAGAGTGAATTTGACAAAGAAAACTTACAAGAAAGACTAGCAAAAATTGCTGGAGGAGTTGCAGTAATTGGCGTTGGTGCAGCAACAGAAGTTGAAATGAAAGATAAAAAATTAAGAATTGAAGATGCTTTATCAGCAACAAAAGCAGCAGTAGAAGAAGGAATTGTAGCTGGTGGTGGAACAGCATATGTAAATATTATTCCAGCAGTAGAAAAAGTTGCAAAATCACTTGAAGGTGGAGAAAAACTTGGAGCTGAAATAGTTATAAAAGCACTAGAAGAACCAGTAAAACAAATTGCAAGAAATGCAGGATTAGAGTCAGCAGTAATCTTAGAAAATGTTAAAAAATCTGCAGTAGGATTTGGATTTGATGCAGACAAAGAGCAATATGTTGATATGAAAAAAGCTGGAATTGTTGACCCAACAAAAGTTACAAGAAGTGCATTAGAAAATGCAGCATCAATTGCAGCAATGGTATTAACAACAGAAAGTTTAGTAACAGATGCTCCAGACCCAAAAGCTTGCGGATGTGGTCATGACCACGAAGCAGAAGGTGCAGGAATGTATTAATAAAATAGTTTAGAAAGGGACTGTAAAAAGCCCCTTTTTTCTTAAGATATAAACTAAGAAATGTGAATTTTTTGTAAACAATTTGAAAAAAAGATAAAAATATGGTATAATATATAGTACATCTTAATTTGCCTAAAAGGCAGGAGGTATTAATAATGGAAAAAGCAAAAATCTTTTTGAGAGACGAAATTGACCCCAAATTTATGCAGATGTGGAGGCAGCCTGGGTGGACGCTTGAGAAACTCAAACTGCACCCTTGGGGAAAGTTCTACATCAACGTCAAGATGAATGCTGAGGCATTCGTCGTAATTGACAGTTTTGGGGACTTAAAGTCTCTCAGGATTTGGCCGTATCACAGATAACGGCTTTCCATTATTGCTGAGAGTTGGGTTTTGCTTAAATTGAAGCAGAGTCTAACTCTCTTTTCTTTAATATATACATGGCTTATATAAAGAAAAAATAGTATAAATAGTACTTAGTTTTTTTTCCATTTTTAAAAAATCAAAATTCATAAAAAATCAATTGACTTTTTTCGATATTATATTTATAATAATCTGTGGCAATAAATAAAAATAAGCAATATGGAAATAATACAAAAAGAAAAAACTAAAGTAAAATGTAATTATAATAAATAAAAAAGAAAGGAATGATAATATGGATTTTGAACAATGGAAAGGCTTTGAAAAAGGCGAATGGAAAAGAAAAATAGATGTAAGAAACTTCATTCAAAAAAACTACACACCATATGAAGGAGACTCATCATTTTTAGCAGGAGCAACAGAGAAAACAAAAAAATTATGGGACGAAGTACTAGCATTATATGAAAAAGAAAGAAACTCAAATGGTGGAGTATTAGATATAGACACAAAAACAATATCAACAGTATCAGCACATGATGCAGGATATATAGATAAAGACTTAGAAGAAATAGTAGGACTACAAACAGATGCACCTCTAAAAAGAGCAATAATGCCATATGGAGGAATAAGAATAGTAGAAAAATCATGTGAAGCATATGGAAGAGAAGTTGACCCAGAAGTAGACAAAATATTCCATACAGTTAGAAAAACACATAATGATGGAGTATTTAGTGTATACACACCAGATATAAGAGCAGCTAGAAGTTCCCATTTAATAACAGGACTTCCAGATGGATATGGAAGAGGAAGAATAATAGGAGACTATAGAAGAGTTGCATTATATGGTGTTGATGAATTAATAAAAGAAAAACAAGAAGATTTAGAAGAACTAGATGTAGATGAATTTTCAGAAAGTGTAATAAGAGAAAGAGAAGAAATAAATGAACAAATAAAAGCACTAAATGAATTAAAAACAATGGCTTCAAAATATGGATTTGATATTTCAAAACCAGCATCAAATTCTAAAGAAGCAATACAATGGCTATATTTTGGATACTTAGGAGCAATAAAAGACCAAAACGGAGCTGCAATGAGTATAGGTAGAACATCAACATTCTTAGACATTTATATAGAAAGAGATATAAAAAATGGAGTATTAACAGAAGAACAAGCACAAGAATTAATGGATCACTTTGTAATGAAATTAAGATTAGTTAGATTCTTAAGAACACCAGAATATAACGAACTATTTAGTGGAGACCCTGTTTGGGTAACAGAAAGTATTGGTGGAATGGGAATTGATGGAAGAACACTAGTAACAAAAAATTCATTTAGAATTTTACACACATTAGAAACATTAGGACCAGCACCAGAACCAAACTTAACAGTATTATGGTCAACAAGATTACCAGAAGGATTCAAACAATATACAGCAAAATTATCAATAAAAACATCATCAATCCAATATGAAAATGATGATGTAATGAGAGCAACATTAGGAGATGACTATGGAATAGCATGTTGTGTATCACCTATGAGAATAGGAAAACAAATGCAATTCTTTGGAGCAAGAGCAAACTTAGCAAAAACATTATTATATGCAATAAATGGTGGAAGAGACGAAAAATCTGGAAAACAAATAACACCAAGATTTGAACCAATCACATCAGAATATTTAAATTATGATGAAGTAATGTATAAATTTGATCAAATGATGGATTATGTTGCAAAAATTTATATAAAAGCATTAAATGCAATACACTATATGCATGACAAATATTCTTATGAAGCTATAGAAATGGCATTACATGATAAAGATGTTTTCAGAACAATGGCATGTGGAATAGCTGGACTTTCAGTAGTTGCAGACTCACTTTCTGCAATCAAATATGCAAAAGTAAAAGTAATTAGAGATGAAACAGGTTTAGCTGTAGATTATGAAATTGAAGGAGATTATCCTAAATTTGGTAATGATGATGATAGAGTAGATCAAATAGCAGTTAATATAGTTGCAGAATTTTTAAAGAAATTAAAGAAACATCCAACATATAGAAATTCTAAACACACATTATCAATTCTAACAATAACATCAAATGTAGTATATGGAAAAGCAACAGGAAACACACCAGATGGAAGAAGAGCAGGAGCTCCATTTGGACCAGGAGCAAATCCATTACATGGAAGAGATACAAATGGTGCATTAGCTGTAATGAACTCAATTGCAAAACTACCATTTGAAGAATCAGAAGATGGAATATCATATACTTTTGCAATTACACCAGGAACACTTGGACAAGATGAAAAAACAAAAGTAACAAATTTAGTAAGTATGTTAGACGGATTTTTTGCTCAAACAGGACATCATATTAATGTAAATGTATTTGATAGAGCTTTACTTGAAGATGCAATGGAACACCCAGAAAAATATCCTCAACTTACAATAAGAGTTTCAGGATATGCAGTTCACTTTACAAAATTAACTAGAGAACAACAATTAGATGTAATAAATAGAACAATTCATGAAAGAATATAAATTGCTATATTATTTATATAGTTAAATAAAAACATTGAGATTATAAATTAAATCTCAATGTTTTTTTCTTTAAAATTCAATTGTTTCATAATTTTTAATAACGATTATCATTATCATCATAATAATTTGTTCTTCTAGAATTTGTACTAGCATAATACCAGATTAGAGCAACTATAACAGCAGCAACTGCTGCGATTATAAGCCAAGTCCATGCATTAGTTGTCATACCTAAAAAAGTATTATTAGTTCCAGTTGCATTTCTAGTATTGTTTCCTACAGAAGTTCTAGTTGCAGAATAATTATTTGTATTTTCTGTAGGTTTCATATAATCTATTGCACCATTTGTATTTTGATTATTTCCATTCATCATATTATTAGCATCATTCATTGTGTTTTGCATAGCATTTCCAGCACCATTTACAACATCTTCCATAGCTTTTTCTGCACCACCGACAGCATCTCTAACACCATTAACCATATTATTACCGGCATCTTTTACAGCATTAGTTCCATCAGTAGCTAAACAAATAGACATAGAAAATGAGAAAATTAAAGCAACTGCTAAAACAATTGTAAAAAATATTTTTTTGCTCATAATATTCACATTCCTTATATAAAGTATTTAGGTTTTTGGGATGAACCTATAAACATCTATAAGGATTTATTTTTTAATTTTTTTCATATAATAAATGGTTGCTTTAAAAATATATAAATAAAATATAAGAATAAAATATTAATAATAGCATTTATTTAAAGAGAATATTTGACTAAGCTTTACATAAATCTGTAGAAATAATTTAAAAAATAAATCCTATTTATATTATAAAAATAATAAATAAAAATATACTTGAAAAATATTGCAAAAAATTGAAAACTCATATAAAATATCGAAAAAGGAGCTCTACAAAAATGAAAATAATAAATAATCTTGAAGATATAAAAAATTTAAACAAAGATAATAATAAAAATATAAAAAAAACAAATAAAAGTATAGAAAACATTGCTAAAAACTTTAATATAAGTGAACTAAAAAAGAAAGATGAAGCCAAAACAAGAATAATGAAATTTATAGCATATAAAAAAAGAACAGAGCAAGAAATAAAAAATAAATTTAAAAATGAAATTGAACAAGAAATATTAAATGATATAATAGAATATTTAAAAGAAGCTAAATATATAGATGATGATAATCTTATACAAAAAAAAGTAAATGAATTTATAAATCTAAAAACAATGTCTATAAAAGAAATAAAATTTAAACTTATTGAAAAAGGATTTGATAGAAAATTAGTTGAGCAATATATAGAAGATAATATTGAAAAATTAGATAATTATGAGAAAAAGTGTATAGAAAAAATAAGAACAACAAAATCCAAAAGTATGGATGAAGATAAAATAAACCAATATTTATATAGAAAGGGTTATAATTTAAATAAATTTTAAAAATAAATTACTACTGTATTAAAAAATTCTTAATTAAAACTAATAACAAAAGGAGCAAAAAAATGCAAAATATACAAACTTTAGAAAAAGATATATATTCAATAAAATTAGAAAAATTTGAAGGACCTTTAGATTTATTGTGTCACTTAATAGACAAAAATAAAATGGATATATATGACATAAATATAAGTGAAATTACAGACCAATATATTGATTATATCAATCAAATGGAAAAAATAAATTTAGATATTACTAGCGAATTTTTAGTTATGTTATCAACTCTAATGTATTTGAAATCAAAAAAATTGTTACCTAAAGTAGATAATGAAGTTGAAGAAATTACAGAAGAAGAGTTAATAAGAAGAATTATTGAGTATAAAAAATATAAAGAAATTACAAAAAAATTAAAAGAAGCTTATTTGTTAAATTCTAAAAAATATTATAAAGGGCCAGAAGAAATAATGCTTCCAAAACAAAAAATAGAAAAAGAATATTCTACTGATATTATACCTAATATATATCAGAGCCTTTTACATACTAATAAAGATAAAATAAATGAAAATGCATCTAATATAGAAAAAATAGCAATTACTGAGACATATTCTGTAGGAGATAAAGTAAAAGATATGTATAAAGCATTAATAAAATATAAGAAATTTACATTTAATAAATTATTTTCATTAAAAAGACACAGTAAAAATGAAGTTGTTACAGCATTTACAGGACTATTAGAAATGTCAAGAAGAAATAAAGTAATAACAGAACAAGATAAACTTTTTGGAGATATTGAAGTGCAAAAAGCAGTAAAATAATAAATATAAATAAAAAAATGAAAAATGGAAAAAATAATATAAAATGTTCATGAAAGGATATGATTTATATTGTTTTTTCTTTTTATTTTAATTATTTTATTTTTATTTTTTTTTGCAATACATACAAGCAAGATTGGAATTACAATTAGTAATTTGAATTTTAATTCAGAAGTAAATAAAACATTAAATAAAGAATGTAAAATAGAAATATATTTATTATTATTTAAAAAAATAAAAATATTAAAAAAAGATTTGAAAAACATGAATGAAATAAAATTTGATAAAAGTAAATTAGACATTTCATATTTAAAAAATAAAGAATTAAAAATAAATTATATAGAATTAATAAAAAAGATAAATGTTGAGATAGAGAGAATTGATTTGAAAATTTGTATTGGAACAGAAGATGCAGCAATTACAGCAATTATAGTAGGTATATTGTCTATAATATTGGGGAATATTATAAAAAAGCCTAAATATCAAATTATACCACAATATATAAATAAAAATATTTTAAAAATAAAATTAGATGGTATATTTTATATTGATTTGATGCAATATATATATAAATTAGTAAAAAAAAGATTAAAAAGAGAAAAGAAAAAATTATTAAAAATTAATGTATAAAAGGTTTATAGGTAGAAATCCTTATTAAAAAACCTAAATTTATTATACAAGGAGAGTATTTAATTATGGGAGAACATCCAATAGAAAATTTAATGATGACTGCAATGAATAGTATTCAAAATATGGTTGATGTAAATACAATTGTAGGAGAGCCAATACAAGCTATGAATGGTATAACAATTATTCCAATATCTAAAGTAAGTCTTGGATTTGCAGCTGGTGGAAGTGAATTTAATGGGGAAACAATGAAACAATATAAGTTAAAAGACAATGATGAAGAAATTGAGTATAAATTACCATTTGGAGGTCGGAGCTGGAGCTGGTATGTCTATTAATCCTGTGGCATTTTTAGTTGTTCAAGAAAATAATGTTAAATTAATGCCTGTTGATCATGCATCTTGTGTAGATAGATTATTAGATTATGTTCCAGATTTAATGCAAAAAATGAATGATATGTTTAATAAAAAAATCTCTCAGAAAGAGGAGAAAGACAAAAAGATATTATATGATTTAAAATCAAAAAAATGTAAAGATAATATAACCAATATAGATAAAAGTGCAGAGGTACAAGGGCAAGAACAAAAAGTTCAAGAAAATGAGGAAAAAATGAAAAAACAAAATAATATAGAAATTACAGAATCTGATGGGGAAGTTTTTGGTGAAGAATAAAAAATAGTTGAATAAAAAAGTTCAAAATTTTATTTTGTAAAATTGGTATATAAACACTTCTTTGAGGTGAGACATAGATAAGAATAAGGGATATAAAATATTAGTAATATTTTATATCCCTCTACTTTTAAATCAAGTGAAAAAATTGCAAAAAAGAAATTTTATTTCTCGGCAATCATTGATCCTATATTAGTTACAGTTCCTGCACCTAAAGTAAGAACTATATCATTTTGTTTTACGTTATCTTTTAAATAAGTAGCACAATCTTCAAGTTTTGGAATATAAACAGCCTCTTTTCCAAGTTTATTTATATGTTCAACCAAATCCTTAGAAGAAATATTATAAGTATTAGTCTCTCTTGCTGCATAGATATCAGTTACAATGATATGGTCAAATTCAAGTAAAGAATGTGCAAAATCATCTAAAAGGTTAAATGTTCTACTATATGTATGTGGTTGAAATACAACCCATGATTCATGATATTGTTTGTTTTCTAATGCTTTAGCTGTTACAAAAACTTCTGTTGGATGATGACCATAATCATCAAATATTTTTGCTCCATTTACTTTTCCTTTATATTCAAATCTTCTATTAGCACCTTTAAATTTAGATATTGCATTTGTAATATCTTCTTTAGAAATTTCATAAGCATCACATAATGCAACACATGCAAGAACATTTAGAACATTGTGTCTTCCCAAAATAGAAAGTTTTATATGACTATAAAACTCATTGTATTTATAAATATCAAATTCAGGAAAACCATTTTCATCAAATTTAATATTTTTAGCTTGAAAATCAACAACTTCATTTTCAATTCCATATTTTATAGTAGATGCTTTAGTGTAAATAGGTAAATCTAAACAATTTACATCATCAGCATTTATAATAAGGTGACCATCATCAGGTAGTAATTTTACATATTTTATAAAAGCATTTTTTATATTTTCAAAATTTTTATAATAATCTAAATGGTCATTATCAATATTTAAAATAATCTCAGATTTAGGAGAAAATTTTAGAAAACTTTCAACATATTCACAAGCTTCTATGATAAAATTTTCGCTATTTCCAACTCTATAATTTCCATTTATATTTTCAAGAATTGCTCCAACTTGAATACTTGGATCTTTTTTTGCTTCTAAAAAACATAAAGAAACAAGAGAAGTTGTAGTAGTTTTTCCATGAGTTCCAGAAATTGCAATAGTATTTTTATAACATCTTGTAAGTTCACCTAAAAAATCAGATCTTTCAATTGTTGGAATACCAAGTTCTCTAGCATGAACAAGTTCAACATTGTTTTGAGGAATAGCAGCAGTATAAACAACACAATCTGCCCCTTCAACGTTTTTGGCGTCATGCCCTACAAAAACTTTTATACCAGCTTTTTTTAATGTATGTAAAATCTCAGAATCAACATTATTACTTCCTGATACAGAAAAATCCCAATTAGCTAGAATTTCTGCAATTCCACTCATACTGATTCCACCAATTCCTATCATATGTATATATTTATATTTCTTTAAATTATTAATGTTTGGCATTGTAAAATCTCCTTGTTAATTTTAAAAACTTTTTGCATAAATTAAATTATTATTGCTCATTATATACTTATATAATGTAAATTTCAAGTTTTTTGATACAATAAATACAAAAAATTTAAAAAAATTTTTTGAAAAAAAAGAGGGAAAAAATAAAAAAATGGAGAATAATAAATTAGTACATAAGATATAAAACTTATAAGTACAAAAAAATAATACAGTGGAGGTGCACACAATGCAAATAACAGACGTACGTTTAAGAAAAGTAAATTCAGAGAACAGAATGAAAGCTGTTGCTTCTGTAACATTCGATAACGAATTTGTTATCCATGATATCAAAGTTATCGAAAGTCAAAATGGATTATTTATCGCTATGCCTAGCAGAAAAACTCCAAACGGAGAATTTAAAGACATAGCACATCCAATCAATGCTGATACTAGAAAGAAAATAGAAAACGCTATTTTCGAAGCTTATGAAGCTCCTGAAACAGAAGAATCAGCAGAATAATATATAAAAATATTATTAAAAAAGCCCTAGTTATAGGGCTTTTAAATGTTATAATAATTATGAATATGTTTTTTTTATGGAATCAACAATAATTCCACAGATTATAAATTGTGTACCAATATAAAAACTAGATTTTATTAAAGCCAAACCAATGTGATAAAAAATACTAGTTCCCGAAAAAATATATAAAAGTAATATTGAAACGGCAATGAGAGCAATAATAGTTGAAAAAACAAAACCATAACCAATAATTTTATATGTAATTTTATCTAACTTTTTTAACTCTACAAATATTTTCTTCATAATATCAATCCCTTCTTAAATTATAATAACATTGAAAACAAACAAAATCAAAGGAAATAAATAACAAAAATATTAAAACATGAAATAGTAAATTAGTGTCAAGAAATTTCGGAAAATAATGTAGTGTTACAATTGATGTGAAACAAAAATAATTATAAAAACAATTGACTTATTTTACGAATTATGATATATATAATAAGAATTAAATACTCAAGGCCCGTTGGTCAAGCGGTTAAGACGCCACCCTCTCAAGGTGGAATCATGAGTTCGATTCTCGTACGGGTCACCATTAATAAAATATTAAAGGGGAGTAGTTTTAAATTGTTAATCAACAGTCGCGATTCTAAAAGAGAATCTGGTTAACAAGCTTTAATATAAAGTTAACGAGACTTTTAAAGAAAGAATGTAAAAAATATTTTTTCTTTAAAAGTCTTTTTATTTTAGTTCTAAAAGATAACACTATATGCATAAAATAATATATATAGCTTTATAATTAAAGTAAAGAGACATAAAATCAAAAGAAAGAGGTAATTTGTATGGAAAAAAAGTGGTTTAACAAAGAAGCACAAGAAGTTGAAAAAGAATTTGGGACAAGTACCAGTAATGGACTAAGTCAAAAACAAGTAGAAGAAAACACAGCAAAATATGGACTAAACGAATTACAAGAAAAGAAAAAAGACTCCATATTCAAAAAATTCTTAGCCCAATTTAAAGACTTTTCAATAATAGTATTAATAATTGCGGCAATTGTATCAGGAATAGTTGGAGTAGCTGAAGGAGAAGGATTAACAGATACAATAATAATTTTAATAGTAGTAATACTAAATGCAGTAATAGGAGTTGTACAAGAAAGTAAAGCAGAAAAATCATTGGAAGCACTAAAAAAATTAAGTAGCCATGCTTCAAAAGTAATTAGAAATGGAAAAGAACAAGTAATTCCAGCAAGAGAATTAGTACCTGGAGACTTAGTTGTAATTGAAACAGGAGATTATGTAGCAGCAGATTTAAGAATTATTGAAGCAATAAACTTAAAATCACAAGAATCCTCTCTTACAGGAGAATCTGTACCAGTCGAAAAATCAACAGAAAAAATAGAAGGAACAGAAATAGGAATTGGTGACAGAAAAAATATGTTATTCTCATCAAGTTTAATAACATATGGAAGAGGAAAAGCAATAGTTGTTGATACAGGTATGAATACAGAAGTAGGAAAAATTGCAGGAATGTTAGATTCAGCAGAAAAACAAGAAACACCACTTCAAAAAAGATTAAACAGCTTAGGAAAAACGTTAGGAATAGCTTGTTTAGCAATATGTGCAGCAATATTTGCAATAGGATTAATACAAGGTAAACCAATTATAGATATGTTTATGACAGCAGTGTCACTTGCAGTAGCTGTAATACCAGAAGGATTAGTTGCAGTTTCTACAATAGTTTTAGCAATAGGTGTTCAAAAAATGGTAAAGAAAAATGCAATTGTTAAAAAATTACCAGCAGTTGAAACATTAGGAAGTAGTACTGTAATATGTTCAGATAAAACAGGAACATTAACACAAAATAAAATGACAGTTGAAAAAGTATTTTGTGATGATGAATTACAAGATATAAAAAATGTAAAACAAACAGAAGATTTCAAAAAATTAGTATATAATTGTATGTTATGTAATGATTCTAGAGTGTTAGAAAATGGTGAAATAGGAGGAGATCCTACAGAAACAGCATTAGTAGATATGGCTTTTAAATTACAATATACTCAATCAGTATATAATGAAAATCCGAGAGTAGAAGAAGTTCCATTTGATTCTGAAAGAAAATTAATGACAACAGTAAACAAAAATAATGGAAAATACATTGTTTACACAAAAGGTGGAGTAGATGAATTATTAAAATGTTGTAATTCATTCTTATATAAAGGACAAGTAAGAACAAATTTAGAAACTTACGTTGGATGGGTAAGAGAAAATAACGAAAAAATGGCAAGAGAAGCATTAAGAGTCTTAGCTTTTGCATACAAAGAAATTGATCATATGCCATCAAAAACAGAAATGAAAACAATTGAAAGTGATTTAACATTTGTTGGAATGGTTGGAATGATAGATCCACCAAGAGAAGAAGCAAAAAAAGCAGTTGAAAAATGTAAAAAAGCAGGAATAAAAACTGTAATGATAACAGGAGACCATAAAGTTACAGCAATAGCAATTGCGAAAAAACTTGGAATATTAACAGATGAAAGTGAAGCACTAACAGGATTAGAATTAGATAAGATTTCTGATGACGAATTAACTAAGAATATTAGAAAATATTCAGTATATGCAAGAGTTTCTCCAGAACACAAAGTTAGAATAGTAAAAGCATGGCAAGCAAATGGAGAAGTTGTAGCTATGACTGGTGATGGAGTAAATGATAGTCCAGCATTAAAAACATCTGACATAGGATGTGCAATGGGAAAAGTTGGAACTGAAGTTGCAAAAGAAGCCGCAGATGTAATTTTAACAGATGATAATTTTGCAACAATAGTATCAGCAGTAGAAGAAGGAAGACGTATATATGACAACATCCTAAAAGTAATACAATTTTTAATTTCATGCAATGTTGGTGAAGTAGTTGTACTATTACTTGCAACATTATTTGCACCACAAATTGGACAATGGTTTGGAATAACTGATGTAACAATGATACAAGTATTATTACCAATCCATATATTATGGATAAACCTTGTAACAGACTCATTCCCAGCATTAGCATTAGCTTTTGATCCTGCAAATAAAGACATAATGAGTAGAAAACCAATAAAAAAAGGTGAAGGAATATTTACAAAAGGAAGAACATTTAGAATTATTTATCAAGGAATAATGATTGGATTATTAACACTTGCAGCATTTTTAATTGGACTAGCAACAACAACAGAACCAATAGATGGACTAACATTAGAACAAACTAAAATAGAAGTTGGAGAAACAATGGCATTTGTTGTATTAGCATTCTCAGAATTAGTACATGTATTTAATGTAAGAGATAACAAAAACTCAATATTCAAAACAGGAATATTAGGAAATAAAGTATTACTTTTAGCAGTAGGAGCATCAGCATTATTAATGGCAGTAATTTTAGTAATTCCAGGATTAAGAGAAATATTTAGCATACCTGTATTACCAGTAGGAAATGTATTAGAAATAATAGGATTAGTTCTTGCACCTGTAGTCATAGTAGAAATTTTGAAACTATTTAAAATAAATACAGCAAAAGATGAATAAAATAATTTAATAATATTGACTAAAGCCCGATCTTGTAATATATTAATAAAAAAAGCAAGGGAGGGCTTTTGATGATTATCGAGGTTCCAAGAGGCTATACTTTTGTTAAGGAGGAAAATATTATAGCATTTGAAGAAAACGGAAAACTCAAACTTTTAAGACGGCATGGTAAATTTGATGAAATTATGTATGATATAACTTATAGACAAAAAGGAAGAAATAAGTGTTACTACTGTGGACGGGTAAATAGTGAAATTGAACCATTAAAAATAACATTAGATCACATTTATCCAAGGTCTTTAGGAGGACCTACAATACCACAAAATTTAATTCCAGCATGTAGAAAATGTAATTCAACAAAAGAAAATATGACACCAGAACAATTTAGAGCATATAGAAGAATTAAAGTGGTTGAACAAAAAGAGCTATTTCGAAGAGAATATTTTAGAACAAAATATTTTCAAGAAAGATGGGTACATATTTTACCAGATGAGTGGATAAGTCAAACACCAATTTCAGATCTGTTAATATCAATAGATTTACAAGATACTAATACAACTAAATATAAAAAGATAAAAGAATATTATACAAGATGTCAACAATTTCCAAATCCAATAATTGTTGACAACAGAGGATTTGTATTAGATGGTTTTACAATAGTTTTATATGCCAAAAACAATAGAATTAGAGAAATTCCTACTATAGTTTTAGAAAATGTTGAAGTAATATTTTAATAGCAAATAGGGGGTGCCTATTTTAGGACACCTCCTATTCATTTTAATAATTTTCTGTATTCCAAATAGTATATAGTGAAATATTTAAAATATTATTATAAAATCTTATTCTTAACCATATACAAGATTTCAATAAAATTTTAACAATTATCATTATTTTCACAATTTATTTTATTTAAGCATTCTTGCTTAGGATCTTGAAAAGCAAGATACCAGCTCATACCATTACAATTTTGATTGATATAGTCTAATCTCTCTTGAAGAAGAGGAAAAGTACGAGGAGCAGACATTATTACGGGTTGATTTGGAAGCCAATTTGCGGGAGTAGAACTCTTAGAACAATCAGCCATTTGCAATGCTTCAACAATACGAATAATTTCCGGAATAAATCTTCCAATATTTAATGGATAAACTAAAATAACTCTAACAATACCTTTATCATCAATAACAAAAACATTTCTAACAGTTTCAGTAGTACTAATATCATTAGAAATCATACCATATTTTCGAGCAATTACACCATTTCTATCTGCAACAATAGGAAAAGGCAAAATAATTCCAGTCATATTGTAAATATCACGCATCCATTCTAAATGAGAAGGATTACTATCTATACTAAGACCAAGTAATTTTGTATTCAACTTTTCAAAATAAGGATTTGCTTGTGCAAAAGCAATCATTTCAGTAGTACAAACAGGGGTAAAATCTCCAGGATGAGAAAAAAATACTAACCATTTTCCTTTATAATCATCTAAACATATAGGACCATATGTAGTTTCAGCATTAAAATCTGGAGCATGCTGACCAATCTTTACAGTACCATTCATCAATAATTCATAATCCATAGAAAAACTCCTTTTTTGATATATCATATGAATAAAATAATTAAAAGTTACAGATAAGATATCTTACTGTAATTATCAATTTATAGAGCATTAAAAAATAGTAAAAATTAATATATTTTTTAGAAAACTCTTGAAATTATGTTACTTTATGGGTATAATAATAATGCAATATGAATATTATAAAAACGATAAAATTAAGCAAAATCATGTAAAAAAATAATTGGAGGTGAAGAGAATGAAATATAGATGTATGGCTTGTGGATATATATATGATGATAATGTAGAAGAAGTAAAATTCGAAGATTTACCAGAAGATTGGGTTTGCCCTCTTTGTGGAGTAGGAAAAGATATGTTTGAAAAGGTAGAAGAATAGTACTAATAGGAGGCAGTTATGAATAGAGTAAAAACATTTGCAAAATACGCAATTTGGATTATATTATTTTGGATATTTTCAGATTTTTTAATTAATATGGCAATAATGACAACATATAAAAGTATAGATAGAATAGGTATAGAACCAAGTGGTGTTACTGTTTCACAAATGCAAGCAACAGCTGTAAATGGAAGAGCAAAAATATTAATCACAGATTCAAGCTTAAGTGGAAAATATATTAAACTAAATTTATATTCAGATATTGAAAATAACTTAGGAACGCAATATATAGAAATTGGAAATATTGCCCCAGGAGAAACCAAAGAAATAGATACTTATTTTAAGATAGCACAAGTAAAAAAATATGATATTAGTATAGAAGATACAGCAGGAGAATCAACAGAAGGCTTTATGGATACAGCAATGTCAGCAATAACACTATTCATTTCTGCAATTCAATTATTATTTGTTTTATAAAAATATAAAATGAATAAATTTTTTAGTAAATCACACAACAAATTTTAAATTTTAAAGAAAATGTAGCACTTCAATTAGTGCTCATTTTTTTGTTGCATTTATATTATAAACGTGATAAAATAAGCACATATATTCAATAAATAAAAAAGGAGAGAAAATATAATTATGGGATTTTTTGATAAATTAAAACAAGGTTTAACAAAAACAAAAGAATCAATTAATGATAAAATCAATAATGTATTTAGTAATTTTAGAAAAGTAGATGAAGAATTATTAGAGGAGCTAGAAGAAGCACTAGTAATGTCAGATATTGGAATGGAAACATCAGTAAAAATTATAGATAATTTAAGAGAAAGAGTAAAAAAAGAGAAACTTGAAGAAAGTGAACAGGTAAAAGAAGCATTAAGAGAAGAAATTGAAAAAATTTTAGAAGCACCAGATAATAGTTTAAAATTAGACACAAAGCCATCTGTAATATTGGTAATAGGAGTAAATGGAGTTGGTAAAACAACATCAATAGGAAAAATGGCTGCAAGGCTTGCACGTGATGGAAAAAAAGTAGTAGTTGCTGCAGCAGATACATTTAGAGCGGCAGCTGTAGAACAACTAGAAGTTTGGGCTAAAAGAGCTGGATCAGAAATAGTAAAAAGACAAGAAGGCTCAGATCCAGCATCTGTTGTATATGAAGCAATAGATATTGCAAAAAAAGAAAATGCGGATGTACTTATAATTGATACTGCAGGAAGATTACACAACAAAAAATATTTAATGGATGAATTAAATAAAATTCAAAAAGTTGTTAATAAAGAAATGCCAGAATCATCAAAAGAAGTATTATTAGTAATAGATGCTACAACAGGACAGAATGCTATATCACAAGTAAAAGCATTTAAAGAACAAGCTGATATAACTGGAATTGTATTAACAAAATTAGATGGAACAGCAAAGGGTGGAGTAGTTGTAGGAATTGTACAAGAAAATAATATACCAGTAAAATTTATTGGTGTTGGAGAACAAATAGATGATATGGAAATATTTAATGCAAAGGATTTTGTAAAAGCAATAATTTAAAAATTAAAAAATATAAATTTATAGAAATTCAAAAGAAAAATTTATTAAAAATTTGAAAGTCTTTTGAAAGGAATTGAAATTTTTATGAAAGAAAACAATGTTTTTAACAGAATAAAAAATATATTAGTTACTGTATTTATTTTATTATATATTATTATTACTTATGTTACATTAAGAGCGGAATATTTAGAATGTGCTGAACTAGGAAATCAATATATTCAAAATTTTTGGACAAATTTGCAATATAAATATGCAATTATGGGAATAAGTTTTATTATAATTTGTACAATAATGATTTTTACAAATAGAGGAATAAAAAAAGGACTAAAACCATTTTTTGAAAATGATAAAAAAGAAATGCCTAAATTACCTAATAAATCTATTGTATTTATTGCATCTGTAATAGGAAGTATTATAATTTCAGAAACATTGGTTGAACAAGTACTATTATTTGCAAGTAATGTATCATTTCAAAAAGTAGATATAATATTTGGTTTAGATATATCATATTATATGTTTATAAAACCATTAATAGAAACAATTATAAATTATATTCTAAAATTTATGATTTTGTTAAGTGGATATATTACAGCATATTATATAATTGTTTTTAATTTATTTTTTGATGGAATTGATAGAGAAATGCTTAAAAAAAGCAAATTAATAAAAGACCTGTTAAGAAATGTGATTATTTGTGCAATTTTAATAGGTATTAATACTATATTTAGTACACAAAATATTTTAACAGATACTTTTTTAACAATTGGAGAAGATGTTGAGCTTACAGGAGCAGGATTTATTGAATCAACAATTAAATTATGGGGATATAGCATCTTTGCAATTGTAATTGTAATATCAGTTATAATGTCTGTTATATTTTTTGTAAAAAATAAAAACAAAAAAATTATGTACACATTGCTTACCATTCCAGGATATTTAGTAGTTCTTTTTTTTGTAATGTTATTAACTGATGCTATTTTTATACAACCTAGTGAATTTGACAAAGAAAAAAAATATATTGAAGAAAATATTAATTCAACCAAATTAGCATATGGAATTAATGCTGTTGAAGCAAATGTAGAATATTCTAATACGATTACAGAAAATGAAATAAATGAGAGTCAAAATGTAATAAAAAATATTCCAATAATAAGTCAAAATATGGTAAAACAAAGTCTAGAAGATTCTCAAACAGAAGCAGGGTATTATACATTTAGAAATCTTTCAACATCAATAATAAATAATCAGGGAGAACAACAAATAGCATATATAGCTCCAAGAGAAATTGCCGAACAATCAATTTCTTATAATAATAAAACATATGAATTCACACATGGAATAGGACAAATTTTTGTTTCTGCAACAGAAACAACTGAAGATGGAAATATACAATATATACAAAAGGATATTAATGAAGAACAGAGAATTTATTATGGACTTGAAACAAATTCAATTGTTGTAACAAATACAAAAAATAAGGATGAATATGATTATACAGATAGTGAAGGAACAGAACATACATATAACTATCAAGGAAATTCAGGTATTCAAGTAGGTTTTTTTGACAGATTAATATTAGCATTAAAAAATGGAGATATAAAATTAGCATTTTCAACATCTGTAACAGATGAAAGTAAGATTTTAACAAATAGAAATATCATAGAAAGAGCACAAACTGCACTTCCATATTTATTATATGATGAAAATCCATATACAGTAATACAAGATGGACAAATATATTGGGTAATAGATGGTTATACTATTTCAAATAAATACCCTTATTCATCTTATTCAACTTTAGAAAATAATAATATAAAGCAAGAAATAAATTATATAAGAAATTCTGTAAAAGTAATAATAAATGCTTATAATGGAGAAATGAAATTTTACATTACAGATGAAAATGACCCAATAATTTCTGCATATAAGAAAATTTATCCATCAATGTTTGAAACAGAAAAAATACCAGAACAAATTAGTGAACAATTAAAATATCCAGAATTACTATATAAAGTTCAATCAGAAATGTTAAATATATACCATAATGTTAAAGAAGATGTATTATATAGAAACAGTGATATATGGCAATTAGCAAGATATGGAAATACATCGAATAATACAACTTCTACAATATTAGAACCATATTATACAGTATTAAAAACTCCAGAAGGAGAAGAAGAATTTGGACTTGTTCAAATGTATACACAAAGCAATAAATCAAATATTATTGCATATTTAGTTGGAACATGTAATGGAACAAATAATGAATTAAGAATATATAAATTTTCACCAGATAATAATATTTTAGGACCTATACAGTTAGATAATTTAATAGAACAAGATTCAACAATTTCAGCAGAATTAGAAGAATTAAATGTTACTGGTGTAAAAATAACAAAAGAAATGAAAATAATTCCTATAAATAGTACTTTACTTTATGTAGAAACAATATATCAAACAAGAACAAATGATGCAAATAAGCCAATGACATTAGAAAAAGTAATAGTTGCATCTGGTACAAAAGTTGCTATTGGAGATAATTTGTATAATGCAATTAACAATTTACTTTCACAATCAGCTGTAAATTTAGAGATTGATAATACTGATGATATAAATGGAATAATAGATTCTATTATTAAAGCAAATAAGAATTTAACAGATTCAAATGATAGAAATGATTGGGAAATGATGGGCTCTGATATTAATGCTTTACAAGAATTGATTAATGAATTAGAAAAGATGATGGAAGAAGTTAAAACACAAGAAACGACTACACAAGCAACAGAAAATTAACGATTTTATAATAGGAAGTTTTTTGTATTCCTATTATAAAAATGCTTGAAAAAAATATAAAAATATAGTAAAATAGAGTACGTGAAAGAAGAGAGAAGAATATGTATTTAATAGTAGGACTAGGAAATCCTGAAGATGAATATAGTAAAACTAGACATAATATGGGATTTAACACAATTAATAAATTAGCCGAAAAATATAATATAGAAGTTAAACAAAAAAAATTCCAAGCTTTATTTGGCTCTGGAATAATAAATGGAGAAAAAGTAATATTATTAAAACCACAAACATATATGAATTTAAGTGGAAATAGTGTAAAAGAAGTAATCGACTTTTTCAAAATTGACTTAAAAAATTTAATCATTATTTATGATGATATGGACATAGAACCGGGAAAAATAAAAGTAAGAAAAAAAGGTAGTGCTGGTGGACATAATGGAATAAAAAGTATTATCCAACAACTTGGAACAGAAGAGTTTGGAAGGATAAGAATTGGAATTGGCAGACCAGAACATAAAGGTGATGAAATAAATTATGTAATAGGAGCAATTCCTGAAGAGGACAATATAAAATTAAAAGAAGGTATAGAAAAAGCAAGAGATGCGGTTATAGAATTATTAAAAAATGGAATTGATAGTTCGATGAATAAATTTAATTAATTACAAAATGTGAGAGGAAATGCAAAATGATAGATATTTTAATAAATAAGAAAGATAAAAACAAAACAATTGCAGTTGTAGAAAACGGAAAACTAATTGAAATATATGAAGATAATATTAATAGCAAACATAAAAGAAATGAAGGAAATATATATACAGGAATTATAAAAGATATTATTCCTGGAATGCAAGCTGCATTTATTGACATTGGTACAGAAAAAAATAGTTTTATACATGTAAAAGATGTAATTCCACAGATAAATGAAAAAATTGATAAAGTGGAAATAATGAAAGAACCTAAAATTAAAGATGTAGTAAAAATAAATCAAAAATTGCTTGTTCAAGTTCAAAAAGACAGTAATGATAAAAAGGGAGCAAGAACAACAACTCATATAAAGCTAACAGGAAAATATATTATTTTATTACCACAAACAACAATTGTAACCATTTCTCAAAAAATAGAAAATGAGGTAGAAAAAGAAAGACTTTTAAAAATAGTAAAAGATAATTTGCCATCAAATATGGGATGCATTGTTAGAACATCTGCAGAAAAGCAAAAAAAAGAAAATATTATAAATGAAATTAATATTTTATACCAACAATGGAACGAAATTTATAATAATTTTAAAAAAGTAAATAAACAGCCACAATTATTATATAAAAGCCCAAGTATTGTAGAAAAGATTATTATAGATATACCAAATGAGAAAATTAATTCTATTATAGTTAATGATAAAGAAGATTATGATGAGATAAAAAAAGTACTTAATAAAAGAATTGCACAAAATATAAAATTAATTTTAGAAGAAAAAGAGGATATAGTAAAAAAATATGATTTAGAACATCAAATAGAGAAAACAGAACAAAGAAAAGTTTGGCTTAATTGTGGAGGATTTATTACAATTGATACAACAGAAGCATTAGTAGCAATAGATGTTAATTCTGGAAAATATATTGGAAAGTCAACATTAGAAGATACTATATATAAAGTTAATTATGAAGCTACAATAGAAATTGCAAAACAATTAAGATTAAGAGATATAGGTGGAATAATTATTATAGATTATATAGATATGAAATTAGAAGAAAACAAAGAAAAGATAGAAAGATTATTAAAAGAAACATTAAAACAAGATAGAGCAAAAACACAAGTAGAAGGATTTACAAAACTAAATTTAATGGAATTAACAAGAAAGCATATTTGTGCACACAATAGTTAAGAATTGAAAGGATGTAAAAGAGTGAAAGTAGGATTTGTATCACTTGGATGTAGCAAAAATTTGGTAGACACAGAAATTGTAATAGGACATTTCAAAAATAATAATTACGAAATAGTTAACAATCCAGAAAAAGCAGATATTATTGTTATAAATACATGTGGATTTATAGAAAATGCCAAAGAAGAGGCTATTAATACAATTTTAGAAATGTCAGAATATAAAAAGAAAAAATGTAAATATTTAATTGTAATAGGTTGTTTAGTACAAAGATATTATGATGAACTTTTAAAATCTCTTCCAGAGGTAGATTTATTTATTAAAATAGATGAATATGATAAATTATGGAAAAAGGTTGAAAATTTAATAAATAATAATAAAGTAGAAAAAAGTGTTACAAAACCAATGAAAAAAGTATCTGAAATAAAACAATTGAAATTACCAGATTTTAATGAATTTTATAATCGAGTAGTTACAACAGGGAAAAATTATGCATATCTAAAAATAGGTGAAGGTTGTAGTAATATGTGTACATATTGTGCAATTCCATACATAAGAGGCAAATTTGCTAGTAGGAAGATGGAAGAAATTATAGAAGAAGCCAAAATGTTAGCACAAAAAGGAATAAAAGAAATAATTGTTATAGCACAAGATACAACCAAATATGGTACAGATATATATGGAGAATCTAAACTTGCAAAACTTTTAGAAAACTTAGCAGAAATTCCAGAAATAAGATGGATAAGATTTTTATATTCTTATCCTGAAGGAATAACAGAAGAACTTATACAAGTTGTAAAAAATAATGAAAAAATTTGTAAATATTTTGATATTCCAATTCAGCATATATCTAATAAAATCTTAAAAACAATGAACAGAAAAACAAATAAAGGACAAATTCAAAAACTAATAGAAAAAATTAGAACAGAAATACCAGATGTAGTTCTAAGAACAAGTTTAATTGTAGGTTTTCCAGGTGAAACAAAAGAAGATTTTATAGAATTGCAAGAATTTGTTAAAGAAACAAAATTTGATAAATTAGGTACATTTATGTATTCAAAAGAAGATGGAACACCAGCAGCTAGGTTACCAGATCAAATTCATGGAAACACAAAAAAATTTAGATACAACAAAATTATGGCAATACAACAAAAAATATCAAATGAAAAATTGAAAAGTAAAATAGGACAAGATATTGAAATTTTAATAGAAAATATTACACCAGATGAAAAATATTTAATAGGAAGAACGAAACAAGATGTTCCAGAAGAAGATGGAATTATATATATAAAAAATAATCATCTAGAAAAAAAGGTAAATACATTTACAAATGCCAAAATTATAGATGTAAAAGACTATGACCTAGTTGGAGAAATTAAAAAATAATATTCAATGAAAGGGATGTAAATATGGATAAAGAAGAAATAAAAAGATTAATTGATGTAGATACTAGTGTAAAAGAATCAATTAAAGAAAATGAAAAACAATTGGTTGAAACCAGATTTTATAAAGAATTTGTTATACATACAGAAAAGGGACCACTTGTATTAAATGATGTTTATATCACTGTAGAAAGAAATAAAGAAAATGATATGGAATATCATTTTAGATGGGTACAAGAAAATGAAAATGGAGAGGCAACAATAGAAGAAAAACTTATGATTGATAAAGATGGAAAATCTTTTTCTATAGATACATTCAAAGATTATTTACAAGATTTAACACTAGATGGAGAATTTTTATTTGAAGAAAATGATAAAGAAAAAGGAAGACTTGCCGGAATAACCAGAGATGAAAAAAGTAAAGAAAAACCAATTGAAACAAAAAAAGAACAAAAACAACAAAAAGAAAGTAAAGCTGAAGAAGAGAAAAAGGTAGAAGAAGATCTTAAAAAACAAGGAAAAGATTTAAAATTAACTAATTTTAGAAAAATTACAGATAAGCATTTAGAGGAAAGAATGCCAGAAGTATTTAATAATTCTATAGATTATGCCATGGCATATTCTGAAACATTAGGTAGTTTTGTAATTTTACAAAAATCTTATCAAATGAGTGAAGATGGAAAATTAAATGAAATATGGGAATTAAATGAAAATGTACAAACAGCAGGAACAAACTTTAAACCAATAATAAGTGTAAATGAAAATGGTGATAGAATAGAGCAAAAAGTTCCATTAGCATTATTACAAACAAGTGAAGATAACAAAGAAATTGCTATAACATTAAATGCTAAAGATTATGGAGAATTAGATATAGAAACAGTAGATGTTATGCCTTGTGGAAATGATACAATTCATGATCAAAAAAGAGTTGCAAGACCAGTTGGAATGCAAGGAGAAGGAAATCTACAAGGAGATGGAGTAGAGTCAATGAAGCAGAGATATGACTTTGACTATGACTCAGGAAAAGACCAAAATGGAACACCAATTAAATCACATGATATTGCACATGGTGCAATAGAGACAATGGAAGAAGGTGGAGGAAGAGAAAATGGTGTTATAGCAGATGAAGATACCAAGATTCCAAAAACAAGTTTAACATATGGAGATTTGTCAAAAATAACAGGAATGACTATTCAAGAATTAATTGAACATGAAGGAAGAGAAGATTTTTCTATTATGGATATTGCTCAAGCTATAGAAGAAAAAATAAAAGAAGCAGCAAAAGAGAATAAAATGACTGTTGAAGGATATAAAAAAGAACTAAAAAAAGCTCCAGGTAAAAACCTTAAAGAAAAAATGGAAAATGCAAATGAAGCAATACAAGAACAATATATGGGTTCATCAGGAAGAGGTTTATAAAATATTTTAATAAAAAGGAATGATAAATATGCTAATAGAAACATTAATCTTTACAATATCGGCATTTGCATTGTTTGTATATATTTTTTACAGATTAGTAAAAGAAAATGATACAACTTATGTTCCAGTACTTGCAATAGTTGCTTTGCGGAATTGGTATAAAATTTGTTGCTTTTTATAATAATTCAGAAGAAATGAATATTTTTATAGAAATAATAGTATACTTTTTATCTATAGTTGTACCAATAGCAATTCTATTATTAAAAAAAGCAACAGGAAATGTTAAAGAATTATTAACAATTAATCTTGTAAGATTTTACTTAATAATTGGAAATACAAAACAAGCAAAAAAATTATTAATAGATTTAGTTACAAAAAATCCAGAAAGTTATAATGGGCACAAAATGCTAGCAATGATTTATGAAAAAGAAGGTGGACAAAGAAAAGCTGTTGATGAATATGCTAGAGCAATAGAAATTCAACCTAAAGATTATGAATCATATTTTAAAGTTGCAACACTATTAACAGATTTAGATAAAAAAGATGAAGCTATAGAAACTCTTGCAAATTTGCTAAGCAAAAAGCCAGACTATCCAGAAGCAACAATTGCTCTAGGTGATTTATTAATAGAAAAGCAAGATTTTAAAGAAGCTGCAAATATTTATAATGAAGCATTAAAATATAATCCAACAAGTTTTGATTTAAATTACAATTTGGGAATTGTATATACAATGCTAAATGATTTTGCAAATGCAAAATTATATTATGAAAAAGCAGCAGAATTAAATTCAATTGTCTATAATACAAAATATAGTCTTGCAGAAATAGCTATAATGTACAAAGAACTTGAAGAAGCTGAAAGATATTTGTGGGAAATTGTAGATGATGAAGAATTAGGAGCAGATGCATATTTAGAACTTGCAAAAATATATTTAATAAAAAATGATAAAGAAAAAGCAATTCAATACGCAAATGTTGCTATTCAAGAAGACCCAAAAAGAATTGTAGAGAAAATAAAAAAAGATGTAAATTTTGCAATAATAATTGCAAAATTATCAATACCATTTAATTTAGAGATAGAAGAAGAAAAACAACATAAATTATCTAAAAAAGAATTGATTGCAAAGGAACATCTTGAAGAAACTGTAGAAATCACTAAAAAGATAGGCTTTGCAGATATTAATATAAATAAAGTTGAAAAAAGAGAAATTGTTGAAAAAAACAATAAAGAAAAAGAAAGAGAAAACTAATTCATAAAATTACTTAAATTTAATATACTATATATAAATAATTATATGTTAATATTTTAGAACAGAATATTGTTGTAGTATAACAAACCATACACTATTTGCAGAACATTAACATAAAATTTGAAATAAAGTATAATGTAGGAGGTTTTATGAAAAACAAGATTGCAATTATTGGAGGGGATTTAAGAATTGCAAAATTAGCAACAATGCTTGCTAAAGATGAAAATGAAATATATGTATATGGTCTTGAAAAATCAGATGATATAAAAAATGTTACCAATATTATAGAATGTCCAACTATAAAAAAAACTATAGAAAATGTAGAAATTGTAATAGGTCCAATACCTTTTTCTAGTAATGGCAATATGATTAATATGCCATTTAGTGATAAGGAAATAACTATAAGAGAGATGATGCATAATATTAATGCAAAAGTATTAATTGCTGGAGGAATTTCTCCTGAAGTATATGAAATGGCAAATGATGAATATGTAGAAATTATAGATATTATGAAAAGAGAAGAATTGGCAGTTTTGAATACAATTGCAACAGCAGAAGGGACTATTCAAATTGCAATAGAAAATACAAATAGAATTTTACATGGTAGTGAAGCATTGATATTGGGATTTGGAAGAATAGGGAAAGTATTAGCAAGGAAATTGGCTGGACTATCAGTTAAAGTTACATGTGCTGCAAGAAAAGATGAGGATTTTGCTTGGATAGAGGCATTTGGACATAAGGCTGTTAATATAAATCATTTGGGAGAAAATTTGAAAAATTTTGATATAATAATTAATACTGTTCCACATATTGTATTAACAGAATCAAAATTACAGTTTGTAAAAAATGATGTTTTGCTTATAGATTTAGCATCAAATCCTGGTGGAATAGATAAGAGAGCAGTTAAAGAAAGAAATTTTAAATTTGTATGGGCACTTTCTTTACCTGGTAGAGTTGCACCTACAACATCAGCTGAATTTATAAAAAATACTATATATAATATATTAAAAGAAATATACAAATAAAATTTAAAAATATTATTTTTAAATTAGAAAAGGAAGGAAAAAAACATGGAAATATATCAAGCAATTATTTTAGGAATAGTACAAGGATTGACTGAACTATTACCAATATCAAGTTCAGCACATTTAAATTTAATACCAATAATATTTAACTGGAATGTACCAGAAAGCTTTGATGTAGCTTTACATTTTGGAACATTACTTGCAATAGGAATATTTTTCTTTAAAGACTGGTTAGGATTAATTGCAGGAGGATTTAAAAAGGTATTCAAAAAAGAAGATTCTACTGAAGGTAGAATGTTCTGGTACATAGTAGCTGCAACAATTCCAGGAGGAATTATAGGATTTATTTTAGATAAATACGCAGAAGACTTTTTAACAAAACCACTTATAATTGCAATAGCATTAATTGTGATGGGAATAATTTTATATATTGTAGATAAAAATGCAAAATCAGAAACAGACTATGAAAACATGACATTTAAACAAACTTTTTTAATAGGTCTATCACAAGCATTAGCTTTTATACCTGGAGTTTCACGTTCTGGAGTAACAATGACAACTGGAAGAGCAATGGGAGTTAAAAGAGAGTCTACTGCAAAATATTCTTTTATGCTATCAGCACCAATTGTTTTAGCTGCAACAGTTTTTAAATTAGGTGATTTTATAGAATATTTTACAATTGCAAATACTACAGGAATAATTGCATTTATATTAGGTGTTCTTGTAAGTTTTATTGTTGGAATTATAGTTATAAAATTTCTATTAAATTACCTAAAAAAAGGAAGTTTCAAAATTTTTGCTATTTATAGAGTAATAGTTGGATTATTAGTTATAGCATGGTTGATTTTTTAAAATCATGGAAAAATATATTATTGTTAATATTCACAGTTTTAAACAAATATTTTAAATTTTGATATATATACATTATAGTCGAAAACTCAAATTAGGCAAGAACAAATAAGAAAATCACAGATTTTTCTTATATTTTATTTAATAGGAAAAATTTATAATTCCTATTAAATAAAAGAGTTTTACCCTAATAGATGCAATTAGGTTTAATTATGTAATCAAAATTTTATATGTGAATAGTAACAATTTTTTTATAAATTTTTAAAAAAGGTTGATATTTTTTTTAAAATAAAGTAAAATTTATTCGGATAAAGGAGGCTGAATATGGTAACCCTAGAAGATGTTATTAAGAATGAAGAAGTGCAAGCATTTATAAATGGTGCAGAAAAGCAAATAAAAGCACTTGGATATACCGAACATTCTCATAGACATATAGGTATAGTGTCAAGAAGGACTGGCGAAATACTAGAAAAATTAGGATATGATGAAAGAACAATTGAGCTTGGAAAAATAGCGGGATATTTGCATGATATAGGAAATGTAATTAATAGAACAGATCATGCTCATAGTGGAGCAATTTTAACATATCAAATTTTAAAGGATATGAATATGCCACTAGAAGAAATAACAGAAATTATAAGTGCTATAGGAAATCATGATGAAAAAACAGGAACAGCAGTAAGTGCAATTTCAGCTGCATTAATTTTAGCAGACAAATCAGATGCACACAGAGAAAGAGTTACAAATACAAATATGTCAACATTTGATATACATGATAGAGTTAATTATGCTGTAACAAATTCAGAATTAGAAGTAGATGCAGAACACAAAAAGGTTGTTTTAAAACTAACTATAGATACTCAGATTTGTCCCGTTTTAGATTATTTTCAAATTTTTATGGAAAGAACAATGATGAGCAAATATGCCGCAAAATATTTACAAATATGGTTTGAGTTAGTAATAAATGGAACAAAATTATTATAGTAAAAAATAATGAAATATACAGAAAGGATTAAGGAAATGAGAAGAGTAAAAATATTAACAATTGTATTAGTAATAGTGTTATTATCTTTAATAGCATTTGGAGGAATTTATATTCAAACACAAAATAGAATGGAAAATAAAGTAAGAGATTATAAACTAGGAAGAGAATTAGATAGTCAAAGAGTTGTTGAATTAAAAGTAGCTCAAGAAGAGACTGATTCAACAAAAGATGAAGAAAATACTGAAAGTGGAACAACAGAAAGCACTGAAGCAACAGAAAATACTGAAGCAACAGAAAGCACTGAAGCAACAGAAAACACAGAAACAACAGAGAATACAGAAGATTCAAATAAAACAAATGAAGAAACTATTAAAAATTATGAAACAGTAAAAACTACAATAGAGAACAGATTAGATAGTTTAGGTGCTACAGATTATACTATTTCTTTAAATAAGGTAGATGGAACAATAAGAGTAGAGCTTCCAGAAAATGATTTTACAGATATGTATATTTATTATTTAACTGCTGAATCAAGAATAGAAATAATAGATAAAGAGACAGAGGAAGTTCTTATAAATAATGATATGATAAAACAAGCAAAATATTCATATAATGTTAATAACTCAGGCAGTTATATAGTTAATGAAGTTATAGAACTTACAAAAGAAGGACAAGCTAAATTAACTGAAATTTTAAATAATTATGCATTACTTCAAACTGAAATAGATGGAATAGAATCTGAAAAATCTAACACAGAAAGTACAGCAACAGAAAGTACATCGACAGAAAGTACACAAACAACAGAAAATACAACTCAAACAACATCAACCGAAAATACTACAGAAGAAAATTCTGAGCCAACAAAAAAAGTAGCAAACTTAGTAGTTGGAGAAACAACATATGAAGTTTCAAAAATAGAAGGAAACAAAATAACAGTTCAAATAGGAACACAAACCTCAAATACCACATCAGTAAACAACTATATATCACAAGCAGCAGAAATTGCTATGTTGCAAAATACTGGAAAAATGCCAGTTCAATATGAAACATATTCAAATAGATATGAATATTCAAATATTACTAAACAACAAATTGGAATATTTGCATTAGTAGTACTTAGTATTGTTTTAGTTATATTAATTATATTTAGTGTAATTTATAAAGTATCAGGAATATTAGCAAGTATTTCATTTATTGGATTTATAGCAATATATTCAATTATTATTAGATACACAAATGTAATGATATCTGTAGAAGGAATATGTGCAATAATTATAATAATATTATTAAATTTAAAATTTACCCAAGAATTGTTAGAAAAAACTAAGAAAGTTAATTTATTAAAAGAAGCATTAAAACTAACATATAAGGATATTTTTATAAAAATTATTCCAATTATAATATTATCAATTGTAGCATGTTTAACAAAATGGGACAATCTAAGCAGTTTTGGAATGATTATGTTCTGGGGAATTGTACTTATTGCATTATATAATTTTATAGTAACAAGAACATTATTAAAATTAAAAAAACAATAGTAAGAAAGGAGTTATGTTAGTTAACTAACAGGTGTAAAAAATATGAAAAAAAGAGACATAATTATATTAGCAATAATGATGATAATAATTGTTATTGGAATAATTTTAGCATGTACAATAGGATTTAATAAACAATTAAGATATAGTGATAGCCAAAAAATAGATATTTATGTAGGTGAAGAAGTAGATTTAAATAAAATAAAAGAGATTGCAAATGAAGTAATAGGAAATAATAATATGGTTCAAATAATAGAAATCTATGGAGATATGGTTACAATTAGAGCAAAATCAATTTCTGAAGAACAAAAAAATACAATTGTAAACAAAATAAAAGAATCATATGAATTTGAACAAACAGCTGAAAACACAAATATTGAAAATGTTCCTGCAACGAGAATAAGAGATATATTAAAAAAATATGTTTTACCACTTTCTGTTTCAGGGTTAATAATATTAATATATATGTTAATAAGATATCATAAAAAAGGATTATTACCTGTTATGCTAAATACAATATTAATCCCAATTATTATTGAATTAGTATTATTAAGTGTTTTAGTTATAACAAGAATTCCAATAGGAATATATACACCATCACTTATATTACTTGTTTTTGTATTTGCAACAATATTTGTTATTAATAAAATAGAAAAATTGCCAGAAATTAAAGCTTAATAAGGATACCTTTCAAATAAATATTTAATAATTTCATTAGAATTTAAAGGAGATATTTTAATAAAGATATTTTTATCAAGAGTAATCCACATCATAATATTAAAATTATTAATATTATCAACAAAAGCTGCTATCATCTCAGTGATTTCAATAGGATTAGAAAATTCTTTTTTCCAATAAAAAGAATTTTCTGGTTCTATTTTTTTGTTTTCATATTTATTTAAAAATTTTTTAATTTCACCTTCTTTATGAGAAATTAGTATAACCTTTGAAATCATTAAACAACCTCCTAATTAATATTATTTGTAAAAAAATAAAAAATATACAGTGAATAAAGTAATGAAAAATGTTAATAATATATGTTAGATTAAAATTTTATAACAATTTATATATAATATGGATTTTAAACTTTTCTATTATATAAGAAATTACATTTATAAAATTACTAAAAATAAGAAAGGAAAATAGTAATATGGAAAAAAATCAAAAAATTAATTGTACAGTTGGAAGTTGTGTGTATCAAGATAGAAACAAAAAGACATGTACTTTATCTGCAATCAATGTAGTGCCAGTTGCTAATATAAATACATCTAAACCAGATGAATCTATGTGTGGTAGTTATGAGTGCCAACAATAACTTTTACTTGTTTTGCTTGACAAATAAATAAATTAGAAATAAAATATGCTTGAAAATATGAGTTGAATATTTTATAAAAAATATTCAAAAGAAAAGGAGTGATTTTATATGCCATTAGTAACAACAAAGGCAATGTTTGAAAAATCAATGAAAGAAGGATTTGCAATAGGAGCATTTAATGTTAATAATATGGAATTTATACAAGCTATTGTAGATGCTGCTGCAGAGAATAATTCTCCAGTCATATTACAAGCATCATCAAGTGCTATAAAATATGCTAGAATAAATTATCTAATGAAAATGGTTCAAGCAGCAGTTGAAGAACATCCTAATATTCCAATAGCTATGCATTTAGACCATGGACCTGATTTTGAAACTTGTAAATTATGTGTGGATAATGGATTTACATCTGTAATGTTTGATGGTTCAAAATATGATTTTGAGGAAAATATTAGATTAACAAAAGAAGTGGTTGATTATGCTCATAGCCACGGAGTAGTTGTAGAAGCAGAATTAGGAAAATTAGCAGGAGTGGAAGATGATGTTAATGTTGCTGAATCTGATGCAAGATATACAGATCCTGTACAAGCAGAAGAATTTGTAAGACGTACTGGAGTAGATTCTTTAGCAATAGCTATAGGAACAAGTCATGGAGCTTATAAATTTAAAGGTGAAGCAAAACTTAGATTTGATATATTAAAACAAATAAAAGAAAAAATACCAAATACACCAATTGTATTACATGGAGCTTCAACTGTTATTCCAGAATTAGTAAATATGTGTAATGAATTTGGAGGAAATATTCCAGGTGCAAAGGGTGTTCCTGATGAAATGCTACATGAAGCAAGTATCTCTGGAGTTTCAAAAATAAATGTTGACACAGATTTAAGATTAGCAATGACTGGAGCTGTAAGAAAAGTGTTTGTAGAAGATCCAAGTGCATTTGATCCTAGAAAATATCTTTCTCCAGCAAGAGAGCTTATAAAGCAAACAGTTTCTCATAAAATTAAAGATGTATTTGGTTCTGCAAATAAAGCTTAAAGTATAGTTAGACATGAAAAAAATATTTATTTGATTAATTAGAAAAATTAATAAAAATGAAAAAGCAGGTTTTAAAATAACAAAAAATCTGCTTTTTTATGTAATAGGAAAAAGCAATTTGTCCTATTACATAAAAAAGACTTCGCTTTAACAGATGCACTTGAGTTTACTTGTGTAAATTTGATATAAACAAATTAAATAAAATCATGAAATTCTCTTTGCTGATTGTCTTAATGCTTTTTGCATTCTACGTTCAGCATCCTTTTTAGCAATGTCTTGTCTTTTATCATAAAGTTTTTTACCTTTTCCTAAACCTAATTCAAGTTTTATAATATTGCCTTTAAAATATAAACTAATAGGAATTAAAGAATATCCATCTTGCTTACATTTTCCAAAAAGTTTTTGGATTTCTTTTTTATTTAAAAGAAGTTTTCTATCCCTTAAAGGGTCCTTATTATAGATATTTCCATGTTCATATGGACTTATATGCATAGAATATATAAAACATTCGCCATCTTTAAATCCAGCATAACTATCTTTTAAATTCACTTTTCCAGCTCTAATAGATTTTATTTCTGTTCCAGTTAAAACAATTCCAACTTCAAATTTATCTTCAATATTAAAATTATGATATGCAATTGGATTTTTTGCAACTATTTTTATATTCATAAAAAATTCCATTCCTTTCCAAGGCACACATAGTTATAAAAGAATTTTCTTTCAAACTAAATTGCTTTCTAAATTAAAATATAAATTAAGAATCATAAATTAATTGTTATTTTATACTAAAATACCAAAAAAATCAAATGAAATTTTTAATCTTTTATATTGCTTATTTTTACAAATTATGATAAATTATTTTTAAGAGTTAAAAGAGATAAAAGGAGAAAAACAAATGAAACAAGAAAAATCCCAATCAATATATAAATATAATCTCAAAAAGAATAAAGAAAAAGGTTCTATCACATTATATGTATTGGTAGCATGCATTTTTTTTACTATTGTATTAGGTCTTACATATGTTAATTTAGTATATAAATCTCAAGGGGTAGAGGAAAATTTAGAACAAATACAAGATAATTATTCAAAAAATGAGGAAGAAGAAGATAATGCTAATCAAGATATGAATGTAACAATTCAATATAAAGATCCTGACATAACTAATACATGGGTTAAAGAAATAACTTTAGTAGGAAGTGCTGAAAGAAAAGAAGGTACAGTTAGAAATATTGCTTTTTATGCTTTTGCTGAATATGATGTAGATATTAATGATATAGTTTGGACTGAAACTGCAGATGATGAAAAATATAATCTAACCAAAGAAGTTACGATTAAAGAGAATGGTATATATAGATTTTATGTAAAAAATGATAATGAAGAAATTAGTTATTCTGATAGATTAACAGTAGCAAATATTGATAACATAAATCCAACACCAGGTTATATAGAAGCAACAGAAATAGATCCAAGTGATAATATAACTGAATTTGGAAGCTATAATTTTGGAAAATGGACAAGTTATAATGTTTATATAGAAAAATTTGATGGAACAGATGATGAATCAGGACATAAAAGTTCTAAAATGACAATATTAAAAAACTCTTTAACAGTACCAGAATGGCAAAATATAGATGGTCCTGTTACATTAACAGAAATTGGTACATATACAATAACAGTAACAACAGAAGATAATCTAGGAAATGTTTCTAAAAGTGAGCCATATTATGTTTTAATAGATAAAAATGTACCTACATTAATATTAAAATATCATGATGAAAATGGAGGAGATTATCACGGAGAATGGACAAACCAAGATTTGTATGGTTCATTAACAATAAATACAAGTGAATCTGGAAAAACAGTCCAAAAATATCAATATTCTCAAAATGGATATACATGGAATGATATGATGGATTTATCTGGTTTCGATTTTGTAGCATTTATTAATGAGATGTTAGGAAATGTTCATAATATAACTACTGATTATTATTTTGAATTTAATGAAGATAAAACTATGATGGGATCAAATAATACTAATGTCAATAATTCTATATCAGAAGGATATATGGTATTAGATTTAACAGGTTATCCTTGGCTAAATATTTTGCTTAGTATTTCTGCTAAAGTATCAAGTGAAGAAAATCATGACTATGGTTTTATGGAAATAACAGAAAGTGAAGAATCTATAAATTTTGATCCAAATAATGATTATTGGATAAAAGTTTCTGGAGAGCAAGAAATTTCTGAATATAAATTATTAAGTGGAGGAAAAAAATATTATTTACATTATGGATATAGTAAAGATGAGAGTACCTCTGTAGGAACTGATTCATTTAGTTTTCAACCTTTAATAGTACCAGCATATTTTATATATTTCGCAAATTATAATAAACAAGGAAATAATGTAACATTTAATTTTACTATAGAATCATATGCTGATGATTTATATTTTAGAGCAATATATGATGAAGATACACAAGATTATAGTAAAAAATCAAGTTCATATCCAATGAGAATTGACAAAACTGCACCAGTAGTTACAACAGAGTTAATTGCAAATGGTGATAAAGTGGATGTAAAAGTAAATGCAACAGACGCATTATCTGGTATTAAGCAAATATATTTAAGTACAGAAAATGTACCTCCAACAGAAGATAGTGAATGGATAAGCCAAACATTATCAGAATTTGAATTAAATAATTTGGAAATGGACACAGTATATTATTTATGGGTACAAGATCAAGCAGGAAATATTTCAGAAGTAAATACATTCCAAACTCAAGCAAATTACAGAATAGATGGAGATAAAGTAACAACAACATTACAACAAGCAATACAAGTTGCTTCAACAGAATCAATTTCAACTATTGAACTATTAACTGGATATGATGATAAATCAGAGGTAGTTATAGATAGAAATATAGTACTAGATTTAAAAGGCTTTGTATTAACTAGAGAAAATGAAATTACTATTAATGAAGGAGTTACTGTTAGAATTACAGGAAAAGAAAATTCACAAATTACAACAAATGATTCAAATACAAATACAATAATAAACAAAGGAAATCTTATGATATATGGAAATGCTGTTATTGAAAACTTTTCAACAACAGAAAGTAATAGAACAATATTTAATGATGGTGAAGATGCAGTTATTAATATAGATGAAGAAGCTTGGGTAAGAGGATATTATTATGGAATTTATAATCATTCAGGAACAGTAGTTATTGACAATGGAAGAGTAGAATCAACATATTCTGCAAGTAGTGCAAGAGGAATTTATAATGAAACAGAAACATCAAAACTTTATATAAATAATGGTGAAGTTCAAGGATATTATGGAATTTATAATAATGATGTAAATTCTCTAGTTGAAATTACTGGGGGAAAAGTAGTTGGATTAAATGCAGATGGAATTCATAATATAGGAATAGTAAATTTATATGGTGGAAGAGTAGAAGGAAAGTCTTTTGGAATATATTCAGAAAGTTCAAATACTGTAACTATAGGAAGAGAAACAGATGCATTAACCAATACTAATCCTGCTGTATATGGAGAAGTTTTTGCTGTGAGAATGAGTGATGAAACATATCAATTTAATTTATATAATGGAACAATAGGAAGTACATCTAAAGATACAAATTATAATGGAATATTAAATCCAAGAAAGGGATATATGCCATACACATATTTATCTACATATGATACATATGAAATTTATAATACATCTTTAACAGAAACAGTAGATAATATTGAAATTACAACAAGTTCAAATACAGAAGGATTTACAAACGAGGATGTTATTATAACAGTAAAATATCCATATAATATTAATAATACAAAACAATATAGTTTTGATGGAACTACTTGGATAGATACAAAAGATTATTTATTAGGACTTAATATTGAAGAAAATAAAACAGTTTATATAAGAATATTAGATGAACAAGGAACTGTTTTAGAAGAAAAACAATATGAAATAAAAAATATAGATCAAGATGATCCTATAATTAGTATTGAACCAGAGCAAACTTCTTATACTGTTTTTGCAGAAGATGAAACAATAGATTTGAATTTCTCAATTACAATTGAAGATGTTGGAATAAGTGGCTTAAGTTCAACACAATATGCATGGGTTAAAGATGGAGAACAAGTTATATTTGAAGAACTTAATGGAACAACTTTAAATAAGACAAATTTAGGAATTGGATCATATCATTTATATGTAAGAGCTATAGATAATGCAGGAAATGAAGTAGAAATAGTAAAACCTTATATAATTTCTTTAGATCCAAGTGTTGAAACAACACCAGAAACAGAAGAAACAACTTCAACAACAACAAATACTAATCAAACAAATACTTCAGAAACAAATTAATAAAAATGATAGTGGGCTTTTATAAAATATATTAAATTATAATTTAATTAAAAAAGCCCACATCAACTTCCAAACTTATATAGTTGAAATTTTGTAGAATAAAATGTTGAAAAAGTACAATTCTTTTTCAACTTGATTGTACTTGAAGGAAGGAATGAGATTTAAATTGAAAAAGATAAATAAAAAACTTATAGTTTTAATTTTAATATTGTTAATTACTATTATAATTTTAACAATTATACTATTTAAAAATAGAAAAGAGAAATTAGACAATAATTATTTAGATATTAAACCAAGTATATCTTCAGAAAAAAGTGAAATAGATATGGATAATTTAACAAATAGTGAAATAGCAAAAGATGGATTAAAAATTAATAAATCTTCTAAAATACAAGAAGGAATTGAATTTAATGACTTGAAAATAAAAGATATTAAAATAGAAGCAGGAAAGAATATATCTATATTTAATGCAAAAATAGATAATACACTTGATAAAGACTTAGATGGATATTTAATAGATGTGATTTTTTTAGATGAAAGTGGAAATGAAATAGATAGAGTTGAAACAACATTCCCAAAAATAAAAAAAGGGAAAACAGGATATATAACAGCAACAACTACAAAAGATATTGCTACTGCTTATGATATCAAAATTGAAAGAAAATAAATAAATCTCTTTATAAGGAGAAATACATATGAAAATTGGAATAGATATTGGCGGAAGCCATATAGGAATTGGACTAATTGATGAAAAAGGCATTATTGTAGATAAAGAAGAAAAATATATAGTAAATGATTCTCAAAATAATTCTCAAAAGGAAATAAAGAAAGATAATCTTAAAAAAGAACTAGAAGATTTTCTTATAAAAAAAATTAATCAATATAAAGAAAAAAATAAGATTGAAAATATTGGAATGGCAATACCAGGTACAGTTAATAAAACAACAATAATTAGAGCTGTAAATTTAGGACTAGAAAATTATAATATTGCAGAAAAAATAGAAGAAAAAACAAATATAAAAGTACACTTACGAAATGATGCAAAATGTTCTGCATTAGCAGAATTAAAATATGGAAATTTAAAAGGATATGAAAATGGTTTGTTTTTATGTATTGGAACTGGAATTGGAGGAGCTATAGTATATAATGGAAAAGTTTTGGAATCCAAAAATGTACCAGGTTATGAATTTAGTCATATGATTATTCAAAAAAATGGAATTCAATGTAATTGTGGTAAAAGAGGATGTTTTGAAGCTTATTCTAGTATTAAAAGACTGAAAGAACATATTGCAAATGAATTTGGTTTGAATAATTTGGACAATCAATTTATAAAAGAATTTATCATAAAAAATCAAAATGATATAAGATTAAAATATTTTATAAGTCAATATATAGAAAATCTAGCAATTGGAATATCAAATTTAATAAATATATTTGAACCAGAAGTAATTGTATTTGGAGGAGGATTTGTTGATTATAGTGATATACTAATAGAACCACTAAAAAAACAAATTTTAACAACAAATTTGCTTTTTAACAAAAGAAATGATATAATTTTAAAGCTTGCAAAATTAGGAAATGATGCAGGAATTATAGGAGCATCTTTAAATGATAAAACACCTATATTTAATGAATAAATTAAGATCATTTAAAAGGAAAGTGGAAATCAATGAAAAACAACAAATATAAAAATGTAGCCTTTATTACATTACGGATGTAAAGTAAATCAATATGAAACAAATGGAATGATTCAAAAATTTCAAGAAAATGGATATAATATAGTAGATATTGATAAAGAAATTTCGGATATATGTATTGTAAATACATGTACAGTTACCAATATTGCTGATAGAAAATCAAGACAATCATTAAGAAAAGTAAAAGAAAAGAATAAAAACGCAATTATTGTAGCTACAGGTTGTTATGCACAAAGTTACAAAGAAGAATTAGAAAAAATGAAAGAAATTGATTTAGTACTTGGAAATGAAGAAAAAAAAGACATTGTAAATCATATTGAAGAATTTTTAAGATTAAATAAGAAAATTATTTGTGTAAAAGATATTTCTAAACAAAAAGAATTTGATGAATTAGGAGAAATCTCTTATACAGAGAAAACAAGAGCTGTAATAAAGGTTCAAGATGGATGTAATCAATTTTGCTCATATTGTATTATACCATATGCAAGAGGACGAATTCGTAGTAGAAATATAGAAAATGTAATTAATGAAATAAAAAGAATTGCACAAAATGGAATTAAAGAAGTTGTTATTACAGGAATTCATCTTGCATCATACGGAAAAGATTTTGAACAAAATATAGGATTAATTGATTTACTAGAAAAAATAAATGAAATAGATGGAATTTTACGTATAAGATTAGGATCTTTAGAACCACAAATTATAACAGAAGAATTTATGCAAAGATTAATTAAATTAAACAAAATATGTCATTCTTTTCATTTATCATTACAAAGTGGCTGTGATGAAACATTAAAGAGAATGAATAGAAAATATACAACAAGTGAATTCGCTGAAATTGCTAATATATTAAGAAAGTATTATAAAGATGTTATACTTACAACAGATATAATTGTGGGATTTCCAGGTGAAACAGAAGAAGAATTTAAAGAAACATATGATTTTTTAGAAAAAATAAAATTTTATAAAATGCATATTTTCCCATATTCACCTAGAAAAGGAACGATAGCAGCAAAAATGCCAAATCAAATATCTGGTGATATAAAAAGCAAACGAAGTAAAACATTAATAGAATTATCAGATAAAAATCAAAAAGATTATAATGAAAAATTATTAGAAAAAAATGTTAAAGTTTTGTTTGAAGAACCTAAAAATGGTTATATAAAAGGACATACTTCAAACTTTATTTTAGTAAAATGTAAAACAAATCAAAATTTTGAAAATCAAATAAAAAGTGTAAAAATAATAGGAGCAGAAATTGAAGACGTAATTGGGGAAGTTAACAGCTAAATAAATAAAATACAAATAATAGTATAGTGTTGTAATAAATTTGTAATATAAATTTAATATAAATATACTTGCAAAAATGCGAAAAATATTATATAAGTAAAATAGAAAATTTTATATTAATACTACAAAGGAGGAATAAATATGGCAAGTATAGAAGAACTTTCTGGTGTTTATGGTGGAATTAAAGTAGGAGATAGTTCACAATCAAGTGGAGAACAAACTGTTGGAGATAATAATACAATAAATTCAAGCAATGGAGTAAATACTGTAAATTCAGAAAATGGAATAAATGTAGGAGTTTATGGAAATTATACAAATATTCAAAATAATGAAAATGTAACAAATACAGGAATTTATGGAAGTGTAAGTACTGAAGTTAATAATAACACAAGTGTTCCAGGAGATACAACGAATTATGAAAATGCAGATAATTTAATAACTGTAGGAAAAAATCTACCAGCTAAAACTGGATTTTGGAATAAAGTAAAATCTGTTTTATTTAAAGAGATAAAAATAGAATTAAATCCATATGAACAAAAAATAGAAAAAGAAATAAATGATTTTTTACATCAAGAAATTACATGGCAAAAAGTAAAAAATTTCTTATTCCAAGATATTAGTTTTGGAAAGAAAAAAGAAAATTGATATATTAATATTCTAAACAATAAAATATAGCTGTAAATAGTAATTTAAATTTTTATAAAATTGGAAAAAATAGCGAGAAACTCTTGCTATTTTTTATTTTTTAGGGTAAAATATATTAGTCAAAAAAGAGAATTTTAAAAGAAAGGAAAGAAAGATTATGAATATTATTATGTTAGGAGCACAAGGAACTGGAAAAGGAACAGTGGCAGGTGAAATTAGTGAAAATACAGGAATGGTACAAATTTCAACAGGAGATATATTTAGAAAAAATATAAGTGAAAAAACACCATTAGGAATAGAAGCTGATAAATTTATTTCACAAGGAAATTTAGTGCCAGATGAGATTACAATACCTATGGTTGAAGATAGACTTACATGGGATGATGCTAAAAATGGAGTTATATTAGACGGATTTCCTAGAACAATTAAACAAGCAGAAGCTTTAGACAAAATTTTAGAAGCAAAAGGGGAAAAAATTGATTTAGTAGTTAACTTAGTAACTCCAAAAGAAGAAATAATAGACAGAATGTTAACAAGAAGAGTTTGCACAAACCCTGATTGTAAAGCAACATATAACACAAAATTACATCCTCCAAAAGTAGAAGGAATATGTGATAAATGTGGATCACCATTAAAACAAAGAGACGATGATTCAAACCCTGATGCAATAAAAAGAAGACTAGAAATATATGAAGAAAAAACAAGTCCATTGGTAGAATACTATAAAAATAAAGGAGTATTAAGAACAGAAACAGTTAGCATTTCAATTAATAGAATGGGAAAGGATGTAGCAAGAGATATAGTAAATGACATAAAAAAATAAGCTTTTTTAATTAGAAAGGATACAAATATATAATGGTAACAATAAAATCAAAAAGAGAAATAGAACTTATGAAAGAAGCTGGAAGAGTAACGGCATTAACACATAAAGCAATTGAAGAAGCAATAAAACCAGGAATGACGACAGCAGATTTAGATAGAATTGCAGAAGAAACAATGAAAAAATATGGTGCAATTTCAGCAGAAAAAGGCTATAATCCTGGAATAAAAGGTGTACCTCCATATCCAGCAGCAACATGTATTTCAATTAATGATGAAGTTATACATGGAATACCATCAAAAAAAAGAATCATAAAAGATGGAGATATAGTAAGTGTTGATTTAGTTGCTTTAAAAGATGGATATAATGGGGATGCGGCAAGAACACTAATGGTTGGCAATGTTTCCAAAGAAGCCAAAAGATTAGTAGAAGTAACAAAACAAGCTTTTTTTGAAGGTATAAAATATTCCAAAAAAGGAAATAGAATTGGAGACATTTCTCATGCAATAGGAGAATATGTAAAATCACAAGGATATTCTGTTGTAAGAGAATTTGAAGGACATGGAATAGGAAAAGATATGCATGAAGAACCAGAGATACCAAATTACGGAAAAGCAGGTAGAGGAATAAGACTTGAACCTGGAATGACATTGGCAATAGAACCAATGGTAATTGCAGGAAATCCTAATATTTTAGAATTAGATGATGGTTGGACAATCATAACAGAAGATGGTAGTTTATCTGCTCATTATGAAAATACAATTTTAATTACAGAAAATGAGCCAGAAATATTGACAATCATTTAAAAATGGTATATAATAAATGAGTTAAAACTAAAATTTTAACAAAAACTGGTAAAAAAGACAAAAGAATCTATATACATTTCAATATGTTTATAGATTTTAAGTGTTCTTTAAAAGGAGGAAAAAACTTGGCAAAGGAAGATGTTATAGAAGTTGAAGGAGTGGTTGTAGAAACACTACCTAATACAAATTTTAAAGTAGAACTTGAAAATGGACATCAAATATTAGCTCATATTTCAGGAAAATTAAGAATGAATTATATAAAAATATTACCAGGAGATAAAGTAAAAGTAGAATTATCACCATATGATTTAACAAGAGGAAGAATCACATGGAGAGCAAAATAGAAATATATCATTAACCCAATATATAAAAATATTATGTTTGAGAACAAGCAAAAATATAGGTAAAGAAATATTTCTTTACCATATGTAAATAAAGCTTTAGCTAAAGAATGTTCACAGACAATTTAAGGAGGTGCAAAAAATGAAGGTTAGACCATCAGTAAAGAAAATGTGTGATAAATGCAAAGTAATAAAAAGAAAAGGTGTAATTAGAGTTATTTGTGAAAACCCTAAACACAAACAAAGACAAGGTTAATTCCTTAAGTTTATAACACAAATGAGGTAGCGGCTGTTTAACAATATTGTTAACTTATCTAATTTGTGTTTATATATATGTCCAAAATTAATTTTAAAGATCTATTATAAATTGCAATAATAGATGCATTTCACCTTTAAAAAAGATGAGGACAAAACAAATATAAAAATTGAAAAAAATAATATTTTGATTTTAATTATTAAACAATTATTTAATCAATAGTAAAAATTTTTCAATTTCAATGAAAGAAAAAATAATTTGGAGGTGCAAAAAAACATGGCTCGTATAGCAGGAGTAGACTTACCTAAAGATAAAAGAGTTGAGATAGGACTTACATATATATATGGTATAGGTGTAACTAGCTCAAACAAAATATTAGCAAAAGCTGGAGTAAACCCAGACACAAGAGTTAAAGATTTAACTGATGATGAAGTTAATAACATTAGAAAAGTTATTGATGAATCATATAAAGTTGAAGGTGATTTAAGAAGAGAAGTAGCTCTTAATATTAAAAGACTTACTGAAATTGGATGCTACAGAGGATTAAGACATAGAAGAGGTCTTCCAGTTAGAGGACAAAGAACAAAAACTAATGCTCGTACAAGAAAAGGTCCAAGAAAATTAGTAAGTAAATCTAAAAAAGAAACAAAATAAACTTAAATGATATTTTATAACAAATTCTCAATTTTAAGGAGGGAAATAAAAAGAAATGGCTAATAAAAATGTTGCAAAAAAAACTGTAGCTAGAAGAAATAGAAAAAATATTGATAAAGGTGCAGCACATATTCATTCTAGTTTTAATAATACAATAGTAACGATTACAGATATAAATGGAAATACTATATCATGGGGAAGTGCAGGAGGACAAGGCTTCAAAGGTTCAAGAAAAAGTACACCATTTGCAGCTGGAGAAGTTGCTGAAAAAGCAGCAAAAGCAGCAATGGAACATGGTTTAAAAACAGTAGAAGTATATGTAAAAGGACCTGGAGCTGGTAGAGAATCTGCAATAAGATCTTTACAATCAGCAGGATTAGAAATTAGTAGCATTAAAGATGTTACACCAATCCCACACAATGGATGTAGACCACCAAAAAGAAGAAGAGTGTAATTTTATTTTTAAAGAATTATATATTATTAAATATACAAATTATGTTTAACATAGAATTTATATAAATTTATATATAAAATCAATTATTGAGTGTATTTTTTTATTATATAAATACAAAATACATAAAAAAACAAATAAATAAAAATCAAAAATTCAAAAAATAAATACAAAAAAATTATGAAAGAGGTGTAAAAAAAGATGGCACGTTATACAGACGAACAATGTCGTATTTGCCGTAGAGAAGGACAAAAATTGTTCTTAAAAGGTTCAAGATGTTATTCTGATAAATGCAGTATCTCTAGAAGAAACTATGCTCCAGGACAACATGGACAAAAAAGAGCAAAACTTTCTGAATACGGAACTCAATTAAGAGAAAAACAAAAAACAAAATCATATTATGGAGTTGGAGAAAAACAATTTAGAGGTTATTTTGAAATGGCATCTAATAAAAAAGGAATAACAGGTGAAAATTTATTACAAATATTAGAAAGTAGATTAGATAATGTTGTATATAGATTAGGTTTTGGGTCTTCAAGAGCTCAAGCAAGACAACTTGTTAACCATGGTCAATTTGCTGTAAATGGACAAAAAGTTGATATTCCATCTTATTTAGTAAAAGCAGGAGATGTTATAACTGTAAGAGAAAATAAAAAAGATAATGGAGCAATTAAGGCAAATATTGAATTGAATTCAGCTAGACCAGTTCCTGCTTGGTTAGAATTAAATAGTGAAAATTTAAGTGGTAAAGTAATAAGATTAGCATCTAGAGAAGATGTTGATATTCCAGTCGAAGAGCATTTAATAGTAGAGCTTTACTCTAAATAGTTTTTAAATATTAGGAGGTAGAAATGATAGAATTTGAAAAGCCAAATATTGAATGTCTAGAGGTTGATGATAATAATAACTATGCAAAATTTGTATGTGAACCATTAGAAAGAGGATATGGAGTTACAATAGGAAATTCATTAAGAAGAATTTTACTATCATCTTTAACAGGATGTGCAATAACAAGTGTTAAAATAGATGGAGTTTTACATGAATTTTCTAGCATACCAAATGTTGTAGAAGATGTACCAGAAATTATAGTTAATTTAAAAAATGTAAGACTAAAATTTGCTGAAAATGAAGAAAAAGTTATGAGAATTAACTTTAAAGGAGAAGGAGAAGTAACAGCAGGAGATATTGTTACAGATGGAACTGTAGAAATATTAAACCCAGATTTGCATATAGCAACTGTAGCTGAAGGTGGACAATTAATATTGGAATTAACAGCAGATATGGGAAGAGGATATACTCCTTCAGAAAAAAACAAAAAACCAAACCAAGACATATCTGTGCTTCCAATAGATTCAATTTATACACCAGTAAAAAAAGTAAATTATCAAGTAAAGAACACAAGAGTAGGTCAAATGGTTGATTATGATAAATTAATAATAGAAGTTTGGACAGATGGAAGTCTTAAAGCACATGAAGCATTAAGTTTAGCTGCCAAAGTTATGACAGAACATTTAGAATTATTTATAGATTTATCAGAAACAACAAAAAGTACACAAGTAATGGTAGAAAAAGAAGAATTCAAAAAAGAAAAAGTATTAGAGACTTCAATAGAAGAATTAGAATTATCTGTTCGTTCATTCAACTGTTTAAAAAGAGCAGGAATATCTACTGTTGAAGATTTAACAAATAAATCAGAAGCAGAAATGATGAAAGTTAGAAATTTAGGAAAGAAATCATTAGATGAAGTTACAGCAAAATTACATTCATTAGGACTTAGTTTTGCAGAAGAAGATGAATAAATTTTATATAAAGAGGTGAAAAAATTGGCTAGAAATAGAAAATTAGGTAGAACAACTGATATAAGAAATGCTTTGTTAAAAACTTTAACAACAGATTTAATATTAAAAGGAAAAATAGAAACAACAGAAGCAAGAGCAAAAGAAGTTAAAGCAATAGCAGATAGTATTATAGCATTAGCTGTAAAAGAGAAAGATAATTATGAAACAGTAGATGCTAAAATTATAAAGGCAAAATTAGACTCAAAAGGTAACAAAGTTACAGAGTTAACAAAAAGTAAAAATGGTAATGAATATTTAAAAGTTGTTAAAGAAGAGAAAACAGAAAAAAGACAAAAGGATATGCCATCAAGATTAAATGCAAGAAGAAAAATGATGACAAAACTAAATAAAGTTGAAGGTGTAGATGTTATATCAAAATTATTTAATGAAATAGCTCCAAAATATGAAGGAAGAGTTGGAGGATATACAAGAATAATTAAAGCTGGACCTCGTAGAGGAGACTCAGCAGAAGTTGCTATTCTACAATTAATTTAATAGAAAAAATAGGCTAGAGTTTATAAAACTTTAGTCTTTTTTTATGTAATCTGTTTTTTTATTTTATTACAGAAAAAGGATTGAAAAAAAATTATATTATTGATATAATTTTTTTAGAAAATATTTATTAAGTAATCACTTAATTCTATAGAATGGAGGATAAAAATATTGAGAAACATAGGAAAAAAGCAAGATTACAAAAGAAATTTAGAGAAAAACAAGGGGGATGTAAAAATGAATAAATTAAAAAATGAAAAAGGTATAACATTAATAAATTTAATAATAGTATTTTTATTAATTTTAATTTTAGCAGCTGTGCTATATTTAGTATATGCCAATCTAGTTAGTAGGGGAATAATAAAAAGTAATAATAATTTAGCAAATGATACAAATATTCCACAAACAATGAACAATAGTCAAGGACAACAAAATAATCTAAATGAGGAAAATGAATTAAATAATAATTCATACATAGATGATTCAAATAATACAGAAGAAACAGATATTATAATTACAGGTTCAAAAGATGATGATGAAACAGAGGAAATTGACAATAACGTTGATTTAGATGAGCCATCAAATTCAAATAGTGGGATAACTTCTGAAAACACATATAAAACAGGTGATACTATAAATATTGAAAGAAATAAAATGGAAATAACAATAGATTCAATAGAATCATATACAAATGAAAATGGATATGAAATGAAAAAAGCAAAAGTAACATTTACAAACAACAATGAACAAGCTTTAGAAAATTTGAGTCCGTTATATTATATGATAAAACCTGTAAGTATTATGACTGAAGGAGATATATTAGAAGAAAATGAATATTTCCTAAAATCTGGTTCTGAAAGTTATGAGGATAATCTTTTAGAAAAACCTATAGAAGCAGGAGAAACAATTACTGGATATATATATTGGCAATCATCAAAAGCGGAGTATATTAAAATATCATCTATAACTGGTATTATAGATTCTGAAAATAATGAATATTCATATGGAGATTCATTTTATGTAGATATAAGCGAAGAAAACTAAAAGTGGAAGTATAATGCTTCTGCTTTTTTTACTAAAAATAATATATCTAAATAAAGAATTTTTAAAAAAATTATGTAAATTATGCATAAAATATTGACAACACAACTAAAAGATGATATAATTTAAAACAATGTAATAATTATTATCAAGAGTGGAGTAGAGAACGGCTCGTTAATCCCACAGCAACCTACAAAATGCAAGGTGCTAAAACCGGCAAAGCTTAAGCTTTGAGTGATGATTAAAAATAAAGAGACTCATAGCAAACGCTAGAGTTATTTTTTTTGCAAAAAAATAAACATATAAAAAATGAAAGGAACAAAAAAATGAAGAAAAAATGGTACTTTACATCTGAAAGTGTAACAGAAGGACATCCAGATAAACTTTGTGATTACATTTCAGACACGATATTAGATGAAGCATTAAAACAAGACAAATACTCAAGAGTAGCAGTAGAAACATTTGCATCAGCAAACAAAATTACAATTGCAGGACAAATAACCTCAAATGCAAAATTAGATATAGAAAAAATAGTAAGAGAAAGAATAAAAGAAATAGGATATGACAGAGCAGATTTAGACATAGATTATAGAACATGTATAATAGATATAAATATAACAAAACAAAGTTCAGACATAGCACAAGGTGTGGATATTGGAGGAGCTGGAGACCAAGGAATAATGTTTGGCTATGCAACAGATGAAACAGAAGAATATATGCCATTTGCAATTTCAATGGCACATAAACTATCAAAAAGACTTACTCAAGTCCGTAAAGAGAGAATTATTCCATACTTACGTCCAGATGGAAAAACACAAGTAACGATAGAGTATGAAGAAAGTCAAGTAAAAAGAATAGACACAATTCTTATATCAAATCAACATGAAGAAAATATAGATCTAAAAACTTTAAAAAAGGACATAATGGAAAAAGTAATAAAAGAAGTTATACCAGAAAAATATTTAGATGAAAATACAAAATACTATATAAATCCAACAGGAAGATTTGTAATTGGAGGACCATTAGGAGATACAGGGCTTACAGGAAGAAAAATAATAGTAGACACATATGGAGGATATGCACGTCATGGAGGAGGAGCTTTTTCAGGAAAAGATGCCACAAAAGTAGACCGTAGTGGAGCATATATGATGAGACATATAGCAAAAAATATAGTTGCAAATGGTTTCGCAAAAAAATGTGAATTACAAGTGGCATATGCAATAGGAATGGAAGAACCAATGTCTATATTTGTAGATACATTTGGCACAAATACAATTCCAGAAGAGCAAATTGAAGAAATTATTAAAAGAAATTTTGATTTAACACCAAAAGGAATTATAGAATATCTAGGATTGCGCAAACCAATTTTTACAAAAACAACAAATTATGGCCATTTTGGTAAACCAGATTTACCTTGGGAAAAAATAATTAAATTATCATAAAAATATGTAATAATTTTCCTAGACTAAAAAATTAACTATAAAACTAAAGAGAGGGAGCCGACAACGTCGGCTCCCCATTTTCACGGTCTCAGAAAGGAAGTCCAATCTGAAGATCGATGCTAAAAGGAGTTACTTGTACATCATACTCAAAGCAATCATCACTAATATACAGATCACATGCCCGAGGCAGAGAGCCATGAATAGGCATAAACTGCTTATCTTCTTCTAGGTAAATCGTGATTCTCAACTGGTGATTGCCAGAACTTTCGTTCTGACTGAAGTTGCTTTTCACCTTTGCACCAAGCTTCAGCAAAGCTTTGGCATGGTCTAAAAGTTTGTTAGAGAACTTTTCCTGAACAGCCTCCTGCTGTTCAGACATCCTGTAAGCTAAGGGATCATCCCAAGTCAACTCAGTCTGGAAAATGTCATCCAGATAGAAACGAGGGAGATGAACCTGCTGGTTGCCAAACTCGTCGACGTAGAGACTGCTGGAATCGGCTACGGCTTCTTCCGGAGAAGTAGCCAAAGCTGTTGTTCCAAACATCGCAACTGCCAACAAGACGAACAAAGTAGAAATGATCTTCTTCATGGTAATGTCCTCCTTACCAATCTTGTGAAATATACAAAGTGGAACTCTTCCACTCTGATACGATACGAATGCAACTCCGCATTCAATTATATTATACCACAAAATCAACAAAAAGGCAAATTTAGCAGTGGTAACGAATAAAAAATTTTTTCTTGAAAAATCAATAATTTTATTAATTATTTTTATATATTTTTTCGCATCTCAGTATTTTCAATGCTTTCAAGGTTTACTCTTTTTGTCAAAAAGGTCGCAAAATCCCTATATCACTATATTTTTGAAATTTGACTTTTTCAACGTTCTTCTATATAATTTAACTAGATTAACGTTGATTTGTCGAAGCGTATTTGGATTTTGATTTGAATAATTTCTATGTTTATATCTTTTTCTGTTAGGTGTGCGTAGAATTTTCGTCGAAATACTTTTACGCTTCCATATTTTTTATTGAAATCTCCACATATATCTGAATGTTCTATTATTTGCATTATCAAGTGCGTTATTTGTATTATTGTATATATTACTTTTATTGCTTTTATGTCTTTTGAATATACATGCTCTAAATCTATTCCACTTGTTATTTTTTGCTCTCTAAATCCTTGATTTTCTATGTAATCCCTTAATTTAGCACAATATATGATTTTGTATAAATTTTTTCTTGTTATTTCTCGGTTTGTAATCCACATCCATTTGCTATATTTCTTCGTTTCCTTATCTTTTGTTATTTGCCTTATTACATTTATTTTCTTTCCTCTGTAATCTATGTTATTTTCCCATAATGTTAATACTATTTTTTCATTGGTCTCAATTATTTCTCTATTTCCTGTAGGTAGACTTACTAATGTTAAAAATTCTGTTAGTAGTGTTGGTATTTTTTTATCTTTCAATACAAATATATATTCTAAATTTTCTTCTTCACATAATTCTATTAATCCTATTGATGGATACAATGAATCTGCTATTATCCTTATTGGTAATCTAGGATAACTCTTTTTAAACTTTGGTAGTAATCTTTTTGATGCGTTTAGTTCACAATCTTG
>CALYAA010000011.1 GCA_944393385.1 uncultured Clostridia bacterium
TGTCCCCTGTTCAATACAGAGAACATTCCAAGTTAGTAGCCTAATTTATACTGTCCAACTTTTTGGGTTCAGTACAATGTAGGTTATCTTTTTGTTGGGTATTGATACATTTTTATTCATTTTATTTAATTAAGTTTTTTAACATACTCACAAAATAATCAATTTCTTCAAAAGTATTAAAATCACTAAATGATGTTCTTATAGCAGAATTAATATATTCATCAGGTACATTTATTGCTTTTAGCACATGAGAAGGATTTGCATTACAAGAAGAACAAGAAGAACAAGCAGAACCAGAAGAAACGCAAATATTTTTTTCATCTAATTTTAAAATTAAATTAGATGAATTTAAATTTAAAAATGAAACATTTAAATTTCCGAGGAAGTCTATTTTCTAAAGAACCATTAATTCTATATTTCCCTTGAAAATTATTTTCTAAACAAGTTAAATAATGATTTCTTAATTTTAATAAATAATTAATATGAGTCATTAAATTTTTTTGAGCCATTTCAGAAGCTTTACCTAATCCAACAATTTCTGCTACATTTTCTGTACCAGCTCTTTTATTATTTTCCTGATGACCACCATTCATAAATGGCACAAAATCAACACCATTTCTAACATATAGAGCACCAATGCCTTTAGGTGCATGAATTTTATGACCAGAAAGGGAAAGAGAATCTATTCCCATACTTTTAACATCAATTAAACAATTTCCAACAGCTTGAACAGCATCTGTATGAAAAATAATATTATTTTTATGTGCTATTTTTGAAATTTCTTTAATAGGTTGAATAGTTCCAATTTCGTTATTAGCAAATATTATACTTATTAATATTGTAGTTGGTCTGATTGAATTTTCTAATTCATTTAGTTTTATAAAACCATCAGAATTTACAGATATATAAGTTATATCAAAACCTTGAGATTCTAAAAACTTACAAGTTTCTAGAATTGCAGGATGTTCTATTTTTGATGTTATAATATGATTACCTTTATTTTTGTTTGCATATGCAAATCCCTTTAAGGCAGTATTATCACTTTCTGTACCACAACTTGTAAAATATATTTCATTTGATTCACAATTAATTAAAGAAGCAACTTGCTTTCTTGCATATTCGATAGCTTGTTTGGAATCTTTACCAATTTTATATATAGAAGAGGCATTACCATAGTTTGTACTTAAATATGGCAACATTTCATTTAATACTTCTGATTTTATTTTTGTAGTTGCAGCATTATCAAAATATACTGTTTTCATAACAAATTTTTTCCTTTCTATATTTATTTTATTATATGAAAAAAATATAAAAAAAGTTAAAACAAACAAAAGTTCACAAAGTGGCTATTTTCTAAGATAAACAGATTTTAAATTTTAAAAAAATTTGAATAAATTTACAAAAAGTACTTGAAAAAAAATCAAAAATGTATTATTATTTATGCATAGTGGTGAAAAGTGGAGTGAAGTGGTAGAAAAGTGGAAAGGAGAACATCCAAATGTTGATTGGTGAATATGAGCATTCTCTAGATGCTAAAGGCAGATTAATAATGCCATCAAAATTAAGAATAGATATTGGAGAATCATTTATAATCACAAAAGGATTAGATGGATGTTTATTTGTATTTTCACAAAACGAATGGAACAATTTTGAAACCAAACTAAAAACACTGCCACTATCAGATAAAAATGCCAGAAACTTTGTAAGATTTTTCTTATCAGGAGCAACAGAATGTGAAATAGATAAACAAGGAAGATTTTTAATTCCAGCAAATTTAAGGGAAGTAGCCAAACTTGATAAAGATGTAATGATTGTTGGAGTAGGAACTAGATTAGAAATTTGGAATAAAGATATTTGGCAAAAATGTGGAGAAAATATATCAGCAGATGATATTGCAGAAAATATGACAATGTTAGGAATTTGATAGTGAGGTGCTAAAATTGGAATTTAAACATAAACCAGTACTTTTAGAAAAAACTATTGAAGGACTAAAGATAAAAGAAGATGGAATTTATGTAGATGGAACATTAGGTGGTGCTGGACATAGTAAAGAAATTTTAAAAAAACTATCTTCAAAAGGGATTTTAATAGGAATAGACAGAGATGAAGAAGCACTTAAAGCAGCAAAGGAAAATTTAAAAGAATATTCAAATGTAAAGTTCATACATGGAAATCATGATGAAATAGAAAAAATTTTACAAGATTTAAATATAGAAAAAGTTGATGGAATATTATTAGATTTAGGAGTATCATCATATCAATTAGATGAACGTAACAGAGGATTTAGTTATATAGGAAATAATGAATTAGATATGAGGATGGATAAAAGTCAACAACTAACTGCGAAAAAAGTCGTAAATTCATATTCTGAGGAGAAATTAGCTGATATAATTTATGAATATGGAGAAGAAAGATTTTCAAGACAAATTGCTAAAAATATATGTTTAGAAAGAAAAAATAAAGAAATAGAAACAACTGAAGAATTAGTTAAAATAATAGAGAAATCAATTCCATCATTTGCAAAAAAAGATGGACATCCAGCAAAAAGAACATTTCAAGCTATTAGAATTGAAGTTAATAATGAAATAAAACCATTATATGATACAGTAAGAAAATGTATAGAATTATTAAAAACTGGTGGAAGATTATGTATTATTACATTTCACTCTTTGGAAGATAGAGCTGTAAAAAATGCATATATAGATGCTCAAGGAAAATGCATATGTCCTAAAGATTTACCATATTGTGTATGTGGAGCTAAATCAGAAGGAAAGATAATAAATAAAAAACCAATTATAGCATCAGAAAAAGAACAAGAAGAAAATTCCAGATCAAAAAGTGCAAAATTAAGAATATTTGAAAAAAAATAAAATTATTATTTTGTATTTTTGGTTTTTAATACAAATTAAAAATATTATGAAAAATTGAATTGAATATTAAATATAAAATAAAAAACAAAAGATAGGAGGTGAGTAATATGCCAAGAGGTTTATATCAATATGAAACAAGTCCAAGAAAAATAGAGCCAGAATATGAGCCTATTAGAAAAAAGACAGTAAGAAAAAGTAATGTTTCAAAACAAAAAAAGACAGTAAAAACAAAATATCAACTTCAAAAAGAAAAGAAAAAAGTTGAAAGAAAAAATCATGCAAAACAAATTTCAATTGTATTGATTATATTTGGCATGTTACTTGCTATAAGTTATAGAGAAATTCACATAATGGAAATGTTTAATAATAAAAAAGATATGGAAAATCAATTAGCTCTTATTCAAAAAGAAAATGGACAAGTTGAAAAAGACATAAAAAGTCAAGAAAGCAAATTAGATTGGAATATTATTAGACAAAAAGCAATTAATGAATTAGGTATGAAAGAAGCAAACAAAATAGTTGTTGAACTTGAAAGATCAGATAATGTAGAAAAAGAAGAGAAACTAATAAAAGAAGAGAAAACTAGTATTCTTGAAAGAATAGTAGAAAATATACTATATTAAAAGAATTGAATATATTTTATAAAACCCAAATTATTAAATTCATTAATTTTAATAATTTGGGTTAATATTATACTTTTAAACTTTTTATAATTTTAATTTCATCATATAGCTTTTTTAAATTTTTGTTTTTTTCATTAAAAGTATTTAAAAAATCATTATGAATATCAGAGATTTTTTCGATTGGTTCATTTTTCTTTAAATATAATTTTATATATTCAGTATAATATTGGTAGTCTTTTTCTTTTTTGGAAGAATCACGCTTTTTCACAAGAGAATCTATTTTTTCAAATCTTTTTATTTCTTGTTTTAAATATTCAATATAATCCATTAAACGAGAAATTTCATAATTTGTATCATCAATAACAACTTTAATTAATTTTTTTACAATATTTTTATTATTTTTTCCTTCTTTTGAATATTTCGTATTTTGTGGAGCTTTAGAAGAGGGTTTTGTATTTTCTATAATAATTTTTAAAGATTCAGATATGTCAATATGTGATTTATATTGTCTCTTACTTACTAATGCATCAAATTCATCTGCAACACGTATAATTTGTGCTTCATAAGGTATATCTGGTTTTACTAAACCTTGTGGGTAGCCTGAACCATCTAATGCTTCATGATGATAATATGGTCCTGCTGAATATGGCTTTAATTTTTTATCTGTTTGACATAAATTATATCCTAAAGTTGTATGAGTTTTTATTACTTCAAATTCTTCTTGTGTTAAAGCTCCATTTTTTTGTAAAATTTCTTTTGGAATAAACATTTTGCCTATATCATGTATATATGCACAAGTAACACAATATTCTGTAAATCCTTTTGAAAGATGAAGTTTCCTACATAAATTGTATGTTATTGTTGCAACATTTTCAGAATGTTTTCTAGTAAATAAATCTAGTTGGTCTAATAAGTCTAATTGATATCTAATTGATGAATTTAGATTAGATGCCTTTAAGTATGTATTATCGTAAAAATCTATAGAATCATTTCTTTTAAATTTCTCAAATTCATAATCATCCATATATAGTAATCCTTTCGAAAAATTATACTTATTGTTATAATACCATTAAATAATAAAAACTTCAAGGTTTTAGAAAAATTTTAAGATTATTGTGTTAATATTCTTTACATAATAAATTATTAAAAATTCTTGATATATTAATATTACGTAAATTTTTAAGTTGGAAAATGTCAAATATTGTCGATGAAAATTTGTTGACAAAAACAAGTAAATAATGTTAATATATTTGTAATATTTTACTTATAATCATTTAAATTATTTAAATTCTTACAATTTTATTCTCTATAAAATCTATAAAGTTCCATTTAATAAAAATTCAATAAAACACTTAAAGAAGAGGCAAGTGTAGAAAATTACAATTTATTTAATCAAATTTGTGCCTTGGAAAGGAAATTAATAATATATGACAAAAAACAAAAATACTTATTTTTATACTTTTATTTTTTTTATATCTATAATTTGTTTTATATTTTTACAAATTTTAATCAATAAATATCATATAAAATTAAAATCTAATACAGAAATAGGAAAAGAAATCATGCAAAAAAATTTTCAAGACTTATCTAATATAAATATAGCAACAAATAATGAAAATACAAAAACAGTAAATACAATATGGCAAATAAAAATTCCTAAAATTAATTTAATAGCAAATATAAAAGAGGGAACAGATGAAGAAACCCTAAACCAATTTGTAGGACATTTTGAAGAAACACAAAGACAAGACGGGAATATAGGACTAGCTGCTCATAATAGAGGATATGAAGTAAATTATTTTGCAAGACTTAGAGAACTAAAAAAAGGAGACGAAATAATTTATCAGTATAAAAATTATAATAAAACATATGAAGTTATAAGAGTTTTAATAATAAAAGATACTAATTGGGATATTTTAGAAAATACAGAGGAAAATATTTTAACACTTATTACATGTGTAGAAAACGAGCCAGAATTTAGAAGATGTGTACAAGCAGAAGAAAAGAGTAATTAAAAAATACTTATAAAAAATATTAAAAATTGAATAAAAGTTTTTAATTTGGAAAAAATTAGAATATAGAACAAACAAAAAGATTTCTGTTTTTCTTTAATTTGTTTTCACATGATTTGTTTTAAGGTTTATAGGCAAATCCTTTTTATAAAAGCCTAAATTTATTATACAAGGAATATAAATATGATAGAATCAAGCAATATGAAAAATATGGTGATATTAAAAAATTTACCATCTAATATGGTTGAGGAAGCAATAATTATATTTAAAAAAACACAAAAAATAAAAGAAAAAGAGGTAATTGATAAATTACATAAAATTGATTCAGTACCTAAAGATACTAAATCAAAAGATTTTATATTAAAAGAAGCTGAAATGTTAGTAAATGATTATATAAAAAAAATAGAAAGCAAAAAGAAATCAAATATTTTTGAAAGAAACATTGGAGAGAAATATAATATTTTAAAAAATTATAGTATTATTATAACAATATTATTTGTAATAAGTCTTATAATAAATTTTATATAAATAATAACATAAAAAACTTTGAGGTTGCATAAATATTTAAAAATGCAATTTCAAAGTTTTTTATATCTATGATTGTTATCTATTTTAGATTTTCTTATTACAGACGAAAATTAAAATTGGATAAGAATAAATTAAAGAAAAATCGATTGAGAGGAAAAAAATATGGAAAGAGTATCAGTTGAAGAAAGAATCAAAAGAGCAGAAGAAAGATATTATAAAACAAAAGATAAAACATATGAAAAAGTAGATGAAAATTTTGTAAAAGTAAAAAAAGAATCAAATAATAATAAGAAAAAAAGAATATATAAAAAATTGATTACTGATATATGTATATGTTTAATAATTTATGGATGTTTTTATCAAATTACAGCTAATCAAAGTATGTTTTCTGATGACTTTAAAAATAAAACAAAAGAAATATTAAATAAAGATATTAATTTTATTCAACTGTTTTCAGTAATGAAAAAAAATGTTAATAATTTTTTTACTCAATTAGAACAAAATAGTAATAACTTAACAAATTCCACAGAAGATAATTCTAATAACGGTACAGAAGATAACCAAAATAGTAATGGTACAGAGAATAATACAAACAACGAAAATTCAACTAATGTTTCAGAAAATATTCAAAATAATAATGAAAATATAGGAGGAGCAATAGAAACAGAAAACAATTCTGAAGGAATACAACAAAATACTGATACAACAGTAGAAAATTCAAATGACCAAACAGAAAATGATGAAGAAACAGTAGAACTAAGTCAAATGGAGAAAGATGCAAACTATGTAAAAGAAAATATAAGTATTATAAAACCTGTAAATGGAACAATAAGTTCAAAATATGGATTAAGAAATCCAACAACACCGACAGTTCCGAAAAATCATAAAGGAACTGATATAGCTGCTGTTGTAGGAACAAAAATTATATCTGCAACAGATGGAAAAGTTGTTTTAAAATCAACTGAAGGGGATTATGGAAAACATTTAAAAATACAAATTGGAGAAGTTGAATTAATTTATGCACATTGTAATGATTTATATGTAAATGAGGGAGATGAAGTAAAACAAGGGCAAGAAATAGCAGAAGTAGGTTCAACAGGAAATACAACAGGACCACATTTACATTTTGAGATTAGATATCAAAACAGATGTGTCGACCCAGAAATGATATTAAGCTTATCATAAAATCATATTAAGGAGGAAAAAGTGAAAATTAGAATAGATTTAAAGATAATAATATTTTTGATTTTGTTCTATTTAACAAATCAAATAAGAATATATTTAATAATATTATTTTTTTGTATCATCCATGAATTAGGTCATTTATTTACAGGACTAGCATTAAAATTAAAACCGGAAAATATAGAAATTATGCCATATGGATTATCTGTAAAATTAAAAACAAATCCAGAAGATGTAAATAAAAAAATAGGAAAAGGTAATATATTAGAAGTAAAAAAAATAATTATAGCTTTAGCTGGACCAATAGTAAGTCTTGCATTATCTATTATTTTTTTATATATTGACCCAATTTTTATAACAAAACAAGATGCTGTATATTCTAACATATTAATCTTATTATTTAATTTAATTCCACTTTATCCATTAGATGGTGGTAGAATAATAAAAAGTATTTTACATATAAAATATGGAAATAAATTTTCAAAAAAATTTGTCTATATAATGTCTAATATGATAATGATTATATTATCTTTTATATTTAGTATAGCTGTTTTTTATTTTCAAAACATAGCATATTTTTTAATCTGCATTTTATTATGGATAATTACATTAGAAGAAAATAAAAAATATAGAAATTATATGAAATTAAATGATATTTTAAATGATGAATAAATATACATAAAAAAAGAAATAATAATATTAGTAAAAAGAGTATTGCTCTAGAAATTTTCAAAATTTAAGGTTTTGGATTTAGATTTTAAATTGATAGAAATTATTTAAGAAAGGAGAGTATGTATATTAAAATTTTTATCATGTAAAAAAGTACAGATTTTTTAGAAGTTTTTTTACAATTAAGATTTGAAATAAACAATTATAATATATCATACAAATTTTTTTATGTATAACTTCAGAACTGATTTAGCTTTAGAAAGAAAAGATATTTATCAAAAAGCTAACAAATTAAATGAAATAGATGGTGTAGAAAGTACAGAAGAAATAATAAATGAATTAATTAAAATATCTAAAGTTAAGATAGTAAATGAAAATGGAGAAAAAGCATTAGGTAAAGCGAAAGGTAATTATATAACAATTGATGTAAAAAATCTAAAAATTGCAGAGGAAGAGGAGATACAAAAAGCATCAGAAGTTGTATCTAAAGAATTAAGAAATATGATTCAAATCCATATAGATAAACAAGGAGAGGTTTTGGTTGTTGGGTTAGGAAATATTTATGTAACTCCAGATGCATTAGGACCTAAAGTTATTAATGAAATAGATGTTACAAGACATTTAATAAATTATTTACCACAATATGTTGAAGATGGAACAAGATCAGTAAGTGCAATTGCACCAGGAGTGTTAGGTACAACAGGAATAGAAACAGTTGAAATTTTAAAAGGTATTGTTCAAAATATTAAACCCAAATTAATAATTGTTATTGATGCATTAGCATCTAGAAGTATAGACAGAATTAGTAGTACAATTCAAATTTCCGACACAGGAATTGTTCCTGGTGCAGGAGTAGGAAATACAAGACAAGAAATCAGTGAAAATAGTCTTGGAATACCAGTTATATCTATGGGAATTCCAACTGTTGTAGAATTGGCAACACTTGTTTCTGATGGAATAGATATATTTATAGATAGATTGCAAGAAAAGGCAGAATCAAACGATTATTTAAATCAATTACAACAAAAAGACAAATATGAAGAAGTAAAAGAAGCATTAAATGTAGGGGAATATAATATGATAGTAACTCCAAAGGAAATAGATGATTTAATTGAAAATATGAAAGATATAGTAGCAAGAGGAATAAATTTTGCTGTTAATTAACTTTATGGCAAATAGTTATCATGAAGAGAAAGATTATTATATTTAAATAAATTTAGAAAATATTTCAGTAAAACACTGAAATATTTTCTAATATTGATATAATAATATTTCTCTTTAAAGTATTATAATAATCATAAAATAAAAATTATTTCATTTGTTAAATTTTATTATATAACCAAAATATTTTTATAACTTAGAACTTGAAGTATTCAAATTTTTATATAAATTACAAATACTGCAATCATTACATATAACAATATGAGTTTCAAAAATTAATTTAAGAGTATTAATAAACTCAAACTGATTAATATCTTTTTTTGGTAAATGTAAAAATATTTTTTGTGGTAATAAATTAAGTATAGTATTTAAAACAAAATCATTTTCTGAAAAAGAAATATCAGACAAATATTTTGCATCTAAAATGTTTTTATCAATTTCAATGACATTTAAATCTTTATCTAAAATTATAATTCCAAAATCAGAAGATATAACGTGAATAATAGGAGTTAAAGAAGGTTGAGTATTAACATATAATTTCAATAAAGAAACAAATTCTAAATATTCTTTTTCAATAATAAATTCATTTACAGAAAAATCTATTAATTCATTTAATAAATTTCTGTAATTATTTAATCTAAAATTTATAAAACCAGTCAAAACAATTGACTTATGACTAGAAATATAATTAAAAAAATCTTCAAAGAGCAATATTTGCCTATTTTGAAAAGAAAATTCACTATCATCACAAATATTTTCTTCACATAAATTAAGAATCTTTGTTAATTCATAATTTTCAAAATAGAAATAATTTGAAAATAAAATATTTTTTATAATTTTATTTTCAAAATAATCTATTACTAAATAACTAAAAATTGTAGCAAGTTTTGTGTAAAAAAGCTCTGTATCTATTCCTTTATAGTGAATTATTATGTTTTTATAATGTTTGAATTCATTACATGAATAAAAAACATTTAACATATTAAAATTTTTAAATTCGTTTTGTAAATAATTTAACAATTCTTCATTATTTGTTTTTATACATAATGAACTCATCACATAATCCTTTCTCATATTGTTTTGTATAGTATTTCCGAAAAAATAAAATTTATACAATCACTATGATATAATATTCAAATTATAAAAAAAAGTGAGGAGTTTTAGTGTTAAATAATTCTATATAAAGAATAATCTATAAGCCATAAATATTTACCAAAATATTATTAATTATATATAATAAAAATCTCAAAGTTATAATGTTGTAGCTTATTAGATAACAAAAACTTCACTCAATATAGAAATAAATTTTGAGTGAAGTAAAATTTATAATTTTGTATATATATGATAATTAATTTCTGGAAATACACAATCTTTTTTCTCAATATCTTTTAAAAACATAGAATCTATTTTATTCTTTTTAATTTGATTATATAATTTTGTAAAACGACCTATATGAAGTTCAATACGTTTTTTTGCATAATCAACCATAGTTCCATTTGTTATAATAAATAACCAATCACTACTTTGAGCAAGTAAAAGTTCACGTGCTGCTTGGTTTAAAGCTCTTTTTACAATACCTGTAGCTTCTGGATAATTTGTTGCAAGTTCTACCATTCTACTTCCAGCTTTATGTAAGTGCCTGTGAGCATAATCATTAGTAGGATTTAACCAAACACCACTATATCCATTTGCACCCCAACTAGAACGACAAGGTTGACAAACTTGGATGTTTGGGTATCTATCAATATATTCAGATGGTGTGATTAATTCAAAATTACATTCATCATAATAAATCTTTTTAAATAATATATATAACCAATATGGACCTTCATACCACCAATGACCATATAATTCAGCATCATAAGGGCAAAGAATAATAGGGGGAACATTCATATATTTTGAAGCATTTTCAATTTGTTCAGTTCTAGAATTCAAGAAATGTCCAGCCTGTCTTTCTGCAGAGTCTTTAGCCCATTGGATATCATAAATATCTTTTTGTTCTGTTTTTCCTGTTATTCTATAATAACGTATTCCAGTATGAACACGTACACCATTATGAGCAATATAAGGTTTTATATAATCATAATCTGCATCATATCCAATATCTCTATAAAATTCTCTGTAATTAAAATCACCTGGATAACCATTAATTGAACTCCAAACTTGTTGAGATGATGTAATATCACGACCAAAACAAGTTAATCCACCAGGTGAAGTAATAGGAGCACAAGTTCCATAAATAGGAGTAGGATCTGCATATAATACACCATGAGATTCTACAATAGCATATTCTATTCCAAATTCTTTTAAATATTTATCAGCTTCTGGAATATAGCCACATTCAGGAAGCCAAATTCCACAAGGTTTTCTTTTAAAATATTTTTCATATGTTTGTACACCAACAGCTATTTGAGCTCTAACAGTTTCTTCTGTAACATATAATATTGGGAAATATCCATGTGTTGCACCACATGTAATAATTTCTAATACACCAATATCTTGAAAATGTTTAAACTGTTCTATTAGATTACAATTACATTCATCTCTAAAAAAGTGTAAATCACTTGTATATCTATCATAATAGTAATGTGATAATTTATTAATTCTTTCATTTCCTGCTGTTCTTTTTATTTCTTTTTCTGATAATTCTATTAATTTCTCTAGATATTTAATATATTTTTGTTGTAATAATTTATTATCTAACATAGAAAGAAGAGGAGGAGTCATAGACATAGTAATTCTAAAATTAACTCCTTCATCTACAAGTTTTTGAAAGTTGTGTAATAGTGGTATATATGTTTCTGAAATTGCTTCATATAACCATGATTCTTCAAGATAATCATCACTTTCTGGATGATGAATAAATGGAAGATGTGCATGTAATACAAAGCTTACATATCCTTTTTTCTGCATTTTTTGTTCCATTCCTTTCATTATATAAGTCGTAGGAAAGTCCTACGACTTTTTGTCTGTGTAATTTAATTATAAAAAATTATAATTGTTAGCACTTTATGATGGTTTATGAAATTTTAACTGTGTGGCATCCTACTTGAAGATAATCCACCAGATGAAGGATTAGAAAGTGTTACAAGAACTGACAAATCATCATTTTTATAAATTGCTGTATATAATCCTTCTAGAATTTCACTACTTATATATGGTAATTCTGTTTTGTCTATTAATGGTATATTTTTAATGATATCATATAATGGTATACTTGTTTCTTGTTTTGTTTTTACATTTCTATATTTAATTGTATTATTTTCATTCGTTTTAAATAATATATGATCATTTGGTAATTCAATAGAATTTGATGAAGAAACAAACATATAATCATTTTTGAATTTTTCTTTAATATTTTTTATATAATTTATTTTTGCTTTTATTAGTTCAACTTGATTTTCAGCACTTTTATTATCAGTATTATCTACAGAAGGTTCTTCAGTTTCATTAATATCAAAATGATTTATTAATTTTCTGCCAAGTTCAACTCTATAATGACATTTACTATCATTTACTCTTAAATACCAACTATTTGCAAAATCATTAATAATTACTTCAAAACTATAATTCATTGTATCATTGTGAACAATCAAAACAGGATATGTAATATTAAAGAAATCTTCTCCAAATTGTTTAATATAATTTTCTCTATCCTTATCAGATATATCCCAATAAACAAAAAGGGTATTAGGTGTTTGATAAAGTATTCTTACAATTGTTTCATTATATCTATATGGTAATTCATAATGTTCCAAAACAGTTACAGGTTCTGTTTTCTTTACAGTATTTTTTGCTGTTTTTGTGTTTTTTGTTTTGTAAGAATTTTTTGAACTTTTGGTTTTAGAAATATTGATATCTTTTTTACTTTTTGTGCTTGTATTTGAAGTTGATTTAGTTTTTGAAGTTGTTTTTGCTTCTTTTTCTGTAGATGGCTTTTCTTTTGGGGTTGTTGTACTTTTACTATCAATTGCTTTTGAAGCAATTGTTTTACTTACAGTTGTATCTTTTGAAGTTGTTTTCTTTTCTTTTGGAGATACATTTTTTGCCAATACTTCTAATTTTGCTGTATTTGTAGTAGATTTATTTTTACTAGATTCTGTTGTGGCAACTTTTTTCTTTGAATCTGTTTTTTTAACTTGTTTTTTTTCTACTTCTTTTTTTGTATTTTCAGCTTTAGGTTTAGAACCTATAATTTTCTTAGAAGCTTCTTTAATTGTTTCAGCAACTTTTACAGCAAATTCTTTTGCTGTAGAATTCTTTTTTGATTGTGTAACAATTTCTTTCTCATTCTTTTTCTCGCTCTTAACTGTAGAGTTTTTACTATTTTTTTGTGTTTCTTTTAAAGCACCTTTTTTTGTTTCATTTGTTTTTGATGGCATTTTTCTCCTCCTATGTAAGACGTTTTTCTATATATTATACTAAATTTGAAATAAATTCAAGGGAATTTATAAATTTAATGAAAAATATTTTGTATGTGTGTCAATGATGTGAAACAAATTTAATTATATTACAGAATTATATTAAAATTTGTTTCACATCATTGACACACATACAGGGTTTTTTTATAAAAAATTCAAAAAACTATTGACAAAAAATATAAAACATATTATAATATTAAACGTTACAAGAAGAAGTTATCCACTTCTCACCTTATCTATGTGGAAAAAGGTTAGAAAAAATTTATATTATATGTAATTAAATTACGAAAAAAGTATAATATATTTATGTGGAATTGGCTTGTAACAAAGTCAATTTTTTTTGTTGTGTAGGAAAAATCGACTTTAAAGGAGATTTTGACGTACAGAACAAATATGCGAAAGTTAGATTTTCTAGCATTTGCAATGCGTAGAAAATCTTGATTACGCTTTTTATTTTTCTAGGAGGTGTTTTATATAAAACAAGAATTACCAATTAATGGTCAAATTAGAGCAAAAGAAGTTCAATTAATAGGAGAAAATGGAGAAAAACTAGGAATGTTACCAACACCAAGAGCATTAGAAATAGCAGAAGAAAAAAAATTAGATTTAGTACTAGTTTCACCAAATGCACAAGTTCCAGTATGTAAAATAATGAATTATGGAAAATACAAATTTGAACAAGCAAAAAAAGAAAAAGAAGCAAAGAAAAAGCAAAAAGTACAAGAAACAAAGGAACTAAGAATCACTCCAAATATTGAAGAACATGATTTTGGATTTAAAGCAAAAAATGCAAGAAAATTCATAGAAGACGGAAACAAAGTAAAAATAACTGTTAGATTTAGAGGAAGAGAACTAAATAATGTAAAAATGGGAGAAGACGTTTTAAATGAATTTATATCAGCATTAAGCGATGTAGCAGTAGTTGAAAAAAGTCCAAAACTAGAAGGTAAAAACATGTTTATAATACTAGCTAAAAAAGCTAATTAAAGCTTATAATATAAAAACAATTGAAAGGAGCAATTACAATGCCAAAATTAAAAACAAATAAAGCTGCAAAGAAAAGATATTCTTTAACAGCAACAGGTAAAGTAAAAAGAACAACAGCTAATAGAAGACACTTATTAGCAAACAAAACAAAAAGACAAAAAATGTCTAGCAGATGTCCAAAAGCATATGCAGATAAAACATGTGAAAACACAATAAAGAAATTATTACCATATGGTAACTAGAATTTAAGGAGGGAACAATAATGGCAAGAGTAAAATCAGCAATGACTACAAGAGCAAGACATAAAAAAGTATTAAAACAAGCAAAAGGATATTATGGTGCAAAACATTACAGATTCAGAAATGCAAATCAAGCAGTATTAAAATCATTATCATATGCATATGTTGGAAGAAAAGATAAAAAAAGTGATTTTAGAAAACTATGGATAGCAAGAATAAATGCTGCAGCAAGAATGAATGGAACAACATATAGTAAATTAATATCAGGATTAAAGAAAGCTAATGTAACAATAAACAGAAAAATGTTATCAGAAATAGCTATAAATGATCCAAAAGCATTTACAGAGATTGCTACAATCGCAAAAAATGCTTAAGAAAGAGAGGAGGTCTTTATTTGAAATAAAATCAAATAAGACCTTTTTGCGTTTAAATTCAAACACTAATAATATAGCACATTTTTAATATTATAGAAAAGAAAGGAAATAAAAAATGGCAAAAATATTAGAAGATATATCAAGAACATTTAATGAATTCTTACTATTACCAAATTTAACAGATGAAAGATGTATACCATCAAATGTATCATTAAAAACACCACTTGTAAAATTTAAAAAAGGAGAAGAACCAAAATATTCAGCAAATGTACCAATGGTATCTGCAATAATGCAATCTGTTTCTGGAGAAAAAATGGGAATTGCACTAGCACGAGAAGGAGGAGTTGCATTTATATTTGGATCACAACCAATTAAATCACAAGCAGAAATGGTATATCATGTAAAAAAACATAAAGCAGGTTTTGTTGTAAGTGATTCAAATGTAAAAAGTGGAACAACTCTAAAGGAAGTAATAGAATTAGTAAAAGAAACAGGGCATTCAACAGTAATGATTACAGAAGATGGAACAGCAAATGGAAAATTTCTAGGACTTGTTACAGACAAAGACTATAGAATTTCAAGAGATGATATGAATGCTCCAATAGATAATTTTATGACACGAAAAGAAAATGTAATATGGGCAGAGGAAGGAATCAACTTAGTAGAAGCAAATGATATAATATGGGAAAAGAAAAAAGAATGTTTACCAATATTAACAAAAGAAGGAAACTTAAAATATTTAGTATTTAGAAAAGATTATGAAGAAAGAAAAAATAATCCTAATTCTTTACTAGATGAAAACAAAAGATACATAGTAGGAGCTGGAATTAATACAAGAGATTATGAAGAAAGAGTACCAGCATTAGTAAAAGCTGGTGTAGACTTATTATGTATAGACTCATCAGATGGTTATTCTGTATGGCAAAAAAATACAATTAAATTTATTAGAGAAAAATATGGAGACTCAGTAAAAGTTGGAGCAGGTAATGTAGTAGATGCAGAAGGCTTTAGATATCTTGCTGATGCAGGAGCTGACTTTATAAAAGTCGGAGTAGGAGGAGGATCTATATGTATAACAAGAGAAACAAAAGGAATAGGTAGAGGACAAGCAAGTAGTTTACTTGATGTTGTTGCAGAAAGAGATAAATATTTTGAAGAAACAGGAGTATATATTCCAATATGTTCAGATGGAGGAATAGTACATGATCATCATATTACAATTGCATTAGCATTAGGAGCAGATTTTGTAATGATGGGACGTTATTTTGCAAGATTTGACGAAAGCCCAACAAGAGTTGTTAGAATAGACAATAATTTTGTTAAAGAATATTGGGGAGAAGGATCAAATAGAGCAAGAAATTGGCAAAGATATGATATGGGAGGAGACAAAAAACTTTCATTTGAAGAAGGTGTTGATTCCTATATTCCATATGCAGGACCATTAAAAGATAATCTTGCAATAACAGTTGCAAAAATAAAATCCACAATGTGTAATTGTGGTGCAATTACAATTAAAGAATTACATGAAAAAGCAAGACTTACAATAGTGTCAAATGTAAGTATTGCAGAAGGCAAAGCACATGATGTAATTCTTAAAGAAGTAGATAGTCAATATAAAAATTAATGTCAGTATGTCAGATGGGTTGTCGGTGGGGACGGAGATTTTGACACAATTCTAGTGTCAAAATCTCCGTCCCCACTGACAACCCATCTGACAACTTACAGACAAAAAGTTTTATTCTTTTTTCATCTTTGGTTTTGATATTAAAGATGCAATATATCCAAAAAATATTGCAGCAGCAATACCTCCTGCTGCAGAGGTAATACCGCCAGTAAAAGCACCAATTAATCCAAATTCTCTAACCCCCTTAATTGCACCTTTTGCCAAATTGTATCCAAAACCAGTAAGAGGTACAGTTGCACCAGCACCAGCAAAATCAACTAAATATTGATATATACCAAGACCTCCAAGTATAGCACCAGTAGTAACAAACAATACTAAAATTCTAGCAGGAGTTAATTTTGTTTTGTCAATTAAAATCTGACCTATTACACAAATTGCACCACCTGTAACAAAACATTTTAGCAATTGTAGCCAATCCACATTTTGTAACCAATCCATAAAAATTCATTCCTTTCTCATATTGTGTATTTTTTACAAATTTAATAAAAAAATTGTTATTAAGAAGACAATATAAAATTAGAGAAATAACATTTTTTATAAAGATATATTTTATATAACTTTTTTATAATTATAATTCTATACTAATTGCATGGGCGATTCCAGGAATTGATTCACCTTGTTGAGAAGATGTAGAATTTGTTAAAGCACCTGTAGCAATTAATAATAATCTTTTCAGTTTTTTCTCTTGAAATTGCTTAAAAAAGTATCCAGAAAAAACTGTAGCACAACATCCACAACCACTTCCACCTGCGTGAGTATCTTGTTTTTCTCTATCAAAAATCATAACACCACAATCATTATAATTTGATTTTATATTATAACCTTTATCAGCAGAAAGATCTATTAAAATATCTTTACCAATATATCCTAAATCGCCTGTGATAATTGCATCATAGTAATTTGGTGAACGACCAGTATCTTGAAAATGGCAAATCAAAGTATCTAAAGCTGCAGGAGCCATTGCAGCACCCATATTATTTGCATCTTTAATTCCCATATCAACAATTTTTCCACTTGTAATATGTGTAATAAAAGGACCATTTCCTGTTTTTGATAATATTGCAGTACCTGCTCCTGTAACAGTCCATTGAGATGTTTGAGGTCTTTGATTTCCTAATTCTAAAGGAAATCTAAACTGTTTTTCAGCACTGCAAAAATGGCTAGAAGCTGCACATATTGCATTTTGGGCACAAGCTTCAACAATTATTGCACATAAACTTAATCCTTCAACAAAAGTAGAACATGCTCCAAAAATTCCTAAAAATGGAATATTTAATCCTCTTAAACCAAAACTAGAAGAAATACACTGATTTAATAAATCTCCGGCAAAACAATATTCAATATCAGAAGAGGGGATGTTAGATTTAGAAATACACATATTTACGGTTTCTTTAATTATTTTGCTCTCAGATTTTTCCCAAGTTTTTTCTCCCCAAAATTCATCTTCTAAACATTGGTCAAAATATTGTACTAAAGGACCATTTGCTTCTTTAGGCCCAACAATAGAAGCGGTAGAAGTAATTACAGGAGGATTATTAAATTTAATAGTTTGTTTTCCTAACTTTTCCATAAAAAATTACATTCCTTTCATTTAAATTAAAGTTATTAATACTAAGTTTTTTTAAATTCTTTATAATTAATTAAAGACATTTTTTCATTTTTAAACTAAAGTAATTGACTGAGTATTAAATATTAAATAAATAATACCAACAATAATAGAAGTAGAAATTCCAAAAACTAGAACAGGACCTGCTACAGTAAACATTTTTCCACCAACACCCATAACATATCCTTCAGACTTATATTCCATTGCAGGAGAAACAATAGAGTTTGCAAATCCAGTAATTGGAACAAGAGAACCTGCTCCTGCAAATTTTCCAATTTTGTTAAAAATATTAAGACCAGTTAAAAAGGCACTAATTCCTATTAAAATGATAGAAACTATTGTTCCTGAAACATCTTGAGAAAGACCTCTACTTTTACAGATATTTAAAATAATTTGTCCAATAGTACAAATTAATCCACCAACCCAAAAAGCATTAAAACAATTTTTTAAAATAGGTGAATTTGGGGATTTTTTATCAACATAATTTTGATATTCTTTTTTTGAATCTAATGGTTTCATAAAAAATTCATTCCTTTCATAGGTAAATATAATAAAAATTTAAAATAAACCTCGAATTTTATTTATTTTTTACTATTATTTCCAATAAAAAAATTTTTATGCATTAAATAAAATTAATTAAACTATTGATAAAACAAGTTCTTTTTAAAATGTTACGATTGTGTTACAAAAATATTACAAACAAAACAACTATATTACATTTTATCGAAAAATATTGACTTTTGTTGTATAAGAGGTAGAATAAAAGTAAATGTAAAAAAATAATAAGGAGAATAAAATCTCAAGTTTGACACTTTTGAAAGAGTAAAAAGTCTGTAACACAGTATATATCTGTGATACAGGCTTTTACGATGCTGATGAAAAATGCGTGATTTTTACTTCTTTTTAGTAGAATAAAAAATTTTTTTCATATCTTTTAAAGTTGTTATTTCATAATCTGTTCTAAACTTAAATATTTTGTGTAATTCATCAGTTAAAGAAGTTCGTGTATATGCAGGAATATATCCGATTCCTTCTAATTCTCTCAAATTCATATTTCTTAATGTTTGAATAATTTCACAGCTTGTATATTTATCTTGCAATTTATGTTCTAAAATTCTATAAATTAGAAGTGCTAAAAAACAAGTCGTAAAATGTGCTTTGATTCTATCATCTCTTTTTAAATATACTGGTCTAGCTTTAAAGTCTGATTTTAGAATTCTAAAAGATTCTTCAATTTCCCATCTTCTTTTATTTACTTTAATAATTTCACTGATATCATCTTCTAAAGTAGTACAAACTGCATAAAATCCATCAAATATTGCTTCTTTGTCAATTGCTGATTGATTTAGAGAAAAAACTTTCTTATCAGCGATTTCGCCATCATTAGTAATGGAAGAAGATTTGATAAAACGCTTTGGGTCATTTTGCCTATTTTTTGAAATGGAAGTAGGATTATCAATTAGTTTTTGAGCTCTTTCAATTTGATTGGTTCTAATCTTTTTTTGATAAGCTGCATATTTAGGTGAGTATGAAACAATCAATCTTTGTGATAAATTATTTTCATTAATCCATCTTTCTTTGTAGAATATTTCGTCATTAAAACTAGAATTATCGATGTCATTTAAATTAATTAATTTTTTTGAATTTATTTTATGCCAGCCTTCTTTTGATAAAGCCCACTCTTTTAAATGTCCTTTAATTTTTTTTAAAGATTGAGTAACTATGAAAGAACGATTTTGAATATTATTGAAAATTCTATTTTCACGAGAGGCAAGTCCAGCATCTGTACAAACTACAAATTTAGATAATTCAAAATCTTTAATAATTTGTTTTTCTAAAGGTTTTAGAGTTACCTGTTCATTTGTGTTACCACTATCAATCACAAAAGCAAGAGGAAAGCCATCGCCATCCATGAAAAGTCCCATTTGAACAATTGGTAGAGGACGGTTCTCTTTATTTTTTCCATATTGTTTAAGACCTTCAGCTTCTTCAATTTCGAAAAAGTAATTTGTACAGTCATAATACAAAATTTTAGTATTTCTGTTTACAACCTTCAAACTATTTTTGTAGACCGTAGCTTCAATGTTTTCAGTTTCTTTAGAGATTATTTCTAAAGCTCTGTAAATATTTTGAAGTTCATAATTAGGCTGTTCAAGAAAAGATTTAGCAGTTTCAAAAGCAGATAATTTGGAAGAAGGTTCTATTATTCTAGCATATATCAAATTAGATAACACAGAATTTAAATCATATTTAATTCTATATTTATCAGAAATATCTTTACATATTTTTTCTAATCCTAAACTGTAGTAAATGTCCTGTAAAAAAAGATAACCACAATTAAATATCAATTGCCTATCTTGATCAATTATATTTGATTGAACAAATTCAGCAGTAATTTTCAAATTTTTTTCTTCTAATTGTTTATTTACAATTTCTAATTGCTTTTTAGCCCATTCTAAAGGAGAAAGTCCATCAGAGATTTTTAAAATTTCTTGTTCGTTACCAAGTTTTTTAAAAACTTTAGTTGAACGTTTTCCTTGTTTTGTTTTTATATCTGTAATGATGTAGTAATTAATTGAATTTTTAGATTTATTAACTTTTAATCTCATGTACACCAAGCCTTTCATTAGTTTTTATGATTATACCACATCACGACAAATCACGCAAGAGAAAAAAGAAAAATTTGACAAAAAAATTAAGCATTTTAAATGCTTACATCAATTTTAAACTTTCAAAAGTGTCAAACTCCCGGTATAAGAGGTAGAATAAAAGTAAATGTAAAAAAATAATAAGGAGAATAAAATGGCAGAAAGTTTGGGATTATATGTTTGTAAAAATTTAATTAAATATGCAAAAGTCTCCAAAGAAAAAGATAATGTAAGGGTAGAGTCTTTTGGAGTAAAATTTTATTCTGATGTTTCTCAAGCAATAGAACAAATAATACAAGAAACAAATAGTGCAAATATTCCAATAAGTGTTAATTTAACAGATGAATCATACCAATACTTTAGCATGTTTGCTCAATTAAGTAAAAAAGATTTAGAAAGAGCTGTAAAATTAGAGTTTGAGGCATATTGTACAGAAAAAGGATATAGTGCAAATTCATTTGAAATTAGATATGCTTTTGTTGATGATTTAAATGAATTAGAAAAAATCAAAGTTATAAATGTAAGTGAAAATAAAGTAGATTTAAATAAGATAAAAGAAACATTTACTGGTCAAAAATTGGATGCAATCTCACCAGTTCCAATGATTTTGCCAAATTTAATTAAAATTGATGACAATGAAAATGTTTTAATTGTTAATTTGGAAGATAAAACAACAATAACAACTTTATATGGAAAAACAATTGGAGATATACAAGTTTTTGATTTTGGAAGTGATGAGATTTTTGAGCAAATTAGTCAAAAAGAAAATTCAGTTACAAAAGTTTATGATATTTTAAGAAATACAACAATATACACAAGTGATTCACAGGTACTTACAGAAGATGAAGAAAATGATAGTGAAAAATATATAGATGATATCATTCCAACAATATATAATATTGTTGCTGCTGTTCAAAATATTATTAATGAAAGTTTAGATAAAATAAGTAAAATATATATTACAGGAACACTTTCTAATATAAATAATATTGATTTGTATTTTCAAGATTATTTAGTAGATATAAAATGTGAGATTTTAAAACCATTTTTTATCCAAACATCTTATAAAGATACTAATATCAAAGACTATGTGGAAGTGAATTCTGCAATATCATTGGCATTACAACAAATAGAACCATCAATAAAAGGAATAAACTTTAAATCTGCACAACTAAAAGATAAGCTTAATGTAAATATTGAATTATTTCCTGGCAAAAAAGGAAGTGGAAGTTCTGGTGGAGGAAAAGTTAGAAAAACAACAAGTTCTAAATTAAGTTTAGATAGTTTTAAAACAGAAATGACAAAAACAGAATTTTCTACACTTAGAATATGTATAGCATTATTAATTTTTATTATTGTTTATGTTGTATTTTCAAAAATATTACTAGCACAAATAGAAGATAAACAAGTAGAAGTAAAATCATTGACTTCATCTATTCAAAATGAAATCATGAGAGTAATGACAGATACAAGTAAAATAAACAGTAAGTCAACAGAATATTCAACATTAATTGAACAATTAAACACAATAAATAATAAAATCAGTGAAGTAAATGAAAATAGAGATTTAATACCAAACTTATTAAATCAAATTATGACTGTTATAGATGAAACAGTTCAAATTACTTCAATTTCAAATCCTACAGGAAAACATATTGTAATAGAAGCACAATCTCCAAAATATCCTGGTTTAGGTTATTTTAAAAGAAAGTTACAAATTAATGGGATTTTAAACAATGTTATTTCTGGTAGTGGTATGAAACAAGGTGATTTTGTAACAGTATCGATAGAAGGTGATTTACCATGAGAAAATTAGTATTATATTTAGTAACAGTATTATTATTAGCATTAGCGGCTATGATTGTTTTAAGAGGCGTTGTACTTGGCCCAATAATAATTAATAGTTTTAAAGAAATTTCTGATGCTAATAGTGAGCTAGATGGATTAATAGATGAAGCAGTTGAACAAAAAGAAGTCAAATATACAGAAGCATTATCTCAACAACAAACAGCCTATAAAACACTTATGTCTGAAAAAGCAAGTTATCAACAATTATTAGATTTAGGCGTTGATGAAAATGGAATTCCTTTAAGTAAAATTCAAGAATATGAAATTGAAAAAATTTGGATTACACTTGGAAATTATGCTGAAAAACAAGGTGTTGATTTAAGAATGGACATTACAGTAAATAATAGTGTTGCTAAAACATATGATTTAAATTTTACTGTAGTAGGAGAATACATACAAATCGCAGATTTTTTGTATGATATACAAAGAGATAACACTTTAGTTTTTAAAATTGAAAATTTTAAATTAGTCTCAAGTGAACAAGTGGAAGAAACAACAACAGAAACAACTGAAGAAGGAGAAGAAGTTGAAAATAGTGAAGTAACAGATTATAATTTAACAGCAACATTTGTATGTAAGGACATTAGATTAAATATAGTTGACCCAGTTCCAGAAGACACATCTGGGGAAACAACAGAAGGTACTACAGGAACAGAAAGTACAAATACTCAATCAACACAAAGTACAACTACTACAGAGTCAGGAACAACAACACAAAGTACTACAACACAGTAAAGTTGTAAACGCAATAGAAAGGAGTTAAAATGTCAAAAGTAATATTTAGAGAAATAATTATCTCTTTATTGGTATGTTTAGCTGTATTGTTATGTTTAAGTGCATTATTTTATAGATTTATTCCTAATAATAAAGTTTTACCAGAGAAAGTAACATATCAAGCAACTGAAGATATAAAAAATGAAATAAATACAAATGTTCAAGATAATACTGATGCAATTATTAAAACATATGAAATTACAGCTAGTGATCTAGAAGGATTTGAAAGAACAGATCAATATAAACCTGGTAAAGCAAATCCATTTGCACCGATTGATACAGAAGAAATTCCAGAAGGAGAAACGAATTCTCCATCAGGAGATTTGTCAGGTGAATCTATAAACAATAATACAGGAACAAGTGGAAATACTCAGAATAATCAATCAGGAGGATCATTATTTGAAAATGGAAGTAGTAAATAAATACTTTCAAAATATTTTATGTTATTAAAATACAAGTATATACAAAGGAAAAGTAGAAGGGAGGGATGCTTTTGTGAAGCAAAAAAAAGGTATTCCATTAATTAAACTAGTAATTATTATAGTTGCTATTATAGTTGCTATAGAACTTATTTTTCTTGTGATATTTAAATTTAATCAAACAAAAAAACAAGACGAAGAAGGTATTGATATAACTTTAACATCTGAAAAAGAAAATGAAGTTATAAGTAAAATAGAAAATGCATTTAATAAATTAAGAGAAGAGGTAATTGTAAATGTAGCAACAATTGATGGATATCAACCAAGCAATTCTTATATAGATACAGATAATTCAGAAAAAGGAAATGCTTTTGATTTAAAAAATATTATAATTTCTGAGCTTGGGGAAAATGTAATAGATGAATCAAAAGATAAAATTTCAAATATAAATTTAGATACATTCAAAAAAAATGAAGGTGAATTTATAGAACTTAATGATGGATATCATGTATATTTAAGTAATGGAGAAACCCAAGATGAAAAATATATAACAATTGTTTATGTAGATTCGTCATTTAATCATGGAATGGCTTATTATGATACAGAAAACAATTTGGTAGTAGATACAACATATGGGACTTATCCAATTTTAGTAGCTCAAATAAGATTAACTTCAAATGATGCAAGTTATTATTTAGAGCCAATTAAAAGTGTAAACGAAAATTAAATATTTTAAATTTAATTTTAATAAAAAAAGAAAGGAATTGAGAAAAATTATGAAAAGAAACCAAAGAGGAGTAACACTTATTTCATTAGTAGTTACAATAGTTGTAATGTTAATAATCGCAGGAGCTGCAATCTCTACATTAGGAGGAGAAAACGGAATTATAACACAATCACAAAATTCAAGAGTAATGGCAACACAAGCAGATGTTGTTGAAAAGATGCAATTAGCTGCTCAAGCAGTAAGTCAAAAAGTTATGATGAAAACAACATCAGATTTTAGTTACAAACCAAAGGATCATATAGCTGATTATATAGCTGATATTCAAGCAGATTTAAGTGATATTAATGTAATACCTGCATCTGTCACAAATCCTGGAACTCAAATACAAGATGGATATAATGTATTTATAAAAGATGATTCAATATATATGGTATATAAAGATAATACATTTGCTTTAGCTGTACCTACATCTGCAACAGGATATCCTGTTTCAACAACTACTGCAACAACAACATTCCCAATTGATAAACAATATGCAATGTTAGTAGGACAAATTGTATTCCAAACAAACTCTGTATCTTATATAGATCCAATTTCAACAGCAAAATAAGATTATTAACATCAGGCATATACAAAGTATATGCCTGAATTACTCTATATAATAAAAATGATGTAAATCTAGTAATTAATAAAAATAAATAAAAGTAATAAATTGATAATAATACTAAAAATAGGGGGTATGTTAGCTTATATAGTTAACAAAATAAAAAATGAATGAATTATTATATGCAATAATCTTTATAAGTGGTGCAGTTTTTGGAAGTTTCTACACATTAGCAGTTTATAGAATTCCTAAAAACATCGATATTATAAAAAAACATTCATATTGTCCAAATTGCAACCACAAATTAGGAGTATTAGAACTAATACCAATATTGAGCTATATATTTTTAGGTGGAAAATGTAAACATTGTAAACAAAAAATAAGACCAAGATATTTAATAATAGAAATTTTAAGTGGTGTTATGTTTGTATTACTAGCATCTACATTAAAAATGGATGTTTATACATTAAATCTACAAAAAGTAGTTACATTTATGTTTATGATTTTATATTTTACAGCTCTAATATTAATTTCTGCAATTGATAATGAATATAGAACAATTAATAAAAAGGTTCTTGCATATGGAGTTATCATATCTTTAATGTATATGATATATCTATATATAATAGAACCTACTAGTATATATAGATATGCTATATATTTATCAGTATATATTATACTTATATCTACAGACACATTTTTACTTAGAAGATATGCAGAAGAAAACTATATAATTAATTTAGCAATATTTTTTACAATGATTGTAATGTTTGTTGATTATAAAATATCATTATTTGTATTACTTGTTTTTGTAGTAGAAATAATATTACATATTATGATTAGAAATATAACAAAACTAAAAACAGGAAATAAACCAATTAAATTTGAAGAATTTCCACTAGGCCTTTATCTAGGAGTAAGTAACATAATTGTTATTATTTGCTTAAATATAATAAATTTATGTTTTAAATGAAATTAAAACGTAAAAAATAATTATAAATGCATTTAAAAGATAAAAAAGGTACATTTGAAATATTGATAATTAAAATATATTTGTTAAAAATTGTTGAAATATTACCAGAAAGGAATCGTTGGTTAATGAAATTTATTAAAACACAAAAAGGAATGTCTTTAGTATCATTAATTATATATTTACTTGCAGTAATTGCAGTAGTTGGGATTGTTACAAGAATTTCTGCTTTTTTCTATAAAAATGTAGATGAAACAACAGAAGACACAATCTCTAATTCTGAATTTATAAAATTTAATACATATTTTACTAAAGAAATTAATTTAGATAAAAATTTTGTTAAACAAGTAGGTGAAGGAGGAAATTATATAATATTTGAAAAATCTAATCATCAATATACATTTTTAGATAATGCTATATATATGGACAATATAAAAATTTGTTCAGATATAGATAATTGTGTGTTTTCTGCTATAGATAATAAAAATGTAAGAGTAGATTTGATCATTAATAATAAGACATATGTTAATACATATAGTATTACTTAAAACAAAAGAAAACTAATGAAAGGAATGGTATACATGGAGTTTAAGAAGAGACAGCCAATTGGAATAGAGCTCATCAAAAAAGGTTTGGTTACAGAAGATGATGTAAGAAAAGCTTTGTTAGAGCAAAAGAAAAGTCCAAATAGAAAATTAGGCGAAATAATTAAAGATATGAATGTTTGTGACTCTCGTGCATTAATACAGGCAATTGGCGAAATATTGGGCGTAAAAGGTGTTATATTGACAGATGATTCTATAAGAATAAATATGCTTGATTATATATCTCTAGAAATGGCAAAAAAATATAATGCAATTCCTTTTGATATTGAAGATGATAAAATTAAAGTTTGCTTTGCAGATACAACTAATAAAAGAATTTTTGATGCTATTAGAATGCTTATGATAAACAAAGGTCTAACAGTAGAACCATATGTAACATATTCTGACATCATTATAGATATTTTAAATAATTATGGAAGTTCTTCAACAGAAGATGTAAAAAAAATGGGACAAGAGTCCAACATAACAGAATTAGTAGATTCAATTATAAAAAATGGTATGAAAAGTAGAGCAAGTGATATACATATTGAGCCTCAAAAAGACCAAATAAGAGTAAGATACAGAATTGATGGTGAGCTTTTTGTTGCTACAACAATTCCAATAGATAAATTATCACTTGTTGTAGGTAGATTAAAAGCTATTTCTAATATGCACCAGGAGAAACAAGAATCTCAAGATGGTAGAATATTATTATATGAAAATTATAATATACGTGTATCTTCTCAGAGGAATGTTTATGGAGAAAAATTTGTATTAAGACTTTTAAAGAAAAATAATTCAATAAAAAGTATATTTGATTTAGGCTATCCTGGTACACCTGAAGATTTGGATAAAAGTATTAATAAAAGAAATAGTATTACAGTTATAGCAGCACCAACAGGAGAAGGTAAAACAACATCATTATATAGTATGTTAGACTATTTAAATAAACCAAATATAAATGTTACAACAATTGAAGATCCAGTAGAAATTCGTTTAGAAGGATTAAACCAAATTGAAGTTGATGCAAAATCAACATTTGCAGGAAATTTAAGAACGATATTAAGACAAGACCCTGATATTATACTTGTTGGAGAGATTAGAGATAAAGAAACAGCAGAAATTGCAATGCAAGCTGGTCAAACTGGACATTATGTATTGTCAACAATACATACAATTGATGCAGTAGAGGTTATAACTAGATTAAGGAAAATAGGAATTTCTGATTATGACATAGCCAGTACACTTTCAACAGCAATATCACAAAGACTTGTTAGAAGGATTTGTCCATATTGTAGAAAAGAAAGAGAATATACAGATGAAGAAAAAAATATTATCCAAAAAATAGGAAACAAATATGGAGTTGAATTTAATTTAAAAGGAAAGAAAACATATTCTCCTGTAGGATGTAAAAGATGTAATAATGTTGGATTTGTTGGAAGAATTGGTGTTTTTGAAATATTAGACTTAGATGATGATATAAAAGAACTTGTTATGAATGGAGCATCAAGTATTGAAATTAGAAAACAAGCATTAAAAGGTAAATATAAACCATTAGTTGTTGATGGAATTAGAAAAGTTGTTGAAGGAATTACCAACCTTGAGGAATTAAATAGAAAGCTATTGATCTTTTAATATAACACAAAACATTTAATTTATTTAACTAAAGAAGGAAAATAGAACTTGTATTTTAAAACATTAAGAGGATTTTGGTACTCTACATAAAGAATACAAAAACTTTTTAAAAATAATTTAATAATAATAAAAATCTAAAGAAAGGAGTATATGATTATAAAATAAATAATCATATAAGATATAATTATGGTAAATTTTGATAAAATAATTAAAGCAGCAATAGAAAAGGATGCATCAGATATACATTTAATTGCAGGACAACATGCAATGTTTAGAATAAAAAAAGCATTAATTGCTTATGAAGAAGAAAAACAATTAAAAGATGATGATATGTTTGAAATTTGTGATTATATAATAAATGGGAATACAGAAAAAGCTAAAACTCTTGAAACAACAAGAAAATTAGATACATCATATGTATGTGATGGAACACGTTTAAGGGTAAATATTTCATATGCTGATGAAATACCAGTATTTACAATGAGAATTATAAAAAATGAACTACCACCATATGAAGCATTAGGTGTACCTGATGTAGTAAGAAGAATGACATATCAACCACAAGGTTTAATATTAGTTACAGGAAAAACAAACTCTGGTAAATCTACAACATTAAATGCATTAGTAAATCATATTAATGAAACACAAAATAAAAAAATATTATCATTAGAAAGCCCAATAGAATATATGCATAAATCAAAAAATTCATTGATAGTACAAAAAGAAGTTGGTAGTGGAAGAGATTGTTTAACATATCATGATGGTGTAAAAAATGCCTTAAGAGAAGATTGTGATATTCTAATAATAGGAGAGATTAGAGATAAAGTTACAATGGAAGCAGCTATAGAAATGGCTGAATCAGGACATTTAGTAATAGGAACATTACATACAAAATCTTGTGCAGAAACAATAGACAGAATGATAAACTTTTATGAAGTAAGAGATCAAGCTCAAATAAAATATTTGCTATCATCTTTATTAAAATTAGTTATTTCTCAAAGATTATTATTAGGATCATCAGGAAAACTAGAATTAGTACCAGAAGTCATGGTTGTAGATAATGTAGTTTCTGGAGTTATTAGAAAAGAAAAAATAAGTGTATCAGAAATAGAAGATGCAATTCAAAGTGGTGCAGATAAAGGAAGTGTAAGTTTAATTTCATCACTAGCAAATTTATTTATAGAAGATAAAATAACTCTTGAACAAGCAAAAGCTCAAGTAGAGGAAAAAAATTATGAAATGCTTAATAGAACTGTTATGCAATTAAGAATAAAAAGAGGAAGAAGATAATTTTAAGAAAGGAGATAATGTTAGTTTGTATAACTAACATAAGTAAATATGCCAACATTTATTTATAAAGGGATAACTGATAAAGGTTTAGTTGTAAAGAACAAAGTTGAAGAAGAAAATAAACAAAAACTAATGGAAAGGCTTAAAGAAAATAAAATAACACCAATAGATATTATTCGTGTTGGTTTTACTTCAACTAGCAAAAAAACAAAAAGAAAGAATATTAGTAATAACAAAGATATTTTAAAAACAATTAATACCGCACAATTTACTACAACAAAAACAAAAGCACCAAGTAGAACATTTGAAAGATTGTCAATGTATATGCAAGCCACGAAAAAAATTACAACAAGAGATATAATTATTTTTACACAAGATTTTTATTTATTAAAAAAGGCAAATTTTAATAATATACATGCATTAACAACAATTATACAAAGTACAGAAAATATGTCTTTAAGAGGTGTTTTAGAAGATATTTTAGCAGGGTTAGAAGCTGGACAATATATGTATTCAACAATGGAGTATTATTCTGATATTTTTCCATATATATATATAAATATGGTAAAAGTTGGAGAACTTTCTGGATCTCTTACAACATCACTAGAACAAGCAGTAAAATACTTAGAAGAATCTTCAGAATTAACTAAAAAAGTAAAAAAAATACTAATTCCAAATATAATTCAATTTATTGGAATTATAGTATTGCTAGTTGCAGGAACATTAGTAGCAATACCACAAATAGAAAATTTATTTGATGAAATGGGATCAGATGCAGAATTACCTGCAATGACAATATGGTTTAAAAACTTTTTAGCTAAAGTAATGCAATATTGGCCAATTCCAACTGCGATAGTTGCTGTTGTTGTTGGAGCAATAGTATTATATATAAATACACCAAAAGGTAAATATAATTTCCATTATTTTAAATATAAAATGCCAATATTTGGACAATTGATATTTTCATTGGATTTTTCTAGATTTATACAAGCTATAGAATTAAATGTAACAAATGGAATGAGAATACAAGATGCTCTAGAAGTAAGTAAAAATATTACTAAAAACCAAGTAATGTTAGCTCTTATAGAAACATCAATTAATAATATTTTGACAGGTTATTCGTGGATACAACCATTTGAAGACTCTGGATTATGTTCTATGATGCAAACAGAGATGTTAAAAATAGGTATGCAAACAGATTTAACTGAAATGCTTGGAAAATTAAGAGAGTATATGAATATAGATATAAAAAATACAATGGAAAAAATAACTGCAGTAATGCCACAAGTAGTTTATTCTATAGTTGGTATAGTATTAATTTTCTTCGTAGTAATAATACTAGTACCTATTATACAAGTATATATGGGTAGCTTCTTATTTGATGCAGCAGATATGTAAAAAAGTTAAATTTAATGTTATTTAAGTTAAAATGAAATAAAACTAAAAGTTAAATTAATATTTCATTATACTAGTTTTTATAGATTATTATAATAATATAAAAACCTCAGAAATTTTAGTATTTCTGAGGTTAATTCATTATCTCTTAGAGAATTGAGGTGCTTTTCTTGCTTTTTTAAGACCATATTTCTTTCTTTCTTTCATACGAGAATCTCTTGTTAAAAATCCATTTGATTTTAATGTAGGTCTATATTCTGAATTTGCTTCATTTAAAGCTCTAGCAATTCCGTGTCTAATAGCTCCAGCTTGACCAGAAACACCTCCACCATATACAGAACAAATAACATCATATTTAGATAATGTATTTGTTACAGTTAATGGTTGTCTAACAATAACTTTTAATGTTTCTAAATCGAAAAATTCTTCAATATCTTTTTTATTTATTGTTATTTTTCCAGTTCCTTCAACTAATCTAACTCTAGCTATAGAACTTTTTCTTCTACCTGTACCTAAGTATGTTATTTTATTTGACTTAGCCATTATAATTGTTCCTCCCTTAAATTAAAAATTCCAAATTTCTGGTTTTTGTGCTTGAAGATTGTGTTCACTTCCGGCAAATGTTCTTAATTTTGTTGCCATTTGTCTACCTAAAGAATTGTGTGGTAACATTCCTTTAACAGCAAGCATCATAGCTTTTTCTGGATTTTTTTGCATCATAACAAATGCTGGAGTTTCTTTCATTCCTCCAATATATCCAGAATGATGTCTATAAGACTTTGAATTTAATTTATTTCCTGTTAATTTTACATCTTTACAATTGATAATAATAACATTATCACCTGTATCAATATTTGGTGTGAAAGTTGGTTTATGTTTTCCTCTAAGTAATCTTGCAGCTTCTGTTGCAACTCTACCAAGTGGTTTATTTGCAGCATCAATAATATACCATTTTCTTTCAACTTCTGATTTTTTTGCACTATATGTTACATTATTCATGGTAAAATATTTCCTCCTAAATTAATTATATTTATATGAAATTTAAATTTAAAGCTACCGGGGAGAAGTTTAAATTTAAATCATATTTCCAATATGTACTAAAATATTTTAATACAAAAAGTGAAATTTGTCAATAAAATTCTTAAAAGTTGTTGATATTTTTAAAAAGGAAATATATAATAAAAAAAAATGTATAACATACAATTAATAATAATTATATTTTTATATAAAATTTGTTAGATGGGTAATAGGCAACCTTAATATAAAATTGATGATTTTTTTAAAGCCTAAATAATAATATAATAAGGAATGGTTGAAAAAATATGACAGAAGAAAAACGTACAATAAAAAAAGAAAGTTTTATGCAGGGTGTAATAACAATAATGTTTTCACAAATTCTAATAAAAGTATTGGGACTTATATATACATTATATTTAACAAATAGAGAAGGATTTGGTGATGCAGGAAATGCAATATATGTAAGTGGATATCAAATATATGCATTATTACTGACAATATCATCAATAGGAGTTCCAAATGCAATATCTAAGATGGTAGCTGAAAGATTAGCTGTTGGAGATAATAGAGGAGCTAATAGAGTTTTTAAAGTAGCATTAGCTACATTTGGAATTATAGGAGCATGTGGAACTGTTTTATTATTTGGATTCTCACATATAATTGCTTATAATTGGATTCAAATTCCAGAAGCAGAATTAACATTAATAGCATTATCACCTGCAATATTTTTTGTTTCTATATCATCTGTATTTAGAGGATATTTTAATGGAAGAAGAACATTAAAAATTACTGCAAGAGCACAAACTATAGAACAAATATTTAAAACAGTATTAACAATAATAATTGTAGAAATTGTAGCATATATAACAACAACATCTACAGAAATGATGGCAGCAGGAGCAAACTTAGCAACAACTATTGCAACATTTTCTAGTTTTGCATATATGTTTATATATTATAGAACAAAAAGAAAAGAAATAGGAAATGAAATTGAACAAACAGTTAATTATAAATATGAAAATGTAAAAACAATTATAAAAAGAATATTAATGGTATCTATTCCATTAACACTAAGTTCAATTATGACATCTTTTAATAAAAATATAGACTCATTTACTGTTAAAAGAATTTTAAGCACTTATTTAGGCTCTGAGACTGCACAAACATTATATGGAATATTAGGAGGAAAAGTAGATACAGTAACAAATCTTCCACTTGCAATAAATATAGCATTTTCTACAGCTTTAGTACCAGCTATATCAGCAGCTAGAGCTAAAAAAGATACAAAAACAGCAACAAAAAGAGTATCATTTTCTTTATTAACTTCAATGTTAATAGGATTACCTTGTGTTGTAGGATTAGTTGTGTTTGCACAACCAATTTTAAATTTACTTTATCCAAATGCAAACTCTGGAGCATTATTACTTCAATTAGTTTCAATAGGAGTAATATTCTCAATATTAAATCAAACAATAAGTGGAGCTTTACAAGGATTTGGAAAAGTAATGATTCCAGCATATGCATTAGGAGCAGGATGTTTAGTTAAACTTATTTTAAATTTAATTTTATTAAGAATACCAGCATTAAATGTTTATGGAGCTGCAATTTCAACAATCTTTTGTCATGCAACTGCATTTATGATAGTATATATTGTATTAAAGAAATATATCAAAATTGATTTAAGCTTTATGAAATTTGTTATAAAGCCAATTATAGCATCAGGTATTATGGGAATATGTTCATATACAATTTATTTACTTTTAATGAATAATGGTATATTTTATGGAAATAAGGCAACAATAATAGCAATGTTATTTGCTGTAATAATATATGTTTTAGCAGTTATAACTTTAAAAATTTATAATGAAGAAGATATAATTATGCTTCCAAAAGGAGATAAAATCTTGAAAATTTTAAAAAAATTCAAAATTTATTAAAAAAAAAAGAGGGATTTTATAATAATTTGGAGAATAATTAAAACAGAAAGTACAGATATTGCTTAACAACTGCAATATAAGTACATATTATTACAAAATTTTATAGGAGGTAGTCGCAATGAACAAAGCTGAATTAGTAGCAGCAATGTCTGCAAAAACAGGAGAATCAAAAAAAGCAACAGAAGCAACAGTAAATGCATTTGTTGAAGTTGTTGCAGAAGCATTAAAAGGAGGAGATAAAATCCAATTAGTTGGATTTGGTTCTTTTGAAGTTAGAAAAAGAGCTGCAAGAAAAGGTAGAAATCCTCAAACAAAAGAAGAGATAAAAATACCTGCATCTAAAGCTCCAGTATTCAAAGCTGGTAAAGCATTAAAAGACACAGTAAATAAATAAAAAAATATACTTTGAAGGCTAGAATTATTCTGGCTTTCTTTTTTCTTGTATATGAAATAATATTAGACTTTTTAGTTCAGCAACTTAAAATGAAAATAAAATTATTTGTTTTCAAAAGAAATGTTGTTTTTTCTATACATGAAAAGAGTTTTGCACTAACAAATGCAAATAGGAAAGTTACAATTTCAAATTATATAAAAACATTAAAATAACAAATTGCAACAATTACCAACAAAAAATTAATATTAAGTATTGATTTTACTGATAATTATTGATATATTATATATTAGTAATACTAACAAAAGAAAGGGAAAATAAAGTGGTTAATAAGATAAAGGAAAATAAAGGGATAACAGGTGTTGATGCAACAATTGCAGTAGTAATTTTAATAATTTTTGTACCATTAATAGCAAGTTTATTTTCAAATTTAATGAACATAAAACTAAGAAATGAAAGAAAATCAACGGCACTAAATATAGCTATACAAATGATTGAAGGAATAAAATCAATGGATTATGACAGTGTTATATCAGGAATTACTGTAGAAGATGTTTTAGGACAATCTGGAGATTTAAATAGTGAAATTTTGCCAAATGGATATTCTATTGATACAATTGCAGTAGTAGAAAAAGAAGACACAAAAGAAGTAACTATATCTGTTGGTTATTTACAAAATAATAAAAAAGAAAGTATAGAACTAAGTACAATAATTGCTCCAAAAGTAGAAAGTGAAGAAAAGTTAGAATTAATTGGAGAAATAGTAAATCCAAAATCAACATATGAAGAAAATGATGACATAGAATATGAAATTACTTTAAACAATATTGGAGACATTACTTTATATAATGTACATATATCACTAGAAAAATTAGAAAATCAATATGGAGAAACATATGGAACTCAAGAATGGGATCTTACAGAACCATTTACAGCAGGTTCTACTGAAAAAATAACAACAAATTTTCTAGCTAGAAATGGTATATGGGATGCACATTTTAAAGTAACTGCTACAACACAGCAAGACGGAGGAGATACAATAGAATATACAAGAGAAATGTTTGTATATAGATTAACAGTTAAAGACAAAATGATTGTAAAATTAGAAATAATTAATGATTCTCAAGATGATGCTGGTTATAATTTAGGAGAAATAGTTGAATTTAAAACAGTAATAACAAATACAGGAACATCTACAATAAAAGGAATATCTATAGAATCACCAGACGGATTTGAAGAAAATGTTGTAGAAAGAATAGAACCAGGAGAAACCAAAGAAGTTGAAGGATATGAATATGAAATAAAAGAAGAAGATATAGGAAAAGGTACTTTACAATATTCAGTTAAAGTTACAACAACTGAACCTGCAATGGAACAAACAGTAGAAACAACATTTAGAGTCTTAGATGTAATATCTGTATTAAATGTTGAGTTTATAGAAACAAGTAATCCAAAAGAAGATAATACATATAATTATTATAAAGATGATGGTATTGATTTTGAAATATCTTTATCTAATATAGGAAATACAAGTTTAAAGAATCTTTCTGTTAAATTATACTTTGGTAATGAAGGTAGTGATTTATATGATTACTCTTATGGTTGGAATATAGACATTGGAATAAATTCAATGAAAACAATCAAGAAAACAGTATTACCAACTGATATAAGATTTGAAAACTTTACAGGAGAAAAAGTTGCATTTGTAGAAATTATAGATGAAAATGGAAATGTAACCAAAAGTAAAAATATTAAGATAAAATTAGATAATACAGATGATAATGAAGCAGTTGAATGATAAAAAAAATAATATACTAACCAATATTATATAAAAAGTTACAAATGTGAGCTTTTGAGGTTTTCATTTTACAGTCGAAAACACAAAACTAGATTAGTACATTTAAAAAGAAATAAGGATAAGGTTGAAAAATATTTCTTTTATAACCAGATTTATGCCTAGGAAGGAATGATATTAGATATGGAAGAAAAAAATTTTGAACAATCTATGCAAGATTTAGAAAAAATTGTTACAGAATTAGAAAAAGGTGATTTAAATTTAGATGAATCAGTTAAAAAATTTGAAGAAGGAATGAAATTAGCAAAACAATGTAACAATATGTTAGAAAAAGCAGAAAAGAAAATTACAATTTTATTAGAAAAAGATGGTGAATTAGAAGAAAAAGATTTTATAGAAGATAATAATACTTAAAAATAGCATGTGAGGAAATAAAATGAGTGACTTTCAAAAATTTATAACAAATAAATATTTATATGTACCACTAATGTTATGGTTTAGTATACAGACATTTAAAGTTATATATGAATTGATAAAAACAAAAAAATTTAATTTTAAAAGAATTATAGGAGCTGGTGGAATGCCAAGCTCCCATTCTGCAATTACAATGTGTATTTCCACAATGATAGGAAAAAGTTCAGGATTTGATTCTAGTATATATGCACTTTCATTAATAGTAGCACTAGTTGTTATGTATGATGCTGCAGGAGTTAGACGTGCAGCAGGAAAACAAGCAAAACTTTTAAATAAAATTATAGACACACCAGGACTTACAAATGTGCAAGTACAAGAAAAATTGGTAGAAGTATTAGGTCATACACCAATTCAAGTTTTTGTAGGAGCATTACTTGGAATAATTATAGGAATGATTGCATAATTTTATAATTAATATAAAAATTAAAAATATTATAAATATAGCAAGTAATTTTTTTAATTAATATTAAGATATTAATTAGAAAGATAAAGGAATAGGGTTGAAAACTAATTGCATTTCGACCAAATTTCTGCCTTGAGAAAGGAATGAAATTAAATATGACAGATATAGAAATTGCAAAAAAAGTTAAATTAAAAAAAATTGATGAAATTGCCAAACAATTGAATATAAAAGATGAAGATATCGAATTATATGGAAAATATAAAGCCAAAATTTCAAATCCAGAAAAATATAAAAATAATCAAGATGGAAAATTAATACTAGTAACAGCTATGAGTCCAACACCATTAGGAGAAGGAAAAACAACAATATCAATATCTATTGCAGACGGATTAAGAAGAATAGGAAAAAATTCAATATTAGCATTAAGAGAACCATCACTTGGACCAGTATTTGGAATAAAAGGAGGAGCAACAGGAGGAGGATATGCTCAAGTAGCGCCAATGGAAGACATAAATTTACACTTTACAGGAGATATCCATGCAATAACATCAGCAAATAATTTACTATCAGCAATGATAGATAACCACATTTATTTTGGAAACGAATTACAAATTAATGAAGTAGTATGGAAAAGATGTGTGGACTTAAATGATAGGCAATTAAGAGTAGTTGAAACTGGCTTATCTGGAGAAAGCAAAATAGTTCCAAGAAAAGATGGATTTGATATATCTGTAGCATCTGAAATAATGGCAATTTTATGTTTGTCTGAAAATATAAAAGATTTAAAACAAAGACTAGGAAATATATTAATAGGATACAACAAAAACGAAGAACCAGTATTTGCAAAAGACTTAAAAGCAGAAGGAGCAATGGCAGTATTACTAAAAGATGCAATAAAACCAAATTTAGTACAAACACTAGAACATACTCCAGCACTAATTCATGGAGGACCATTTGCAAATATTGCACATGGTTGTAATTCTATAATAGCAACAAAACTAGCAATGAAATTATCTGACTATACAGTAACAGAAGCAGGTTTTGGAGCAGATTTAGGAGCAGAAAAATTCTTAGATATAAAATGTAGAAAAGCAAATATAAAACCAAATGTAGTTATATGTGTTGCAACAATAAAAGCACTAAAATATCATGGAGGAGCTCCAAAAGAAGAAATTCTAAACGAAAATTTTGAATGTTTACAAAAAGGAATGGAAAATTTATATAAACATATTGACAATATCCAAAATAAATTTGGACTAAATATAATTGTAGCACTTAATAAATACAACACAGACACAAAAGAAGAATTAGAATATGTACAAAAAGAATTAACAAAAAGAAATATAGAATCAAGCATTGTTGAAAGTTGGGCAAAAGGCGGAGAAGGAGCAATAGATATCTCAAATAAAATTATTCAAATATGTGAGAAAAAAAATAATTTTAAATATATATATGATTTAGAAGACTCTATAGAAAACAAAATAGAAAAAATAGCAAAACAAATATATGGAGCAAAAAAAGTCACTTTAATGCCAAATGCTTTAAAGAAAATAGATAAATTCAAAAAAATGGGCTATACAAATCTACCAATATGTATAGCAAAAACACAATATTCATTTTCAGATAATCCAAAAGATATAACAATAACAAGCAATTTTGAAATAACAATAAAAGATTTAGACTTAAAACTAGGAGCAGGATTTATAGTAGCATATGCAGGAAATATATTAACAATGCCAGGACTACCAAAAGTTCCTGCCGCAGAAAACATAGATATTGATGAAAATGAAGAAATTGTAGGAATATTTTAGAACAAAAAATATATTAACTTTTTAAATTTTTTAAATTTCATAGACAAAAATTTTAGATTTTAATAAAATTTTACAATTTATAACATAATGAAAGGAAGTATAAAAATGTTAAGCATAATAGTAGCAAAGGCAAAAAATAATGTAATAGGAAAAAATAACAAATTAATTTGGGGGTTACCAGCAGAATCAAAAAAATTCAAAGAATTAACAGAAGGCAAAACAGTAATAATGGGAAGAAAAACATATGAAACATTAGGACAATTTTTAAGAGAAAGAAAGAAGATTGTATTTTCCAACAACCCAGACTTTAGAATAGATAATAAAGACACAGAAGTAATTCACTCAATGTTACAAATACAACAATACATAGAAGATAAAGACAATGAATATTTTGTAATAGGTGGAGCAATGATTTACAATTTACTAATGCCATATGTTAAAAAAATGTATGTAACTGAACTAGACCAAGAATTTGAAGGAGATGCAGTATTTCCAAGAATTAATGAAACAATTTGGAAAGAAGTTTCAAGAGAACCAAAAAAGAAAGACGAAGACCATGATTTAGAATATGAATTCGTTACATATGAAAGGAAATAACAAAAAGAACCAGTACTAAATTACAAATGTAAAAAGTACTGGTTTCAATTTTATAAAATTATTCGTTAAAAAATTCAGATTGTTCTCCACCTTTACTAAATTATTATTCACAACAGCAAACGAAATTGTAGAATAATTTGTTTTATCGTAATTGCCATTATAAATTTTTGCAAAACTTACTTGCCATAAATCAATATAAGACAATTATAATCCTTTCATTATAGTTCAAATTTTTTATTATATCAAAGAAATTTAAATCATTTTCTATATCAATAATGTTATTAGTTTTTATATAATCTAGATTGTATTCATCAATTGATACATCATTTTTATATTTTCTTCTATAAATTCTATTACATTTATTTATCAAAATTGTAATAACCCATTTTTTAAATTTATTTGGACTATTAAGTTTTTTTATTGATTTATATGTTTCAATCATTGTTTCTTGAACAGCATCAGCAATGTCATCTTCATTTGATATTCTTGTTTTAACAATTTTATATAAGTCATCATTAATTGATAAAATTAGTTTTGTAAAAGCTTCTTCATTTCCATTTTGAGCACTCAAAATTAGTTCTTCCAATTTGTCCTCCTTTCATAAGTACATCATTTTATATAGTATACTATAAATACATTTATTAAGAGTCCATTAATTTAACTTTTTCTTTCAAATTTTAATCAAAAATTAAAATTTACTATTGCAAAAAATGAACAAATTTTTGCGTTTATGTTGTATTTTGCTGAAAATTATAATATAATATGTAATAACAAGGAATAATTTAAAAGAAAGGTGTGATGCCATGGAAGAAAATAAATTAGTAATTCAAAATGAAATATCAAATGAAGAAATAAAAAAATTAATACATACAATAAGAGGCAAACAAGTAATGCTAGATAGTGATGTGGCAAGACAGTATCATTATGAGGTTAGGAGAATTAATGAAACTGTAAAAAGAAATATAGAACGTTTTCCGATTGATTTTTGTTTTCAATTAACAAAAACTGAGTATGAAGTTTTGAAGTCGCAATATGCGACTTCAAATAGTCGAGGAGGAAAGCAAAAATTACCGTATGTTTTTACAGAAAAAGGAATTCTTATGCTTTCAGGATTACTAAAAAATGAAATAGCAATTGAAGTAAGTATAAGAATAATAGAAGCTTTTGTAGAAATGAGAAAATTCTTTTCTGCAAATGGGCAACTATTTGAAAGATTAACAAATGTAGAATATAAACTTTTAGAACACGACAAAAAATTTGATGAAATTTTTAATCAATTAGAACAAGAAGATAATATAAAACAAAAAATATTTTTTGAAGGTCAAATATATGATGCATATAGTCTAATTATAGATATTATCAAAAAGGCTAATAAAAAAATTCAAATTATAGATAATTATATTGATGATAGTATTTTAAAAATGCTAACTAAAAAGAAAAATAATGTAGAGGTAGTTATTTTAACATCTAACAAAAGTCAAATTCAAAATTTAGATATTCAAAAATTTAATAAAGAATATCCAGTATTAAAAGTTGCTATAACAAATAAATTTCATGATCGATTTATTATAATAGATAATAAAGAGATGTATCATTTAGGCGCTTCAATTAAAGATTTAGGTAAAAAATGTTTTGGAATTAATAAAATTGAAGATATGGAAATTATAAAAAAAATAATTAATTTATAAATATAATAAAATTTACTATTGCAAAAATAAAAAAACGTGATATAATAACAAAAAAACAAGAACTAGGACAATACAAATAATATAATATCTTTACAGAGAATCAAACACAAGGTGAGAGTTTGAAAGTAAAAATTATTTAGCAAAATTGCTATAAGTTATTTGTAAAATAATAATCATACAAGTAATTTATGTTATCACCTAGTTAAGTTGCAAAACTGAACATAAATTTTAATATATAATTTAAAAAGTAAGTTTTGCCGTATATCTGCGTTAAAGATATTGAGAGAGTAGTCAAAAATTTTGTGAGGAGATAAAAATTAACTTTACAAAATATAAATAATAAATTTAGATAAAAGATTACTAAAATAGGTGGTACCGCGGAGATAATTCGTCCTAACATACAAAAAAATGTATGCTAGGGCATTTTTTTTGTATACAACAAAAAAACTAGCACCTAAATTTGCAAATAAAAAAGGAGGAGAAGAGGATGCAAGAACTAAAAATCAAAGGAATTTACAAGCACTTTAAAGGAGACTACTACTTGGTAGAAGATGTAGCCAAAGACTCTGAAACACAAGAAGAATTTGTAGTATACAGGAAATTATATGAAGACTGTGGACTATGGATAAGACCAAAGAAAATGTTTTTATCAGAAGTAGACCACGAAAAATATCCAAATGTAACGCAAAAATACAGATTTGAACTACAAGACATACCAAGCAAAAAAAAGCAAAAATAGGAACCGACCCTAGAAAAAAAGAGAACCGACCCCAGACGATTTGGGAACCGACCCCAGACAGACAAAAATAGTAAAGGAGGATTTATTATGTATAAAAAAGTAGAATTAAAAAATGGTTTTGTTGGAATGGAAAGAGAAGTTGCAGAAATGTGGAAGAAAAAAGGAATCATTCAAAAGAATTTTGATATGAATAAAGGCAAAAGATATTTCACATTTTATGATGGACCACCAACAGCAAATGGAAAGCCACATGTTGGACACATTGAAACAAGGGTAATGAAAGACATTATCCCAAGATATAAAGTTATGAAAGGATATCATGTTGATAGAAAAGCCGGATGGGATACACATGGATTACCAGTTGAACTTGAAATTGAGAAGAAACTTGGAATTTCAGGTAAAGAGCAAATTGAACAATATGGTGTAGAAAAATTCGTAAAACAATGTAAAGAAAGTGTATTTACATATGTTCATATGTGGGAAGAAATGACAAATAAAGTAGGCTTCTGGGTAGACATGGATCATCCATATGTAACATATCATAATGATTATATAGAATCAGTATGGTGGGCATTAAAAGAATTATGGAAAAAAGGATTATTATATGAAGGACATAAAGTAATGCCATATTGCCCAAGATGTGGAACAGCACTTTCATCACATGAAGTAGCACAAGGATATAAAGATGTTAAAGATTTAACATGTATAGCTAAATTCAAAGTAAAAGGAAAAGAAAACACATATATATTAGCATGGACAACAACACCATGGACATTACCATCAAACTTAGCATTATGTGTTAATAAAGCATACACATATGTAGAAGTAAAAGCAAATATAGGAACAGATGATGAGCCAAAATACGAAAACTATATTTTAGCAAAAGACTTAGTAGAATCAGTACTAAGAGAAACACCATATGAAATTGTAAAAGAATTTAAAGGAGCAGATTTACTTGGATTAGAATATGAGCAATTAATGCCATTTGCCAAAGTAGATGGAAAAGCATTTGTAGTAATTCATGGAGATTATGTAACACTTACAGACGGAACAGGAATTGTTCACATAGCACCAGCATATGGTGAAGATGATAGTTTAGTATCAAAGCAAAATGGAATTGCATTTGTAAACTTAGTAGATAAATCAGGAAAATTTGTTCCAGAAGTTGAGCCTTGGGCAGGAAGATTTGTAAGAGACTGCAATGAAGACATCTGCAAATGGTTAGCAGAACAAGGCAAATTATTTAGCAAAGAAAAACATGTACACTCATATCCACATTGCTGGAGATGTGACACACCACTTCTATATTATCCAAAAGAAAGCTGGTTTGTTTCAATGACAAAAGTTAGAGACAAACTAGTTGCAAATAATAATACGATAAAATGGTATCCAGACACAATTAGAACAGGAAGATTTGGAAAATTCCTAGAAAATGTAATAGACTGGGGAATTTCAAGAGACAGATATTGGGGAACACCACTACCAGTATGGAAATGTGAATGTGGTCATGAAGAATGTATAGGAAGTATTGCTGAATTAAAAGAAAAAGCAATAGACTGTCCAGAAAATATCGAACTACACAAACCATATATAGACAATGTTCATTTAAAATGCCCAGAATGTGGAAAAGAAATGACAAGATATAAAGAAGTAATAGATTGTTGGTTTGACTCAGGCTCAATGCCATTTGCACAATTACATTATCCATTTGAAAACAAGGAAGAATTTGAAAAACACTTCCCAGCACAATTCATTTCAGAAGCAATTGACCAAACAAGAGGATGGTTCTACACATTACTTGCAATATCAACATGTTTATTTGATAAAGCATCATATGAAAATTGTATAGTATTAGGTCATGTTTTAGATGAACATGGACAAAAAATGTCAAAATCAAAGAAAAATGGTGTAGACCCAATGGAATTATTAGATACAGTAGGAGCAGATGCAACAAGATGGCATTTTTATGTAAGCAGTAGTCCTTGGTTACCTAAAAGATTAGGAATAAAAAATGTACAAGAAACACAAAGAGGATTTTTAAGCACATTATGGAATGTATACTCATTCTATTGCCTATATGCAGAAATAGATAAATTCAACCCATTAGAATATAGTAATTTCAAATCAGAAAACATAATGGATAAATGGATTTTATCAAAATTAAACACACTAATTTTAGAAGTAGCCGACAAGTTAGACAAATATGACATAACAGGTGCAGCAATAAAAATAGAAGACTTTACAGATAGTCTTTCAAACTGGTATGTACGTACAAATAGAGAAAGATTCTGGGGAGAAGAGCTAACTGATGACAAAATAGGAGCTTATACAACATTATATAAAGTAGTAGTAAATTTAATAAAAGTTTCAGCACCATTTGTACCATTTATAGCAGATGAAATTTATCAAAACTTAGTTGTAGGACTTGACAAAAATGCACCAGAAAGTGTTCATTTATGTTTATGGCCAGAAGTAAATAAAAAAGAAATAGACAAAAAATTAGAAAATGAAATGGACTTAGCATACACAATAGTAAAACTAGGAAGAAGTGCAAGAAACACAGCAAATATCAAAAACAGACAACCACTTTCAAAAATGTTAATATCTGCCAGCACCTTACCAGAATACTATGGAAATATTGTAAAAAGTGAATTAAATGTAAAAGAAGTTGAACTTGGAGCTAATATGTCTGATTATGTACATTTTGAAATAAAACCAAATTTACCTGTTTTAGGAAAAGAATATGGAAAATTAATACCTAAAATAAGAGAAGCAATTTCAAAATTAAATCAAATGGATTTAGCAAATAAAGTAAAAAATGGTGGAACAGAATATATAGAAATTGATGAAGTACAAATACCACTAACTTCAGAAAACTTACTTGTAACAATGCAAGGAAAAGAAGGTTTCGCATTTGCTGGTGAAGGAGAAATAGGAGTTGTATTAGAAACAACAATTACACCAGAACTTAAAGAAGAGGGATATGTAAGAGAAATTCTATCAAAAGTTCAAAATATGAGAAAAGATAAAGGATTTGAAGTATTAGATAAAATAACATTATATGTATCTGAAAATCAAATGTTAGAAAATCTTGTTAAGAAATTTGATAAAGAAATAATGAAAGAAACATTAGCAAAAACAATTGAATATAATACAAAAAGAGATACTTATACAGAAGTTTCAATAAATGGTGAGAAATTAATGCTTGATGTAGAAGTAATTAAATAAAACTTATATAATAAAAGCCACTATATGAAATTATTTTTTATACCTTGGTGTCGCAACCTACTAAATTTTCATTTTATATGTAGGTTGCTCCAAGTCGCATTTCGCTACGCTCCATTTGGTCGCTTACGCGGTATTGCAAAATAATTTATATAGAGTGGCTTTCTTAATTTAAGTTTTGCTTAATTATTGAGTGGATTTACATATATAGTCTTATTATTTGTAAAAATAACCATTCCAGGTTTGCTACCTATAGGTTTTTTTACAAATTTAACTCTACAATAATCAACAGGAACATTAGAAGACTGTTTTGCTTTACTATGTTCAGCAGCAATTTTAGCACATTTAACTAAAACATCATCAGAAACGTCAGAATCTCCACATTTTAATATTACATGACTTCCATGAATATCTTTTGTGTGAAACCAAATGTCAGATTTATTTGCAAAAGTAAATGTAAGCCAATCATTTTCTTTATTATTTCTGCCTACATATAAATCAAAATCATCAATTTTAAAGTGTAAAGGAGAATAGTTTTTTTCTTTTTTCTTCTTTTTTGAAATTTTTCTTTTTTCCTTTTTCTTTGTTTTTAGACTATTTTTAAATATTATATTTTCAGAAATTTCTTCGAAAATATCTTGAATTTCTTCTAAAGTAGAGGATGTTTCTAATTCATATACAATACTTTGAATATAATCTAATTCTTGCTCAGTTTCTCTTTTTTGTATAGAAACTATTTGTAATGCATTTTTTAGTTTATTATATTTTTTAAAATATCTTTGTGCATTTTGATTTGGGGAATATTTTTTATCAAGTGGTACTTTTATTAAATTATTATTATCATAATAATTTTCTAGTTCAATATAATCTGTATGAGTATTTGTTAATTTATAAAGATTAGAAATAATAAGTTCACCATATAGTTTATATTCATCCATTTTACTACATTCTTGTAATTTTGAATTTATGCTTAATAATCTAGAATTATATTTTTTTAATAAGTCCAAAATCATTTTTAATATGCTATTTCTATAATTTGTAAAAGTCTCAATAGTTTCTCTTTTAAAATAGAAATTATCAATAAAATCATTTAATATATATTTTTTACAATCTTCATTATTAGGATTATCTTCATAAATAGTTAAAACAAAATCACTTAATTTATTATTTTTATATAAGTTTTCAAATTTAAGATTATTTGAAGATAATATATTATTAAAATAATTATATAGTATTTCTATATTTTGGCTATTTATTTTCTTAATATTACATTTTTCAATACTGTATTTTACAAATGATAAACAAAAACCTGTATATGTATTAGAAATGCTTTTTGCTAATGCTTCTATATTATTATCATTATCTATATTATCTATTTGTTTTTCAATTTCTGAGTAGAAGTTTGAAAAACTATTTATACTTGTAAATTCTTTTTTTTCAGAATTAGGAAAAACATATAATCTTGATGGTAAAATATCTCTATAATGCTCATCTGAAGCGGTAATATGTCTTAATGCATCAATTATAATATTTTTGCTATTTAATAGTATTATATTACTATGTTTTCCCATTAATTCTATAATTAGTGTTTTGTTCTCTAATTCATTAAATTCATTTACAGTACTAATATCAAATTTTACAAGTCTTTCTAATCCAAATGTTTCTATTTTTAAAATTCTTCCACCAACTAAATGTTTTCTAAGCAACATGCAAAAATTGGGTGCAACAAGTGGATTTGCTTTTGGGTGATTAGTTAAATTAATTCTACAATTGTGTGCATCTATACATATATTTAAAGAAAAATGTGAAGAATTGGCATAAATTTTAAAAAGCACAGTGTTTTTATCATTTTGAAAAATTTGTTCAATTTTTCCACCAATTAAATCATTTTTTAATTCATTAATTATTTTTTTTGTAACAATTCCGTCAAATGCCATAAATTTATCAGTCCTTTTCTTGATTTTTTTGAATATAATTTTAAAATTAGTAAGCAATTATTTTGCATAAATATAATAACATAAAAGTAGATTATTGTAAATAATCAATAGGGTTAACGTAATTATTATTAACACGAAAACCTAAATGTAAATGGCATCCTGTTGTTGCTCCATTTGTTGGTTTTCCATTTGATGGGTCAGAATAAATATTGCCAGAAACATTATACACATATTTTGGACCAACATGACCAATAATTTGTCCTTGCCAAATGTTATCTCCAACTTCTACAATATAATTAGGGGAGACATGACAATAAGATATTTTTATACCATCTAAACTGGTTAGAGTAATTGTATAACCTCCTCCACCGAGAAAACCTGTAAATGTAATTGTTCCATTGCATGTTGCAATAAGCTTTGTTCCTTCAGGAGCAGGGATATCAATACCTTTATGAAAAGTAGAAGCTCCTGTTGTTGGAGCTTTTCTTTTTCCAAATGGGGAAGAGAGGGTAGTATAACCAGGAATTGGCCAGGCATAATTTTTATTGCCTAAAAAAATAATTTGACTTTCTTCATAAATTTCTAAATTTTCAATATTGATTGCAGAGAGAATTGGAATAAAGAAAATACTTATAATTATGGTAAAAAAAATTATTAGATAAATTAATTTGTTCATTATAAAATCCTTTCAATGTTTAGAGTAAGTAACAAAAAAGAGTATAGCCTAAAACTATACTCTTCAATAATATGGCAGGGGTACTAGGATTCGAACCCAGACAAGCGGTTTTGGAGACCGATGTGCTACCATTAACACTATGCCCCTAAATAATTACTTAATTATATTAACACAAATTATAAAAAATTACAAGGGTTTTTATAAAATATTTAAAAAGTTAAGAAGAGAAATTTATTATATGATTAGAAATTATTATATAAGTAGAAATTTATTATATAAGTAGAAAAGAAGAGACTTAGATTAAATGTAATCTAAATCTCTTATAAATATATATAATAATTCAATTCCTAAAATTTAAAATTAAAAATCAAAGTAATTATATTTTTTTGCAAAGAATATTGCAAAAAGTGCTACTATAACAACTAATCCAAGTGCAATTGGTGCACCAGTTTCTGGAAATGGCTCTGGAGAAGTTGTTGGATCTGTATCTGGACCATCGTCAACTTCTACTACTTTGATTTTTGGAGTTTCATTAGATGTTTCTGTTTGTGGTTCATCAGGAATTTCTGGATCTGTATATGTAACATCAACTTTATCGTTTGTATCTAGAACATCATCAAGAATTTCTACATTATATGTATCTTTTAAAGTTAATGTGTATTGTAAAGTCATTTTTTCTCCTGATGGAAGTTCTGCAATAGTCCAAGTAATACTATTTGTATCTTTATCAATTTCAGTAGAAACATTATCTAAATCTGTTCCTTCAACATATGCAAAATCAAAATTATCTACAATATATTGTGGAAAATAGTCTGTAACAGTAATATTTGTTAATGATTTTGGAACAGGTATTAAATCTTGATATACACTTTCTGTAATTGTTTCTTCAATTTCGGTATCTTGAATATTATAGAATTTTCCTGCTGTTGGAGTTTCTTCAGTTCCAAATACGCCTTCAATTACTTCTCTATATGTTATTACTTCATGAGTAGTAAAATCTTCTCTAAATGTTTTATCCAAACTAATTTCTGGAATACCTGTTAATACAGATATAATATTTATATTTTCAGCGTCCATATCTAAAAATTGTTGTTTAGCTTGATCCATAATATTTCTTAGTTTTTCTACAGATAGAAGATCATTAATTCCAAGTCCCAAATTAGGAAGACCATCTGTTAAAACAATTAAGAATTTATTTGAATCATCATCTGTAAATGTTTTATGAGCTAAGTCTAATCCTGCTTCTAAATCTGTATAATTTCCTACTCCTTCAATTGCAGAAATTTTTGATGTTAAATCAGCTATATCATTAGAAAAATCACTTACTAATTGTGCATCTGCTTCTGTAGCCATTTCTTCCTTATCAGTACTAGATGAGAATGTTACTACACCAATTTTTAGAGTATCTGGATTTGCAGTTAATAAATTTTCTACAAGAGTATTAGCAGATTCTAAAACTAAATCTTTTCTTGTAACTCCAGTTGATACTTCTTCATTCATACTTGATGAACTATCAATTACTAACATTAATTCTCCATTAGGAGCTATTGCTTCTTCATTATTGGCAATTTCCATTTGCATTGTAATTTGATTTTTATCTATATCAGCAGAAATTATTTTCTTTTCTAAAGTAGAATTGTCTGATATATGAATTGTACAAACATTATCCTCAACAATTTGTAATCTTACTTTTGCTGATGTGCTTGATGTTGCTCCTGTTGTTGTAGATGTTGTTGCAAAAGATGTTGTTGAAATAAGTACTATTAGTAAAAATATTACTAAAGTAATTCTCTTTTTCATAATTAATTTCCTTCCTTTCTTAATGTAAATAAGTTGGAAAAGAATTGATAAATTCTCTAGTATTTTTCAAACTTTTCCTTTGTAATAATAAATAATTTTTTACACTAACAACATTTTAATATATTAAAATAAAAAATTCAATACTATTTTGTAAAAAAAAAGAAAAGATTTTTATGTATTTTTTGAAAACTAAATGACTGTAGGAATTCAACCATTAGGAAAAATATTCTTTAAATTGAAAAAATTCGTAGTACAATTTGTTATGTAAAAATAAAAAAATTTCTATTGACAAAAAAATTGGTTATGATAAAATAAGTTTAGTTGAATGTATGAAAACTAATGTTGAATTATTTGAAAACACGAAAGGAAATATAAAATATGCAAAAGCTTGAAACCATTGGGGCTGTATATATATATATATATACACACAGGGTATATTACAAAAATAAATAGATTAGAACAAAACATAAACATAAGGCTATTTAGCAATATGTTATTTTTGCTTACGCAAAAAGTATGCCAAAAGTAATGTATTGCTAAGTAGCTTTTTTTGCGTTTTAAGATGAAAGGAGTGTTATTATATGTGAATAAATAATTTTCACAAACTATAAAAAATTAAAAGAAAATGGGGGATATATATGTATATTAAAACAAATAAACCAAAAAAGAAAATATTTTTAGCAATAGTTATACTATTAATTTTTTTAACAACAATTAATTTATTTATACAATCAACATCCAAAAATGATAAAAATAAAAGTAATATTGTAGAAAAAACAATTATAGCAGGAAATGAAATTTCTAAAAATAAAGCAACAACAGTATTAGATAAAATAGATTGGCAGGAAGATACGCATCCACTTATTGGTGCCTTGGAAATAGATGATGATGGTAAATCAATACTAATGACAGGAAACTGGCTATATCAAGGAAAAAATACAGTATATTATATTCCAGATAGTCGTCAAAAACAAACTCAAACTTTTACTTTTGATTATACAGTTGAATATGGTGATTCTATTACTTCTGCTGGTATGTTATTAAGAGTAAATAAAGTTGGAGATACATTACAAGGATATATGCTTAGTTTTCATAACAATGGAGGAATATTAGAAGGAGAAGAGGGAACTTTTGGAGGTACTATTACTTCAGAATGTTATAGTAAATTTTGTTGGTATGATGAATGTGGAAACAAAAATGCTGCAATTTGGAAATTTTCTTATCCAATCAATGACAGCAGAACACCATATGTAGATGAATGGGCTAATGGAGATTATTCTAATGGTATTCAAAAAACTTTAGTAAAAGCATTTAATTTACCAGGCTACAGTGGGTCAGAAGAAGAGGGAGACTATTTAAAAAGTGAAGGTAGTCTAACAATAAAATCTACTCCAGAGCAAATAACTTTATCAGATGGAATGTTTAGACAAACTATAGATATATCTTCAAATGACGAAAATGGTGAAAATAATGAAATAGTTGGAAATGGCTTTGGATTTTTTGTAAATACATATTTTCATGGTTGTGAACGTAGAGGAAGATTTAATATAAACAATTTTTATGTAGAAGTTGAAGAAGAAGATATAGTGTCAGAACCTCATAATTTATATATAGATCCAAATGAAGGAATATGGAATGATTCATCAGAAGTGTCAACAATAGAAGGAGAATATGGAGATGAAGTAGAAATACCATTACCAATAAGACCAGGATATAATTTTGCAGGATGGACACAAACAGGAAATAGTGGAAGTATGTCATCATTAACAGAAGATGCAATATACACATTTGGAGAAGATTTTGAAACAGATGATACTATAACTGCACAATGGACAAAAATAGATGTAGCCAAAGAATGCCGTATAGACACAGGAGAAGATTATGGAGATATAGTCGAGTCAGGAAGTACAGAACCAGTAAGATATGTAGTAGAAGGACAACAAATAATATATGAATTAACGGCAACAAATACAGGAACAGTAGATGCAACAGCATTAATTAAAGATTCTGCACCAGAAGGAACAACATTTGTAGAAAATAGTATAAAATTAAATGGAAGTCCATATACCAAAGATGATGGAACAGCATATACAGAAACAGATATAAAAAATGGAATAGAAATACCAGTATCAAAAGATACAAGTTCAATACTATCATTTAAAGTAAAAATAAATGAATTAGAAAATGGAACAATAATAGAAAATACAGGAACATATAAAGATGTAACAATATCACAAGAAACAGAAGAAAAAGAAACAAATGAAGTTGAATTTATGTATTTTAATACATATGGAGAGCCAATAGTAACCCAATCAAAAACAATAGAGACAGAAACAGGAGAAAAATATGTAGTAAGCGGAGAAAAAATAACATATAAAATAACAGTAACAAATAATGGATTATTACCAGAAGATGTAATAATAAAAGATACAATACCAGAAGAAACAACATTTGTAGAAAATAGTATAAAAATAGATGGTAAAGTAGCAGTTAATAATGGAAATTCTATAACAGCAGTAGATTTAGAAAATGGTATAACAATAACAGTACCAGCAGAAACAATAAATTATGAATTGAGTTTTGAAGTAATAGTAAATGAAGATTTAGAAGATGGAACAATAATAGAAAATACAGCAACAGTAAATGATAATACAACAAATACAGCATCCATTGAGTACTCAAACCCATACGATGAGCCAAGTACGGACCCAGATGATAACCCAAATGATAACCCAAATGATAACCCAGACGATAATCCAGATGATAATCCAGATGATAATCCAGACTACAATCCAGACGATAATCCAGATGATAATCCAGATGATAATCCAGACTACAATCCAGACGATAATCCAGATGATAATCCAGA
>CALYAA010000012.1 GCA_944393385.1 uncultured Clostridia bacterium
ATTGGCACTCCAACAATGTGTAAATGAGGAGATGTTTCATCAAAATGTATTGTAGCATTTGCTATTTTAAAAGTTGGTACAATTTTAATTAAATCCTTTATTTGTTCATTATATACATCAATCATTTTTAATCTATATTCTTGGTCTTTATCATTCCAAAAATCCATATCTCCAAGTTCTACTATAATTTCACAAGCTATATCATTTTGTGAATCGCATACTTTTTTGAAATAATCTTCAATTTTTCTATCTTCACGAGTTTGTTTGTTATTATATTCTAGTCTTGCTTTTTCAAATTCATCTAAATATACTTGCTTAACATCATTTACAATATCATTTGTTCCATAAATCGTTCTAATTAATTCTCTTTGATTATCATAATCTCTTAAATTATGCTTATTAACTCTTGATAAATCGTTAGCATTTTGAATTGCATTATTAGAAAGAGAAGTAGTACCTGATACATTTCCTTTGGAAACTTTCTTTGCCAATTTGCTTTTGTTTTTATCACTACCCAAGTGAAAAGAATACGCTAATTCTTGCTCCAATAAAACCACCTCCTTGAACTTGCTTCGAAGCACAGGACTTTGACTCTGTCATAAGTCCTAACCCCCTATGAGTTGTGTCATACTAACACAACTCGGGGGCTCTGCGAGGCAATAAAATTTATCTTCTCAAGATAAATTTTATCCAAATTAACTATCGCCACTTTCATTTTTACTTCGTAAAAACAAAACGTGCCACGTTAATTTGTTGTTGCAACATAGCAAATATTTTTAGTTTAGTTGCAACATTTATTCTGTATCTCCTTCGCAGAACTTTACTGGTTTTACACCTACTGAAATAGGTGATAGCTCTTTAGTATAAATCACACTATTATTAGTTTCATCTGGAATATAATCAAATGCAGTATCAATTTCTTGCATTTGAAATTTATCTTCTTCACGAATATAAATTATTCCAAATTCATAAGTTTCCATTTTATTATCTGGATCTAATTTGTAGTAATCTTTTAAAGGAAATACTCTAACAATAGCAGAGTTATCTTCCTTGAAATTGAAATAGAATACTTGCTTTTCTACATAGTAAGTTGCCTCTGTATAACCAACATCATAATATTGTCTTAATCTCATAATGATTTCGCCAACTTCTTCTTCAGCTAAATAATTACTAAATCTAATATTACCAAGTACATTACCAAAAATTGCAGGCTTAGTTGTATCTATATAACCTTTATCAAATAGTTCTTGACAAGGTTTACAAATTGATTCTCTAAAGTTAATTTGTTTAACGTAAACTTCGTTACCAATTAACTCTAGTTCAATATCATCAACATATTTCATTATTAATTCTGCTTGCTCTTGTCTAGTATAATCTTTCCAAGTTTTAGTCCTTTCTTGATATTCTCTATCTAATTTAATTTTGTTTATAAAATCAATATCTCTTTTTAATAATATATCTTTTGGTGTAAATCTTAATTCTTCTACACAATCAGTAGTATCTAATTTACTTTCTAATTCACTAATTGCTTTTTCAACTATTTTCTTTTCTTCGTTATATTCTTTTAATTCAAAAACTCCATTGATATATGCTTTTTTAATTCTTTCAAGTTTATTTTTCTGTTCATTTATTTCTTTTTCTAACTGTTCTTTAGGCTCATCAAATTTTTGCTTTATCATAGGCAAGAAGAATTGATTTACAACAGAGTCATATTCTGTTAATTCATCGATAAATTGACTAAAGTAATCATTTATAATTTTCTCTTTAAATTCAATTTTGCAGTCATTACAGTAATAATAAAAATAGGTATTACCATTTTTCTTTGTAGTAGCTTTACCTCCTAAAATTCTGCCACATTTAGGACATTTTAACTTTTGTAAATATAAATAGGTTAGTGACCTCTTATAACTTCTTGAATTTTTCTTTTTTTGAACTTGGCAATCTTCCCACATCTCTTTAGATATAATGGGCTCTACTACATCTTCATAATAGGTAGGGTGTTTCGTTCTTTTACCGTGAACAAAATCGCCTTTATATATTTCATTTTCAAGAATAGTCTGTATGGTAGAGTCTCTCCAATTAGTTTTACCTAATACTTTTTCTTCATTAAATAAATTGCTGATTTTTTGATAAGAATAACCGTTGTAATATAAATCAAATATTCTAACTACAATGTCCTTAGTAGAATAATCAATTACTAATTTCTTATTTTCATGCTTATATCCTAATGGAGCAATATGGGGAATATGACCACATTTAATTGCACCTGCTAAACCAACTTTAGTTCTTTCACTGGTTCTCTCAATTTCATTTTGACTAACACTCATTAAAAGTCTTGAAATCATTTTTCCATTAGCACTTGTAGTATTTATTTCATCATTAACACAGTCTAAATAAGCATTATTCTCATCTAAAAATGTCATTAAATTTTCCCAGTCATAAATACTTCTTGTTATTCTATCTAACTTTAGAGCAACAATAGTATTTATCTTTTTAGCTTTAATATCATCTTTTAATCTTTCAAATTCTGGTCTATGATTACCAGTTTTAGCACTTATTCCAGCATCTTCATAGTAGTCTACTATTTCATAACTTTTAAATTTACAAAAAGACTCTAATCGTTCTTTTTGCTCTGGAAGACTAAATCCTTCACGTGCTTGGTCTTCTGTGGATACTCTCATATATAGCCCACATTTTTTCTTTTCTTCATTCAATTTTTAAACCTCCAATCTAACAAAAAAGAGACATCAAAGTACATACGAGTACCATTGACATCTCTTAAAATCTTTTTGCCACAGAATAAAATACAATATAATTGCAATATAATATAAATTTTTCAAAGTACACGTAATGGTATAGTTTTCACGAACAACTATACATAATCAATTGCCTATATTATATCACGATTTAAAGAAATGTCAATTATTTACAGTTATATATTTTTCAAATATTTTTCTAACTCGGATAATTTAATCTTTTTAGTCAAATTTGAGATATACACATCATTTGAATAATTAAAAACTAAAAAAGTAATATTTTTAATAATAACTCTATGTGGTTCAATATATGTAAGATTAGTTTTTTCTAATTTTCTTATGCTACCATTGATAAAAGTAGGAAAAACTTTAGAAAATTCACATATAAATTCAATTCTCTGTTTTAGACATTCCTCAAATTGTAGCTCTTGCTTAATTATCTTCATTTTAAACACCATCCTTTCGCTTGGATGATTTTAATATTGTTTTTAAGCAACAAAAAAATCAACCAGATTTTATTTTCTGATTGATTTTGTATCAATTCTGTTCTATTAGTTCGAACAGATACGTCATTGGTGCAGATGGCCGGAATCGAACCGGCACGGTGTTTAACCACCGCAGGATTTTAAGAATTTTACGCCATCTGTTTTTTACCATTAGATAACCTACTTTAGTTGTAGTTATTAACCTCTCTAATTAGCTTGTTTGTAAGAGAATTATAACACAAGCATTGATAAATATGCAAGAAAAACAAAAATCTTCTTTTCTAAAATTTTGAATTAAGTGTTAGAACTATGTTAGAACTTTTGATAGAATAGCAGTCTAACTTATTGTTGATATTTATAATTTTTATAAGTTATGATATAATACAAAAAATAATAGTATTTGGAGGTAAAAATGTTAAATACTAAAATTTCAACTAATCCACTAAAAGATATTTTAGCAGATTTACAGCTATTTCAACAAACTAATTATTGTTATGACTATATAAAAAACAAATATCCAGATGATGACGAAACTAAGATATTGTATTCTTCTGAAGTAGCTTCAGCTTGTTTTAGACAAGCTAATGAATTTATAATATCTGCTCAAAATGCTAATTTATCTACTAATCCATTATTATATTCCTATGCTTTGAATAATTTTGCTAAAGGAATGGCATATCTTCTATATTTAGATGAAGAAATGCTAAAATATTTTAAAGATCATGGTTTCTATATTTCAGATGATAATATCAAAGATAATATTTTGGAAACAAATATTACCATTAAACAAAGTGGAGTTCCAACCTTTATATTAAAACTCTTTAACAATGTTGTTTTTAAAAAACAAGAAATATCATTTGAATTATTATTAAGCCAAATACCAGAAATATCTGATATTTTTAATAAAACAACATTAAAAATGTCTAATACAGCTAAACAAATACCTAATACCAAGAATGAATTTCAAATGTTTTGTGATAATTTTGACTTTATTAGAGAAAGAGAAGATATTTTTAATGAATATGGGATTATTGGTAACTATAATTCAAACAACCAAAGTTTTAACTTTTGCTTTAATATTATAGGTCAAACAAAAATAGAAAATGATGTTATAAAAAACAATCTATTTTATAAAGAATACCTAATATTACCTAACAAATTTATAGATGGGATATGCACTATTAACCTTATGTTTTATTGTTATTTATTGATAATGAGTTATGGAATGTTGGTAAGATATAATGCACATAAATGGGAAAATTTTATTGACCCTAAAATTTCAAAAGAATCCACATTAATTGCTATGTCTGTTGATGTGTGTGTAAATGATTTTTTGACATTATTACATCAAAAACTATTAGGATATACTTATATAGAAGATAAGTATGATGATTATAATGTAAAAAAAGTTATTCGAGATTCGACACCTCAAATTATGAATAATATAACATCAGAAATAGTACATTATAATTTGCAATATGGTAAACATTATCCATTGCCATGGCCTAAGAAAATGAGATAAGCATATAAAATGAGAGGAAAATACAATGAAAAAAAATAAAAGAGATGATTTTACAGAAACAATTAAATTAAAACTTGCTAAAAGAGTTGCCTTTATCTGTTCTAACCCCAGTTGTCAAAAATTAACAATAGGACCTTCTACTAATAATACTATTAATAATATTGGTGTAGCTTCTCATATTTGTGCAGCATCTCCAGGTGGACCAAGATACAATAAAAATATGACTGAAAAAGAAAGAAAAGACTTAAATAATGGTATTTGGCTTTGTCAGAGTTGTGCAAAACTCATAGATAGTGATGAAACGAAGTATACAGTAAAATTACTTCATAGTTGGAAAGACGAAATGGAAAGTACCATCATTTATAATTTTGGAGAAAGAATTAATTTAAAAAAGAAAAATAAATTAGAATATATATTTGATACTTTAAGAGACACAAATAATTGGGAACAAATACAAGAAGATAATATTGATGGTTACTATTTCAAAGAAAATCCTAGTTATATGATTGAAATAATTGATGATGATAATCATAATACTGAATTCTATAGTTATTTAATGACAAATAAAAGCACATCATATTATACACTTCTTTTGAAATATAATACAACTTGCATTTATTCAACCCAAGTAGTGTGTTTAGATTCAAGTAGATTAAAAACTGTTGTACCTTTGTCTAGTTTTGTTCATTATGATGGACATACTTATAAATATAAATATTTTATAAAAAACAGTAAGGAAATAATTTTAAGAGATTTTCTTTTTAATTATAAAAAAGGCTATGACAAGTCTGAAGAAATATATGCTATGAACCGTTTAAATGAAGTAGTTATTGAATATGAAACAGAGGAAGAAAAAGATTATTTTGAGAATAAATATTTAAAAAATATAAATTCACAAGATATCAAGGATTTATCTAAAGAATATACCTATGTTGGAGGTAATCCAAAAGAAATTAAAATTAATCAAAATCATATTGGATTAGGATTATATATAAAAAATAAGTATAATTTATATAAAAACAACGTTATTTAATTATAAATTTTTAATACAATTAAATATATAAGTGACAAAGTCCGTTTTTAGAATAAAAATCTACAAACGGGCTTTTTTGTCGTGCAAAAGAGAAATGCAACACCTCTTAAAAAGTGTTTGGTGTGATGAGCCGATGCTATAAAGTTCATTCGTATTTGTATAAGCAGTCTAATTATACAAAGTGCGTGAGTGAGATTTTAGAACATAGACTCACAATAATAAAAGAGTATTCGGTGGCAAAACTTGAAATGGATTTGTAATTGTAAAAAGTTTGGGCAAGTATGAACAAAGATACAAAGTAGTATCAGCAATTATAGTAGCAAAGCTACTTACTAGACTACCTATGAAACGAGGCGAACGACCGACGGTTTCAGCTTATATAGGTGTAATAATTCTATTTTTAACAAATGGGATTATTACACCTAATTCACTTTAGCTCTCTCCCTCTGGTTTCTTCTTGGTAGTTGCTAAAGTGAATACAAAAAAGCATAAGTGCTTTTTTGTTGCGAGTAAAAAATTTATTTTTTTACTCACATTCATAAAAATTGCGATAAGCAAACTTTTATGAAAAAACCTAAAAATGCAGTTAAGCAGTTTTAGGTTTTGGGGTGTGGGGTTGAGTAAACCCTGCCACACGGACAAACTTGTTTGTCTAGTGTGTTAGACATTGAAACAATATCTCAAGCGAAGAAGGAGGTGCATGGAGATATGAGTTATGCTATTGTAAGAAATGAGAAATTAACACGAGCAGAAATAAATGGAAAATGTACTCACAATGATAGAAAAGCAAAAAATCATACTAATAAAGATATAGATCCAACTAGAACACATTTAAATTACTATATTAAGAAAAACCAATTTACATATACAAAAGAATTTGATAAATATATGAAAGAAAATAATGTACAAGGACATCTTAGAAGTAATAGTATAATTATGTGCCAAATGATATTTACATCTGACCAAGCATTTTTTGATAGAATTGGAAAAGAAGAAACAAAAAGATATTTTGATGAATGTTATAAATTTATCTGTAATTATAAAAATCTTGGAGAAAAAAATATAATATCAGCAGTAGTACATTTAGATGAAGGAGCACCACATATGCACTTAATGTTTGTTCCTGTAGTCCATACAAAAGATAAAGAAGGAAAAGATATTGATAAAATTTGTGCAAGAGATTTTTGGAAAGGTCGAGATAGTTACAGAAAATTACAAGATGCTTATTTTAATCATGTAAAATCAAAAGGTTTTGACCTAGAAAGAGGTATGTTTGTAGAGGATACTAATAGAAAGCATTATACTGTAGAAGAATATAAAAAAATTACAAATTTTGATAATACTAAAAAAATCTTAAATGAAATAAAATTAGAATTACCAGAAGTTCCAGATATAACTGATATTAGTAAATTCTCACGAAAAAGAGACGAGAAAATATTAGAAGAAATTATAAAACCTAAAGATGAGTTAATTAAAGAATTATATAAAGATAACCTTTCTTTGCACAAGGAATTATCAAAACAATCAAAAGTCATTGATGAAGCTGAAAAATATCAAAAAGAAAGAGATTCTATAATTGCAGATAATGAAAAATTAAATAATAAAATTAAGAATTTGGAAAATGAGTATAAAATAAAAAGCAATAATCTTGATTTTGATTACAATAATAGAAAAATCAGATTAGAACAAGAATTTCAAAATAAGGAATTTAACATTGAATATAAATACAAAAGTAAAATTAGATCGTTAGAAAAAGAAAATAATCATTTACACAAAATTATAGATAAATTTTATGAAACTATTAATAAATTTATAATTTGGATTTGCAAGAAATTCGGTTTAGGCGAATCTAAAGAATTAATTAAGGACTTTCAAGAAGAAACTCATACTTTTATCGATCCGGAAACGCAATTAGAGTATGAAGATATAGAATATGATATTGAAATAGACATATAAAAAGGAAACAGGAAGCTAAATTGTTAACTTCCTGTTATTCAAGTCGAGGGATAATTCCATTTTAAGGTGTGTGTTGTCATAGTGTATTTACTATGGAATTGACTTGAATTTTAATTGGGTACTCTGCATCCCTCACGCATCAAACGTACCACTTGTGAATATGTATATATTATAGCACTTTTTCATATTCTTGTCAAATTTTATTTTTTATGTTAACTTATGTTTTGATTGTTTTAATTATTTTATAAAAATTCTTATTTTAATCTAATGATAGTTCGTCGTCATCTAAATTTTGAGTATCATTTGTACTATTTCTAATTGACATATTACCTCCACCATTTGGATTAAAAGGATGTAGTTTTCTTTTCATCTGTTCTATTTTTTCTTTTGATTCATCCGTTAAGGTTCTATTTTTCCCATTATCAGCCATTTCTAACTGTTGTAAATTGACATTGAAAAAGTCTTCTGGTTTGTTATTAACATATGTTCCATCTTTACTGTGTATTGCACTTGATATATCTATAAATCTTATCTCATCGTCAACTGCAATAGCATTCCATGCATGCCCAACATTAATTCCATCTGATAAAATGTGTCCACCTATACTTTCACATGGTAATTTAAATTCATCACAGATTTCTTTGAATGCAGTCGAAAAATTTTGACATACACCATAGCGTGTTGCAAAAAGATTTCCACATCTATAGTTTCTATTATTATTTTTAAATTGCTGTGCACTAGAATAATATTTTTGAGCATTTTCCATTAAATCCAATAACTCCTTATTTTCATCATCTCTTGGAATTTGTTCAATAATCTTTTGTGCTCTTTCATAATTACTCATATTATTATAATTATCAATATTTTCTATATATTTCCTTAATACGTTTCTATATTTAGAAAAAGCTGTTCGAAAATAGTCTAAAGCCTTTTCTGTGTCTAAAGTAGAATAATCATATTTGTATGTATTAATAAAATAATCAAAGATAATTTTATATTTTTGTTCATCTGTCATATTATCGGTAATTCTTTCTTTTAAAATACCAACAGCAAAATCTTTTGCTTCTTTAATATGTTTAGCAATAATTTCTTTTTTCTCTTTTTCAGTAATAAGAAGATGTCCTGTATATGGTTGATATATCACTGTTCTATTTTGTTTTGCATATAGATTTCTAGTTATTTCATAAAGCCTTGTTTTATCTCTATCAATAAATTGGGCTTCATTTTGTATTACTTCCTCAATAGTAATTCTTCTTTCTTGTTCTTTTAATTTAGAACAAATACCAGAAAAATATTCTTCTATTTCTTCTACTTCAGTTTCTTCAGTCACAGGATATCTAATGATAATACTTCTTTCAGTATATGGAGTTGTATATACAAAATCACTTCTTCTCCAAAAATCTTTTTCATTAATGTCTTTAGGTTCATCAGTTAACAATTTGTATGTTTCTTCAGAATCAATTTCCCAAGCATGAAAAGGTTTTTCTATTTGATGAATTGCATAAATAACTTTTTTGTTTCCTTTATAGGATTGGTCAGCAGTCATAGGCTTTTCATATGTTGGTTTAGTCTCGTCTGGATTTAATTCATCATATAGTTCAGCCATTATAGCTTTATTTTCCTCTGAAAGAGAATCATAATCCAATATTATATAAGCAAAACCATCTCCATATGAAAACTTAACTGCGCCAAAGTCTTTTTTGCTTTCATACATATTATTTCCATCTTCATCTAACCATTTAGCATTTATTTCATTTGCACTTGACATTACAGTAATAATATTTTTTCTATATAACTCTTTCATTGGTTTTCTTAAAGGAAGTTCTATAATTTCATCAATATCACTTTCACTTTTAATTGTTTTATAATTAGATTTATCTCTCTTAATATCTTTTATTTTCATATATATTGACCTTTCTTTTAATTATTTTTATAATTGATTTTCACTTATTAAACTTTTTTATATGTTTTACTAAAAAATATTATTTCAATATTTTCCAATAACCATCTCTTTTTCCATTAACTCTAATAATAATATTTAATTCTTTCATCTCTTTAATTTTTCTTTTTACTGTACTAGAACTAATATTTAGCTGATTTGATATTTCATCATAAGTCAATGAATTATTATGTTTTATTAAATTTAAGATTTTATTTTGCGTATCATCTAAAAGGTCATTCAAAGGGTCATTCAAAAGTTCATTTTGACCTTTTGAAATCTCTATACTATTTGTTTCAGAAACATTAATTGTTTTTTTCAAAGGAATCGTTGTTGTAAAAATGTCATTTTCTTCAAAAGTAGGTTCTCCTCCTGAATAAATTTTTGTATATTTTACTATATTTCTCACTCCTGAACCTAATTCATCAGCTAATCCAATTTCTTTAAACACTTTGGCAATTTTAGGATTTTTTGAATATGGAGAAAATTTATTAATATTAATATCTCCAATTCTTTTGGCTTTATTAGCATTTTCAGTCCACATTTTATCTTTCTCAATAACTAATTTTGCTGGAAATGCACTTGTAAATTCACGATGCATAAGGCTGTTACTACATATTTCACGAGCAATTTTATTTCTTACATCTATTCTTTGACTGCCTTCAAGATAAAACATATCATTCAGATGTTTGTCTACAAATTCCATTAATCTATCATAGCTCTCAATTAAATTAGTTCTTATATCGTCTCTATCGTCATATCTATCTAAATTTTTGACTCTATATATTGCATCTGTTCTATGTTGTGGTAAAGCAGATAGTATTGTAGTATCTTTTCCAAATAATAATATTGCAGCAAGTGTTAAACCTTCTTGTCCTGTTTTTAAATCAGTTTTTAAAAAATCCAGACTTCTTAACATTTCTTCATCAGTCATATTTGCCCATATATGTGTATTTTGACTATTATTAATAGCCATTTGTCTAGCTCTTTTTATTAAATCTGGTCTTAAATCCGACATTTTTGCATAAGGAAATAATTCATCTTCTGTATTAACTTTTTGTTTTCTTGCATAAATATTGGCAATTCTTTCTGGAGATGTTACTTTATAATCTCCATCTACATTTCTGTCAAACACTTCTCCTTTAGTACTATGTACTAAATCACTTTCAAAAACAGGTATATACAATATAACTTTATCTTCATATTCATAATCATATATACTTATATAGCTAGTTGGATTTAATTTATTTTTATTATTACACAAATTTGCAAAATCTTTTTTCATTTTAGAAACTGAATTTTTATCTACACCCAAAATAGTTCCATCATCTGCAATACCTAAAAATATATGTCCACCATTTCTATTAAGCATTGCACATATTGTTTCAAATAGATTGTCTGGTAAATTATATTCTGCTTTTTTAAATTCAGTTGTTTCCTTTTCTTTTTTATTTATTATCTCTAAAAGGTTTTGACTTAATTTTTCCATTGTCATTCAATCCTTTCATCATTATTTAATAGTATGCCCAATTTTTTTAGTATCTTTAGGAAATTTTTATATTATTGCTAATTAACAATAATATATCATATTTTAGTAAAATTTTTATCCTTTTTCATAAAAATACTACAATTAATCTGTTTTATTTTTATTTCTACTCTTATATACATTTGCTTGATTTCTACACTGGCTACTATCATATTCAGCTTTAGGATTTTTAGCATAAAAAACTTTACCACAATGTTTGCATATCTTTAAAGGATTTTTTTCACTACAAAGCATAAATCCAAAAGCCATATCTATCGCTTGTTTTAGAGAATTCGGTTGCCATGATATTTCTGGAGTATTTCCATACATATTAATTTTGTATGGTATTCCAGAAAAATAATAATCATTTATAATTTCTCTTGCTTTATATTCATCATAATCATCCATACTATTATTTGCTAAATCTACATACTTTTTAAATATTTTATACATTTTTTTTGCATATTCAATAATCCAATCTATTTTTTCACAATAAAAACTAGAATAAATTAATTGATCGTTAATTGATGTACGATTTAACATTCTTTGTAAATCAGAATTTGTTTCTATTTCTACTTTACCATTTGTTACTGTGTAACTCATTTCATCATTGTTAGCAAATGGAAAAAATAAATCAAAATAGTCTTTAGTTCTCATTACACAATTTTTATTAATAAAATTATTTTCCTTTAAAGTTACTTCTTCATTTAATAAAAAATCTGGATTAGTTGGTGCTTCCACCATAAAACCTAATAAACCATATTTTTCTACGAAAAAATATGCACAAGTAAATTTGGTTTGATCATCTTCTGCATCTATACATATTCTTCCCATATTTAATAAATCAACTAATATTGAATCCATTTTACTAAACATATCATATAAATCTCTAATGTTTATACTAGCCTCTGGATTTGGAACCACATAGTATTCTTTTCCTTTATATTTTCCTTGATATCCACCATATTTCATATATGAATATGCACTGTTACTTTTAAAATTAAATTCCATGATCTTATTCTCCTTAAAATTTTTTCAAAAATTTTATTGTAATATATTGACATATTACAATTATTACTTTATAATGGTATCAAAACATTAATAACTGTAATATAGTAATATATTACAACAATTAATATAAAATGTCAAGAGCTACAACTGTATAAAAAATATGTAGACAAAAATTTTACCAAATTGCTTGAAAGGTGTGATTATTATAGATACAAAGAACTATATACTCGACAAATATTATAATGAACACGAAAAACCATCTATTATTGCTAAAGAAATAGGTGTTAATCCATCTTATATCACAAAAATAATAAAAAATGATACAAGATATATTCAAGAAAAAGCATACAGAACACAAATTAGTAAAGAAAATCGTAGAGTTGCAAAAAGAGAATGGATTAGAAATAAAAGACAAAATGAAGCTGATAAGCAACTGTATGAATTTGTAAAACAACAACATATTGAAGCAAGTAAAGAATTATCTTATTCCTATGAGATGAGTGATTTAGCATATAGAAAATGGAATCCAAATGCTTATCACACAAATAAAAAAGGTAATCTAATTATAGATAGAAAATTAAATGTTGGTTCAGATGTTCCTAAATCAATAAATAGAAATATAAAAATATCAACACAGAAATATAAGAAAAAATATTGTTATAGTATTTAATTAGTCCTATTGTAGAATAGGTCTTTTTTTATATAAGGATTTCCAAAACAGAATTTCCAAGCTTATTGTGACGAGAAAGGAGGTACAAAATATGGCTGATATGAGAGAAACTTATACTTTAATGTTTACAGACTATCCAGACATTGTTAATCTCGACCAAATGAGAAAAATGTTAGGTGGAATTAGTAACACTCTTGCATATCGTATGTTAAGAGAAAAGAAAATAAAAAGTAAAAAAGTTGGCAGAGAATATAAAATTCCTAAAGTTAATGTTATCAAATATATGATGACAGAACAGTAGGAATTTTTTAGTTATCATGGTATAATACAAAAAATATCAATGATAAGTTAAATCTAAACTGTTACAACGGAAAGGAGTAAAATGATAACAGGTAGCTTACAAAAAAAGAAAGGTCTTTATTATGCTGTTTTAAATTTGTATGATGACTATGGAAATAGAAAACCAAAATGGATTCCTACAGGTTATACCATAAAAGGAAACAAGAAAAAGGCTGAAGAAAAATTAGAACAATTTAAAATCGAATATGAACAAAAGTCAAAAATACAATTAAGAGATCCAAACATATATGATAAATACAAAAATATTTTGTTTTGTGATTATATGTTAGAATGGCTAGAAAAACAAAAAGGAAAAGTTGAACAGACAACCTATATCGGTTATGAGCAAGTTATTAAAGGTAGATTATACAAATACTTTAAAGCCAAAAAAATTAAATTAGTTGATTTAAAACCTAAACACATTCAAGACTTTTTCGATTTACTTTTTAGCGAAGGTCTTTCAGGAAATACTATAAAACATTATAGGGCAAATATAAGTAAAGCTTTAAAAAGTGCTGTTATTACTGAAATTATTGATAGTAACCCTGCAACTAAACTAGAGCCTATAAAAGTAAAAGAATATACAGCAGATTATTATACTCAAGATGAATTATTAAATTTAATGGAAATAATAGAAACTACACCCATTGAACTACCAGTAATTATTGCAGGAGTATATGGTCTAAGGCGTGAAGAAGTTATTGGTATAAAATGGAATGCCATTGACTTTAAAGATAAGACTTTAACAATTAGACATACTGTCGGCAGAGGAAAAATTGATGGTGTTACACAATTTATATTCAAAGAGAGAACCAAAAGTGATGCTGGTTATAGAACTTTACCTTTATTTGACTTTATCGCCGATTTATTAAAAAAATATACAAATAAATATGAAGAAAATAAGAAGTTTTATGGAAATACTTATTGCAATGATTATAAGGACTATATCTGTTTAATGGAAAATGGAGAACTAATGAAACCAGGATATGTAACTCAAACTTTTAGTAAAATATTAGATAATAATCATTTACGACATATTAGATTACACGATTTAAGGCATAGTTGTGGCACTTTGCTTGTAAGAAATGGTGTGCCATTAAAAGATATACAAATATGGCTAGGTCATTCTAATTTTCAAACTACATTAAGATATGCCCATGCAGATGTAGAAAATAAAAGAATTTCTGCAAATGTAATAGAAAACAAATTAGCACTAGATACAAAAAAAGAACAAATTACCAAACTCGCACTTTAGGTAACTTGTTTCTAAAAATACATTTCTAACTTAATAAAAATTCTAATTTTGGAAAAGTGTTAGAACTTTTGTTAGAACTTTCACTATTTTAAAAATTAAAACACCAAGTTTGAATCTTCCGAAACACTTGGTGTTCTAATGGTGCAGATGGCCGGAATCGAACCGGCACGGTTTATTCAACCGCAGGATTTTAAGTCCTGTGCGTCTGCCAGTTCCGCCACATCTGCATATTTAAACTGGCTTTCCCATATGACAAGAATTATTATAATCTAATTAACTTAATTTGTCAATAGGTAAAATAAAAAAAATTACAAAACTAACAAATTTTAATTTTCTTGAATATGAAGTCTAAATATGATAAGATGCTTATATATTTTTTGAAAAGAAAGGAAATAAAATTTTGAAAAATGCAAAAAAATATTATGAAGCCACAAAAGATAGTGGTCCACATATAACAACAAAAAAATTTATAAACATGAATATAAAACCCGAAAGTGCAATTGATTTAGGATGTGGAGCAGGTAGAGACACAATATATTTAATAAAAAATGGATGGAATGTATTAGCAATAGATAAAGAAAATACAAAAGAATATATAGACAAAAATTTAAATGATGAAGAAAGAACAAGATTTAGATTTGAATGTCAAAATTTTGAAAATATAAAATTAGAAAAGGTTCAATTAATAGTTGCAAATTTTAGCATTCCATTCTGCTCAAAGGACAATTTTTATAAGATGTGGAACAGTATAGTACAAAATATTTGTAAAAATGGATATTTTGTAGGAAACTTTTTTGGTTTAAATGATTCATGGAAAGAAACCAAAAAAGAAATGGTGTTTCTGTCAAAAGAACAAGTATTTAATTTATTTAAAGATGAGTTTGAAATAATTGAGTTTGATGAAATTGAAAAAGATGCAAAAACTGCATCTGGCTCAATGAAACATTGGCATATATATAATATTATTGCAAAAAGAAACAACTGAGATACATTAAATTTGTTTAAAATAAAAAATCTAATAAAAAGGGAATGAGGAAAAAAATGTACGGAATAATAGCTGCAATGAATGAAGAAATGATAGAAATAAAAAATATAATGTCAAAAATAGAAGAAAAAAATATATATGAATTAACATTTTTTACAGGAGTTATTAACAATATAGAAGTTGTATTAGTGGAAGCTGGAGTAGGAAAAGTAAATGCTTCAAGAGTTACACAAATTTTAATAGACCAATTTAATCCAAAAGCAATAATAAATGTTGGATCTGCAGCAGGATGTAATGATGAATTAGAAATAGGAGATATTGTAATAGGGGACAAATTAGTTCAACATGATTTTGACATAACAGCATTTAATCATCCAAAAGGATATATTAGTAATGTTGGTCAATTTATTGAAAGTGATATAAACTTAATAAATGAAATAAAACAATCTATAAAAAACATTCCAAACCAAAAATTTAATGTGAAAATTGGAACAATTGCTTCAGGAGACATATTTTGCACAGATATCAAAATGAAAAACAAAATAAAAGAAAAATTTGATGCCTATGCAATTGAAATGGAAGGAGCTGCAATAGCTCAAGTTTGTAAACTTGATAATATTCCATTTGTTGTTATAAGAAGCATATCTGATAAACCAAACGGAAAAAATGAAATTACTTTTGATGAATTTTTAGAAAAAGCCTCAAAAAATTGTTCTCAAATAATAAAGGAATTTTTTTATTTCAAAAGAGAACATTAATAAAAATGCTCCTAGAAATTATGAACAAAAATAGGAAAAATTTCTTGTCGAAATTTTGAAAAATAGCTTTACAAAAATAGATAACTAATATAAAATAAAAAAGATAAAAAGGGATAAAATAAAATAGTAAATTTGACTTTTTTATGATATAAAAAATTACGTTTTTAAAAATCATAAAAATCAAAAATTTGCTCGAAAATTAAGTAGAGATACGGAGGAAAAAATGAATAATAAAAATGAATTAAGCTATAGAGATTTAAAAATGATATGTAATAAAGACATGTTCCATTTTGAAACAACTCAAGAATTAGAACCAGTAACAGATGGAATAGGCCAAGAAAGAGGAATAAAAGCATTACAATTTGGAGTACAAGTTTCTATAAAAGGATATAATATCTATATTGAAGGACCAAGTGGTGTCGGAAAAACAATGTATACAAAAAATTACTTAGACTCAATTGCTCCAAAGAAAAAAGTACCAAATGATTGGTGTTATATATACAATTTCCAAAATCCAAATGAACCAATAGCAGTATCTTTACCTGCTGGTCAGGGAAAAGAATTTAAAGAAAGTATGGATGGATTTATAAAAGAAGTAAAAAAAGATATAAAAAAAACATTTAATGCTGATGACTTCGAAAAAGAAAAATCACATATAAGAAAAGAGTTTGAGACCAAACGAGAAGTTGTTATGGAAAAATTAAGTAAAGATTCTTTAAAAGAAGGATTTCAAGTAAAATCTGCACAAAATGGAATATACATGATGCCAGTTATAGATGGAAAAATTATACCAGAAGATGAATTTGAAAAATTAGAAGAGCCAATAAAACAACAATTTGAAGAAAAATCAATTATAGTACAACAATATATTATGGATGCTATTGCACAAATTAAGCAAATTGAAAGACAAGCTGATAAAAAGGTTTCAGAGTGGCAATCAAATGTTGCATTTTTAACGGTTAATGCACATATTAATTATATAAAAACTAAATATAAAAGAAATAAAAAAATAACACAATTTTTAAATGATGTAAAACAAGATGTATTAAAAAATGTACCATATTTTTTAGAAGAAGATAAAAATCAACAAAATCAAATACAACAGGGACCAATGCAAAAAAAACCTGATCCATGTTTAAACTATAGAGTAAATTTATTTGTAGATAATAGTGAAACACAAGGTGCACCAGTAATTATGGACTCAAATTATTCTTTCCATAACTTATTTGGTAAATTAGAATATGAAAATTATTATGGCTCTATAAAAACAGATTATACAATGTTAAAGCCGGGATTATTACAAAAAGCAAATGGTGGATATATTATATTTCAAGCTAAAGATTTATTATCTAATGGAATATGTTATGAAGAACTAAAAAGAGTTTTAAGAGTAAAAGAACTATCAATAGATAATACAATAGATCAACGTTCTTCAATGGCAATGATTTCTTTAAAACCTGAACCTATTCCAATTGATGTAAAAGTAATTTTAATTGGAAGTTCTAATATATATCATACTCTTCTTTCAATGGATAGTGATTTTAGAAGATTATTTAAGATAAAAGTAGAATTTGAAGAAACAGCACCAGTGAATGAAGAAAATGTAAATAAATTAGCTCAATTTGTACATTCATTCTGTGAGCAAGAAGAACTTCCACATTTAAATAGAGATGCTGTGGCAAGATTGGTAGAATATGCATCAAGGATTGCAGGAGATAATAACAAATTATCAACTAAATTTACCGAATTGGGTCAAGTAGTTGGAGAAGCAGCTGTTTGGGCAAAACTCGCTAAATCAAAAATAGTTACAGAAGATTTTGTAAACAAAGCTTTAGCAGAAAGAGTTGAAAGAATCAAAAAATATGATGAAAAATATGTTGAAATGATTAGAGATAATACATTATTAATAAGTACATCAGGTTCACGAGTTGGTGAAATCAATGGACTTACAGTTATGACAATAGGAGATTATACATTTGGTAAACCTGCAAAAATAACGGTTAATACTTATACTGGTAAGCAAGGAGTTGTTAACATAGAAAGGGAAGTTGAACTTTCTGGCTCTACACATGCAAAAGGAGTATATATTTTATCAGGTTATTTGGGAGAATTATTTGCACAAGATATTCCACTTTGTTTAACTGCTAGTATTTGTTTTGAACAGTTATATAATGGAGTTGATGGAGACAGTGCTTCAAGTACTGAACTTTATGGATTACTTTCAAGTTTATCTGAAATTCCAATAAAACAATCTATTGCAGTTACTGGATCTGTAAACCAAAAAGGACAAATTCAACCTATTGGTGGAGTTAATGAAAAAATCGAAGGATATTTCCAAATCTGTAAAATGCGTGGATTAGATGGTTCTCATGGTGTAATGATACCAGTTCAAAATGTTGAAAACTTACAATTAAAAGACGAAGTAGTTGATGCTGTAAAAAATAAATTATTCCATATATATGCAGTTTCCACAATTGATGAAGGAATTGAAGTTTTAACAGGGGTTCCAGCAGGTAAAAAAGATAAAAATGGAAATTTCCCAGCAGGTACTGTAAATTATTTAGCTTATGAAAAACTAAAGAAATATGCAAAAATTTGCCGTGTCAATGGGGACGGAGATTTTGACAACTTTTATGATAAAAATGAATAAATAATGAATAAATAATTATAAGTTCCTATCAAAATAATATGATACAATAGTAAATGTTGTAAAAACGAATGGCAGCAGAATATTTAACTCTGCTGTTTTTTAATTTATAAAATATTTACAATATATATAAAAAATGATACAATAATTATGTTCGAAAATGCATTTTTTTAGGAGGGCATTATGATATATACTAATCAAACAAAAAAAGCCATGATTATTGCATATAATGCTCATCATGGACAAGTTGATAAATCCGGAGTACCATATATTTATCATCCTATCCATATAGCTGAGCAAATGCAAACTGAAGAAGAATGTATAGTTGCACTTCTTCATGATACTGTTGAAGATACTAATATTACTTTTGAAATGTTAGAAAAAGAGTTTTCTAACACTGTAATTGAAGCATTAAAATTACTTACACATGATAAATCTGTAGATTACATGGACTATATTAGAAAACTAAAAAGCAATCCTTTAGCAAGAAAAGTAAAATTAGCTGATTTATATCACAACAGTGATGTAACGAGAATGGAGAATCCTACTAAAAAGGATATAGAACGCAAAGAAAAATATCATAAAGCAATTTCAATTCTGCTTGAAGAATAGCCCTAGACAAGAGAGACTGTAATGGTCTCTCTTTGTCAGTTGACAAAAACATCCGTCCCCATTGACAACCCATTGACAAAATCTCCGTTCCCGTATTAAAATTAATAAGAGCAAATTTAAAAGAGGAGATAGAAAAAGAGAATGAAAGAACAGGAATATAAAATTGAAAATATAGATTCTTTTGAACTAGCAGATATATTTGATTGTGGACAATGTTTTAGATGGAATAAACAAGATGATGGAAGCTATACAGGAGTATTTAAAAATAATGTAATGAATGTACAAAAAAGTGGAGATACAGTTACATTTAAGGGCATATGTGATGGAAATATAGAAGAAATAGTGAGAGATTATTTTGATTTAGATAGAGATTATGATGAAATAAAAGAGCAATTATCAAAGATTGATGAAAATGTTAAAACAAGTATAGAATATGGTAAAGGAATACGAATATTGAATCAAGATTTGTGGGAGATGATAATTTCATACATTATTTCTGCAAATAATAATATTCCCAGAATAAAAGGAATAATAGAAAGGCTTTCAAAAGCATATGGTAAAGAAATCGACTGGAATGGAGAAAAATATTATTCTTTTCCAACTGCAGAAGAACTAAAAGATGTAACTGTAGAAGATTTTAGAAAATTAGGAACTGGATTCAGAGATATAAGATTATATGAGACAACACACATGATTTTAGATGGAAAAGTAAATTTAGTACAGTTACAAAATAATCCTAATACACTTGAAGTACGAGAACAATTATTAAGTTTATCTGGAGTAGGACCAAAAGTTGCAGACTGTATATTATTATTTTCTACATTAAAAAGATTTGAGGTATTTCCAATTGATGTATGGGTTAGACGTGTAATGAATGAACTTTATATAAAAAATCCTGATGAAAATAAAGTAAATAAAAAAGAAATAGAAAAGTTAGCAAAAGAAAAGTTTAGGAATTTGGCAGGAATTGCTCAACAATATCTATTTTACTGGAAAAGAGAAGCTTGAATGTTGACATAACTCTAATAATGTAGTATATTATTATGAGAAAATTTTTTTATAAAAAGAGAGGAAATAAAAGTGAAAGAAATAGAATTATTAGCTCCAGCAGGGTCTTTCGAAAAAACAAAAATAGCATTTTTATATGGTGCAGATGCTGTATATTGTGGAACAGCATCATTATCATTAAGATCAAGAGCGGAAATTCAAGATGATGACTTAATAAAAACAATTCAATATGCTCATAGTATAGGAAAAAAAGTATATGTAGCATTAAATATATATGCATGGGATGAAACATATCCTGAAATAATAGAAATGGCAAAAAAATTAGAAGAAATTATGCCAGACGGAATAATTGCGGCAGATGGAGGAGTAATAGATGTATTAAAACAATATGCTCCAAGTGTACCAATAAATGTAAGTACACAAGCAAATATAGTAAGTTTACACTCATGTAATTTCTGGTACAAAAATGGTGCCAAAAGAATGATAATGGCAAGAGAGTTAAACAAAGAACAATTAAAATACATAATGGAAAACAAACCAAAAGACATGGAAATAGAAATATTTGTACATGGCGCAATATGTTTTGCATATTCTGGAAGATGTTTTTTAAGTGATTTTTTAGCATGTAGAAGTGCTAATTTAGGAGATTGTGCACAAAGTTGCAGATGGTCATATAATTTATATGCAGAAGAAAAAAATAATCCAGGACAATTTATGCCAATTGAAATGGATGAACATGGAACAAGCATATTTTCATCAAAAGATTTATGTTTAATAAAAGAACTTCCAGAAATAATAGATATGGGAGTTGATAGTGTAAAAATAGAAGGACGTTTAAAAACAGAATATTATGTAGCAAGTATTGTAAATGTATACAGAAATGCAATTGATGATTATAAAAAAGATCCTACACATTATAATGTAGATAAATACATGAAAGAAATTGAAAAAATAAAAACAAGAGAATTAACAACATTTTACTTTAATGATAGAAAAAATCCAGATATACAAGAATATGATGGTCATCAATATAATGAGTTATACCAATTTGGTGGAAAAGTTGTGGAATATGATGGTCAAAAATCAATTATAGAAGTAAAGAACAGACTACAAATTGGAGACACAATGGAAATTTTAGTTCCACATCAAATAGAACCAATTGTATTTAAAATTGAAAAATTATGGGACATAGAAACAGATAAAGAAATTGATTTTATTAATCCAGGAGTAAAAGGACAACAAGTAAAAATATATCTTCCTATAAAATGTGAGCCAAATTGGATTATTAGGAGAAAAAAGGGTTGAAAAATAATTACAATTCCAATCAGATTTGTGCCTTAAGGAAGGAATGGGATTAAAAATGAAAAATATAAAAGATTATAATTTAGATAGCCTAAAAGAAGAATTTGTAAATATGGGAGAAAAGCCTTTTAGAGCAGAACAAGTATTTAAATGGTTATATGAAGAAAAAGTAAAAGAATTTGATGAAATGACAAATTTATCCTTAGCATTAAGAGAAAAATTAAAAGAAAATTACACAATGTGTAATTTCAACATACTAAAAAAACAAGAATCTTCTGATGGAACAAAAAAATACTTATTTGATATATTAGATGGAAATGCAATAGAAACAGTATTAATGAGTTATCATCATGGATACAGTTTATGTGTTTCATCACAAGTTGGATGTAAAATGGGATGCAAATTTTGTGCCTCAACAGGAATACAATTCGCAAGAAACTTAACATCTGGTGAAATTGTAGAACAAATTTTAGCAGTAGAACAAGACAATAATATAAGAATATCAAATATAGTATTTATGGGAATAGGAGAACCCTTAGATAATTATGAGAATGTAGTAAATGCAATAAGAATAATAAACAACCAAAAAGGAATAAATATAGGAGCAAGACATATAAGTATTTCCACTAGTGGACTAGTTCCAAAAATATACAAATTGGCAGAAGAAAACATTCAATGTACATTATCAATTTCATTACATGCAACAACAAATGAAAAAAGAAGTAGTATGATGCCAGTAAATAATATATATCCAATTGAAGAATTATTAAAAGCATGTAAAGACTATATTAATAAAACAAACAGAAGAATTTCTTTCGAATATGCATTAGCAAAAGACAATAATGACAACTTAGAAGATGCTAAAAGGCTAGTTCATTTATTAAAAGGAATGATATGTCATGTAAACTTAATACCAATTAACAAAATTGAAAATGGAGCATTTACAAAAAGCACAAATGAAAATATAATTAAATTTAGAGACTATTTAAATGACCATGGAATTGTTGCAACAATTAGAAGAGAACTAGGCTCAGACATTGATGCAGCATGTGGTCAACTAAGAAGAAAAAATTTAAAATGAAATTATTGAAAAAAACTGTAATATATGATATAACAGAAACATAAAGAAAGATATGAGGTGAAATATGATAATTGCTTATGCAAAGACAGACACAGGAAAAGTAAGAGAAATGAACCAAGATGCATATTATATATCTGATTCATCAAGTGAAGTAAAATTATATATATTAGCAGATGGAATGGGAGGTTATAAAGGTGGAGAAATTGCAAGTAATTTAGCAATTAAATGTACAAGAAATTATATAGAAAATAATTTTAAAGACACACCAAAAGATAGAGAAAGCCTTATACAATTAGTAGCAAGTAGTATGGAATATGCAAATATGATTGTATATGAAAAGTCAAAAGAAGATAAAGAATTTGAAGGAATGGGTACTACTTTAGAAGTTTGTTTAATATATAATAATAAGATATATATTGGACATATAGGAGATAGTCGAATTTATAGAATACGTAAAGATTTTATGCGTAAATTAACAACAGACCACAGCTATGTTCAAAAACTTGTAAAGGATGGAACAATTACAAAAGAAGAAGCAGAAGTTCATCCTAAGAAAAATATGTTATTAAAAGCACTTGGATGTAATGCTTTTGTTGAACCAGATGTTTCTGTTAAAGGATTTTTAAAAGATGATATATTACTTATTTCATCAGATGGTCTTACAAATATGGTAAAACAAGAAGATATCTTTCAAATAGCGACAGGGAATATAGAAAAAGCACCACAAAGGTTAATAGATTTAGCAAATCAACACGGAGGAATGGATAATATAACTGTTATTATTATAAAAAGTATATAATAAAACAGAAATAAAAAATACCTAGGAAGGATTGAAAATACATGGATTTAAAAGGTAGATTGTTAGGAAATAGATATGAGATTTTAGAAAAAATAGGTAGTGGGGGAATGGCTACAGTATATAAAGCAAAATGTCATGTACTAAACAGATATGTAGCAATTAAAATACTTAGAGATGAATTTACAACAGATGAAGAATTTGTTAAAAGATTTGAAGTAGAAGCACAGTCAGCAGCAAGTATTACACACCCAAATATAGTTTCTATTTATGATGTAGGCGTTGATGGAAATTTGCACTATATTGTAATGGAATTAATAAAAGGAAAAACACTAAAAGATATAATAGTAGAAGAAAGAGGACCACTTCCATGGAAATGGTCAGTAAATATAGCAATACAAATTGCATCAGCATTAGAAACTGCACACAAAAATCATATTATACATAGAGATATAAAACCTCATAATATAATAATAACAGAAGATGGAGTAGCAAAAGTAACTGATTTTGGTATTGCAAAAGCAGTATCAAATTCAACAATCACAGCATTTGGAACAACCATTGGATCTGTACATTATTTTTCGCCAGAACATGCACGTGGAGGATATACTGATGAAAAATCTGATATATATTCACTAGGTGTTGTAATGTATGAAATGCTTACAGGAAGAGTACCATTTGATGCAGATACACCTGTTTCTGTAGCATTAAAGCACATGCAAGAAGAACCAACACCAGCCATAGCAGTAAATCCTGCAGTTCCAATTGCAGTAAATGACATTATTATGAAAGCACTAAAAAAAGATACAAATTTACGTTATCAAAGTGCAACAGCAATGTTAATAGATTTAAGAAGGGCATTAAAAGAGCCACAAGGTAATTTTGTTGATAATAACGAATATGTAGATTTTCCTACACAAAGAATATCTACAGTTTTAGATGAAGATAAAAATCCTAGAGCTACAGATAAAAAGAAAAAACCTAATAAATTTAAAGAATTTATAAAAAAACATAAAGTTTTATCAACAATTATTGGTCTAATACTATTATTTGTTTTAAGTTTAGGCTTAACAATAGGAATAACAAATGCTACTAGACCTAAAGAAGTAGCAATACCAGATTTAGTAGGAAAAACAGTAGATGAAGCAAAACAATTAGTACAGGATAGTAAATTAATATATGTTGAATCAAGTTCTGAATATAATACAACAGTAGAAGCAGGAAAAATAATTTCACAAGATCCACAATATGTTGAAAATAGAAATGTTAAAGAAAATACAGAAATAAAAGTTGTTGTAAGTTTAGGAACAGAAAAAACAACAGTACCAAAGTTTATAGGGCTAACAAAAGAAGAGGCTCAAAACGAAGCTAAAAACAATAAATTAAATCTTGAAATTGTTGAAGAAACAAGTAAAACAGTTGAAGCTGGAATAATAATTAGTCAAGAAACAGAAGAAGGAACAGAAGTAAATGCTGGAGATACAATAAAAGTTTATGTAAGCATCGGTACAGGAATTAAACAAGTAGTAGTAACATCAGTTTATGATAAAGATGAAGCTACAGCAAAGAAAATCCTAGAAGATGCTGGATTAGTAGTAGAAGTAGAATATGAAGAAGATACAACCAAAACAAATGGAAATGTATTAAAACAAAGTATTCAATCTGGAGAAACAGTTGATGAAGGAACAACAATTACAATAACAGTAAATAAATTAGCAGAAACAAAAAATGGAATAATTACAATTAATGTTAAGTCTTTAACAGGATATCAAGATAAAACAACTAAAGAAGAAGAAGTATTAGTATCAGGAAAAACGGAAAAAGTAGAAACAGTAGTAGATAACACACCTAAAGAAGTATCATTTAGAGTTACAGTAAATGGAGACCAAAAAACGGAAGATGGCGAAAAAGTAAAAGAAAACGTAACAAATTATAAAGTAGAAGTTTTTGGAATAGGAAGAATAGAAATAAAAGTTGTAATTAATGGAAAAACCTATGGATCATATTATATGGATTTAAATACTACAACAGAAATGACTATTGATGCAAACACAAAAGTGGGATAAAAAATAAAAGTTAAGTAGGAAAATAATTTATGTTTTTCTGCTTAATTTTTTTACAAAAATATTTGAGAAATTCAGAAAACTGTGGTAAAATTAAAAAGATAATTATGGAAAAGGAGAGCAGTAAATCTGTAATAAATGATGCAAGGAAAGATAATTGGAAATATATCCAATATGTATAAAATCAAAACAGAAGAAAAAGAATATAATGCATATGCAAGAGGAAAATTCAAGAATGAAGAAATTATACCTTTAGTGGGAGATATGGTTGAAATTACTTTATTGAGTGAAGACCAGATTAGCAATAGTGAAAAAAATAATGCCACAATAGATGCAGTTATAGAAAGAATTTTGCCAAGAAAAAATTCGTTAAAAAGGCCAAAAGTTGCTAATGTAGACCAAATTATATTTATATTATCAGCTAAACATCCAAAGCCAGATTTATTAATGTTAGATAAACAATTAGCATATGCAGAATTTATAGGTATAGAGCCAATAATAATCATTAATAAAATGGATTTAGCCAATTGTGAGGAAATTAAAAAATTATATACTCAAGTGGGATATAAAACTCTAATAGCTAGTGCTAAAGAAATAATTGGAATAGATGAAATAAAAGAGATTTTACGAAACAAAACAAGTGTATTTTCTGGAAATTCAGGAGTAGGAAAATCAAGTATTATTAATGCTATATATGGTTTTAATAAAACGGAAGAGGGAGAAGTAAGCAAGAAAAATAAAAAAGGTAAAAATACTACAACAGACACAAAGCTTTATGAAATTGAAGAAAATACGTTTATAGCTGATACTCCAGGATTTTCAAGTTTTGAGATAAGTGAAATAGAAAGTTCTGAATTAGATAAATGTTTTATTGAATTTAAAGAAAAAATAAAAAATTGTGAGTTTATTGGTTGTACACATATAAAGGAGGAAAATTGTGGAATAAAAGAAGCTGTTAAAAATGGTGAAATTTCAGAAGATAGATATGAAAGATATTGCACAATTTATGAAGAATTAAAAGATAAAGAAAAAAATAGATGGAAATAAAAAATTTTATATGTTTAAAAAATTCCTTTTAGTACATAATTAATAAAATGTAAATTTTACTAAATGAAAGGAATTTTTTAATGAGAAAGAAAAAATCTGTTTTTACAAGAATCATAGTATTTTTACTTTTAGCAATTATATTATTAGGAACAGCATATTACTTTTATGATACATATCAATCAATAGATTTATCAACAGAATATAAAACAGCTAAATTAAATACATCAGTTACGGAATCAACATCAGAAAATAATATAAAAACAAGTAATAATATAGTAGATATACTTGAAAATATTTCTAGATGTGTAGTAGGAATTTCTAAGATAGAAACACATTCAAATTCTATATTTTCCAATAATTCAGTAACAGAATTAGGATTAGGTACAGGAGTAATTGTATCTAGTAATGGATATATTTTAAGCAACTGTCATGTTACAGGAGAAAAACTTAGTACATGTTATGTGACATTAGAAAATGGATATACTTATGATGGAACTGTTGTATGGTCAGATGCAGAAATGGATTTATCTATAACTAAAATTAATGCAAATAACTTGGAATATGCAACAATTGGAGACTCTTCTAAAGTAAAATCAGGTGAAACGGTTTATGCGATTGGAAATCCAATTGGGTATGAATTTAGAAGAACAATAACATCAGGCATTATTAGTGCAATTAATAGAACAATTAAAATAGAAGAAAATGGTACAACAACATATATGACAGATTTAATACAAACAGATGCATCAATAAATCAAGGAAATAGTGGAGGACCACTATTACTTTCAACAGGAGAAATTATAGGTATAAATAGTGTTAAAATTACAACTGCAGAAGGGATAGGTTTTGCAATACCAGTAAATGCAGTAAAACCTATTATTGAAAAATTTATTTCAACAAATTCTTTTGATGAGCCATATCTTGGTATTTATGCATATGACCAAGAAGTAATTCCATATATTTTACCATCTGCAAATAATCCAGAGGGAATTTATATTGTTCATATAAACAAAGATAGTCCAGTAAAATCTACAGAAATTCAAGTGGGTGATATTCTAAAAAGTATAGATGGAAAAACTATCTCAAATATGATAGAACTTAGAGAATATATTTATAGTAAAAATGTGGGTGATACAATAACTTTAGAAATTACTAGAGGATATGTTACTAGAAATTATCAAATTGTGTTAGGGAGAAAAAAATAAAGAAGGACTCAAAATGAGTCCTTTAAATTTTATACAACAATATTATAAATTTTATTTTTAACATAAATTTCTTTTTTAATATTTTTTCCATTAAGCTTATCATTAATAGCTTCATGAACTTTTTCTTTTACACTAGATTCATCTTCATCTAAATCAATCATAATTGTAGCCTTTAATTTTCCATTAATTTGAATAGGTAACTCAATTTGATCATCAATAGTTTTAGCTTCATCATATTCAGGCCATTCATAAGAAGAAATAGGTTTATCAACACTAATTTTCTCATTTAATTCTTCTGTAATATGAGGAGCAAATGGATTTAGTAAAGTTATAAATGTTTTAAATTCAGCTTTATTAATAGTTTTTAATTTTGTAAATTCATTCATCATAGTCATAAATGTAGATACACAAGTATTAAATTTCATTTCCTCAATATCTTGAGAAACTTTCTTGATTGCTTTATTTATCATTTTTTCAGTTTCTTTTCTATATGTATCACCATCTATTAACATGTTTTGTAAGTTCCAAACTCTATCTAGAAATTTAAAACATCCTCTAATACTATCCATTGACCAACTAGCTGTTTGATCAAATGGTCCCATAAACATTTCATATACTCTAAAGGTATCTGCTCCAAATTCATTTAATATATCTTCTGGATTTATTACATTTCCTTTAGATTTAGACATTTTTTCTCCATTTGAACCTAAAATCATACCATGTGAAGTACGTTTTGCATATGGTTCTTTTGTTGGAACAACTCCAATATCATATAAGAATTTGTGCCAAAATCTTGAATATAGTAAATGAAGTGTAGTGTGTTCCATTCCACCATTATACCAATCAACAGGTGACCAATAGTCTAGAGCTTCTTTAGATGCTAAAGCTTTATCATTATGTGGATCCATATATCTTAAATAATACCATGATGATCCAGCCCATTGAGGCATTGTATCTGTTTCTCTTTTTGCAGGTTTACCACAATGTGGGCAAGTTGTATTAACCCATTCTGTATGTCTTGCAAGAGGAGATTCACCATTTTCTCCTGGTAAGAAATCTTTAACATCTGGTAAAGTTAAAGGTAAATCTTTTTCATCAAGAGGAACCCATCCACAATCTTCGCAATATACCATTGGAATTGGCTCACCCCAATATCTTTGACGTGAAAATACCCAGTCACGAAGTTTGTAATTTACTTTTTTCTCTCCAATTTTGTTTTCTTCAAGATATTCTATAACTTTTTTCTTTGCATCTTTAACATGAAGTCCATTTAAGAAATCTGAATTTACAGATATTCCTGTTTCAACATCTGTAAATGGTAATTCAACAGTAGAATTATTTTCAGGAGCAACTACTTGAATAATAGGTAAATTAAATTTTGTTGCAAATTCATAATCTCTTGTATCATGTGCAGGAACAGCCATAATAGCTCCAGTTCCATAACTTGATAATACATAATCTGCAATCCAAATAGGAATTTCTTTTTTTGTTAAAGGATTAATTGCTTTTATTCCTTTTATCTCAACTCCTGTTTTTTCTTTATTCATTTCTCCACGTTCAAAATCAGATTTTAAAGCAGATTGTTTTTTATAATTTTCTACTTCTTCTAAATTAGTAATTTTATTGGCAAGTTTTTCAATTAGTTGGTGTTCTGGTGCTATAACCATATATGTTGCACCAAAAATTGTATCAGGTCTTGTTGTATATACAAGAAGTTCTTCATCTGTACCAGAAATTTTAAATTTAACTTCTGCTCCTTCTGAACGACCAATCCAATTGCGTTGTTGTGTTTTTATTTTTTCTAAGAAGTCTACGTCATCTAAATCATCAACAAGTCTTTGAGCATATTTTGTGATTTTTAACATCCATTGTGATTTCTCTTTTTGAACAACTGGACTTCCACATCTTTCACAAACACCATTAACAACTTCTTCATTTGCAAGACCTACTTTACAGCCTGTACAGAAGTTAATTGGCATTGTTGCTTTATAAGCTAAACCATGTTTATATAGTTGGATAAAAATCCATTGAGTCCATTTGTAATATTGTGGATCTGTTGTATTTATAACTTTTGACCAATCAAATGAAAAACCTATAGATTTTAATTGTTCTGTAAAATGAGCGATATTTTTCTCAGTTGTTATTTTTGGATGTACATTAGTTTTAATTGCATAGTTTTCTGCAGGTAAACCAAATGCGTCAAATCCAATAGGAAATAATACATTATATCCTTGTAATCTTCTTTTTCTTGCAATAACATCAAGTGCTGTATAACTACGTGGATGCCCAACATGTAATCCTTGACCAGATGGATATGGGAATTCTATTAATCCATACCATTTCTTTTTATTTTTAAAATCATTACTTGCAAAAAATGTGCCTTCTGATTCCCATTTTTTTTGCCATTTATTTTCTATTTCTTTAAAATTATATGCCATAGTGACCTCCGTTCTAGTGTTTTATTTAAAAAACTCTAATTTGATAAAAATAGATTTGTTTTAAATACTTAAATTTGATTTTATATATGAATTATACTAGCAAAATCTTGAAAAGTCAATGAAATGGAGAAATTTTGTCAGTGAGGACGGAGATTGTCAGTGGGGACGGAGATTTTGACACAATTTTTGTGTCAAAATCTCCGTCCCCACTGACAATCTCCGTCGACAAAAAATTTAAAAATTACATAAAAGATAAAAAATTAGAAATAATAAAAATGATTCAAAATGAATTAAAAATAAATGAAAGGAATGTGATAAAATATGAAATTTGTTAAAGGTTTAGTAATTGGTGGATTAATAACAACAGGAGTTTTAATGATGGTTAAAGATTCTTCAATGATGGATACAAATAAATTAGCTAAAAAAGGAAAGAGATTTGCAAAAAAGATGGGGATAATGTAATTAAATAATAGAAAGCATATATTGTGAGATAAAAATCTTATAATATATGCTTTTAAATTAAATAATAAGAGTTTATAAGATTTAAAATTTTTATAACACATAAAAGAAAAAAGAAAAAAATTTTGAAAAAAAGAGGGAATTATGTAAAATGCGTCGAATAATATATATGTATGAAAAAGTTAAGTAGGAGTGGAGGAAAATGGCACGATATAGTGAAGAGATTGTTGAACAAGTAAGGCAAAATAATGATATAGTGGATATAATCTCACAATACGTACATTTAACTCGAAAAGGAAGAAATTATTTTGGGTTATGTCCTTTTCATAATGAAAAATCTCCATCTTTTTCTGTATCACCAGAAAGACAAATATTTCATTGTTTTGGATGTGGAGTTGGTGGAAATATATATACATTTTTAATGAAAATTGAAGGAATAGGATTTAAAGATGCTATAGAACAACTAGCAGAAAGAGCTAATATACAATTACCAAGAATAGAAAATCCAGAAGAAGATAGAAAAGAAGAATTAAAAGCAAAAATATACAAAATTAATCAATTTACAGCAGATTTCTATCATCAAAATTTGTACAAGCCAACAGCCCAAAATGCTCAAGAATATGTTAAAAAAAGGAAATTAACTCAAAATACATTAGAAACATTTAAAATAGGTTTTTCTGGAAAATTTGATGAACTGTATAAATCATTAAAATTACAAGGTTTTGGAGAAAAAGAAATACTTGAATCAGGATTAGTTATTAAAAATGACAGAGGACAGTTCATAGACATGTATAGAAATAGACTTATGATACCTATATGTGACATAAGAGGAAGAGTAATTGCATTTGGAGGAAGAGTATTAGACGATTCAAAACCCAAATATATAAACTCACCAGAAAACGTAGTATATAGTAAGGGAAGACATTTATTTGGTTTAAATGTTGCGAAAAAAGATTGTAGTAAAAAACTTCTTATTGTAGAAGGATATATGGATGCAATTTCTTTATATCAAAGAGGAATAACTAATGTTGTTGCAGCTTTAGGAACAGCGTTAACAGAACAACAAGGATGGTTATTAAGAAAAAGTACAGAACAAGTTATTTTAGGATTTGATTCAGATGGGGCTGGTCAAACAGCAGTTGCAAGATCTATGGAAATATTACAGAAAATGGGCTGTGATATGAGAGTTTTACAAATAGAAGGAGCAAAAGACCCTGACGAATTTGTATTAAAATTTGGTGAAGGAAGATTTAAACTAGCAATGGATAATGCTATTTCATTAATAGAATTTAAAGTAAAAAATTTAAGTAAAGATATAAATTTAAATAATACTTCAGATAAAATTAAATTTTTAAATGAAATTGCCAAAATCTTAGCCAAAGTAGATAATACAATGGAAAGAGAGATTTATATAGATAAAATTGCAAACAATTACCAAATATCAAAAGAAGCCATATATGCAGAAGTAAATAAGTTAATCTATACATCATCAAAAACAGATAATTTATTGCAAAGTAAAACAATAAAAAGTCAAGTAGTTAAAAAAATTGAAAAAGAAGAAAAAGATGTTGATGTAGACTTAAAAAGGAGAGAAGATACTATCATTGCTTTATTATTAGATTCAAATAATAAAACATTTCAAAAGATAAAAGAAAAAATAAAACCAGAAGATTTTAAAGATGAAACAAATAAAAAAATTGCAATAAAATTATATGAGGAATTAGAAAAACAAGATGCTAATGTAAATAAACTTATAGATGAATTTGATGAACAAACACAAAACCATATCACAAAAGTAATGGCAACAGATTATGAAATAGAAAATATAGAAAAGGCAGTTGATGACATATTATCAAAATACGAAAGAGAAAGATTAGAAAGTAAAAAAATAGATATTTTAAAAGAATTAGAAACAGAACAAAACACTGAAACAAAAAAGAATTTAAGTAAAGAGCTAAGTAATATAATAATTGCATTAGCTAAAATTAAGTAGGGGTGAATTTTCGTGGAAAAGGAAATTAATGAAAAAATAGAAAACAGAGAGGAATTAAAAGGAATAGAAAACGAAAAATCAGAAAATGAAAAAGTTCAAGATATTGTAAAAAAAGTCAAAGAATCTGGAAAAATAACATATGGTGAATTAGCTAAAGAATTAGAAAATACAAATCCAGAACAAATAGATAAAGTTTTTGATGCTTTTGAAGAAATGGGAGTTAGCTTATTAAATGATGACTTTGAAGAAGAGCCAGATATAGATGATTTAAAAGAAGTTGAGGACTTAAAATTAGACGAAATAACTGATACAAATTATGAGGGGATTAGTGTTGATGATCCAGTAAGAATGTATTTAAGAGAAATTGGGAAAATTCCACTATTATCTTATGATAAAGAACTTGAATTAGCTAAAAGAATATTAGATGGCGATGAAGAAGCAAAACAAGAATTAGCAGAAGCAAACCTTAGATTAGTAGTAAGTATAGCAAAAAAATATGTTGGAAGAGGAATGTTATTTTTAGATTTAATTCAAGAAGGAAATATGGGATTAATAAAAGCAGTAGAAAAATTTGATTACACAAAAGGTTTCAAATTTAGTACTTATGCAACATGGTGGATAAGACAAGCTATTACAAGAGCAATAGCAGACCAAGCACGTACAATAAGAATTCCAGTTCATATGGTAGAAACAATCAATAGACTAATAAGAACATCAAGACATTTATTACAACAATTTGGTAGAGAACCAACAATAGAAGAAATAGCTCAAGAAATGGACATGTCTGTTGAAAAAGTAATGGAAATACAAAAAATAGCACAAGACCCAGTTTCATTAGAAACACCAATAGGAGAAGAAGATGACAGCCATTTAGGAGATTTTATACAAGATGAAGATTCACCTGCACCACAAGATGCTGCATCATATACATTACTAAGAGAACAACTAAATGAAGTAATGAAAACACTAACACCTAGAGAAGCAAAAGTTCTAAGACTAAGATTTGGATTAGATGATGGAAAAGCAAGAACACTTGAAGAAGTAGGAAAAGAATTTGATGTTACAAGAGAAAGAATTCGTCAAATAGAGGCAAAAGCATTAAGAAAACTTCGTCATCCAAGCAGAAGCAAAAAATTAAGAGATTATATGAATTAATATTAAAAAGCTTAAATATAAATAGATGAGGTAGAACACTTTAAAAAAGTTTTGGTTGAATGTCAATAGTTGGGGCAGAAAACTTTAAAAAGTTTTCTACCTCAGCTTCTTTTGCATGTGAAATTATAAATGAAAGTAATAGTTATGGAAAAAGAAAAGGATAATATTATATTGGTAGATAAAGATTTAGATAAACAATGTTTTTCAATTTCGAAAATTGAAGATAACGAATATATAGGCCAAATAAGCAATTACAATTGACAAACATAAAAAATTATGTTAATATACAAATATATTTTTTTGAAAATTCCTGTTCTAATTTAAGAGCAGTTTAAATAGATGCAGCAAATAAACTTAATTAGAAAGTCAATTGACAAGGAGGAAAAATATGTTTTGCAAGTATTGTGGTAAGAAAATCGATGATGATAGTGTTTTCTGTATGTTTTGTGGTAAAAAAGTAAAAGGACATAAAGTAAAGGAAAATTATCTAGAAGAAACTCACGAACATGTAAAACAAAATGGAACTTATACAGCTCCAGACGGAAAGACATATACAGTAAGAAACCGTATATTATATGATGAAAACCTTCTGAAAAGTTATTAGATATTGCCTCTATTACATAGTAAGAAACCGTATATTATATGATGAAAACGGATGGGATGTAGGAAGAGTTCCGGCTTGGTGGGGATAATACAATCTCAAAATCAAAACAAATGAGGTAGCAAATTGCGACCTCATTTGTTGTATACAATCAAATCTCAATTCTAGGCTGATACTTCTCAAGCCACATATTAACTTGGCAAAGGTATGCCATAAGCTGTGGACCAGTCATAAGTTGCCCAAACCAAGGGCGAGTAAATGCTTTTCCATCAGTCTCAAGAATATTCATAATATAATCTCTATTTAATAATGAATTAATTGGAGCATTTTGCTTAGCCATAATATCAGAAAGCATTGACTTTACTTTTGCAAGATAAGTAGGATTATGAGTTTTTGGATAAGGACTCTTTTTCCTATCTACAATTTCAGAAGGCAAAAACTTACGAGAAACATATCTAAGTAATCCTTTTTCTCTACCATTTAAAGCTTTTATTTCCCAAGGAATATTCCAAACATATTGAGCTAATCTATAATCACAAAAAGGAACACGAAGCTCAAAACCATTATACATAGCCATTCTATCAGATCTATCAAGAAGAGTTTGCATAAACCAATTCAAAGTAAGGTATGAAATTTTTCGCTTTTCAGCAGTTTCTTGAGAATCTGTATCAAGCATTTCAACTTTTTTAAGACTTTCATTATATCTGTAATCAATATAATTTTTCAAATCAACTTTTTTTGCTATATCCAGATTAAGTAAAGCTTGACGTTCATTTATTGCTATTGACCATGGAAATGTACCACTTGTTAGAGCATCTTCACGGAAAAACCAAGGATAACCTCCAAAAATTTCATCTGCACATTCACCTGTAAGAGAAACAGTTGCAGTAGGTTTAACATTTTTACAAAATAATAACAAAGAAGAATCTACATCTGCCATTCCAGGCATATCACGAGCAATCATTGCATCATATAAAGTGTCTGCAAGTTCAGGAGTATCTATTACAATAGGATGATGATTTGTATGAAGTTTATTTACCATCAAATTAATGTAATAATTATCTGAATTTGGTTGAAAATCACTTTTTACAAAATTTTTATCATTATCAACATAATCAATTGAATAAGTATCAAGTGTAGGTAGATTATTTTCAAAACAATAATCAGAAGCATATTTTGTAATAATACTTGAATCTAAACCACCAGACAAAAATGTACATAAAGGTACATCTGAAACCAGTTGTCTTTTTATAGAATCTTCCAATAAAAATGTTAAATGATCACAGGTCTGTGCAAAATTTTCTGTATGTGGCTCACTTTTCAAATTCCAGTATTTTTCAATATGTAGACCATATTTATTAAAAATAGCATATTGAGCAGGTTCCAATTCAAAAATATTTTTAAATACTGTTGTTCCGAGGAGTATGAGTAGGGCCAATTCCAAACAATTCCGAAATTCCTTGTGAATCTAATATTTTTTCAACACCAGGATATTCAAATAAAGCTTTAATTTCAGAGCCAAAAACAAAAGAATTTTCTTGTATTGTATAAAAAAATGGTTTAACTCCAAAATGATCTCTAGCTACAAAAAGTTCTTCTTTTGAAGAATCCCAAATAGCAAAAGCAAAAATTCCATTCAAATGTTTTACAACATCATTTCCGTAATAAATATAACTTTTAAGCAAAACTTCTGTATCAGAATGAGTATCAAAAGTAAATCCGTTTTCCTCTAAAGTTTTTCGTAGTTCACATGTGTTATAAATCTGACCATTATAAGATATAATAAAATTTGAATTATAACTAATCAACATATTTGCCATAGGTTTATCTATTAAAACAGATTGATTAGAAGATGCAGTCATAGGTTGTTTACCACCTTCTGGATCAATTACTATTAATCTTTTATGTCCTAATGCTACACGATTATCAATATAATACCCTTCTTCATCAGGACCTCGTTTAGATAGAGTATTATTCATATTAATTAAAATATTTTTTAAATTAGAAATATTTTTTTCAAAATTTACAAAACCAACTATTCCACACATAAAAATCCTCCATATATATAATATATGAAGGAAATTAAATTAATTGATATATATTTATAAATTTTTATAAAATTCACAATATTCTTTTACTGTGCAATTATTACAAAGAGGCTTTCTTGAATCACAAGTATTCCTACCATGCCAAACCAAAAGATGATTTATATCTTTTAAAGATTCTTTTGGAAAAATTTTCAATAAATCTTTTTCTATTTTCTCAGGGTCTGATTCAGAAGAAAGACCAATTCTATTTGAAATACGTTTTGCATGAGTATCAACAGCTATACCTTTTGCAATTCCAAAAGCTTCTAATAAAATAACATTTGCACTTTTTCTTCCAACTCCAGGAAGAGTTAGAAGTTCTTCCATTGTATGAGGAACTTCTCCGTTAAAATTTTCTAAAACTTTTTTAGCACATTCTTTAATATTCTTAGCTTTATTTTTGTAAAATCCACAAGGATGGATAATTTGTTCTAATTCGTGAATGTCTATATTTGCAAAATCTTCAATAGTTTTACACCTTTCAAATAAAGATGGTGTGGTTTTATTAACTCTTTCATCTGTGCATTGTGCAGAAAGCATAACAGCAACAGTAATTTGAAATGGAGTTTTAAAATCAAGGCTACATGTTGCATCAGGATATGTTTTTTCTAATATTTCTATAAATTTTTTTGCATCTAATTTTTTCATCAAAATTCTATTCCTTTCTTATTTCAGTTAAAGATAAATAAATTTATATAAATGTAAATGGCAGGAATGAAAGTTTTTTACTTTAATTTTCAGATGATATATTTCCACTAGAAATTAATTTTAATATTTCTGGATAGAGTTTACTAGCATTTTGATTCCAATTATCAGAAATTTGTTTAGCTTTTTCTCTTGAAGCAGCATAAATTGAAAGTTCAAAAATTGTTTCATTTTGTTCAACAATTTTACATTTTACAGTATAATTATTTTCATCTTGAGGTATAAATTCTGTAACTACAGAAGATTCTTCAATAATATTAGAATTTTCTTTTTTAAACATGGTATCAGCTTTTAATTTTAAAAGACCAGGTAAAAGAGATTTTGTCAAATCTAAAGCATTTTTACCTTCTGTAGTTATTTTTATAAAATTCTCTTCATCTTGAGTAAAAGAACAGATTAAATTTGTTGATTTTAAATCAGCCATAAGTTCTTGAAAATAAAAATAGTTAATGTCTTTTGAACTAGAAACTATTTTATATAAATTATCATTTTTAATTCCATCATCAATCTTATTTAACAAATATAAGATTAAAACTTTATCTTCTGCTAACTCTTTATTTTGTAAATCCATAAACTGCCTCCTTCAAGTTAGATTTTTCATATGTATTATAGCATAAAATTTCATGAAAGTAAATAATTTCAGTCATATTCTAGTGTGTGTTAGAATAAATACTATTTTTTTATAAAAAAATATATGATTAAAAATATAACTAATTTTGTCAAATTTTCATATATTATTATAAAGAAACAATATTGTTTTCTTATTTTATTAATATAAGGAAAAACTAGACTTCTAGTAAGGTACCTAAAATGAATGAAATAAAAAAAGGTGATAATGTTACAAGAAATTCATATAACAATGATGTTGTTTTTTGTGTAAAAAAAATAATAAAACTTTCAAACAACAAAAAGATAGCGATATTAAAAGGAATTGATATAAGAATTGAAGCTGATGCATATATAGAAGACTTAAAATTAATTAATAAAGAAGAAATACAAAAACATGAAAAAGAACTAGAAAAAAGGATTCTAAATACTATTCCTAATACAAATTTAGAAAAAAGAACAAAAGAAATTATTAAAACGGGAAAGATTTTGCATTTAGATGGAGACAAAAAATATGCAGATAAATCAATGATGTTTTACAAAAAAATGGGATTAAAAGCTTTTGTTAAAAATATACCTGAAAACAGACAACCCAAAGTTGTATATAGATTATTAAGTATTTATAATCCGGATATTCTTGTAATTACAGGACATGATGGAATGATAAAAAATAATTCTAAATATTTAGATTTATTAAATTACAGAAATTCCAAATATTTTATAGAAACAGTAAAAAATGCTAGAAAATATGAAAAAATGAGCCAAAAAGATTTAGTTATATTTGCTGGTGCATGTCAAAGCTATTTTGAAGCACTAATGGAAGCTGGAGCAAATTTTGCATCATCACCAGCTAGAATTTTAATAGACTTTTTAGATCCTTTAATTGTTGCTAAAAATGTAGCTATAACAGAAAAAAATAAATATATAACAATAGATGATTTTGAAAATGAATTAAGAGACGGAAAAAAAGGGGTAAATGGGCTTGGAGCAAGAGGAAAAATGGGAATTATGTTTATCTGAATTTTCAATGTAACAAAAAAGTAATATAATTGTAATATTTCTGTAACAAAGCTTAAAAACCTCTTTGCTCTAAGAATAGCAATAAAAATCAAAAAAATACATGCTTTGACAAAAAGCGATTGGAATGTTATACTTAAAACATCTTAAGCAAAGTAGGTGATCTAATGATTTGTAGGACTGATATAACAAGTTTAAAAACAGACATTACAGATAAAGTTGGTCAAAAGATAATAGTAAAAGGCTCATTAGGTAGGAGTAAAGAATTTGAAAAAGAAGGAACAATAGAAAAAGTATATAGCAACCTATTTGTTGTTAAATATGAAGAAAATAATAGAACAGCATCATACACATATACGGACTTATTAACAAGAACAATTGAAATGGATGTATTTGATGGAGAAGGTTATAATCCTATAATTCCTCCAGAAGTATTTGAAAATAAAAAAAGAAAATATAGAGAGCAACATTAAGTTGCCTCTTTTTTTCTTTTTTCTTTTATAAACTTGAAAAAAATAATATTTTCATGTATAATAGGAAAGTGTAAAAACAAATGAAAATAAAATCATTATAAATAAGGAAAGTGATAATAAGATGAAAAAAACTATAGTAAAAGAAATAATAGAATGGATATTATGTTTTCTAATAGCAGTAATACTAGCATTAATTGTTAGATATTATATAGGAACTCCAACAGAAGTAAGGCAAACTTCAATGTTTCCAACTTTACATGAAGGAGAAAGATTATGGCTTAATAGATGGCAAAGGACAACAAATAAAATGCCAGAAAGAGGAGATATCATAACATTTGAAGCTCCAAGTAAAAAATATATTAGTTCAGAGGAAGTAGACTTAGAAAATCCTGTAGCAGTATATGATTATGAACCACAAGGATTTTTTAATAAATTTTTATATTATGTTTTAGAAATTAATAAAACAAGTTATATAAAAAGAGTAATAGGTTTACCAGGAGAATATGTTGAAATAAAAAATGGAGCAGTATATATTAATAACGAAAAACTAGAAGAAGATTATCTGCAAGATGGAGTTATAACAGATATGAAACAAAGCTCAAGCCAAAGTGGACAATTTACAGGATTTGTAGTACCAGAAAATTGTGTATTTTGTCTTGGTGACAATAGGAGTGGTAGCAATGATTGTAGGTCATTTGGATGTATTCCATTAGAAAAGATTGAAGGAAAAGTTGAATTTAGATTTTGGCCACTTTCAAAATTTGGAGGAATTTAATTTGTTTGAAAATATAATAGGTAATGATAAAAATAAATCTATTTTAGAAAAATCAATAGAAATAAAAAAAACATCACATAGTTATTTATTTTGGGGAACAGAAGGAATTGGAAAAAAACTTATTGCATTAGAATTTGCAAAAAAAATGCTATGTTTAGAACCAGAAAATAAAAATTGTAAGTGCAAGTCATGTATAGAATTTGATTCTAGAAATAATCCTGATTTTATAATTATTGAACCAGAAGATGAAAAAATTAAAATAGATCAAATAAGAAATTTGCAAAGAAAAGTTGCCGAAAAACCAATAAATTCAAATAAAAAGGTTTATATAATAAATGATAGTGATAAAATGACACCAGAAGCACAAAACTGTTTACTAAAAACATTAGAAGAACCACCAGAATATTTAACAATTATATTGATATGTTCTAACGAATATAGTATGCTAAGTACAATAATTTCAAGATGTACAAGAATGCATTTTGATAATTTAGAAACAGAACAAATAGAAAAATTTTTAGAAAAAAAATATCCAGATACGAAATTTAGTAAAAAAATAATAGAATTATCTCAGGGAAGTATTGGAAAAGTATTAAAACTAAATCAAAAGTCACAATTATATGAGAATATAGAAAATTTATTTGAAAGTTTCAAAACTAAAGATTTAATAGATATAATTACAATTGCTGAAGAAATTTATAATGAAAAAGAAGAAATAAATTCTTTATTAGAATATATGAATATTTTAGCATTAAGATTTAGCAAGAAAGATTTAAGATATATAAACTCAATAGATATTATAGAGAATACTAAAAAGAGATTAAGTGCAAATAGTAATTATGATATGTGTATTGACAATTTATTATTTAATATATGGTATTTATTTCAAAAAGAAAGGATGTAATGAATGAAAAGAATAGTAGGAGTCAGATTCAAAAAATTAGGAAAAATATATTTTTTTGATTCCAAATGGTTAGAAGTTAAAAAAGGAGAACATGTAATAGTAGAAACATCTCAAGGAGAAGATATTGCTGAAGTTGTAATTCCAAATAGAATAATAGATGAAGAAAAACTAACAACACCATTAAATAAAATTTTAAGATTTGCATCTGAAAAAGATTTAAAACATGCAGAAGAATGTAGAAAAAAGGAAAAAGAAGCATTTGATTATTGCAAGAAAAAAATTAAAGAATATAATTTGGACATGACTTTAACTGATGTAGAATTTAAATTTGATAATAGCAAACTTTTATTTTCTTTTACTTCTGATGGAAGAGTTGATTTTAGAGAATTAGTAAAAGATTTAGCATCAGTTTATAGAACTAGAATAGAATTAAGACAAATTGGAGTTAGAGATGAAGTAAAAAAAATAGGAGGAAATGGTGTTTGTGGAAGAGAACTATGCTGCTGTTCATTTTTGAGAGACTTTGAAACAGTATCAATAAAAATGGCAAAAGAGCAAAATCTTTCATTAAACCCAACTAAAATTTCAGGGAACTGTGGAAGATTAATGTGTTGTCTAAAATATGAACAAGAAGTATATGAGGAAAAATCAAAACATCTTCCTCATGTTGGTGCAATTGTAGACACACCAGATGGTAAAGGTGAAGTAGATAATGTAGAAACACTAAAAGAAGTTGTTAGAGTAAAAATGAAAGATGGAGATATTATAAAACAAAAAAAGTATAATATTGATGAAATAAAGATTATAAAAGATGTGAACACAGAAGATACAAATGAGGAAGAAAAAGAGTATAAGCAAGAATTAAATGAATTAGAAAATTTGGAAGAAAAAGATAAATCAATGAATTCATAAATAGTAAAAATTATGAAACTTATATTTTGATGCATTTTATTATATAATAAAAAAGTGTTGCTATAACAAATACTAAAAAAATATATAAATAGGTTTATAGGTACATCCTTTATAATTAAAAACCTAAATATATTTCAGGGTGGTGAATAATATGGCTTACAGAATTCAAAGTGATAAATGTATAAGCTGTGGAGCATGTGCAGCAAGTTGTCCAGTAGGATGTATATCACAAGGAGATAGTTGTTTTGTAATTGATGAATCTGCATGTATTGGATGTGGAACATGTGCTGGAGTATGTCCAGTTGAAGCACCAATCGAGGCTAATGATTAACATAAATACAAAACCAAAAATGCGGACATAAAGGTATTAAATAAAAATAATAAAAATGTCCGCTATAATTTTTGTATATAAAAGATATCAATTGAATTTTATATAATATAAAAAATATTCTGTCATATTTTATAAAAAGCTATAATCATTAGCCATTTGAGATTTTCACCATAAAGTTGAAAACTCAAATATATTGGTTTATAGGCATAACCATAATAAGATAAATACAAAAACCTAAATATAATTGAAAGAAATGGGATAAAATGAAAATAGGAATTGTAGGACTACCAAATGTTGGAAAAAGCACATTGTTTAATAGTATAACAAAAGCCGGAGCAGAATGTGCAAATTATCCATTTTGTACAATAGAACCAAATGTGGGAGTAGTAGCAGTACCAGATGAAAGGATAGACAATTTAGCAAAAATGTACAAACCACAAAAAGTAACAAAAGCAGTTGTTGAATTTGTTGATATTGCAGGATTAGTTAAAGGGGCAAGTAAAGGAGAAGGACTAGGAAATAAATTCTTGTCACATATACGTGAAGTAGATGCAATTGTACAAGTTGTAAGATGCTTTGAAAATCAAAATGTAATACATGTAGATGGCAATATCAATCCATTAAGGGATATTGAAACAATAAACTTAGAACTAATATTTGCAGATTTAGAAACATTAGAAAAAAGACTAGACAGAGCCAATAAAAATTTAAAAGCAGATAAAAAATATCAATTTGAAATAGACTTAATAAAAAAAATAAAAGAAAATTTAAATAATGGCATACCAGTAAGAGCACTTGAATTTAATGAAGAGGAATCAGAAATAATTAAGGACATGTATTTACTAACAGCAAAACCAATTATATATATTGCAAATATTTCAGAAGAACAGATATCTAATGCAGAAAATGATGAAATGGTAAAACAAGTAAAAGAATATGCAAAAAAAGAAAAAGCAGAAGTAATTCCTTTATGTGTAAAAATAGAAGAAGAACTCTCTGGACTTGAAGAACAAGACAAAAAAGAGATGTTGGAAGCACTAGGATTAGAAGAATCTGGATTAGATAAACTTATAAAAAAGAGTTATAGCTTATTAGGACTAATATCATTTTTAACAGCAGGAGAGCCAGAAGTTAGAGCATGGACAATAAAAAAAGGAACAAAAGCACCTCAAGCAGCAGGAAAAATACATTCAGATATTGAAAGAGGATTTATAAAGGCAGAAGTTGTATCTTATGAAGATTTAATAGAATGTGGTTCAATGCTTTCTGCTAAAGAAAAAGGACTTGTTAGACAAGAAGGAAAAGATTATATAATGAAAGATGGAGATATAGTATTATTTAAATTTAATGTTTAAAAAATTAATAATCATAAATACATAATAGTATAAACTCTGTTTCAAAAATAATTTTTTTCAATTCTAATTGTACTATTAGAAAGGAATGAGATAAAAATTGGAAAACTTAGCAGAATTTAATTTATTTACTATTAAAAATATTGTTATATATTTAATAATAATAAATATAATTGGTTTTTATGTTATGTGGTCAGATAAAAGAAAAGCAAAAAAAGGAAAATGGAGAATTCCAGAAAATACATTGTTTTTAATAACTTTGCTAGGAGGAGGAATAGGAACAATTGCTGGTATGTACACATTTAGACATAAAACCCAAAAATTAAAATTTACAATAGGTCTTCCAGCAATATTAATTTTAGAAATTGTTTTAGCTATTTATTTAAAATTTATTATTTAGAATTTTTCTTGACAAAAATAAAAAAAAGTGTCAATGGGGACGGAGATTTTGACAATATTTAATAATTAATAAAAATAGAGAGTGTAAGATAAATTATTTTTATAGTTAGATAATAAAGAGAATTTTATGAAAACGCAAAGTTATAACTGTATTTAGTTTATAGACTTAATACAGTTGTCAAAATCTCCGTCCCCATTGACAATCATGGAGTGTAAATCCAATAGAAATTTATGCTCTTTTTTGAGGTCAAAATAAGGAGGTAAAAAATGTTTAAAAAACTGTTAAAATCAATTAGAGAATTTAAAACAGCATCAATTTTAACACCAATTTTTATGGCTATTGAAGTATTTATGGAAATAGCAATTCCTTTTTTATTGTCAATTTTAATAGATGAAGGAGTAGCAAATCATGATACAGAAAAAATAACAATAGTAGGAATTATGTTGGTTGTAGCAGCCGGATTATCATTAGTTTTTGGAGTTTTATCAGGGAAATTAGCAGCTAAAGCTTCAAGCGGATTTGCAAAAAACTTAAGAGAAGATGTATATAATAAAATACAAGACTTTTCTTTTTTCAATATTGATAAATTTAGTACATCAAGTTTAGTAACTAGACTCACAACAGATATAACAAATGTACAACAAGCATATATGATGATAATAAGAGCAGCAGTAAGAGCACCTATAACAATTATTTTCGCAATTATAATGTCATTTATTATTGACACAAGAATAGGAATTATATATTTGGTAGCAACTCCTATTTTAGGATTTTTATTAATCTTTATTGCAAATTATGTAAGACCAATATTTAAAAAAGTATTTAATCAAATAGACCATTTAAATTGTGTGGTTCAAGAAAATGTAAAAGCCATTAGAGTTGTAAAATCTTTTGTAACAGAAGATAAAGAAATTGGAAAATTCAATAAAATATCTGATGAAATTTATCAAAACTTTTCAAAAGCAGAAAAAATACTTGCATTTAATTCACCAATTATGCAAATTACGATATATACATGTTTAACACTAATTTCAAATTTTGGAGCAAGATTTATAGTTGGAGGTTCCCTAACAACAGGAGAACTTACAAGTTTATTTTCATACATAATGCAAATGCTAAGTAGCTTAATGTTATTATCAATGGTATTTGTTATGATAACAATAGCATGGGAATCTGGTCAAAGAATTGTTGAAGTATTAGAGGAAGAACCAGACTTAAAAAACAAAGAAAATCCTATTTATGAAGTAAAAAATGGAAAAATAGAATTCAAAAATGTTGGATTTAGTTATGTAAAAGACAAAAAGAAAGAAGTTTTAAAGAAAATAAATTTAACAATAAATTCAGGAGAAACAGTTGGAATTATTGGTGGAACAGGTGATGGAAAATCAAGTCTAGTAAATTTAATTCCAAGATTATATGATGCAACAAATGGAGAAGTAAAAGTTGGAGGAATTAATGTAAAAGATTATGATTTAAAAACATTAAGAGATCAAGTATCAATGGTTTTACAAAAAAATGAACTATTTTCAGGAACAATAAAAGATAATATAAGATGGGGAAATTTACAAGCAACAGATGAAGAAATAGTAGAAGTTTGTAAATTAGCACAAGCAGATGAATTTATAACAGGTTTTCCTGATGGATATGATACCAAAATAGAACAAGGTGGAGCAAATGTTAGTGGTGGACAAAAACAAAGACTATGTATAGCAAGAGCACTGCTTAAGAAACCAAAAATATTAATATTAGATGATTCAACTTCTGCTGTAGACACGAAAACAGACAGTTTAATTAGAAAAGCATTTAATGAAAAAATCCCAAATACAACAAAAATTATTATTGCACAAAGAATTTCATCTGTACAAGATGCAGACAAAATCATAGTTATGGGTAATGGCAGAATACAGGCAATAGGAAAACATGAAGAATTATTAAGAAATAATAAAATATATAAAGAAATTTATACTTCTCAAACGAAAGGAAGTGAAGCACATGAGCAAAAAGTTTGATTTAAAAACGATAAAAAGACTTATGAAAATTATAACCCAAAAATATAAAATTCAATTAATTATTGTATTTATATTAGTTATTTTAAGTTCACTAGCAAATGTATCAAGTTCACTTTTTATGGAAAGATTAGTAGATAATTATATTACTCCAATGTTAAATATTGAAAATCCCAATTTTGCACCATTAATAAAAGCACTACTAACAATGTGTTGTATTTACTTAATAGGAATTATTTCTACTTATATATATAATCGTATTATGGTTGTTGTTGGTCAAGGAACACTAAGAAATATACGTAATGAACTTTTTGCTAATATGCAAAAATTACCTATTAGATATTTTGATACACACTTAAATGGAGACATCATGAGTCATTACACAAATGATATAGATACATTAAGAGAATTAATATCAAGAGGTATTCCACAAACGTTAAGTCTATTTATTACAGTAGTATCATCATTTATAGCAATGTTAGTAACAAATATATATTTATCTGTTTTAGTAATTATTATGGGAATATTAATGCTAATTACAACAAAAAGAATTGCAAGTAAAAGTAGCAAATATTTTATGAAACAACAAGAAACAATTGGAAAAGTTGATGGATATATAGAAGAAATGATAAGTGGACAAAAAGTTATAAAAGTATTTAATTATGAAGAAGAAGCAAAAAAGAAATTCAAAGAAATTAATACAGAATTATATGAAGATAGCAAAAATGCAAATTCATATGCAAATATATTAATGCCATCACTAGCAAATTTAGGAAACTTACTATATGTATTTATAGCAATAGTTGGAGGTATATTACTTATTAATGGATGGGGAAATATGACATTAGGAATAATAGTAGCATTTGTAAATTTAAGTAAAAGCTTTACAATGCCAATAGCACAATTATCCCAACAAATTAACTTAATAATTATGGCAATTGCAGGAGCAAAAAGAATATTTGAATTAATGGATGAAGAACCAGAAGTTGATGATGGGTATGTAACATTAGTAAATGCAGAAATAAAAGGAAATACTATAAAAGAATCAAAAAAATATACTGGAAAATGGGCATGGAAACATCAACATCATGATGGAAGACTTGAATATATTGAATTAAGAGGACATATAGAATTAACTAATGTAGACTTTGGATATGAAGAAAACAAATTAGTATTACATGATGTAAGTGTATATGCCAAACCAGGTCAAAAGATAGCATTTGTTGGAGCAACAGGGGCAGGAAAAACAACAATTACAAATCTAATTAATCGTTTTTATGATATAGAAGACGGAAAAATCAGATATGATGGAATAAATATTAATAAAATCAAAAAAGCAGATTTAAGAAGATCATTAGGGATGGTATTACAAGATGTAAATTTATTTACAGGAACAATTGCAGAAAACATTGCATATGGTAAAGATAATGCAACTAAAAAAGAAATAATAGCAGCAGCAAAACTAGCAAATGCAGATGAATTTATAAAAATGTTGCCGCAAGGATATGATACAATGGTTGACGGAACAGGAAGTAATTTATCACAAGGACAAAAACAATTAATATCAATAGCAAGAGCTGCATTAAATAATCCACCGGTAATGATTCTAGATGAAGCAACATCAAGTATAGATACAAGAACAGAAAAAATAGTTCAAGACGGAATGGATAAACTAATGGAAGGAAGAACAGTATTAGTTATAGCACATAGACTTTCAACAGTAAGAAATTCCAAAGCAATTATTGTATTAGACCATGGAAGAATAATTGAAAGAGGAGAACATGATTATTTAATTGCCCAAAAAGGAATGTATTACCAATTATATACAGGAGCATTTGAACTAGAATAAGTAATAAAAAACATGATATAAAATTTTTATAAATTTATTATCATGTTTTTTTAAATATAAACATATAAAGTAAATAAAAAAATAATCAGCTTTTTATTACAAAAATACGTAGCAATATAGGGAAAAAAGCAAAAAACACAACGAAAAAGGGAAAAAAAAGGAAAAAAATCTTGCAAAATTTTCAAAAGTGTTATATAATTAGGCTGCCAAAAAAATTAAAATTAAATAAAAGGAGGGATTTTAGTGAAAACTAAAACAGGAAAAGTACTTTTAGTATTAATGCTATCACTTATAATACTATTTAGTGTATTGCAAACTAAGAGTTCCGCTACCAATTCAGATATAATGATTATAAAACAAGATAATAACAATTATATTATATATATTGGTAGTTTACTAAATCAAAATTTCGACTTTGCATTTGCGGATTCCAAAGATGAAGAAGACTTGAATTATATAAATGCAGGAACAGACAATCAAGGAAATTACATTGCATATGTAAATCAAGATCTTAATGAAAAATTTTTTAATTCAAAAGAGACATTTTTATGGGTACGAACAAAAGATAAACAAACAATAGTAGATGGAGAAAAAATTACTTTAAATGATGCAAAAACAATTGAAGAACTAAATCAAAACAAAAACATCACAAAAGTAATAACAATTCAATCAAACGAACAAGAAGGAAAAATTAAAATCAATGGTCAAGAAGGAAAAACTTATTTTTATCAATTTAGCACAGTAAATTCATCAGAAGATAATACAAAACTACAAACACTAGTTAATAACATAATTAATTTTGATGAAAACACAAACATTTACCAAAAACTAACAACAAATAATGAATTAAATCAAACATACAATAAATTAATTTCAAATTTAAATAATGAAAGTTGGGTAAAAGCAGAAAATTTAGAAATCACAGAACCATATGGAGCAACAGAAAACCAACAATACATATTATGGTTAAAAGATAGTGACGGAAATATTGATATACAATTTTTAACAGCACATGAAAGAACAGTAACAACTGTAACAGAAAGAGCTGAAGTTCAAGAAGTATTATCAGCATTACCTTACACATATGACGAAACAACTATATTATGGATTTCACTAGGTATTGTTGTAATTGCAATAATTTCTGTATTGATATTTAAAAAGACAAATAAAAAAACAAAAGAGGACTAAAAGTATGAAAAACGTAGAAAATAAAAAATTCAAAATTTCTAATATATTGCTTTTAGCCCTTATAGCAATTGCTATAGTACTAATAACATTACTAGTAATAAAATATAGGGAACGTAGCATAAATGAAGAAAAATTAAAAGAAGTTGTCTTAGAAATATCAGAAGAAACCACAAAAGAAAACAAAGAAAATGAAGGAGAAGATACAGAAGAAATACCATATATAGAATATGAAGGATATCAAGTAATAGGAAAGATAAACATAGCTAAAATCAATTTAGAATATCCAATATTAATAGAAAGCACAGAAGAGTCATTAAAAAAATCCATATCAAGGTTTGGAGATGGCAAAGTTAATGAAATAGGAAATCTATGTTTAGCAGGTCACAACTACATTAATGGAGCAATGTTTGGAGATATCAACAAACTAGAAAATGGAGACGAAATAGAAATTACTGATTTACATGGAAATAAAGTAACATACACTGTTTTTGATAAATTCATAACAGATCCAAATGACACAACAGTAACAAAAAGTGTAGAAGAAGGAAGAAAAGAAATAACTTTAATTACATGTATACATGGAAATAAAGACAGACTAATAGTTAGAGCAAGTGAAAAATAAAAAAATTGTAAGGGGGAAAAACAATGGCAAGCAAAATTAATTATAAGACCAAGAGAAATATAATTATAATATCAATTATAGCTATACTTTTCATAATATCATTTGTCAGCACGTATTTCTATATAAAAGCAAATAATGAAGCTCAAGCCGTTTCAGAAAACAATACAAATTCTGATGTTAACCAAAGTGAGCAAACCAATACCGAAGAAAATAACAATCAACCAAACAATACAGAAGAAGAGCAACAACCAAACACTGAAGAAAATGAAGAAAATAATGTAGAAGAAAACAATTCAGAAGCAAACAATTCTGGAGAAACAACAACAAATGTAGCAGAAAACACTGAAAACGATAATAATGAAAATAATACAACAGAAAATAACACTCAAACACAAACAATAACTACAATTCAAAGATATGAAACAGAAAGCACAGTTGTATATTTTTCACAAACTGATTTAGATTTAGCATTAGATGAATTAAATGCTAATATACCAGACTTAACAGCTAATATAGAAGCTGTTACAGGAAAAGAAAACAATTATGTAGTATCAGGAAATGAAATTACATACAATATTCAAATAAACAATAACAAAGAAAACGAATTAGAACAAATAGAAGTATCTGCAATGCTTCCAGAAGGAACAGAATTAGTAGAAAACACAATATCTGACAATGGAACAATAGAAAACGGAAAAATTACATGGACAGTTGATGTTGCAGATAGCAAAACAGTATCATTCACAGTAAAAGTAACAGAAACAACAGGAAATATAGTAGCAACAGCAGTAGTTAATGGAATAGATACAAACGAAGTTACAAACACAATTGACGAAGCACCAGTATTAACATTAGTAGAACCAGAACTATATCAAATTGAAGCAGGAACTGAATATACAGAAAAAGGATATTCAGCAATTGATGCAATTGATGGAGACATTACAGAAAATGTAGTTCTAACATATAAATTCTTACCAGCTGGAGAAACAGAATGGGAAGATGTAGAAACAATTGCAACAAATGTTTTAGGAACATATGAAATAACATATACAGTTACAGACAGCATTGGAAATACAGTACAACAAACAAGAACTTTTGAAGTTATTGATACAACAGCTCCAGTAATAACAATAAAAGATGGATATGTAGGAAACTTAGAAAAAAATGTATATTCAAATGTAAGTTTCAAATTATATGATAATATTGGAATATATGGATATAAAATCAATGACGGAGAATATAAAGAAGTAACAGTAAATAATTGGTCAGATGCAAATTTTGATAACATTAAAGATAAATTAGTATATGGAGTAAACACAATAACATTAAAAGATATTGCAGGAAATGAAACTACATATGAATTTGTATATGACAATGTAGCACCAACAACAACAGTAAAAGACGGATATGTAGGAAACAAAGAAAAAGATGTATATTCAAACGTAAGCTTCAAATTATATGATGAATATGAAGTAATAGCATATAAAATAAATGACGGAGAATATGGAGAATTTACAGCAAACACATTATCAGATGCAAACTTTGATAACATCAAAGATAGATTAGTATATGGAACAAATACAATAACATTAAAAGATGTAGCAGGAAATGAAACTACATATGAATTTGTATATGACAATGTAGCACCAACAATAACAGTAAAAGACGGATATGTAGGAAATAAAGACAAAAATGTATATTCAAACGTAAGCTTCAAATTATATGATGAATATGAAGTAATAGCATATAAAATAAATGACGGAGAATACGGAGAATTTACAGCAAACACATTATCAGATGCAAACTTTGATAACATCAAAGACAGATTAGTATATGGAACAAATACAATCACATTAAAAGATGTAGCAGGAAATGAAGCAACATATGAATTTGTATATGACAATGTAGCACCAACAATAACAGTAAAAGACGGATATGTAGGAAACAAAGAAAAAGATGTATATTCAAACGTAAGCTTCAAATTATATGATGAATATGAAGTAATAGCATATAAAATAAATGACGGAGAATACGGAGAATTTACAGCAAACACATTATCAGATGCAAACTTTGATAACATCAAAGACAGATTAGTATATGGAACAAATACAATCACATTAAAAGATATAGCAGGAAATGAAACTACATATGAATTTGTATATGACAATGTAGCACCAACAATAACAGTAAAAGACGGATATGTAGGAAACAAAGAAAAAGA
>CALYAA010000013.1 GCA_944393385.1 uncultured Clostridia bacterium
ATTATAAACATTAGAAAAAATATTAAATTAAAAAGACAAAAGAAAACAATAATTAATATAGCACAAGAAATAGAAGAATATAAATATAAAATAGGAAAAACTAAAGAAAATTCATATTTAACAAATATTGCGACAATAGAAAGGATTAAAAAAAGTGAATTTGCTAATATTTCTATTAATAAAGTAACAAAAAAGCAAATTGAAGATTTTTTACAAACAGAAAGAGTAAAATCTAATGCAACAATAAAAAAAGAATATAGAATGTTAAAACATGTTTATGAATATGCCAAATACAAGAAATATATACTAAATAATTATTTTGAAGGAATCAATTCAATAGAAAAACCTAAAAGTTTAAAAGAAGATAAAGATGTTGTTGCATTTACATTTTATGAACAAAATAAATTAGAAAATTATTTAAAAACACATACATCTAGATATAAAAATATCATATTATTATGTTTATATACTGGAATGAGAATTGGAGAAGTTTTAGCATTAAATTATGAGGATGATATTGATTTAGAAAATAAAATGATTAAAATATCAAAAACATTAACAAAGGATTTAAATAAAAATACAATTATAGGAACAACTAAAACAAAAAATGGAAAGAGAAATATTGAAATCAATGAATTGACTGAAGAAATTATTAATGATTCACTTAAAAATAAAGTTGAAAATCCAAATAAAGTTTTATATTGTAAAAATAATGGACAATTATATATTGATAACACTGTAAATTCAGCATTTAAACAAATATGTATAAAAGCTGGAATTACAAGACCGGTAAATACACATATGTTAAGACACACATTTGCAACAAGATGTCTTGAAGCTGGTGTTGATTTACCTGTATTGCAAAAGTTAATGGGACATGCTAATATAGAAACAACAGTAAATATTTATGGCGATATTCTTAATTATTATAAACAAAAAGAAACACAAAAAGTAATTGATTATTTAAAGAAAAGAAAGGCTAAAAATTAGCTTCGAATATTACGAAATTGTTAAATGTATGTTACAATTTCATTAATACTATTGACATTATACAAAAAAAGTATAAAATAATGATATATAAAATGCATTAGAAAGGTAAAATTCAAAAAAGAATGAGAATAATTAGTGGTACTGCAAGAGGAACAAAACTATATACACTTGAAGGCATAGAAACAAGACCAACTTTAGATAGAGTAAAAGAATCTATTTTTAATATAATTCAATCTGAAATAAAAGATTCTGTAGTTTTAGATTTATTCTCAGGAAGTGGTGCAATAGGATTAGAATTATTAAGTAGAGGAGCAAAAAAAGCTATATTATGCGATAAATCTAGAGATGCAATACAAATTATAAATAAAAATGTTCAAAAAACACATTTTCAAGATAAAGTAGAAATATATAATGTGGATTTTAAAACAACCATCAAAAAACTAGAAAATCAAAAATTTGATATTATTTATATTGACCCACCATATGTAACAGACTATGTTAAAATTGCAGTAGAAGAAATAGTAAAATTCAAATTAATTAACTATAATACAAAAATAATTATAGAAACAGATGATGAAGAAAGAATATTAAAACAAATAGAAAATATAAATGTTAGAGTAGTTGATAAAAGAAAATATGGAAGAGCTACGATAATATTCTTAAAATACATTAGAACTGATACCTAGAAAGGGGTAAAATATGGAGATATTTACATTATTAGAAACTTTAGAAGATATATTAGAAAATAGTAAAGGATTACCTTTTACAAGTAAAACAATGGTAGATAAAGAAGAAATTCTTGATATTATTAAAGAAATTAGAATAAAACTACCTGATGAATTAAAACAAGCAAAATGGGTAAAAGAGGAAAGACAAAGAATATTAGCAGAAGCTCAAAAGGAAGCAGACGGAATTGTAAAAGAAGCAGAAAATAGAATTATAGCTATGATTGATGAACACGAAATTACAAGAAAAGCTTATGAACAAAAAGCAGAAATAATAGAAACTGCAAATGAAATGTCTAGAGAAATATCACAAGGAACAAAAGAATATGCAAATAGCTTATTAAATTCTACAGAAGGTGTTCTTACTGATGCTTTAGCAAAATTAGAAAAAGATATTAGTGAAGCAGCAAATATGATGCAAATGTCTTTAGAGGGAACAATTAAAACGATTCAAAACAGTAAAAAAGAATTACAATAAAAAAGGGGGACACCCCTTATGTGATATTACATAAGGTAGTGTCCTTATTTTAAAATTTTATGTAATTTGATTTATTAAAGTTGCGACTGAAAAGAGAGGAATGTGGTGAATTGTGGCAAAGAAAAGAAGTAAAAAAAAGAAAAAACAGAATAATACACAAGACTTAGGATTAGTAATAGTTATTATATTTAGTATTTTATTAACAGTATTAATATATACTCAATCAGGAACTGTAGGAATTGCTTTAAGTGATTTTTTTGGAGGAATGTTTGGATTTTTAAAATATATATTACCTATAGGTTCTTTTGCTGTTGCTATAAAGATGGCATGTGTTGATGAAGATGGATATATATCATCAAAAATATTCCAGTATACTTTATTATTAATATTTATTGCTGTAATATTAAGTGTAGTGCAAATATATAATGGAGAAATTAATATAGAACAAAATATATCAGAAATTGTAAAAGATGCATATCAACTTGGAGAAAATAATATAGGAGGTGGAGCATTAGGAACAATTGCTGCTGTTCCGCTATTTAAATTATTTGGAAAAGGTGGAACTATTATTTTAAGTATAGGTGCAGCAATTATTTTATTTGCAACAACATTTGGAATAAATGTATCAGAAATTATTAGAAATTTAATGCAACATGCAGTTGATAATAGTAAAGAAAAACATGAACAAAGATTAGAAGAAAGAGAAGAGAAAAATAATAGAAGAAAAGAAAGAATTGCAGCTACAAGAGAACAAGCAGAAAGGGAAAAATTAACTCAAAAAGAAAAGAAAGAAAAATTAAGAGAAGAAAATAGAAGAGCATATTTAAGCATTGATGATGAAGAAAAAGAAGAACAAATAAAAATAAATTTAAATGGAAGAATAAATTCAGAAAACCAACAAACTTCTTCTGAACCAGATTTTATTGAAAATGACTTGTTTAAAAAAGAAGAGGAGAAGAAAGAAGATAAAACAAAACAAGTATTACAATTAGAACATGCAATTTCAGTTGAAGATGAAAACTACCAATATCCACCAATAGAATTATTAAGTAAAGGCGAAAAAAAGGCAATTAAAGGTGGAGCAAAAGCATTAGCAGATGTTGCTACAAAATTACAAAAAACGTTATATAGTTTTGGTGTTCAAGCAAAAGTTGAAAATGTTACAGTAGGACCAGCTATAACTAGATATGAATTAAAACCTGCTGAGGGTGTTCGTGTTAGTAAAATTGCAAATTTAGCTGATGATATTGCTTTAAATTTAGCAGCAGAAACAATAAGAATAGAAGCTCCAATTCCAGGCAAACAAGCTGTAGGAATTGAAGTTCCAAATCAAGAAAAAGAAATGGTCCATTTAAGGGAAGTTCTTGAAAGTGATGAATTTGCAGATAGTAAATCTAAAATGAGTGTAGCACTTGGAAAAGATGTTGCAGGAAAAGTTATTATAGCAGATATGGCAAAAATGCCACATACATTAATAGCAGGTTCAACTGGTTCAGGAAAAAGTGTCTGTATCAATACAATAATAACAAGTATTATATATAAAGCAAAACCTAGTGAGGTAAAATTAGTTATGGTAGATCCAAAGGTAGTAGAACTTTCTGTTTATAATGGAATACCACATTTACTAATACCTGTTGTTACAGACCCTAAAAAAGCAGCAGGAGCACTTGCCTGGGCAGTACAAGAAATGGACAATAGATATAATTTATTTGCTCAAAAAGGTGTAAGAGATTTAAAAGGTTACAATGCTTTAGTAGAAAAAGAAGAAGGTGCAGGAAAGTTACCTCAAATATTAATTATTATAGATGAGTTGGCAGATTTAATGATGGTTGCAGCAAAAGATGTAGAAGATTCTATATGTCGTTTAGCACAAAAGGCAAGAGCAGCTGGAATGCACTTAATTATTGCAACTCAAAGACCATCTGTTGATGTAATTACAGGAATAATAAAAGCTAATATTCCATCAAGAATTGCATTTGCGGTATCATCACAAGTAGATTCAAGAACAATATTAGACCAAGTTGGAGCAGAAAAATTATTGGGAAAAGGTGATATGCTATTTTATCCAACAGGTGCTTCAAAACCTACTAGAATTCAAGGTGCATTTGTATCTGATGATGAAGTTGAAAAAATTGTTTCATTTGTAAAATCAAATGGAGAAGCAACATATAATGAAGATATTTTAGATACAATAGAAAACAGCGGTAAACCAGATAAAGAGATTCAAGAAACAAATTCTAAAGAGTCTGGAGAAAAAGTAGATGAACATTTAATGGAAGCAATTGAATTGGTTATAGAAACAGGTCAAGCATCAACATCATTTATACAAAGGAGATTTAATGTAGGATATGCTCGTGCTGGTAGAATAATTGACCAAATGGAGGAAAGAGGAGTTATATCAGGATACCAAGGCAGTAAGCCACGTCAAGTATTGATGTCAAAAGAACAATGGGAAGAATTAAAAATGGGAACTGCACCAATAGAAGAAAATGCTAATTAACAAAAGAAAGGTGGGGAAGATATATGTTAGAAAAAATCAGAAAAATGGACAGAAATGAAGCTTTAGAGATGGTTTTAGATCAAAAAGATATTGATGAAAAAACTAAAAGTCTTCTCCAAGGAATTCTTTATAAAATAGAAGTATCTTATAATGATTATAAAAAAGCCAAAGTAATAAATAAAACAGAGAGACAATATATAGATGAAATAATATTAAATATAAAAAAGAAATGTAATAAAATTGTTACAGTACGTTTTAATGACAAAATTGAAGATACAAAAATAAAAGAAGAATTAGAAAAAAATAAATTTTATATTGATGAAAAACAAATTGTTACATATCCTATAGAAGAAAAATTATTATATGCAATAGAAAAAAGTATTAATAAAAAGAAAATATTAAATGGAAAATATGGAGTTTTTGCAACAACTATTTCAAATTTTATTATAACAGGCAAAAATATTGATAGAGTAGAAGTTTTAAGAGATTTTAATGGATGGTCATGGACAACAATAAAACAAGAAATAGAAAATATAAAAGCAAATTTAGTCTATCAATCATTACAATTATTATTTGGTGAAGAATTTATGCAAAATTGGACACTAGATACAGATGGAATTATTGGATATTTTGATATATTAAAAAATCAAATAAGTGAAAAATATGGAGAAAATATTTCAACAAAATTCGAAAAAATATTAGAAAAAGTATCTTTACTAAATGAATCAAAATATAATTATTCGTTTAAAAAAGAGAACATTCAAAAATTAAATGAAATACAAGAAAAAATTAAATTAATGAATGAAGTTCCACAATATATTACAGAATTAACAGAAGAAAAGAAAGAAATAGAAAGAGAAATTGCAGAACATCAAAAATTTCTAAATTCTGAAAAAAGAATTTTAGAAGAATATAATAAACTTAGTGAAAAGGCTGTAATAGAAAATAAAATAGTAAGTGTAAATACAATTAAAAAGAAGATTAGAACTCAAATAATAGAATTATTAAATAAAATAGATGAGATAAATAATAGTTTAAAACCAGATAATTTTTTTCAATTAAAAGAGCAAATTAATGAAGAGAAATATCTATTTGAAACAATTTATTATACAATAGATGAAGAAAACGATTTATACATTGAATTTGAAAATATTTTTTTACAATGTTTTGAAAGACAAATAAAAAATGTAAAGCCAGATGAATTAATAAAATTAATATATAAATTTAGATATTATCTATTATTGCCTTTTGATGAAACTAAATCTATCAAAGATGTAGACTTTTTTGAAGAAAAAATTGTTGAAATAAAAAAAGAATTATTAAAACAAGCAAAAAAATTAAAAGTTGTTTCAAATAATGTTCCATTTGAAGTTTGGACACATATTTTTGACACTAGAATAATAGAATTAAATCAATTATACTATAAAATTTTTACAGAATATGATAAAAAATATGTTCAAATTTTTGATGAAAAAATTTCTGAAGAAAAGTATTTAATTAATAATATTGAAAAAAATAAAATAAATAAAAAGACAAAAATATTTATATAAAACACAAATGAAAAAATTGTTTGAAAAGTGCTGAGTTTTGATATTGTCTAAATTCTTATAACTTTTCAACAGGATTTGTGTCCAAGGAAGGAATGAAATTACATATGAAAATTACTTTTTTAGGTGCAACAAAGATTGTAACAGGTTCAAATTTTCTTGTTGAAGCTGCTGGCAAAAAGTTTATAGTAGATTGTGGGATGTACCAAGGAAGAGCACAGCTAGAAGAACAAAATTTTAGAGAATTTGAATATAATCCAGCAGAATTAGATTTTATGTTATTGACACATGCTCATATAGACCATTCTGGGAGAATTCCAAAATTATATAATGAAGGATTTAAAGGACCTATTTATGCACATAAAGCAACATGTGATTTATGTAGTATAATGTTGCCAGACAGTGGTCATATACAAGAAATGGAAGCTGAATGGAAAAATAAAAAAAGAATAAGAAAAGGTGAAGAAACAAAACCTCCTCTTTATACAGCTGATGATGCTATTAAATGTATGGAAATATTTGTACCTATTAAGTATGATGAAATAATACAAATAGATGAAAATATATTTGTACGTTTTAATGATGCAGGACATATGTTGGGTTCAAGTATAATAGAAGTATGGGCAAAAGAAGAAGGAAAACAAACAAAAGCTGTCTTCACAGGTGATATAGGAAATAATGATATTCCACTTTTGTCTGAACCAACAATGATTGACTCTTGTGATTATTTAGTTATGGAATCTACATATGGAAGCAGACTTCATATGCGTAATGACCAAAAAGCAGAATTATTTTTGGATATTGTATCTGAAACAATTGACAATGGAGGAACAGTAGTAATTCCATCATTTGCAGTAGGTAGAACACAAGAAATTTTATATGAAATTAATAAAATAAAAGAAAATAGACATGATGAAGAATTTATGAGAAAATATGAAACCTTAATGAAAGTTCCTGTTTATGTTGATAGTCCACTTGCAATATCTGCAACTCAAATTTTTAGAGAAAATACAGAACTTTTTGATGAAGAAGTACAAGAAGAAATGAATAGAGGAAACAATCCTTTAGAATTTCCTGGATTGAAATTTACACAAACAGCAGATGAATCAAAAGCATTAAATGAAAGCACTGAACCATCAATTATAATTTCTGCAAGTGGAATGTGTGATGTTGGTAGAATAAAACATCATTTAAAACACAATATTTGGAATCCAAAGAGTACTATACTTTTTGTAGGTTATCAAGCACCTGGTACTTTAGGATATGAAATAGTAAATGGAGCAAAAAAGGTTACAATATTTGGAGAAGAATTTGCAGTAAATGCTAGAATAGAATATATTGAAGGATATTCAGGACATGCAGATCAAGAATGGTTAATGAATTTTGTTTATTCATTTTATTCAAAACCAAAACATATATTTTTAGTACATGGAGAAGAAGATTCACAAGAAGTACTAAAAAATAAAATACTTGAAGAAACTGGAATAGGAGTATCTATACCAGAATATGGAGAGACATATCAATTAGATGATGAATTAAGAATAACTAATAAGATTAAATTAGGAAAATCTGAATTATTAAGAAGAGAAGTAATAAACAGATTAGAAAAACTACAAAATGAATTTGAAGATATGAAAGTTATGGTTAAAGAAGATGTTGGAAGTAGCGAACTTCGTGATGAAGACATATTTAGAATTAATGAAAAAATAAAAGATTTAGAAAGACAAATTATAAACGTAATAGAAGGCTAAATGCTACATTTCTAGCCTATTGGGATTTTTTCTTATCAATAAAAAAATCAAATTTGACAAGAACTAATATGAAAATAAAAGAAACTTAGGAAAAGAAAGGGATAGAATAACAATGGACAAATATTTAAATGAAGCAATTATAGGTAATGGAAAAGTACTTGCAACATTTTCTTATAAAGGAGAAATGTTAAGATTATCATATCCAAATTGTGATAATAGACAATATTTAAATTACTTTCATACAGGAGTTAAAGTAAATGATTCAAATATAATTTATTTACATGATGATATAAATAATACATATGTTCAATATTATGATATAGATACAAATATTTTAAATACAGAAATAACAAATACATATTTTAATTTAAAAATCGTTCAAACTGATTTTGTATCTATAAAAGAAGATATATTAATAAAAAAATACTCATTTATAAATGAAAGTCATATAGATCAAGATATAAAATTTTTAATACATTCAGAATTATTAACTGATCAAAATAATTTTATTAGTGGACTAGAAATTGATAATGGTATGATACAATTTGCACATGATTTTTCTTTTGCAACATTTGCCAAAGGAAATAATCCATTTAATTGCCAAATAAATAATAGTAATAATAATATTCATACAGGAATAATTGGTGGAAAAGATTATATTGGAATGTCAAAAGATTCAAGTATTAGCTTTGATATAGGTTTAATTCATCCTGGAGAAAGAAAAGATATAGACATATGTATTTACATTGATGAGTATAAAAAAACTATGAATAAATTCATAGATGAAATAGAAAGAATCAAAAAAATTGATTTTTATAAAGAATATAATGATGTAAAAGCATATTGGAGAAAATATGTTAAAGAACATAATGGACTAAAATTAGGAGAACCACAAAATAGTTATGAAGAAAAAATGATACAAATATATAATAGAAGTATATTATTATTTCCATTATTAACAAATCAAGAAACAGGAGGAATTATTGCTGGGGCAGAAGTAGATGAAAATTTAACTCAATGTGGTAGATATGGATACTGTTGGCCAAGAGATGCTGTTTTTATAACACAAGCATTAGATATACTAAACATGAACGATGTTGCAGAAAAATTTTATAATAAATTTTGCAAAATGACACAAAGTAAAAATGGAATGTGGGAACAACGTTTTTACACAGATGGAAGATTAGCACCAAGCTGGGGATACCAAGTAGATGAAACAGCAAGTGTTGTATATGGAGTATATAACCATTATAAATATATAAAAAATGTAAATTTTCTAAAGGAAAATTTACATATGTGCGAAATGGCAGTGAATTTTTTGAAAAAATATATATATGATATTTTAGAAAAAACAGGGAAATTTCATATAAGTTATGATATTTGGGAAGAGATGGATAAGGGAATACATTTTTACTCTTTAACAAGTATAATAGCAGCATTTGAAAGTATGAAAAAAATATATGATGTTTTAGGAAAAAATGTATCAGATTTTGAAAATAATCGATTAAAAGAAGAAAAAGTAGCCAAAAACATAAATGAAATTACAAAATTACAAATAGAAATAAAAAAATTTATAGAAGAAAACTTATATGATGAAAACAGAAAATCTTATGTTAGAAACACAGAAGACAGAAGAATAGACATTAGCTTACTTGGAGCAGTTTATCCTTTCAACATATTTTTGCCAAAAGAAAAAAGAGTTTTAAACACAATTGAAAATATTAATTTAACACTTAGAACTTATACAGGAGGATATCAAAGATATGAATATGACCATTACAGAAATGGTGCACCTTGGCCAATTTCTAATTTATGGATGACACTATATTATTTAGAAGTTGGAGAGAAGAAAAAAGCAAAAGAAACTTTTGATTTTGTTTTAAAAACAATGGGAAGACATAGTTTCTTAGGAGAACAAATAGATAATTCAACATTAAAACCAAATTGGGTTATTGGTCTTGGATGGTCTCATGCAATGTTCATAATTGTATTAGAACAGCTTTCAAAAAATAAGTAAATAAAAGAAAGGATATGAAACTATGGAACAAAGCAAATGGATTATGGTTAGAAGAGAAACAACTTTTGAAAAATTTAAAAGAAAAATAAAAAATTTTATTTTTAATTTTTTTGGAATTGAAGTTGTAAATGAAAAAAATCAGACACAAAAATATAATAAAAATAAAACAAAATCTCAAAATACAATAATAAAAAATAATATAGTATCAAAAGATAATATAATACAAAAAGAAAATAAAGTACCAAAAAATATTATAGTTCCAGTAAATATAAAAACTGAAAACAAATTGAAATTAGAAAATGTTAATACAGAAAATAGTTTAGATAAAGAAATAGAAATTACAATAGAAATCATTTCATAAGTAACTATAAATAATTATTTATAAAAATTGAAAAAAGACTTGAAAAAAACTTATTAAATTTATATAATGAGGATGATAAAATATTTATCAAATAAATTTACAAAAGAGAGAGGAGTAAAAAAATGATAGCAACAGAAATAAGAAAAAACGCAAGAAAAGCACTTAAAGGAAAGTGGAATAAAGGAGCAATTATAGCCTTTATAGTAATTTTAATTTCAGTTGTAGTTAATTTAACTGCATGGAAATTACAAGATAATGTCATACTTGTAAATATAATATCTGCTTTATTTGTACTTATAGGAGTTCCACTAAGTATAGGAGTAACATATGCATTTTTAGAATTAAAAAGAAAGAAAGATGCAAAAATTTTTGATTTTGTAAAATTAACATTTAAGCATTTTGGTAAATCTTGGTTAGTATCTTGGATGATTATTATAAAAATGATACTACCAATAATATGTATTGCTGTAGCAATTATATTATATGTAACATTAATGTTTACATCAAATGAAATAAGTTTTGGATTTATGTTATTAGGAGTTGCTGTATTTATGGCTGCGATTGTATATGCAGTTATTATTGGACTATTATATGTACTTGCATATTATGTAGCATATGATCATCCAGAAATGGGGGTAAAACAGGTAGTAAATGAAAGTGCTAGATTAATGAGTGGACATAGAGGAGACTATTTTGTTTTAATATTATCATTTTTAGGTTGGGCAATACTTTCTGTATTAACAGTTGGAGTAGGTTTTGTATGGCTAGCACCATATATGCAAACAGCAAATGTATGCTTCTATGAAGAAGTTATAAAATTAGACAAAGAAAAAGAAAAACAATAAAAAACAATAAAAAAAGAGCCAGTCCATTTGGAACAATTGGTGCCGGTTCTCTTTTGGTCTTTTTGATTGGACCATTTAGTGCCGGTTCTTTTTTGTGCCTTTTTTTGTGTTAATATGTTAAATTTTCTATTGACACCAAAATTCATTATGATATAATGTATTTGAATAAACTAAAAAGTATAGAAAGATAATAATTTTGTATTTTAATAATATTACTTATTTTTATAAAAACCAAAGAAAGAAGGAAGTAAAAATGCAAAAGCTTGAAACCTTTGGGGCTGTACACACACAGGGTATATTACAAAAATAAATAGATTAGAACAAAAGAAAAACATATGGCTATTTAGCAATGTGTTATTTTTACATACGCAAAAAGTATGTGGAAAATAATGTATTGTTAAGTAGCTTTTTTGTGTGCAAGAAAAAACTGAACTTAAAGAACGCTTATTAAAGTGCAAAGAAAAACTATAGAAACGAAAGGATGATAAAAATGAACAGTAGAAAAAACGAAAAGAAACACAAATTAATAAAAAAAGGAAAAGAGTCAACAGTAATAGAATTTAACTTAAGTAAAGCAGTAATATTATTAATAATAATTGGAGTTATTATAGCAGGGATAATAACAAAAGAAATAGTAACAACAATAATAGAAGCAAACCAGACAGAATTATTAGCAAATGATGAAACAGATTTACAATCAACAAGAAGCATAAATGGAGACTTAGGCTACATAAATTCAGTAGATTTAAAAGAAGTAAAAACAGGAACAGGACCATTTGATGAAAATGATGAACCAGGAAATGATTCATCAGAAGACAATGATATAGTACGTTCATTTGACCAAATAACCTGGACATATCAACTAAACTTTGCATTAAAAAATCCAGAAGAAGAAGCAAGTTTAACAGGAGGAGTAATAAAAATAACAGCAGATTTACCAGAAGAATTGGCTGAAATAGTAGAATGGGATATAGAGTCAATGAAATGGCTAAGTAATTCAACAATAAGTGAAAACGGAATACAATTAACAGGCGAATACAGTATGAATGAAGAACAAATAACAATCCCAGGAAACCAAGATGTAATATTTGTGTTAAAAGTAAAAAATGCGGTAAATGGAACAAAAATAAAGCCAACATTCACATTTATATTAGAAGGAAATGAAGAAAGTGAGAAAAAAGAAGTAGAGGCAGAAAAAGAAATAACAGTAAGTGCAACAGGAAGATATAATATACAATTACATAGAAATACTTTTTTAGCAGATAAGACAACAGTAGACTATGGAGAAGGTGAAGTAACAGGGAGAATGTATGGATATGGATTTGCAGTACAATTATATAATAATACATATAGTGAAGAAGAAAATCCATATGCAAAAGGAATAAAGGGCATAGAATACCCTCAAGGAGAAATAAGTTTTGATATAGATTTAAAACTTGAAAGAACAAAAATAAACTCAGAAATAATAGAAGATGTAACAAACGAGATAACTCCAATTATATGGAATTATAGAGCCAATAATAGTACTACAACTGATTTATCTGGAAATATAGAAGAAAGAGATATGTACTATAAAGATAACAATAGAACAATATGTGATGGTGATTTACCTAAAGGAATAGATACTGGAGACAGAAGCATGTCAGTGTATAATTCAGGAGATATAAAAATAGAACAAGAAGGTGCAACATTACATGTAACAATAAATAATTATGAATTTGATGAAACATATCCGCAATATATTGTTTCATATGAAGATAATCCTAATAGAGGAAAAATATATCAAGATAATGTAGGAACATTTAGTATAGGATTTATACAAATATTTGTACCAGAGCCAGTAGAAACAATTCAAGATGTAAATAGTTATTATTTATCGTTAGAAATAAATAATTTTAAAGCAAATTCAAGTAAAGAAGAAATTACAAAACAAGAAGTAACTACAGATGATTCTAGTAGAGTGCAATATATTATTTCTCAATCAGGTAATAAAGATGCTTTTATAGATATGGGTGCCTTTTCAAATAGAGGAAGAGATGGAGATGTAGCAGTTTTTAGAAGTCAAGTAATTGATGTAAGTTTAACAACTTCGCGACGAGAACTATAATAACATAATTGACAATAACGAAGCTTTGGGAGACTTAAACAGAGAAGAAAGCTGGATAAGTGTGTACAAAGAAAACCAAGAAGGAAACTTAGAAGAAATAACAAATGTAGATGGACAAGTAGTAGAAGCAATTAATCCAAATGAAGATGGATATTATGAATTTTCACATTTACCAGCAGAAAACTATGTAGTAAAAATAGAATATAACGGAGAAGAATATAAACTAGTAGAAAAAGAAGTAGGCTCAAATGTAGAAATAAATAGTAAATTTGAAATAGAAACAAATACTAGTACAGAAGGAAATGAAGGAGAGGCAGACTCAAATTCAAACACAGAAATAGGAAAAACAGAACTAATCACAAAATTAAATGACAACTCAAACTTTATGATAATAGAAGAAAACGTAAATGCAGGTCTATTGAAAAAAATCAATTTAGAATTCACAAAAGTAGCAGAAGAAAATCATGAAAACACAATAGGAGGAACAGAATTCAAATTATATAAATTAGTATGCACAGAACATGATGAAGGATATCATGATAATGAACAAATAGACACATCAAATGAAAATAGCTGTTGGGAATTAGTAGACACACAAACAGTACAGGAGGAATATTAAATAATGAAGAATCAGGAAAAGTAAAATTCAAAGACTTGCAAGTAAATGAAGAATATAGACTAGTAGAAACAAAAGCATCATTAAACAGAATAAAACCAGATGGACAATGGAAAATAGAATTCACAAAATTAGAAAACGAAAATACAGATAACAGTGATATAATAATAAATGGAAATATAAAAGTACAAATAACAGCAATAGGAAATCCACCAGGATTTATTCAAAACCAAGAAAATGGAGAAGTACTATTACCCAATAGAGCATATTTCGAATTCCCAACAAGTGGAAGTATAGGAAGTAAAACAATATATCAAATAGGAATAACAATATTTACATTAGGAATAATAATATTAATAAGTAGAAAATATACTGTTGTAAAAAACAAGAGAACAAATAAATACAAAAAAAGAAAATGATAGTTTTAATTATATTAAAAAAAGACATGAAAAAATTTTTTCATGTCTTTCTCCATTAATTAGAAAGTAGTAATAGCAAAATTTTCCCACTTTGCAACAATTTAGCAAAAACAAAATTTTTACATATTTGAAAGAAAAATTGTAAAAAAATAATACAACTGAATCTTTTTTTGATATTTTAATGAAAAATTATCTAATAAATGCTATAATGTATGTTAGAAATTGCAAATAAAAGGTAATAGTTATTAAGGTACCAAAATTATTGTAAGATAGAAAAAATATAAAACTTTTTTGTTTAATAGGAAAAAAATATTGATTTTCACCAAAAAATATTATAAAAAGATAAAAAGTGGTGAAAAATTAATAGATTTATGATACAATAACCAAAAAAGAAAGAGAGACAATATGGAAGAGGAATTTAATATAAGACCAGAAATTGAAAGTCCAATAGAAGAAAAACTTGAAAAGTCATTAAGACCACATTATCTAGATGAATATATTGGACAAACCAAAGTAAAAGAAAATATGAAAATATATATAGAAGCAGCAAAAAAGAGAGGTGAGCCATTAGACCATTGCTTATTTTATGGACCACCGGGATTAGGAAAAACAACTATTGCAAATATTATAGCAAATGAAATGAAATCTAACATAAAAATTACCTCAGGACCAGCTATAGAAAAGCCAGGAGATTTAGCTGCAATTTTAACTAATTTATCAGAAAATGATGTATTATTTATTGATGAAATACATAGATTAACCAAAAATGTAGAAGAAATATTATACCCAGCATTAGAAGATTTTACATTAGATATAGTAATAGGAAAAGGACCTAGTGCAAAATCAATTAGAATAGATTTACCCAAATTCACATTAATAGGAGCAACAACAAGAGCTGGTCTACTTACAACACCATTAAGAGATAGATTTGGAATAATACATAAATTAGAATTATATTCACCAGAAGATTTAAAAACAATTGTAATAAGGTCATCTAAAATACTAAATATAAAAATTGACGAAAATGCAGCATATGAAATAGCAAGAAGGTCTAGAGGTACACCAAGAATTGCAAATAGACTACTTAAAAGAGTAAGAGATTATGCTATTGTATTAGGTGATGGAGATATTACGTTAAAAATTGCAAAACATGCTTTAAACCAATTAGAAATTGATGAATTAGGATTAGATGAAACAGATAGAAAAATTTTAGAGCTGATGATAACACAATACAATGGACGTCCTGTAGGTTCAGAAACAATTGCAACATCTTTAGGAGAAGAAGTAGACACAATAGAGGATGTTTATGAACCATATTTAGTACAAATTGGATTTATATCAAGAACCCCGAGGGGGAGACTTGTAATGCCAACTGCATATGAACATTTAGGATATCATTATGATAAATGATAAATTTACAATTAAATTATATTTTTTAAAAATCATAAAGTAAGTATATATTAAGACAATTGATACTTTAATAAATATATTATCAATTTCTTAATATATACTTAAATATGAAATTTACAATTATCTATTAACATAAAATATAATAAAAAACAAATTACAAAAATAAAATACAGTTATAAAATTTATTTAAAAAAATAAAAAAAATTTAAAAAAACTATTGACAAACTTTTAACATAGTACTATAATAATAAATGTCTTAGGGAGAGGAAAACATGCAGGTGTAGTTCAATGGTAGAACCTCAGCCTTCCAAGCTGATGACGTGGGTTCGATTCCCACTACCTGCTCCAATAAAATGAAACAAACGATAATCTCGTTTGTTTCTATTTTATATTATAGAGAAAATTAATTAAAAAATTTATTATGATAAATTAGATATTTATAAAATAAATTCTTTAATTTAATAGTTAAAATTTCTCTATATTAAGTGAGAAATCACTAACCTTACTCATTTATAAAAATGGGTTATCTATCCAAAAGGAGGTGAAAATAATGAATAATTACGAAAGTGTTATCATTATTAATCCAAATGTTGATGAAGCAGGTTTAAAAGCTTTAGAAGACAAATTTACAGGATTAATTAATGGAAATGGTAAAGTAAGTGAAGTTGTAAATATGGGTAAAAAGAAATTAGCTTATGATATCCAAAAAAATAAAGAAGCATATTACATGGTATTTAAATTTGAAGCTAACCCAACACTTATTTCAGAATTAGAGAGAGTATATAGAATCACAGACGGAATACTTAAATTTATAACAACAAAAAATATTGATTAATTTAAATTTATTAACTCAAATAATGTAGATTTTTGTTAATGAAATAAATTAAAATTAAATTTAGAAAAATATTTAAATAATCAATTATAAAGGGGCCGAATTAAAGTAGAAAGGTAAAGGGATAAAATATGAATAAAGTAATTTTAATGGGAAGATTAACAAGAGACCCAGAAATAAGATATACACAAACAAATAATACAGTTGTTGCATCATTTTCTCTAGCAGTAAACAGAAGATTTGTAAAACAAGGTGAAGAAAGACAGGCAGATTTTATTAATATAATTGCTTGGAGCAAATTAGGAGAATTTTGTGGCAAATACTTTAAGAAAGGTCAACAAGTAGGCGTTGTTGGAAGAATTCAAACAAGAACATGGGATGATGACCAAGGTCAAAAACACTATGTTACAGAGGTTGTAGCAGAAGAAGCATATTTTGCAGACAGTAAAAGAGAAGCAGAATCAGGAGCAAGTTCTTTTGAAAATACATTTGGAAGTTCAATTCCAGGAACAACATCTGGAGGATCAGATTTCGAAATATCTTCAAGTGATGACCTACCATTTTAGGAACAAGGAGGAAATTAAAAATGGCAGATAAAAGCAAAAAAAGAAATAACATGAGAAATAAAGATTATGATGATGATTATAATCCAAAACTAAAAAAGATTAAGAAAAAAGTTTGCCCATTATGTGGTGATAAAAACTTGGTTTTAGATTTCAAAAATGCAGACCAATTAAAAAAATTCATCAATGATAAAGGAAAAATTTTACCAAGAAGAACAACAGGAGCTTGTGCAAAACATCAAAGAGATATTACACTTGCTGTTAAAAGAGCTAGACATATTGCTATATTACCATATGCAGCAAAAGACTAATTAATGTATAAAGATTATGGATTAATGTCAAAAGCTGGGTTGGAAAGCTTTAAAAAGGGTTGAATGTCAATAGTTGGAGCGGAAAACTTTAAAAAGTTTTCTGCCTCAGCTTTTTTTTTAGTATAAAAAAAATAATTAAGAGCAGAAAAAATTTTTAAAGGTTAGTGTAAAATTAATGTAGGCAAAATATAAAATGCCTACATAATTTTTATCTAAAAAATATTGAAAAAACATAGATAATCCTTTAAAATGTGAATTGCAAACCACACAAAAGAAAGGAAAATATCTATGTTTGAAGAAATTGTAACAGAAGAAGAAATAAAATTCAATAATTTAGAGAAAAAAATATTTAAATTTGTATGTAATTTTGGATGTTTAATAATAAAATTAATTTTAGAAAGTTATGACAGAAAGATAATGAAAGCCAGAGATACGAAGAAATATAGGCATAAAGGATTAAGAAAAAATACAATAAAAACAGTAATGGGAGAAGTAGAATATGTAAGGGCAATGTATGAGGTTGAGGAAGAAGGAATTAAGAAAAGAGTGTATTTACTAGATGAAAAATTGCATATAAATACAGAAGGAAAAGCATCAGAAAATTTAGTAGAAAAAATAGTAGAAACAGTACCAATAACAGATTCATATAGAAAAGCAGAAACAGTACTAAAAGAAACAACAAATGCGACATTAAGTTTTGAATGGATAAGAAATATTGTAGTAAAATTAGGAGACAAAATAACAAAGAAAGAAAAAGAAGAAAGGAAAATGTTGGATAAGGGACAACTAGTGGCAGGATTGAAGGAAATAATAGCACTGTTTGAAGAAGCAGATGGATTGTGGATAAATTTACAAGGAAAAGATAGAAAAGAAAGATTAGAAGAAAATAATGGATCGGTTATAATAAATTAGACAAAAAAGATAAAAAAATTGCCTACATTTACTTGACACATACATTTTTAAAGTAAAATAAAATTTTTTGTTGACAAAAAAATACAGTATGATAAAATATATTCAGTTAAACGTAGGAAAAATATAGAAAATAGAAAGGAAACCAAAATATGTATATAAAAACAAAGAAAACAAAAAATAAAAAGATTTTAACAATAGTTATATTAATTATTGCATTAGCAATTATAACTTTATGTGTACAAACAATTTTAAAAAATAATTTAACAAATAAATCAATTATAGCGGGAAGAGATATTGCAAAAAATGAAGCAACAGAAGAGTTAGAACAAATTGATTGGATTGAAGTTATCAATGCACCTTTTTGGGATGGATCAATTACCTATAGTAATCCTGTAACGATAGAGAATAATGGCAAAACAGTACAAATACGTGGAAATTATAACTGCCCTGGAAGTAATTTGATATACTATATTCCAGAGGAGAAGCAACAACAAAGTTTTAGCTTTAATTATGATATTGACTTTGGAGATAGTTTTAATTCAGCAGGTTTTTTAATAGGAGCGAAAAAAGTAGATAACACATTACATGGATATATGATTAGTTTTAATCATGATGGATGGCATCCTTCTATATATCAGTGTAAGCCTGAATTTAGTTGGTTCACTGAATGCGGAAATAAAACTGGAGCTATATGGAAATTTTCATTTCCTATTTTGGAATATAATTCTTTTAATGAAATGCTTGAATTAAATTCAGACAAATGGCAAAATGGAGATTATTCTTATGGTATTCAAAAGACTTTACTACAAGTATTTGATTTACCAGATTATAGTACACCAACATTTCTTCAATCTGCACATAGTAGTGGTATTATAAAAATAACATCTACTCCAAATCAAATAATTATTTCATGCGAAGGAGTTTCTAATGAAGATTCTTCTGAAGCTGAATGTTTTAATACAACTATTGATATATCACCAGACGATGAAATCGGTAATGGTTTTGGGTTCTTTTCAACTCATTACATACATGGTTGTAACAGATATGGAAAGTTCGAGATAAATAATTTTAATGCCAAATTTGAAGACTTAGAACCACATAATTTACGAGTAGATCCAAATGGAGGAACATGGAATGGGGCATCAGCAGTCTCAACAGTAGAAGGAGAATATGGAGATGAAGTAGAAATACCATTACCAACAAGACCTGGGTATAATTTTGCAGGATGGACGCAAACAGGAAGTAGTGGAGCAATGTCATCACTAACAGAAGATGCAATTTATACATTTGGAGAAGATGCAGAAACAGATGATACCATAACAGCACAATGGACGAAAGTTGATGTAAGTAAAGAATGTAGAATAGACACAGGAGAAGACTATGGAGATATAGTAGAGCCAGGAAATACAGAACCAGTAAAATATGTAGTAGAAGGACAACAAATAATATATGAATTAACAGCAACAAATACAGGAACAGTAGATGCAACAGCATTAATAAAAGACTCAGCACCAGAAGGAACAACGTTTGTAGAAGATAGTATAAAATTAAATGGAAGTCCATATACCAAAGAAGATGGAACAGCTTATACAGAGGAAGATTTAGAAAATGGAATAGAAATACCAGTGTCGAAGGATACAAGTTCAACACTATCATTTAAAGTAAAAATAAATGAATTAGAAAATGGAACAATGATAGAAAATACAGGAAAGTATAAAGATATAACAATAACACAAGAAACGGAAGAAAAAGAAACAAATGAAGTAGAATTCATGTATTTTAATACATATGGAGAGCCAATAGTAACCCAATCCAAAACAATGGAAACAGAAACAGGAGAAAGCTATGTAGTAAGTGGAGAAAAAATAATATATAAAATAATAGTAAAAAATAATGGATTACTACCAGAAGATGTAATAATAAAAGATACTGTGCCAGAAGGAACAACATTTGTAGAAGGAAGTATAAAATTAAATGATTCAGAATATACAGAAGAAGATGGAACAGCACCAACAGAAACAGAACTACAAAGTGGAATAATATTAAGCATACCAGCAGAGACAAGTTACACATTAAGTTTTGAGGTAACAGTAAATGAAGATTTAGAAGATGGAACAAAAATAGAAAACACAGCAACAGTAAATGATATTTCAACAAATACAACATCTATTGAATATGGAGAAATTACTAATCCAGATGATAACCCAGACGACAACCCAGATGATAATCCAAATGACAACCCAGATGATAATCCAGACGACAACCCAGATGATAACCCAGATGATAATCCAGACGACAACCCAGATGATAACCCAGATGATAACCCAGATGATAATCCAGACGACAACCCAGATGATAACCCAGATGATAACCCAGACGATAACCTAGATGATAACCCAGACGACAATCCAGATGATAATCCAGATGATGATCCAGACGACAACCCAGATGACAATCCAGATGACAATCCAGGCGATAACCCAAATGACAATTCAGATAATAACTCAAACAATGATAATACAAACAATAATCAAAATAACAATTCAAATAATAATACTGGAAATAATTCAAACAATACAAATAATAATGGAAATGCAGGAGAAAATGGGAACACAACCAACAATGGAAACACAACAGGAAATGGAGACACAACAACAGCACAAGAAGACATACCAAAAACAGGAGGATTAAGAAATACATTAATAATAATCGTAGTTATGTTATTAGGAACAACGATATTCTATATAAGATATAAAAAGTTAAATTCATATGTAAAATAAAAATAATATATATAAAAGCTATGAATTATTAGCAACAAATAAAAGTATAGTTTAAATGTAAGTAATTTTTTGGGATGGAAATTTTAAGAATTTCCATCCTTACTTTTTTTTTCATAATTCATTCCTTTTAAATTAATAAGTCCATACTTTTTTGCTTAACACTATCAATTCAAATCAAATTATGATATAATACACATGTAACAAAAATCAAAAAAGTAATAAAAATCATAATAGCAATAAAAAGACATATAATATATAAATAGCAAGAAAAGGAGAAATAAACTTATGTCAGAATTTGTTCATTTACATATACATAGTGAATTTAGCCTATTAGATGGAGCAAACAGAATAAAAGATTTACCAGTAAGAGCAAAAGAATTAGGAATGAAAGCAATGGCAATAACAGACCATGGAGTAATGTATGGTGTTATTGACTTTTATAAAGCATGCAAAAAAGAAGGAATAAAACCCATTATTGGATGTGAAGTATATGTAGCACCTCGTTCAAGATTTGACAAAGAGCCTGGAATAGACAAACAATATTATCATTTAATTTTACTTGCAAAAGATACACAAGGATATAAAAATCTAAGTAAACTAGTTTCAATAGGTTTCACAGAAGGATATTATTATAAGCCACGTATAGATTTAGAAGTATTAGAAAAATATCATGAAGGATTAGTTTGCTTAAGTGGATGTTTAGCAGGAGCTGTGAACCAAGCATTAATAAATGGACAAACAGAAAAAGCAGAAGAAATTGCTTTATGGCATAAAAATGTTTTTGGAGAAGATTATTATATAGAAATTCAAAATAATGGGATTAGAGAACAAGTTTTAGCGAATCAAAAATTAGTACAACTTGCAAGAAAATTAAATATACCACTAGTTGCAACAAATGATGCACATTATTTAAAAAAAGAAGATGCATATAATCATGAAATATTACTATGTATTCAAACAGGAAAAAGAATGAGTGATGAAGACAGAATGAAATTTGATACAGATGAATTATATGTAAAATCACCAGAAGAAATGAGTGAATATTTTTCGGCATTTCCAGAAGCAATTGAAAATACAGTTAAAATTGCAGATAAATGTAATGTGGAATTTGAATTTGGACATACAATATTACCTAATTATGATGTACCAGAATGTTATGCTACACATTATGATTTTTTAAAAGAATTATGTGATAAAGGGCTGAAACAAAGATATGGAGAAAATCTATCAGAAGATATTTTAAAAAGAGCAGAATATGAAATTGGTATAATTAAGAAAATGGGATATGTAGATTATTACTTAATTGTATGGGATTTCATACATTATGCAAAAAGCCAAGGAATTCCTGTAGGACCAGGTAGAGGATCTGGAGCAGGTTCTATTTTAGCATATGCAATAGGAATTACAGATATAGATCCAATGAAATATGGATTACTTTTTGAAAGATTTTTAAATCCAGAAAGAATAAGTATGCCAGACTTTGATGTTGACTTTTGCTATGAACATAGACAAGACGTTATTGATTATGTTGCAGATAAATATGGTCATGACCATGTTTCACAAATTATTACATTTGGAACTATGGCAGCTAAAATGGTAATAAGAGATGTTGCACGAGTGTTGGATTATCCATATGCCGAAGCAGATAAATTAGCTAAAATGATTCCAAATGAAGTTCATATTACAATAAAAAAGGCATTAGAGCAAAACAAAGAATTAGAACAATTATATGAAGATGATGAGCAAGTAAAGAAAATTCTAGATATCGCAATGGCTTTAGAAGGTATGCCAAGACAGGCTTCAACACATGCTTGTGGAGTTGTTATTACAAAAGAGCCAGTTGATACTTATGTACCTTTATATGTTAGAGATGGACAAATTTCAACTCAGTATATTATGACTACTCTTGAAGAACTTGGACTTTTAAAAATGGACTTTTTAGGCTTAAGAACATTAACAGTAATTCAGGATACCATAAACTTGGTAGAAAGAGGAAGAGGAATTAAAGTAGAATTTGATAAAGATATGTCAGACCCAAAAGTATATAAATTATGGCAAGATGGAAATACATCAGGAATATTTCAATTTGAGTCTCAAGGTATGACAAACTTTATGAAAGAATTAAAACCAGACTGTTTAGAAGATTTAATTGCAGGTGTTTCATTATATAGACCTGGACCAATGGACCAAATACCAAGATATATTAAAGGAAAACAAAATCCTGGACATAATGAATATACACATCCAAGTCTAGAGCCAATTTTAAATGTAACATATGGGTGTATGGTATATCAAGAACAAGTAATGCAAATAGTAAGAGATTTAGCTGGTTATTCTTTAGGCAGAGCGGATTTAGTTCGTAGAGCAATGGGAAAGAAAAAGCTTGATGTAATGGCTAAAGAAAGAGAAGTATTTATAAATGGTCAAATTGATGAAAATGGAAATGTAATAGTTCCTGGTTGTGTAAGAAATGGTATAGATGCAGAATCCGCAAATAAAATATTTGATGAAATGGCAGAATTTGCAAAATATGCATTTAATAAATCTCATGCAGCATGTTATGCTGTAGTAGCTTATAGAACAGCTTATTTAAAAGCATATTATCCTGCTGAATTTATGGCTTCTATGTTAAATAGCTTTTTAGGAAACTTAGACAAAGTTCCAGAATATATAGAAGAATGTAAAAGAATTGGAATAGAAATTTTAAAACCAGAAATAAATAAAAGTAGAGCAAAATTTATTGTAGAATATAATAATAATCTTGAAAGGTCAAAAGATATAGGAAAAATACGTTTTGGTTTAGGAAGTATAAAAAATGTTGGATTACAACCTATAAATAGTATTATAAGTGAAAGAGACGAAAAAGGTGAATTTAAAGATTTTGTCGATTTTTGTGAAAGAATGTCTGGTGAATCAGTAAATAAAAAATGTATTGAAAGTTTAATAAAAGCAGGAACTTTTGATGAATTTAAAGAAAATAGAGCTACATTATTAGCATCTTATGAAAATATAATTGATGCAATACAAAATGATAATAAAAGAGGAATGAATGGTCAAGTTTCTATGTTTGATATAGGAGATACACAAGACAACAAAATGAAATATGAATTTGTAGAAAAAGAAGAAGTTAGTGAAAAAGAAAAATTGTCAATGGAAAAAGAAATGCTTGGAATATATATTTCTGGGCATCCATTAGATAAGATAAGAGAACAAATTTTAAAATATACAAATATTTCTTCAAAGGAAATGAAAGAAATTGATGAACAAAATTCTTTGGTAGAAGATGAGGAACCAGAAGTACGTGGAAAAATACAATATGTAGATGGTCAAGAGGTGGCTATAGCTGGAATTGTTACTTCAGTCAAAAAGAAGTATACAAAAAACAATAAAATTATGGCATTTGTTAGAATTGAAGATTTAAATGGTGCAGCAGAATTAATTGTTTTTGAACCTACATTTTTAAAATATCAAGATAAATTAATCGAAGAAAACATTATATTTGTAAAAGGTCGTTTGAGTATTAGAGAAGATGATGAAACCAAGATTGTTGCCCAAGATATAAAAAATTTTGGTGAAAGTTTTAAAGAACTTCCTGAGAGAAATATAGTTGAAAAAGAGGTAAAAAAACCAAAAAGGATAGTATTAGATATTACAAATATAACAGAAGAACAAAAAGATAAATTAAGAGGAGCAATTCGATTTTTTAATGGAGATAAAAATAATATTGCAGTATTTATCAAAATAGGAGAAGAACTAAAACCTTGTGGTGCAATTTATTTGACAGAAGAAATTTTAAAAGAATTTGTAGAAATTTTAGGAAATTAATGTTGTCAGTTGTCAGTGGGGACGGAGATTTTGACAACATTGTCAAAATCTCCGTCCCCACTGACAACCCTGACAATTTTGGCTTGACTTTTGTATAAAATTTATATAAAATTAATCATGGTTTATGGATTAACCTTTAAAAATCTAAATTTAAAGAATACAAGTTTGTACCTTGAGAGAGGAATGATAATTAATATGGAAGAAAATCAAAAGAAAAAAATTATTGTTAAATCAAAAACAAATATTAAAATTTCAGAAATTGCAAAAAAGCAAATTGAAGAAAGTAAATATCCTGTTGTAGGAGCAATTTTTAATAATGAATATAAAAATTTAGATGATAAATTATATGAAGATGGAAAATTAGAACTAATAAACATATCATCAAAAGAAGGAATGAAAATATATAGAAGAACACTTACATTTATAATGGGAATGGCCTTTTGGAAACTATATCCAGAATTATATGTTAATGTAAATTATCAATTATCAAATGCAATGTATTGTGATTTAGAAAGAACAAAAGTAACAGATGAAATGTTAGAAAAAGTTCAAAATGAAATGAAAGAAATAATAAGCAAAGACTTAAAAATAGAAAAAAGAGCTATGACAAGACAAGAAGCGGAAGAATTTTATTCAAAAAATAATACTGGAAAAGGTAGACTGCAATTTGATTTAATGACAAATGAAAAAATTAATATGTATTATTGTGAAGATTATTTTAATTATTTTTATGAAACTATTGCAACACGTACAGGTGCAACACAAGTTTTTGAATTAAAAAAATATTATGATGGATTTTTATTAAGATATCCACATACATCAGATGTAGATACTTTACAAGAATTTAAAGATACAAAAAAATTATCATGGGCATTACATGAATATGAAACGATATATAAAGTATTACATGTAGGAACTGTATATAGATTAAATAAATTAGTAAAAGAAAACAAAATTAAAGAATTAATATTACTTTCAGAAGCATTACACGAGAAAAAGATTGCTCAAATTGCAGATAAAATAGCAGATAGAAAAGGAATAAAAATGATTTTAATAGCAGGTCCATCATCATCTGGAAAAACTACATTTGCACAAAGACTAGGCCTACAGCTAAAAATAAATGGTATAAAACCTGTTACAATATCTGTAGATAACTATTTTGTAGAAAGAGAGCAAACTCCTAGAAATGAAGAGGGAGAATATGATTTTGAGAATATTAATGCTATAGATATCGAATTATTTAATAATCATTTATTATCCTTATTAGATGGTAAAGAAATTGAAATGCCAGAATTTGATTTTAAATTAGGTACTAAAAAATATAATGGAAATAAAATAAGACTAAAAGAAGATGAAGTATTAGTTATAGAAGGAATTCATTGCTTAAATGATAAACTAACAGAAAAAATACCACAATCACAAAAATATAAAATATATATAAGTGCATTAACAGTATTAAATTTAGATTCATTTAACAGAATTTCAACAACAGATACAAGATTAATTAGAAGAATTGTAAGAGATAATCAGTTTAGAGGCTATACAGCAGAAGATACAATATCTACATGGGATAATGTAAATGATGGAGAAAATAAAAATATATTTCCTTTTCAAGAAGAAGCAGATAGTATATTTAATACATCATTAATATATGAATTAGCTGTATTAAAAAATGAAGCAATTCCTCTATTAGAAAAAATAACAAATAAAGAACCAGAGTATGCAGAAGCACAAAGATTAATAGAAATACTAAGATATTTTGAACCAATTCCAAAAGAAATGGTACCATCAAATTCATTACTCAAAGAATTTATAGGAGGAGGAGATTTTAAAGGATAAAATGTTACAATCAAGTAAATTTACCAAAATAGATGAAGAATTTGTTTGTGAACATTGTGGTAAGCTAGTTCCTAAACTTAAATATTCTTGTAGAAACCATTGTCCATATTGTTTATATTCGAAACATGTAGATATAAATCCTGGAGATAGATTAGAAGAATGTCATGGGATTTTAGAACCAATAGGACTAGAAACAAATTCTAAAAAAGGATATGTTATAGTTTTTAAATGTCAAAAATGTGGTGCAATTAGGAAAAACAAAGTTGCAGAAGATGATGATATGGACAAAATTATTGAATTAAGTAATAAAAATTTGATTTAATTAATCAAAACAATCTCCAAAAAACGTGTAAAAACATTTAAAAATATCTCCAAAAAACGTGAAAATTGCTGACTATTTTGTTTGCAAAGGAGTATACATTTTTAATTAAATAGAAAAGTTTAAAATGAATTGTAATTAAATATTTTAAATTTTTTTATTGTAAACACTTGTATTTTTGGAAAATATATGTTAAACTTTAATATAGTCGAATTAAAAAGAAAAATTAGGAGGTGCTATTTATTATGGCAAAATGTGAAATTTGTAACAAAACAGCTATTCATGGAAATAAATTAAGCATAACTCGTTCTCATATAAGTAAAAGAGCTCCACGTACATGGAAGCCAAACTTAAGAACAGTTAAAGCTGATGTAAATGGAGAAATTAAAAGAATTCATGTATGTGCAAAATGTTTAAAAAACGGAAAAGTTAAAAGAGCACAATAGAAGAAACGCTTTGAAAGGCGTTTTTTTAGTATGTAAGGAGACCAACTATGAAATTAAATATAGTAATGGTAGAACCAGAAATACCACAAAATACTGGAAATATAGCAAGAACATGTGCAATAACAGGAGCAAAATTACATTTAGTATATCCATTAGGATTTAGCCTAAATGATAAATATTTAAAAAGAGCAGGACTAGATTATTGGGATAAATTAGATATAGAAAAACATGATAGTATAGAAAAATTTTTAGAAAAATATAATCCATTAGAAAATAACATGTTTTTTGCAACAACAAAAGGAGAACATTGTTATACTGATGTAGATTATAGTAAATTTAAAGATGAAGAAATTTTTGTCCTTTTTGGAAAAGAAACAAAAGGATTACCAGAAGATTTATTAAAAAAATATATAGATAAAACAATTAGAATTCCAATGCGACCTGTATTAAGATCTTTGAATTTATCAAATTCAGTATGTATAATTGCATATGAAATATTAAGACAAAATAATTTTGAAGGATTGCAAGACATAAGTACATATTTAGAACAATAATATAATAATTTTGAAATTTAAAAGCAACTTTATAAAAGTAAAATCAAGTTACAGAAAAAATTTGAAATTGTTTTGAAAAAGTATTGACAATTGGAAGATATTACTATATAATAATTAAGCATAAATTTTAGCGTTGATGTCAAATGTGGCTACACCTAGATGTAGGGAACTTTGGCGGAGTATGTCTTAGCTAGACTAAGGCGGTAAGTTTAAAATATTATAACTAACCAGACAACAAATTATTATTTAATAATAATTTACTGTCAATGTGTTTGTTAATAATAAAAAACAGCACTTATCCCTAAAATATATATGCATTTCAGGGATTTTTATAAAGGAGTATTCAAAACACCAGGGTGCGTTATAACTTGCCAGCGCGTAATTTAAAAATATATTTATTTTAAGGAGGGAAAATTACAATGGCAAATTCAGTTGTATCAAGTGAAAAAATTAGAATAAGATTAAAAGCTTATGATCATGTAGTTTTAGAACAGTCTGCTGAAAAAATAGTAGATACTGCTAAAAAAACAGGAGCAAAAGTTTCAGGTCCTATTCCACTACCAACAGAAAAAGAAGTCGTAACAATCTTACGTTCTCCACACAAACATAAAGATTCAAGAGAACAATTTGAAATGAGAACACATAAAAGAGTTATAGATATTCTTTACCCAACACAAAAAACAATGGATAGTTTGATGAAACTAGAACTACCTGCTGGTGTTGACATAGAAATTAAAAATTAATTAAGTTAGTTTCAAAAAAAAATCAAACCAAGCTGGTTGCTTACCAGCCAATAGTAGGAGGAATTAGAAATGAAAAAAGCATTAATAGGTAAGAAAATAGGAATGACACAAATATTTGATGAAAATGGTGTAGTTATTCCAGTAACAGTAATTGAAGCAGGTCCTTGTGTAGTTGCTCAAGTAAAAACATTAGAAAATGATGGATATGAAGCAATACAATTAGGATTTGGAGAAGTAAAAGAAAAGAAAGTTAATAAACCAGAAAAAGGACATTTTTCAAAAGCAAGTATAAAACCATTAAAACATTTAAGAGAATTCAGACTAGATTCTATAGAAGGAATCAAAGTTGGAGATGAATTAAAAGCAGATGTATTTGCTGTAGGAGATAAAATAGATGTTCAAGGAACATCTAAGGGAAAAGGATTCCAAGGTGTTATTAAAAGACATGGACAATCTAGAGGACCAATGGGACATGGTTCAATGTATCACAGAAGACCAGGTTCAATGGGACCAACATCAACACCAGGAAGAGTATTTAAAGGAAAGAAATTACCAGGACATATGGGACATGTTACAGTAACAATACAAAATTTAGATGTAGTTAGAGTAGACATGGATAAAAATGTAATATTAGTAAAAGGTAGTGTTCCAGGAGCTAAAGGAGCTATCTTAAAAATAAAATCAGCCGTAAAGGCACAATAATTTAGTAAAGGAGGAAAGACGAAATGCCAAAAGTAGATGTATATAACATGCAAGGTAAAAAAGTTAGTGATGTAGAACTAAGTGAAGCAGTATTTGGAATTCAACCAAATGAAAATGTTGTTCACAGTGTATTAGTAAACTACTTAGCTAATCAAAGACAAGGTACACAAAGTACAAAAACAAGAGCAGAAGTTCGTGGTGGCGGAAAGAAACCATGGAGACAAAAAGGAACTGGTAGAGCAAGACAAGGAAGTATACGTGCACCTCAATGGATTAAAGGTGGTATTGCATTAGGACCAAAACCACGTTCTTATTCATACAGAATTAATAAAAAAGAAAAACAATTAGCTATTAAATCAATATTAAGTGCTAAAGTATTAGATAACGAATTAACAGTTGTTGATAAATTAGAACTAAAAGAAACAAAAACAAAATTAATGGCTAAAGCATTAACAGATTTAAAAGTAGAAGGAAAAGCATTAATAATTTTAGCTGATAGAAACGAAAATGTTTCTCGTTCAAGCAGAAACATAGAAGGTGTTAAAACAATTGAATTAAATACAATAAATGTATTTGACTTATTAAATTGCAACAAATTAGTTTTACCACTAGATACAGTTAAAAAATTAGAGGAGGTGTATGCATAATGTTACCAGAAGAAATCATCTTAAGACCTGTAATAACAGAAAAAAGTAATGATGAAATGCAATTAGGAAAATACACTTTCGAAGTTAACAAAAAAGCTACAAAAGTTCAAATAGCTAATGCTGTTGAAAAACTTTTTGAAGTAAAAGTATTAAATGTTAATACAATGATAGTAAAAGGAAAAACAAAAAGAGTTAGATATGTTGAAGGAAAAACTCCAGATTGGAAAAAAGCTATTGTTACAATAGACACAAACCCATCTGAAAAAACATATCTTGGAAAAGGTGGAAAAGTAGTTAAAGCTTCTAAAAAATACAAAGATTCAATTGATGAATTTATGGGAGCTTAGAAAAAGAAAAACCACAAAAACGAATATCGGGAAAGTACCCGGAAAATAAAGAATATCTGCAAGTGGAGCAGGAAAAAATCCACACAACAAGAATAAGAAAGAGTTTTTGGTAAAAACAAATATTGCAAGGAAGATGAGCAAAAAAGCCGGAAATGTACGAGTGTACATTGAGGACTTTTGAAGCGAAATCTGACACAGCAAGATTTGGAATTTAACAAAAATGTAGAGTAGAAGATTTATCAAAAACGAGTATTACTAGGAAAACGAGTTCAAAATCCGCAGTCGTACGAAGGTACGTCGAGGAATTTTGAAGGAAGTTTGACAACGTAAGACGAAGTTTTTCACAAATCTGAGGAAGGAGAATAAAAAATGGGAACAAAAAGATTCAAAGCCTATACCCCATCAAGAAGAAGCATGGCTGTATCAACATATGAAGAAATAACAAAAACAACTCCTGAAAAATCTTTACTAGCAAAGAAAAAGAAAAATGCAGGAAGAAACTCATATGGAAGAATTACAGTAAGACATCAAGGTGGAGGAAACAGACAAAAATACAGAATAATAGATTTTAAGAGAAGAAAAGATGATATGGAAGCAACAGTTATTGGAATTGAATATGATCCAAACCGTAGCAGTAACATAGCATTAATAAAATATGAAGACGGAACATTAAATTATATAATTGCACCACAAGGATTAACAGATGGAGACAAAGTAATATCTGGAGAAAATGTTGATATAAAAACAGGTAATAGTTTACCAATTGCAAACATTCCTGTTGGAACATTAATACACAATATAGAATTAAATCCAGGACAAGGAGCAAAATTAGTTAGAGTTGCAGGACAAAGTGCTCAATTAATGGCAAAAGAAGGAAAATATGCACATGTAAGATTACCTTCTGGAGAAATGAGATTAGTTTTAGCAAAATGTAGAGCAACAATAGGAGTTGTTGGAAACAGTGACCATGAAAACGTTAAATTAGGTAAAGCTGGAAAAACAAGACATTTAGGAGTAAGACCAACAGTTAGAGGTTCTGTAATGAACCCAGTAGATCACCCACATGGTGGTGGTGAAGGTAGAGCTCCAGTTGGACATTCAGGACCAATGACACCTTGGGGTAAACCAGCATTAGGATATAAGACAAGAAATAAAAAGAGCAGAACAAATAAATTTATTGTAAAGAGAAGAAAATAGAATAGGAGGAAAATCATATGTCAAGATCAAGTAAGAAAAAACCATTTGTAGCACCTGAACTTATTAAAAGAGTTGAAGCTATGAATGAAAGTGGAAATAAAGAAGTAATCAAGACATGGTCAAGAGCTTCAACAATATATCCACAAATGGTTGGACACACAATAGCTGTTCATGATGGTAGAAAACATGTACCAGTTTATATAACAGAAGAAATGATAGGTCATAAATTAGGTGAGTTTGCTCCTACAAGAACATTTAAAGGTCATGCAGGAGAAAAAACAACTACAACAAATAAATAGTAAATAAGGAGGGAATTGTAGTGGAAGAGACAGCAGTATTAGAAGCTAAAGCAACTTTAAAATATGCAAGAATTTCAGCAAGAAAAGTTAAAATTGTTGCAGATTTGATAAGAGGTAAAAATGTTGATGAAGCTCTAGCAATTGTAAAATTTACACCAAAAGCATCATCAGAAATAATTGAAAAATTATTAAAATCAGCTATTGCAAATGCTGAAAATAATCATGGAATGAGTCATGAAAAACTATATGTTGCTGAAATATTTGCAAATCAAGGTCCAACATTAAAAAGAATTAGACCAGCTGCAAAAGGTTCAGCAGTAAGAATAAGAAAAAGAACAAGTCATATAACAATAGTTGTTAGAGAAGCAGAATAAGAAAGGAGGAGCCTAGAAAATGGGACAAAAAGTACATCCAACAGGTGTTAGAGTTGGAATCATTAAAGATTGGAATGCTAAATGGTATGCAGATTCTAAAAATTTTGCAGATTATTTAATAGAAGATCAAAAAATTCGTAAATTTTTAAAGAAAAAATTATATACAGCTGGAATTTCAAAAATTGAAATTGAAAGAACAGCAAAATTAGTTAAAGTTAATGTTTATGCAGCAAAACCAGGAATTATAATTGGAAAAGGTGGAGCTGGAGCAGAAAGCTTAAAAGCTGATGTAACAAAATTAATAGGAAAAGATGTTAATATTAACATTATAGAAGTTAAAGCATTAGCTACAGATGCACAATTAGTTGCAGAAGATATTGCAGGACAATTAGAAAGAAGAATTTCATTCAGGAAGGCCATGAAACAATGTATGCAAAAAGCTATGAAATCAGGAGCTAAAGGTATTAAAACATCAGTTTCTGGAAGATTAGGTGGAGCTGATATGGCAAGAACTGAATTTTACAAAGAGGGAACTGTTCCTCTACAAACTTTAAGAGCTGATGTTGATTATGGATTTGCAGAAGCAGATACAACATATGGAAAAATCGGTGTTAAAGTATGGATTTATAAAGGTGAAGTTCTTCCAACTAAGAAAGTGGAAGGAGGAGACAAATAATGCCATTAATGCCAAAAAAATCTAAATATAGAAAAATGCAAAAAGGTAGAAATAGAGGAAAAGCAACAAGAGGAAATACAATTACTGATGGAGAATATGGATTACAAGCAGTTGAAGCTGGTTTAATTAAAGGAAACCAAATTGAAGCTGCGCGTGTTGCTATGACACGTTATACAAAAAGAGGTGGAAAAGTTTGGATTAAAATATTTCCAGACAAACCAATAACACAAAAACCTGCTGGAACCCGTGGTGGTAAAGGTAAAGGAAATGTTGAATATTGGGTAGCAGTTGTAAAACCAGGAAGAGTTATGTTTGAAATGGCAGGAATTCCTGAAGAAACAGCAAAAGAAGCCTTGAGATTAGCTATGAATAAATTACCAATTAAATGTAAATTCGTAGTAAAAGAAACTGAAAACAAGGTAGGTGATTGTGATGAAGATAAATAAAATTAGAGAAATGTCTTCACCAGAATTAGAAAAAGAATTAGGTGAACTAAAAACAGAATTATTCAAATTAAAATTTAGTTTAGCTACACATGGATTAGATAATCCAATGAAAATTAAAGAAGTAAAAAAAGATATAGCTAAAATAAATACAGTATTAACAGAAAGAAAAATAGCAGAAGCTAAAGCATAAAAAAATAAAAAGATAGGAGGAATAGACCTATGGAAGAAAGAAATCTTCGTAAAGTTTTAGTTGGTACTGTTACATCTAATAAAATGGATAAAACAGTAGTTGTTTCAGTTGAAACAAGTGTAATGCACAAAACTTATGGTAAAACAGTTAAAAGAACATATAAACTAAAAGCTCATGATGAAGAAAATAAATGTGAAATAGGAGATAAAGTAAAAGTAATGGAAACTAGACCACTTTCTAAAGAAAAAAGATGGAGAGTAGTTGAAATTCTTGAAAAAGGAGGAAAATAGATCATGATACAACAACAAACAATATTAAAAGTTGCTGATAATACTGGTGCAAAAGAAATTATGTGTATCAGATGTATGGGTGGTTCATATATGAAAACTGCTAATATCGGTGATGTTATTGTTGCTTCTGTTAAAACAGCAACACCAGGTGGCGTTGTAAAAAAAGGCGATGTTGTTAAAGCTGTTATAGTAAGAAGCAAAAAAGGATTAAGAAGACAAGATGGATCTTATATAAAATTTGATGAAAATGCAGCTGTTTTAATAAAAGATGATAAAACACCAAGAGGAACACGTATATTTGGTCCAGTTGCTAGAGAATTAAGAGAAAAAGATTATATGAAAATATTATCATTAGCACCAGAAGTTTTATAATTTTTATAATGTGAATATAAAATAAAATCTAAAAGCAAAAATAAAAACTTCAAAAATACTAAAAAAGGAGGTTGAACTTTAATGAGAATCAAAAAAGGAGATACTGTTCAAGTTTTATCTGGAAATGATAAAGATAAAAAAGGAGAAGTATTAGAGGTAATACCTAAAGATTCAAAGATTGTTGTAAAAGGTGTAAATGTTAGAAAAAAACATGTTAAACCTAGAAAACAAGGTGAAGAAGGCGGAATTATTCCAGTTGAATGTGCAATTAATAGTTCAAAAGTAAATATTGTATGTCCAAAATGTGGAAAAGCTACAAGAGTTGGATATAAAGTAGAAAATGGAAAAAAAGTTCGTATTTGTAAAAAATGTGGAGCTATAATTAAATAGTGAAAGGAGGAAACTAATAAGATGGAAAAACTTAGAGAACAATATGAAAAAGAAGTTGTACCAGCTTTAATGAAAAAATTTCAATACAAATCTATTATGCAAGTTCCAAAACTTGATAAAATAGTTATAAATATTGGTTTAGGTGACACAAAAGAAAACCCTAAATCATTAGAAAATGCAGCAAATGATTTAGCACAAATAACAGGACAAAAACCAGTTATTACAAAGGCTAAAAAATCAATAGCAGCTTTCAAATTAAGAGAAGGAGCAAATGTTGGATGTAAAGTAACATTAAGATCAGGAAAAATGTATGATTTTGCATATAAATTATTTAATGTTGCACTTCCAAGAGTAAGAGACTTTAGAGGAGTTTCAAGCGATTCTTTTGATGGAAGAGGAAATTATTCAATGGGTATTAAAGAACAATTAATATTCCCAGAAATAGAATATGATAAAGTAGATAAATTAAGAGGTATGGATATCATATTTGTAACAACAGCTGAAACAGACGAAGAGGCAAAAGAATTATTAAAATTATTAGGAATGCCTTTCAAAGCATAATTTTAAGGAGGAGTAAATAACAATGGCTAAAAAATCATTGAAAGTAAAACAAGCTAGACCACAAAAATATGCTACAAGAGAATATAATAGATGCAGAATTTGTGGTAGACCACATGCCTATATTAGAAAATATGGAATTTGCCGTGTATGTTTCAGAGAATTAGCTCATAAAGGTGAAATTCCAGGTGTAAAAAAAGCAAGTTGGTAATAGCTAATATAAAACCAAAACAAATTAATAATATATAATCACTTTATGGCAATGTATGTAGAGTGATACTTACTTAATTGAAAGTGATTTATAGGGAAAAGTAATCCCTAACAATTGAAAGGAGGAAAGTAAATTGAATACTACAGATCCAATAGCAGATATGTTAACAAGAATTAGAAATGCAAATAGTGCAAAACATAAAACAGTTGATGTACCAGCTTCAAAAATGAAGAATGCAATTGCTGAAATCTTATTTAAAGAAGGCTATATAAAATCATTTGAAGTAATTAACAATGAAAATCAAGGAATTATAAGAATTACATTAAAATATGATGAAAAAGGTACAAGAGTAATTGATGGAATAAAAAGAATCAGTAAACCAGGATTAAGAGTATATGCTAATAAAGAAGAATTACCAAAAGTTTTAAATGGTTTAGGAATAGCAATTATTTCTACATCAAAAGGATTAAAAACTGATAAAGAAGCTAGAGAAGCAGGAATAGGTGGAGAAGTTTTAGCATATATATGGTAATTTAATATATATAAACTTATTAATTAATAACCTAATAATAAGTTATTAAAAAATTTTATATTGCGTATAAATAAAGGAAGGTGAAAACAAAATGTCAAGAATTGGAAATAAAGCAATTGCAATACCTAGTGGTGTTGAAGTTACAGTTAATGATCATAAAATTACTGTAAAAGGACCAAAAGGTGCATTAGAAAGGGAAATACATAAAAATATTTCTGTAACAGTTGAAAATAATGAAGTTAAAGTTACTAGACCAAATGATGAAGCTCTTAACAGAAGTTTACATGGTTTAACAAGAACTTTAATCAATAATATGATACATGGTGTTTTAAATGAATATACTAGAGAATTACAAATAAATGGTGTTGGATATAGAGCTGCAAAACAAGGAACAGATTTAAATTTAACATTAGGATATTCTCATCCAGTTATATTTAAAGCTCCAGCTGGAATATCATTTGATGTTCCAAATCCAAATACAATTATAGTAAAAGGAATTGATAAAGAATTAGTTGGTCAAACTGCTGCTGATATTAGAACAAAAAGACCACCTGAAGTATATAGAGGAAAAGGTATTAAATATGCTGAAGAAGTTATTAGACGTAAAGAAGGTAAAACAGGCAAATAAATTCAAATAAAAAGCAACAAAAAGTAAAAGTTTGAACTCAATTTTTTTAGAAAGGAGTAAAAAGATGATTAAAAAGACAAACAGAAAATTAGAAAGAGAAAAAAGACATGCTAGAGTTAGAAATAAAGTTTCTGGAACAGCTGAAAGACCAAGATTATGTGTATATAAGAGCAATTCAAATATATATGCACAAATTATTGATGATGTTGCTGGTAATACTTTAGTTCAAGCATCAACATTAGATAAAGAAGTAAAAACAAAAAAATCTAATATTGAAGCTGCAAAAGAAGTTGGAACATTAATTGCAAAAAGAGCTGCTTCAAAGAAAATAAAAACAGTAGTATATGATCGTAGTGGATATATTTATCATGGAATCGTAAAAGAACTAGCTGATGCCGCTAGAGAAGGTGGCCTTGAATTCTAATTTTATAAAAAAGTTAAAAATATGCTTAAATTAAAAGGAGGGAAAAACAAAACCTATGGAAGAAAATAAAATGCCAGAGTTAAAAGAAAAAGTAGTTGCTATTAACAGAGTTGCAAAAGTAGTAAAAGGTGGTAGAACATTTAGATTCAGTGCTGTTGTAATTGTTGGAGATGAAAATGGACATGTAGGAATTGGAAATGGAAAAGCTGCTGAAGTACCAGATGCAATTAAAAAAGCAATACAAGAAGCAAAGAAAAACTTAATAGAAGTTCCTGTTGTTGGAACAACAATACCTCATGAATATGTTGGTGAATTTGGTAGTGCTAAAGTAATACTAAAACCAGCTAAAGTTGGTACAGGACTTATTACAGGAGGAAGTGTAAGACCAGTGCTTGAACTTGCAGGATATAGAGATGTTCGTACAAAAGTTCTTGGAACAAATAATCCAAGAAATGTTGTATACGCAACTCTTGAAGGACTAAAAAATATGAGAACAATAGAACAAGTTGCTAAAAAAAGAAATAAAAAAGTAGAAGATATTTTATAATTTATAAAAATAGCAATCTTGTAGTGTTCTAAATTAAATGTAAATTAAAACAAGTTGCTATAAATAATCTAAAGTCAAAAATAGGGAGGTGCAAGACAAAATGAAACTAGGAGAATTAAAACCAGCTGTTGAAAAAGTTAATAGAAAAAGAGTTGGACGTGGAATAGGTTCTGGAACAGGAAAAACTTCTGGAAAAGGTCATAAAGGACAAAAAGCAAGAAGTGGTGGAGGAGTTAGACGTGGATTTGAAGGTGGTCAAACACCATTATATAGACGTCTACCAAAAAGAGGATTTACAAATATTCATGCAAATAAATACACAGAAGTAACACTAACCATGTTAAATAAATCAAAAGCAACTGATGTAACAGCAGAAAGTTTAGTAGAAGAAGGAATTATTGGAAAAATAAATGATGGTATTGTAGTTTTAGCTACAGGTAATTTAGATAAAAAATTAAATGTAAAAGCCAAAAGATTCACTGCTACTGCAAAAGAAAAAATAGAAGCCTTAGGCGGAAAGGCAGAGGTGATTTAATTGTTTAAAACAATCAGAAATGCTTTAAAAACACCAGATGTAAGAAAAAGATTATTATACACATTATTATTAATTATATTATTTAGACTAGGATGTTATATAACAGTACCAGGAGTTAACACAATTATTTTAAATGAAGCAATGTCTTCAGCAAATGGAATTGCAGGATTTATTGATATTATTTCAGGAGGAGCTTTTTCTAGATTCTCAATTTTTGCAATGTCAATAAGTCCATATATCACAGCTTCAATAGTTGTTCAATTATTAGCAATGGTTATTCCTTCACTTGAAAGAATGGTAAAAGAAGGCGGAGAAGAAGGAAGAAGAGTAATGAACAAATGGACTAAAATAATTACAATTATTTTAGCCTTAATAGAAGCTATTGGAATTTATTTAGGATATAGATCTACAGGAATATTTATAAATGAAGGATGGTTAACGGGAATATTAGTTGTTGCATCACTTGTAGCAGGTACATCACTACTTATGTGGTTAGGAGAGCAAATTACAAGTAGAGGAATTGGAAATGGTATTTCAATTATAATATTTATAGGAATTATATCAGGACTACCTTCTGGAATAACTACAATTTGGAATTTAATATTCACAAGTACAGGATTTAGCACAGTTGGTTTAATCACAGCATTAGGAATTATTATTGGTGCACTATTATTAGTTGCTGGAGTTGTATTTGTACAACAAGCAGAAAGAAGAGTACCAGTACAATATTCTAAAAAGGTAGTTGGAAGAAAAATGGTAGGAGCACAAAGTACACATATACCATTAAAACTTGCCATGGCAGGTGTTATGCCAGTAATTTTTGCTTCATCATTTATGACATTTCCAGCAATGATAATTTCTATATTTGTTAAAGATGTATCTACATTAACAGGATTTTGGGCAGGAGTTTATAATTTCTCTATTGCTACATCATCATCTAGTGTTGGATGGGGATATTCTCTTGCAAATGCAATTGTATATTTATTATTAATTATGGGATTTACATTTTTCTATACTTATGCAACATTTAATCCAGCAGAAGTATCAAATAATATTAAGAAAAATGGAGGATTTATTCCTGGAATAAGAGCTGGAAAACCAACAACTGATTATTTATCTTCAATAATTTCAAAATTAACTATGTTTGGAGGTTTATTCTTAGCAGTAATAGCTATACTTCCAATGTTATTAAGATTTACAAATTTAAATGTTTCATTTGGTGGAACATCAATATTAATCGTTGTAGGAGTTGCTCTTGAAACAGTTCAACAATTAGAATCACAATTAGTAATGAGACATTACAAAGGATTTCTAGAATAGAGAGATTAAGACACATATCTTATGTTAGGAGGGATTTAATATGGCACAGCCAAAAAGAAGATGGTCAAAAGCAAGAACACATGCAAAAAGATCAACATGGAAAGTTGATGCTCCAAAATTTGCAACTTGTCCTCACTGCCATGAGCCAGTATTACCACATAGAGTATGCTCAAATTGCGGATATTATGATGGAAAAGAAGTAGTTGCAAAAAAGGAAGAAAATTAATTAAATGACAAAACACCATTTGGTGTTTTTTGTCATGTTCTATATTATAGGGGAGGATATTATAATGAAGAATTTAAGAAAAACAAAAATAGTAGGAACAATTGGACCAGCAAGTGAAAATAAATTAGAAGAATTATTTGAAGCAGGACTTAATGTTTGCAGAATAAATTATTCACATGGAAGTTGGGATGAACAATCAGAAAAAACAGAAAAAATTATTGAATTAAGAGAAAAATTAGATTTACCAATTGCATTATTATTAGACATGAAAGGTCCAGAAATAAGAACAGGAATGTTATATACAGGAAAAAATACAAAAATTCAATTAAAAGATGGACAAAAATTCACATTAGTTAATGATGACATAGAAGGAAATGAAGAAAGAGTTTCTGTAACATATAAAGAATTATATAAAGATGTAAAACCAGGAACAAAGATTCTAATTGATGATGGTGCAATTGAATTAAAAGTTGATGAAGTTGTTGGAAAAGATATTGTTACTACAGTTGTTCATGGAAATGGATTAGGAAGCAGAAAAACAATGAATTTACCTGGAACAATAATTAGATTACCAGGTTTAGCTGAAAAAGACATTGCAGACCTTAAAACAGCATGTGAACATGACTATGATTTTGTTGCAATATCATTTGCAAGAAATTTAGATGATATAAGACAAGTTAGAAAAGTATTAGATGAAAATGGTGGAAAAGATATTCAAATAATAACAAAAATAGAAAATGTAGAAGGATTATCAAATTTAGATGCTATTCTAGATGAAGCTGATGGACAAATGATTGCTCGTGGTGATATGGCTACAGAAACAGACTTTACAGAACCACCAGTAGTTCAAAAAAGAATTATTAGAGGATGTAACAAACTATATAGACCAGCTATTACAGCAACTCAAATGTTAGAATCTATGACACATCAACCATTACCAACTAGAGCAGAAGCAAGTGATGTTGCAAATGCAATATATGATAGAACAAGTGCTGTAATGCTTTCAGGAGAATGTGCTCAAGGTGATTATCCTGTTGAATGTGTTCAAACAATGGTAAAAATTGCTAATAGAGTTGAACCAGAAATACATTATTGGAAAAGATTTGACAATAATGAAGATATTGATTTATCTAATGATGAAGCAAAAATTGCATATTCAGCTTGTGTAACAGCTAAAAATACAAATGCAAATGCAATCGTAGCATATACACATACTGGAGATTCTGCAAGAATATTAGCAGGACTAGGTGCAGGATGCCCAATATTAGCTATAACAGACAATAAGAGAACATTCCATCAATTAGGATTATGTTGGAATGTAACACCAATCTTAGTTGAAGCTGGTAACTCAATTGAAGAAACAATTGATAAAGGTATTCAAAAATTAAAAGACAAAGAAATCCTTGAAAAAGGTGATGTTATTGTAATATCTGGAGGAGCAAAAAAATTCACAAGTGGAATGACAACAAAAGTTCTAGGTGGAATTTTAAGAGTTTAATCCAATATAGACAAATATATATTAGTTTTTTTCAAAGTCAAAGGGAGGCGAGAATTATCTCGCCTCCCTTTTTGTGTGTTGAGACCTTATAACCAATCTCATTTTTGGAGGTATTTGGATGCTTCTTCGAGCAATCCAAAGTAGCCGTCCAGAAGCGTTTTTACAGCATCTCTTTTTGAGATTAAGTAATTTACGTCAAGACCCGCCTTGACGACCTCATCATATATGTTGATGAAATCATCAACCAGTGCCGCATTGCCCATGATTTGCTCAAGGACTTCGGGGATGGGAGCTACCTCAAGATTCTTTTCATCTTCCGGCAATTCCGGAGTTTTGTCAAGCTCCTGAGTGTGCTGAGAAACACTTCCTTCCGTCTGAGAACTTTCAGAAGGATTCTGAATGGGAATATTAGGAGTGCTAAAGCTCTCTTCACAAGAAACCGGAATATTAGGAGTGATAGTACTCTCTTCTTCACAAAATTCGGGCAGTTCAATCCCCTTATCTTTTAAGAGATGCCCTAAGTTTGCAAAGGGAGAAGCAGTTGTTGCTTCAACTTGGCTAGTGACATTGTCCTCCATTATTGAGCCTCCATTTTCTTCTGAGAGTAAGTAACATTCACTGATAAAATTCCCAATTACTTCACCTTTACTAATGAAAAGGTTAGCTTCATAGGATTTCATCCCTATGTTCCTTAAACCTCCGTAAATGAAATTTTCTCTCTTAGACTTTAAGAGATAGATTGTTTTTTCAGTCAGACTTCTGTCGTCTAATCTAAGAAAAATTTCGAGATATGTGATAATACCGCTTTTCAAAATTTGGTCAGTACCAAATTCTTTACTGAATTTGGTATAGGCTTCCTCATAACAAGGAAGACTAAAACTAGGCTTCAAAAAATTCTTATCGATGTTGGTGGTATACTGCCACCTCAATTCATTTCTGAGCGGAAGAACTAATTCAGGATTAATCCTTTTGCTACCATCTCCTCCTTCATTCACAGAGAGTCCAAAAAACTTTAATACTCCATCAACAGATTCTTTAAAACTCATATCCCAGAGTTTTTTCTTCAACATATTGCTCGACATGCTAATTGCACTGTCGAAACAGCTGTCAAAGAAATTCTCACTTAAAGAGAAACGTTCCAGCTGGAGCTTAAATTTGCTCCGCAAGTTATAGCGACTTTTTTCATTCTGAACGGACATCTTTTTACCTCCATTTCAACAATGATGTGTACAACGAATATAATAATTATATCATATCTTACATATTATGTCAATTCACTTGATGGAAAAATTAGTATACTCAACTAGAGTTTTTTTAAAAATCTTAAATTATGCAGAGATTTATTAAATGAATTCAAAATTTATTGATATTTTTATTCTTTTATGATATTATAACTTTGTAAAAAAAGTATAAGGAAAGGAATAAAAAAATGTCAAAACCAACAGTAGCAATTATAGGAAGACCAAATGTAGGAAAATCTACTTTTTTCAATTATATAGTAGGAAGTAGAATTTCAATAGTAGAAGATACACCAGGAGTAACAAGAGACAGAATATATGCGGAAACAAATTGGAGAGGAAGAACATTTACTGTTGTAGACACAGCAGGAATTGAGCCAAAAAGTGAAGACATAATAATATCTCAAATGAGAGAACAAGCCAAAATAGCAGTAGAAATAGCAGATGTAATAGTATTTTTAACAGATATAAAACAAGGTGTAACCGCAACAGATGAAGAAATTGCAGTAATGTTAAAAAAATCAAAAAAACCAGTAATACTTGTATGTAATAAAGCAGATAATATGAGTAGAGACAAAAATGATATATATGAATTTTATAATTTAGGAATGGGAGATGTATATCCTGTATCTGCAGCAAATGCACTAGGAATAGGAGATGTTCTAGATGCAATTTATCAAAAACTCCCAGAAAAAAATGATGATGAAGAAGATGAAAGAATAAAAGTAGCTGTAATAGGAAAGCCAAATGTAGGAAAATCATCATTAATAAATAAAATATTAGGAGAAAACAGAACAATAGTAAGTAATATTGCAGGAACAACTAGAGATGCAATAGATACAGAATATGAAAATAATCATGGAAAATATGTATTAATAGATACAGCAGGAATTAGAAGAAAAAGTAAAGTCACAGAATCAATTGAAAAGTTTAGTATTATGAGAACATTACTCGCAATAGAAAGAGCAGATGTATGTTTAATGATGATAGATGCAACAGAAGGAGTAACAGAACAAGATGCCAAAATTGCAGGAGAAGCACATGAGGCAGGAAAAGGAATAATTATTGTAGTTAACAAATGGGATGAATATGAAAAAGAAACAGGAACATTAGAAAAATACAAAAAAGATATATATGCAAAACTTTCATATTTGTCATATGCACCAATAATTTTTATATCAGCAAAAACTGGACAGAGAGTTGAAAAGTTATTTGATTTAATAAATCATGTTAATGAGCAAAATTCTATGAGAATTCCAACATCTAATTTAAATCAAGTAATAAATGAGGCAATTGCTATTGTTCAACCACCAACAGACAAAGGCAAGAGATTAAAAATATTATATGGAACACAAGTAAGCACAAAACCACCAACATTTGTTATATTTGTAAATAATAAAGAATTATTTCATTTTTCATATGAAAGATATTTAGTAAATCAAATTCGAAGAGAATTTGGATTAGAAGGAACACCAATTAGAATGATAGCAAGAGAAAAACATGAGAAAGGAGAGGAAGATTAATATGACATCATATATTATAGTTGTTATTATTTCATATTTATTAGGTAGTATTAGTTTTTCAGTAATTATTAGTAAAAAATTAGCAGGATTTGATGTAAGAGAAAAAGGAAGTGGAAATGCAGGAGCAACAAATATGTTACGTTCTGTTGGAATAAAGGGTGCTGTTTTAACTTTGATAGGTGACTGTTTAAAAGGTATTGTTGCAATTTTAGTTGCAGTGATTGCAGGAAAAATAGCACAAAATGCAGATAAAGCATTACTTGTTCAACTTGCTGGAATTGCAGTTGTATTAGGACACACATTTCCTATTTTCTTCAACTTTAAAGGAGGAAAAGGTGTTGCAACAGCATTAGGAGTAGTATTAGTAACAAATTGGCAAATAGGATTAATTTGTTTAGTATTTGCTTTAGTATTAATGGCATTAAGTAGAATGGTATCATTAGGATCAGTTGGAGCATGTGTATTATTTCCAGTTTTAGTACTATTCATAAAGAACAATTATATAGTAACAGAAGGTAGTAGTTATTTAATTTATAGTATAATCCTAGCTATAATTGTTGCATTTAATCATAGAAGTAATATAAAAAGATTACTAAATGGAACAGAAAATAAAATAAGTTTTAAAAAATAAAAATGTTATTAAAGTATTATTAAAATAAATCAATAAATATAATAAAGACAAAAGATATCAGTTGAAAGAATTATAAATTTAAATTTTCAACAGTGCTTTATCTTAAGGAAGGAATGTGATAAAAAAATGAAAAACATTGCAGTTATAGGAAGTGGAAGTTGGGGAGTAGCCCTTTCTATTCACTTAGCGAAATTAGGAAATAAAGTAAAGTTATGGTCATTTGCAGAAGAAGAAAAAGACTTAATCAATAATGAACATAAATGTAGATTTTTAGACAATGTTGTTTTGCCTGACGGAATTGATTGTAGTACATCATATGAAGAGGTTATAAAAGACTCAGATTTTATTGTACATGTAACACCATCAAAATTCACAAGAAATATAGTTAAAGAATATAAACAATATGTAACAAATCAACCAATCGTTATTTGTTCAAAAGGTTTTGAACAAAGTTCATTAATGACACTTGATGAAGTTATAAAAGAAGAAATTCCTAATGCAAAAATAGCAGTACTTTCAGGTCCAAGTCATGCTGAGGAGGTTTCAGTTGCAATTCCTACAGTTTTAGTTGTAGCATCAGAATATGATTCAGTACTAAAATTAGTTCAAGATACATTTATGTCAGACAGAATGAGAATTTATACATCAAGAGACGTAAAAGGAGTTGAATTAGGAGGTGCATTAAAAAATATAATTGCATTTTGTGCTGGTGTTGCAGCAGGAATGGGACTTGGAGATAATACATTTGCAGCTTTAATTACAAGAGGACTAGCGGAATTATCTAGACTTGGAGTAGCATTAGGTGGTCAAAAAGATACATTTTATGGTCTAAGTGGATTAGGCGATTTAATTGTAACGTGTTTAAGTGATCATAGCAGAAATAGAAGAGCTGGAAGATTAATTGGTCAAGGTAAAACTATAGAAGAAACCAGAAAAGAAGTTGGTATGACGATAGAAAGCTTAGATAATATTGTAGTTGCACATGAGCTAGGTAAAATTCATAATATAGAAATGCCTATTGTTGAAGCTGTTTATGGTATACTTTACCATGGATTAAAACCTGAAGAAGCTGTAAATGCTTTAATGAATAGAGCAAAAAAAGATGAAAATTAAAAAATAATATTAATAAATATTTTTTGTTTGTAAATAATAAAAAAAGATTTGTAAAAGAAAGGGGTTTTTTAAATGGGATTTTTTGATAATCTTGGTAAAAAAGCAAGTGAAGCATATGGAGCTACAGCTAAGAAAACAGGAGAACTAGCTAAAGAAGCAAAACTTAGAATGAAAATAAATGAAAATAAATCTGACATTAATGAATTATATACAGAAATAGGGAAAAAAGTATATGAAAAATATGTAAAAGAAGAAAGTTTTAACATGAGATATATTGAAGATGAATGTTCTAAAATAGATATATTATCAAGTGAAATAGAATCATGTTTAACATCTATATTAGAATTAAAAAATAAAAAACTATGCCCAAAGTGTTTTGCAGAAATTGATGCGGGAGCAGTATTTTGTCCAAAATGTGGTGCAAAACAAGACGATGTTGAGGTAAAAGAAGCTGAAATTGTAGAAAATGATGAAAATAATTCAGAAATTGAAAATCCATAATTAAAAAGGAAATATAATAAAAATGAGATTAGTAGTACAAAGAGTAAAAAAAGCAAGTGTAAAAGTTGATGAAAAAATAGTTGGAAGAATTGAAAAGGGTTTTTTAGTTTTAATAGGAATAAAAAAAGGTGACACAAAAGAACAGGCTGATTATTTAGTTAAAAGATTATGCAACTTAAGAATTTTTACAGATGAAAATGATAAAATGAATTTAAGTTTAAAAGATGTAAATGGAAAATTATTAATTGTATCACAATTTACATTATATGGAGATTGCACACAAGGAAATAGACCGTCATTTATTGAAGCAGCAAAACCAGAAGAAGCTATACCATTATATGAATATTTTTGTAATCAATGTCAATTAAACAATATTGAAGTCCAAAAAGGAATATTTGGAGCAGATATGAATGTTGAACTATTAAATGATGGACCTGTAACTATTATTCTAGAAAAATAAATTATAATTTTATTAAATTTGGTAAATAATAAAAAAGATTTAAAGCCAATATTGGCAGAATAGGAGGTCTTTATATGGAAAGAAAAGTAAAAGTTGTTCAATATGGAGTTGGCAAAATGAGTATATACACAATGAGATATGTATATGAAAAAGGTGGAGAAATAGTAGGAGCTGTCGACATCAATCCAAATGTTATAGGAAAAGACATTGGAGAGATATTGGGCACAGAAAACAAAGGAATAAAAGTTGTAAATACAGAAAATGCAAGAAAAATGTTAGAAGAAACAAAGCCAGATATTGTTATTGTTACAACAATGAGTTTAATAAAAGATGTAGAAGAAGCTTTAATGTTATGTGCTGAGCTTGGAATAAATGCAATCACAACATGTGAAGAAGCATTCTATCCAGCAAATTCAAATCCTAATATAACTAAAAAATTAGATGAACTTGCCAAAAAGAATAATTGTACAATTACAGGAAGTGGATATCAAGATATATATTGGGGACAATTAATATCATCAATAGCTGGTTCTACACAAAAAATTACAAAAATAAAAGGTAGTTCAAGTTATAATGTAGAAGAATATGGAATAGCTCTTGCAAAAGCACATGGAGCAGGATTACCATTAGATCAATTTGATAAAGAAATTGCTTCTGCAGATAGAATGAGTAATGAAGATAGAAATAAAATAATAAATAGTGGAGAATATTCACCATCATATATGTGGAATGTAAATGGATGGTTATGTGAAAAACTAGGATTAACTATTAAATCTCAAACACAAAAATGTGTACCACAAACTTATAAAGAAGATTTATTTTCTACAACATTAAATATGACAGTAAAAGCTGGAGATGCAACAGGAATGAGTGCTGTTGTAACAACAGAAACAGAAGAGGGAATTACTATTGAAAGTGAATGTATAGGAAAAGTATATGCACCAGACGAATTTGACAGAAATGAATGGACTGTATATGGAGAGCCAGACACAACGATAGTTGTAGAAAAACCAGCAACAGTTGAATTAACTTGTGCTTCTGTAGTAAATAGAATTCCAGATGTTATAAATTCAAAACCAGGTTATGTGCCAACATGTGAATTTGGAGAATTAAATTATAGAGTAAAACCATTAAATGAATATATTAAATAAAAAAATTTATATTATATAAAAGTGAACTTCAAAAATAATTATGTAGTTCACTTTTTTTGTTTAATAGGAAAAATCAAGTTTTTTTGTTGATTTCTTAGTTTAGCAATATTGGTTTTTAAATTTATTAGAAAATTTTTACATATAGACAGAAATATC
>CALYAA010000014.1 GCA_944393385.1 uncultured Clostridia bacterium
AACATCATAGAAGTCTGTATCACAGATATATACTGTGTTACAGACTTTTTACTCTTTCAAAAGTGTCAAACTTGAGATAATGTCTTTTACATTATGCTTTTTTACTATATCATGCTTGGTTCCCTGTGTCAAGTAATTCTATGTATTAAAATTTTTTACATTCTTATACTTAATTTTACAAGCTCAAAAATCATAAAAAAATTAACTCCTGATAAAATGAAAAAACTTGCAATCGCAAAAGAAAGCATTTTATGCTTTTTTAAAAATTTCATATACAAACCTCCCTTTAGTATTTTTCTATGCTTGTCTAAATTTCTTGTCCTTAATATGTATATGTTATATTTTTAAAACTATGCATATAATACTTTCTTTTTTCATCGCAATATATTACATTATTTGATTATAGTTAATAGATTTTATTTAAAATGATTATTATAAATTTTTTTATAATAATTTTATTTATTTAATTGTTGTATTATACTTTCTGCTAAATTTTCATTAATTCCTTTAATTTTTGTAAGTTCATCTATTTGTGCATTTTTTATTTTTTCTACACTACCAAAATGTTTTAATAATTCTTTTTTCTTTGTTTCTCCTATTCCTTTAATATCATCTAAAGCTGATTTTGTTATATCTTTGTCTCTTAATTTTCTATGATAAGAAATTGCTGTATCATGAACTTCATCTTGGAATTTTGTAATTAATTTAAATAAATTTTCTGATATTTCGAATTCTTCTCTATTTTCATTTATTAATGCTCTGGTTTGATGTTTGTCATTTTTTACCATACCAAATACTGGTATATCTAATTGTAAATCTTTTATTGCTTGTTTTATTGCTCTTATTTGAGTAATTCCACCATCTGCGAAAATTGCGTCTGGTAATTTTCCAAATCCTGATGATGTTTCATTTTCTATTGAATGTTTTAATCTTCGTGTTACAACTTCTTGCATACATTTTGGGTCGTCTTGCGAAAATACTGTTTTTATTTTAAATCTTCTTGATAAGTTCTTTTTTATTGCTCCATCTACCATTACACACATTCCGGCAACCATGTATTCTCCTGAAATGTTTGAAATATCAAATGTTTCTATTTTTCTTGGTAGTTTTTCTAGTCCTAAAACATTTTTTATTTCTAGTAAAATTTCAGTTCTGTCTCTTTCTTTGTTTTCAAGTGTTATTTTTGCGTTGTTATCTGCCATTTCTACAAATCGTAATTTTTCACCTTTTTTTGGTGATTTGATTTCAACTTTTCGTCTTGCTTCTTTGCTTAGCCATTGTTCTATTGCATTTTTGTCTTCTATTTCTTCTCTTATCATTATTTTATTAGGTAAATTTGTGCTATCTATATAATATTGTTTGATAAAACCTGATAAAATTTCTTTGTCTTCCATTTCTTTTAAATCTGGAAAGAAATAATGTTCTCTTCCGACCATTTTACTTCCTCTAACAAAAAAGATTTCTACACAAACTTCTATTTCTGATTTTGCTAGTCCTATTACATCTATATTGTTTTCTGTAATGTTAGAAACTTTTTGTTTTTCATTTACTCTTTGAATTGCTAACATTCTATCTCTTATATAGGCTGCATTTTCAAATTCCATTTTTCCCGCTTCTTCAATCATTTGTTTTTCTAGGTCTTTTAAAACTTTATCTATTTTTCCGTCTAAAATGTCTATTATTTCGTCAATTTGTTTTCTATAATCTTCTTTGGAAATATATCCCATACAAGGACCAGAACATCTATTTATATAATAGTTTAAACAGGCTCTTGTTTCTGATCTGAATTTTCTGCATTGGCGTATTTTGTATTTTTGTTTTATAAAATCTAATAGTTCTTTGGCTGCTCCTGGGTTTGCATATGGTCCAAAATATTTTGAACCATCATTTATTATTTTTCTTGTTATTACAACATTTGGATAGTCTGATTTTACATCTACTTTTATGTATGGATATGTTTTGTCATCTTTTAATAATACATTAAATCTTGGTCTATTTTTTTTTATTAAATTACATTCTAATATTAGTGCTTCTGCTTCATTATCAACTACAATGTATTCGAAATGGTCTATTAATGATACCATTTTTTTTATTCTTTCTGTTTTGTCTGTTTTTCTGAAATATGATTTTACTCTTCTTTTTAAGTTTACTGCTTTTCCTACATATATTATTTTGTCTTCTGCGTCATGCATAATATATACTCCTGGCTTTTCAGGTAGTAATTTTAATTGTTCTTCTATGTTGAACATTGCTTTTCCCCCTTAAGTAATTAAGATGTGGCAACACAACTACTTATCTCATTTCCTATGTTAAATAGTATATCATAGGACTAAAGAAAAATCAATATTGCAGAACAAATTTTCGTGTTTTGCTAGTTTTTTGTAAATACTTTTACATACAAATAGATTTACCTGCTGTCAAACGACAGCAGGTAAATGCACATTTGGGTAAATTTACTGAATTGAACTGAAAAGAATCACTCTTCGGTCAAAAGCTGCTTGAAATATGCATAGTCATTAGAATTCTCCAGTACCCACTTCAAAATTTCATTTGAGAAGAATCTTGAATTCCTTACTGCTACATATACCATTGGCCAATTAAGATCCACCTTTAAGCTACTTTCAATTGCTTTTTTAAACGTTTCTTCATCGCAATTTTGATTTTTAATTATTTCTGTGAAAAATCTCACAAAATACTTATAAATCCAGTTTCTGCTATAGTGTTCGTCATAGTACTTTTCTATGTCTTCTAGATACTCTTGCATTAAATTTGCTAACAATTCTGCTGAAGCAAACTTACATGCACTAATTGCATATTTGGGTTTCAAAAAGAAATAATCATAATCACCTTGTCTTTCATTTCTACTTGTTTTATAAACTTCTTCAATTGTTCTTTGTTCTATCCTACTATGTGATAGAACATTATACAGACATTTTTGTAACCGTGCAGCAGACCTTTCAAAAGTGAGCTCTGCTTTAACAAAATAATGAGCAATTTCTCCATTTATACATAGATTAAGAGCAATTTCATTTGCTTCTTCATATCCAGCAAACTGAATAACCCAGTCTACTAAATATTTATCTTCGCATTGAAACATTAAATCCATGTTTGGAGTTTCCATTAATTCCGTAAATTTTTCACGATAAACGTTCATTGCACTAAATACAATCGAATCATTTTTATCGTTAAACATGCTGAATAAAAGATCTCTTAGGTCTTCACTTGTTTCTACAGTTTTTAAATGTTTGACTATTTCTTCTTTTTCCCTAATGTTCGTACTATTTTTGTACATATTTGCCAAAACTTTAATTGGTACTTCTTTCCTTCTTAAAATTTCCTTTCTAACCCTTACAGAGTTATCACTTGACAATAAGATTAAGTCTTCAATATTATTGGTCGTAGTTCTTGCTAAATCTCTCCGTGATTTCCAGTCCATTTTTTCAATGTGCATAATTTACCTCCATCATGCTCTTCTATAATGCTTTCGTAAATTGTTTACAAAACATATTTACGTTTTATTTATTATACCATATATAAAGTCAAAAATCAATTCTAGATTGTCTCATTTTGTTGAGTTTTAGCATATTTTCATATTTTTATGTTACATAAATTATTATTAATTTTACTATAATTAAACTTTAATAATAATATTGAAATATATTGATATTTATTGTATAATACATAACGAAAGGAAAATTGGGTGCAACAAAAAGAATATATAAAAATTGGAAAATTAAATATAGAACTTTTTAAAAAAATAGGCAAACATCTTTTAACAGATGAAGTTATTTTTACATATGAAAGAATTAATCATGTTGAAACCAAAAGAGCTCAACTATTTAATAAAGTAAAAAATATTTTGCCAGATACATTATATAACCCTGATTATATTTATAAAGATTGGAATAATAGACAAAATACTTTTGTGTTAATTAAATCTCTAGATGAAAATTTAAAATTAAATGTAGTATTAAAAATAGCTGTATTAAATGATAAAAAACATACTAAAAATTCTATAATAACTATAATAAAAATCGGAAACAAAACATTTAATAAAATAAAAAGAAATAAGAAAGAAAATTTATTATTTAAAAAACTAGACAATCATGAATAAATATTGTATAATTAAAGTACACTATAAATAGTTATTTGAGGTGGTAAATTGTGTCAACCACACACCCTTTGGGTCAAAAGAGATGTAGGAAATGATACACCTACCAAATAACTAACACTGAAAAAGGGCTATGGAAACATAGCTCTTTTTTGTCACATTTTGTTGAGTTTTAGCATATTTTTATACTAGTAAATAGTCTATTAGAAATAGGCAGAAAGGATTTATTAGATAAAAACATGTTACATTGTATTTTGTTAGCAATATCTGTTAGTATTGATGCTTTAAGTTTAGGTGTTACATATGGTATAAAACATTCTAGAATAAGAGGAATAAGTAATGTTATTATTTTTGTTATAGCACTTTTATCTACAAGTATTTCAATATTTTTAGGAAGTAATATTGCAAAATTATTTTCACCTGATATTGCTTTAATTTTAGGTTCAACTCTTCTTGTTATATTAGGATTATACACAATTTATAAAAGTTTTAAAGAAAATTCTACAGATTATGATTTTGATAACTCTAATTCTATTGAAAAAAAGGAAGCTTTGCTTCTTGCCTTAGCTGTTTCTGCTGATGCAAGTTGTGTTGGACTTAGTTGTGGAATAATGGGACTTGATAGTCTTATATACCCTATATTTGCTGCATTTTTTCATATATTTTTCATAAATTGTGGCAATTTTATAGCTTATCATATTGCAGAAAAAATTAAAGTTTCGAGCAAAATATTATCTATAATTTCTGGAATTATTTTAATTTCTATTGGTATTATAAGATCAATATTTTAATAAATAAAATTTAACCATTGACATATAATTTTATTAATAATTTTCCTACCAAAAAGTTTATAATATCTATTTTTGTAGAAATTTGTCATTTTCTTTTAATTATGATAGAATATCCAAGTACAAATAAAAATTTTGAGATTAAATTAAATCACTTAACTATTTTGGCAAAAAAATTTTATTTTAGAAAGGGATGACATTTTCATGAATATATTTGTAGGATGTTCTTCAAGAGATACTAATAATGAAGAATATAATAAATTAGCAGAAGATATTGGTAAATTTATAGTAAATGGTAATCATAATTTTGTTTTTGGTGGCTGTGGAACAGGATTAATGGGAAAAATTTATTCTGTTGTTTCCAAAAGTCATAATAGTGAAATTATTGTTACTATGGCAGAAGCATATAAAAAACAATTAGATGATATTTCTTATGACAAATTTTATATTTTAGGTACTGTTAATGAAAGAAAAGATTGTTTCATTAAATTATCAGATGTTATGATTTTTATACCTGGTGGTATTGGAACTATAGATGAGCTATTGACAGCAATTGAAACAAAAAGAAGTAAGCAACATAATTCACCTATTATAATAATAAATATTAATCATTATTTTGATAATTTATTAAATATGTTACAACAAATTTATGATGAAGGCTTTGCAGATTCTAAAAATCAAGAATTATACTTTGTTGTAAACTCATTAGATGATGCTATAAAATACTTAAAATAAAAAAGTTTATTTTATATTTTACCATCGATTATAAAGAAATTAAAATTAAAAAAAATTACACACTTTACTTGACAATGTCTTTTAAATTATAAAAAATCATGACTTTATTTAATATGAAAAGAAACCAGAAATTTAATTAATACTGGTTTCTTTTACTTGATTTTTCACATATAACCAAAAGTTATTATTGTTTTAATGTTATTGAAAGCAACTTAGAAATTCCTTTTTCCTCCATTGTAACTCCATAAACAGTGTCTGCAACTTCCATTGTTCCTTTTCTATGAGTAATAACTAAAAATTGAGTGTCTTTTGTATATTTTTTTAAATATTCTGCATATCTATAAACATTTACATCATCAAGAGCTGCTTCAATTTCGTCTAACACGCAAAATGGAGCTGGATTTATTTTTAGTATTGCAAATAATAATGCAATTGCTGTAAAAGCTTTTTCTCCTCCTGATAATAATGTCATATTTTGAAGTTTCTTTCCTGGTGGTTGAACTGTTATTTCTATTCCACTTTCTAATATATTGTTTTCATCTGTAAGTGTAACTTCTGCTTGTCCTCCTCCAAATAATTCTTTAAATACTTCTCCAAAGTTTTTATTTATAATTTCAAATTTCTCTTTAAATTGATTTTTCATTGTTTCTGTCATCTCTGAAATTACTTTTCTTAGTTTTGTCATAGATTCTTCTAAATCTAATCTTTGTTCACACATAAAGTCATATCTTTGTTTTAAGTTTTTATATTCTTCTATAGAATTAACATTTACACTTCCCAATTCTCTTATATCAGTACGTAAAATATTAACTTTCCTTTGACTATTTTGAACATTTTCCGGTATTGGAAAATCTCCAGCTTGATTTGGAGTCAGTTCATATTCTTCCCACATTTTATTTATAATTTCTGTAATGTCTTCTTCTATTTTGCTTTTTCTAACTTCTAGTTTTGTTACTTGAGATTTTAAATCTTCTATTATTCTAAATTCTCCAGTTTGCTCATCTTCTTTTTTAGATAATTTCTGATTTTTCTCAGTCCTATCTTCTTTTAGTTTTTCAATGTTTTCTCCACTATTTGCAACTTGCATTTTTACATCTTCTATGCTTTTTTGTGTATCTTCAATTTGTTTTAGTAATTCAACATTTTCTTTTTCGTCATTTTCAATTTGTAATTTTTTATTTTCCATATTTTTAGTATGTGTTTCTATTTCTTTATTTAACATTTCTGCCATTTCTTCTATTGAGGCTTCACTTTCATTAAATGATGATACAGATATCTTTAAATTAGTTATATCTTCATTTAAATCATCTATGTATTTTTGACTATCTTTGTTTGAACTCGTAAATTCATCAATTACTTCTTGTTCTTTTTGGTTTTGCTTAGTAATTTCTATAATTTCTTTTTCTAGTTTTGCTTTTTCTTCTAGTAGTTTTGCTTTAGATTTTTCTGAATTTACTTGTTCTTCTTTTTGGTTGTTTATTCTTTCTTGAAAGTTTTGTATATTTTCGTCAATTGATTGTAATTTTTGTTTTTCTGTTGCATATGTAATTTCTATTTCTTGTAATTGTTTTGACAAATTTTCTGTTTCTTCTAATATATCTTCTGATGAATTTTCATATTCTTGTCTTTCTTTTTCAATTTTTTCTATTTTATTTTTTATTTTTTCTATTTCTTGTTTTAATTGTTCTATTTCTTTACTTCTTCCAAGAATATTCACTGTTTTCTTTGCAATTGAACCACCTGTCATAGAGCCTGATACATTTATAATATCTCCTTCTAACGTTATTATTCTAAATGTATTATTATTTTCTTTTGATAAATTAATTGCATTTTGCATATTGTCTACAATTACTGTTCTTCCAAGTAAATTTAATATTATTTGCTCATATTTTTTATCAAAATTAATTAAATCTGAAGCTATTCCTATTACACCTACTTTTTTGCCTTTTATTGCTTCAAGTTTTTTTCCTTTTACAGAACTTATTGGTAAAAATGATGCTCTTCCTAAATTATTAGCTCTTAAATATTCTATTAATTTCTTTGCATCTTGCTCTGTTTCTGTTACAATATTTTGCAAACTAGCTCCTAATGCCATTTCTATTGCTGTTTCATACTCTTTTGGTACAGCTATTAAATTTGCAATAACTCCATACATTCCTTTATTTAATTCTTGGTCTTTTTCACAATCTAACAATAATTGTTTTACACTTTTTATATATCCTTCTTTTTCTTTTTCTGTTTCAACTAAAAAATTATGTCTAGAAGTTTTCATCCTTAATTCATTTGTTAAATTATTTATTTGTTCATCAAATTGTTTTAATTTTGTAGTAATTTCATCTCTTTGTTTTTCATTATTTTCTAATTCTTTTAAAACTTTGTTTCTGTTATTTTCAATAATATTAAATTCTTTTTCTATATCTTCTTTTTTTATTTTTATTCTATCTATTTCTAATATTTGTGATGATATTTCTTGTTTTAATTGTTTTTGCCTTTTATCATAGTTTTCTAAATTTGCCTGTATTTTACTTATTTCTGCTTGTAATTCATATTTTTTGTCTGTATTTACTTCTACTCTTTTTTTGATTTCTTCTATTTCAAGTTCTTTTGAACTTAATTTTTTTGTTAATTTTGCTAATTCTTCTTCTTTTTCTTTTAGTTCTTTTTCAAAACTTTCTTTATTTTGTTTTAAACTTGTTTTTCTAGATTCTTTTTGTTCTATATCTTGTTTTAATCCATCAACCTTTTTTTGTAATTCTAATATTTCTGCTTTATTTCTTTCTATAATTTCTTTATTACTTTGTATTTTATTTTTAGCAACATTTATATTAGAATTATATTGCTCTATTTGTTTTTGACTTTCAAACCCTATATTTTGCATTTGTTCTATTTTGTTTGTTATTTCGTCTATTTCTTCTTTTAACTCATCTTTTAATATTTTTATTTTTTCTAGTTTTCCTTCTTCTAAATTTAGATTAGATTTCATTATCTCTTCGTTTTTTACAATTTCATCTAAATCTTTTTTGTTTTTTTCAATTAAATATAGAAAAAGTCCTACTTCTACATTTTTTAGCTCTTCTTTTAAATTCAAATATTGTTTTGCTTTATCTGACTGTTGTTGTAAAGGTTCTAAATTTCCTTCAATTTCTGTAATAATATCATTTATTCTTAAAACATTTAATTTTGTTTGTTCTAATTTTTTTTCAGATTCTTCTTTTCTGGTTCTATATTTTACGATTCCTGCTGCTTCTTCAAAAATATGTCTTCTATCTTCAGATTTGTTACTTAGTATTTCGTCTATTTTTCCTTGTCCTATAATTGAATATCCATCTCTTCCTATTCCTGTGTCCATAAATAATTCAACTACATCTTTTAATCTACATGGAGCCTTATTTATATAATATCCTGTTTCTCCACTTCTGTATATTTTTCTTGTTATTGTAACTTCTGAAAATTCTATTGGAAGTGTTCCATCTGTGTTATCAAATACTAAAGAGGCTTCTGCAAAGCCTAATGATTTTCTATTTTGCGTTCCTGCAAATATAACATCTTGTGTTTTAGCTCCTCTTAGAGACTTCATACTTTGCTCTCCTAAGATCCATTTTATACAGTCTGCTATATTGCTTTTACCAGAACCATTTGGTCCAATTACACTTGTTATTCCTGGCATTAATTCTATTACTGTTTTGTCTGCAAATGATTTAAATCCTTGCATTTCTAATCTTTTTAAATACATGTTTCTCACCTTTGTTTTCTATCTGTTTCTTTGAATATCTTTATTTTATATGAAAAAGCTAAAAATAGCAAGTTTTAATTGCATTTTTAGCTTTTATTATGTAATAGTTTAATTAATTTTTAAATGATTGATAATATTGTTCATACAATTTTTCTTTTTGTTCTTCTGTTAAATTTGAATACTGTGTCTGTCCAGCACTATAAATAATTCCGGCTAATTCCAGATTTTTTTGATAAGACTTTTCCTCCCTTGACTTTAGCAACTAAAGGCATAGTCCAAGATTCATTTCCTTGAGAATTTCTTGATATTAGATCTTTATCAACTAATTGATCTAATAATTCTTTTCTTTTATTTTCATCTGTTACAGTCATGCCAGTCTCTAAATCATAGTAATATAATTTTTGAACGCCTAAATCTTGTAAAGCTTTTAATAACGTTTCTATTGTTGCTCTACAATAAGCACAGGTTGGACTACTAAAATATATAAATGCTTCTTCATCACTATTTATTATATTTACTAATTCTTCTATGTTTACATATACAATGGAATTTGCTTCTGGAATATTTACAGTATTGTAATTTTCTCCACTTTCTTGTACTTGTGTATTATTTAGAGCCTCATATTCTTGTTTAAATCTTTTAGAGTCTTCTGTTACTGTATAAGTAGCAGGTTCTATATTAGTTTCTTCTGTACTAGAAATTTGAAAATTAGTATCTTGTGAATTATTATTGTTCGTACTTTCTGTATCTATTTTTCCTGTACTTGAATTTTCATTATTATTTTTATCTTGATATATATTCCAAATCATAATTCCTTGCCAAGTTGCTATAATAATTAATATCATAAAAATTACTGAAATTAAAATCACTATCTTTTTATTTTTCATCTAAGTCCTCCATTTTTATTTATTTTATATTCATATTATACCATTTATTTTTAAATTTTCCACTCAAAAATAAAAAAATGAAATATTTTATTAAAATTTAGAACATCATCTATAAGGACAAATAAAAGAAGTATAGGCTTTTTACCAATACTTCTTTATACATTTTTAATTGTTAAATTTATATTATCCAATTAATTATTATCTATTGATATTTATTATTTTAATCTTTTAATAGTTCATAATATTTATTATATAATTCTTGTTTTTGTTCTTCTGTTAATTCAGAATATTTTGATTGTCCTTCATTATAACTAATGCTTGTTCCTATATTTTTAACTAATACTTCTCCTGCACGAGTTTTAGCTATTAAAGGAATTCTCCATGATTCACTGCCATCTTCTTTTTTTGTAACAAATCCTTTATCTATTAATTGATTTATTAGATCTTGTCTGATTGTGTCATCTACATTTGCCATACCTGTTTCTAAATCATAATAATATAGTTTTTTAATTCCTAAATCTTGTACAACTTGTAATAATGTTCCAACTGTTGCTCTACAATATGGGCAATCTGCACTACTCATATAAATATAAGCTTCTTCATCACTATTTATTATATTAACATAGTCTTCAAGGTCAATATATACAATTGGATTTTCTTCTGGAATATTTACTGTATTGTAGTTTTCTCCTCCCTCTTCTACAGGTGTATCATTTAAAGCTTCATAATCTTGTTTAAATCTTAATGCATCATCTGTTGCTGTATATGTAACATTATTATTGTTATCATTTACATTTTTTGCATCTCCTGAATTATTTTTTTCTTGTGTTAAATTCCATAACATAAATCCTTGTACTGCTACTATAATAATTAAAACTATAAAAAGTATTGATAATATAAACATATATTTTTTATTTTTCATTTGAATTTCTCCTATTCTTTATTTTTATTTTACATTTCTGTAATTTGAGGTTTTTATTTTTTTGATTATCCTTTTTTAATATCTACATGTGATATTCCAAGAATATATTTCAATTGAAATATATCCATCATCATACATTAATTTTAGCTTTCCTGAACCAAAATTTGTACTACTTGTTGAAATGTTAATTCTATATGTTGCACTATTTCTATTTACTACCTGTATTCCTCCAACACTAACTTGGCTTATTCCTTCTTTTACTAATCTTAATTTACTAGTATCAAAATATGATGATAATTTAAAGTTTATTGTAGCACTATCTGTGCGAAGTTCTTGACCGGCATAAACATCTTCACAAACTGTTCTAGTTACGTCATCAGCACAGTATATTGTATCACCAGTCTCTTCTTCAGCTTCTTCCATACTAGGTGGGCAAGGAACTAATTCAAAACTACTCTCTGTATGACATTCTTCTCTATAAATATCCTCATACCAAGCCTTTACAGAATAAGTGCCACTAGTATTAGAAATTGTTGGTAGAACAACTACTTTACAAGTTGATTTTATTTTTCCATCTGTATTTTTAGCTGTTATTGTTACTTCACCTGAACCTATTGAAGTTACTGTACATGTTGTTTGATTATTTCCACTTAAAGAAACTTTTGCAACTCTTGTATTACTACTTGTCCATATAACATCTTCTGTACATGTTCCATCATCTGGTTTTATATGTGCTAGAATTGTTGCTGTTTCACCTGGTTTGATAACTACTCTGTTTGGTTCAACAGATATTGCTGTTATTGTAGTTACAACAACTATTCTACATGTTGCTGTTTTTCCATTTTCTGTTGTTGCTGTTATTGTTGCATTTCCATTTTTTATTCCTTTTACAAATCCTGTTTCATCTACTGTTGCTACACTTGTATCACTACTTACCCATGTTACATTTGTTCCTACATTTGCTGTTTCTGGCATATATGATACTACTTCTAATTGCAATTCTGGTACATGGCTTCTATCTAGTACTGCTGATACTGCATTTAAGTTTAATCCTGTTGGACTTGTTTGTACTGTTACATAACATCTATCTGTTTTATTTTTGTCTGTTGTTACTGTAATAATTGTTATTCCATTACTTAATCCTGTAACAGTTCCATCATCTTCTAATTTAGCTATTTCTTCATTTGAATTTGACCATGTAACATTTTCTGATTCTGTAGTATATTCTAGCTTTACACTTTCACCTACATTTAACACTAAATTATCTGGTAATTCTATTCCATCTCTGTTTAATTCTTCTCCTTCATATACCATTCCATTTTCATCTACTGTATATTTGTTTCCTGATACTGTAAACTCTACTAAAAATATTCCATGGTATCCATCATCTATTTCGTAATCCATTACTCCTTCTGGGTCTTCTCCTATGTATGAATCCATATAATGTTCCAGATTACCACTTGTTACTTGTCCTATGTCATTATCTGCTACAGATTGTGCTGCTGCCCATTCTACAGTTTCTTTTTCTTCACTTTTATTTTTTTCTGCTTCTGCATTTTCTGCATTACTTATTGTTCCATTTTTTCCTGTAAGTGTACCAACTGTTATTCCTGCTATTATAAGCATAACAATTACTGTAACAATATTACTTTATGACTATTTTTGCTCTAGCCAACATTTTGTGTTTTCTTATTCTTATTTTCACTGTTTAAAATATTGAATCTATAATAAATAGTTATTTCTTTATTTTCTGATATTTCTATCTTGTTTACTAAAGATATAAGCATTGTTCTTGTTATTTCTTTCATATTTACAAAGTCTTCTACTAATTTTTTAATATCTACTGATAGATCTTCTTTTTCTTCTGATTTTTCTAATTGTTTTATTCTTTCTTCAATTTGTTTTCTATTTTCTATTTGTTTTGAATAAAGTCTAGAAAAATCTTCATTTTCAAATAATCCATTATATTTATCTTCATATAATTTATCTATTTTTTTGTTTATATCTTTAATTTTTCTTTCTAAAATAAGCAGTTCATTTTTAATATTAAATTTATCTTGAATTATCTTGTCTTTTGAAGTAATAGCAATTTTTTTATATTTTTCTTCACTTAAAAATTTTTTACACCTAGTTCTTATTTGTTCTATAACACAATTTGTTATTTTTTCTAAATTGTTACTATGTGGTGTACAAAAACCAAGATGTGTATTATTAGCATAAGTATTACATCTTAAATAGAAATTTGTTTTTATTTGATTTTTTTGAGGTACTATACTTAACTTTTTCCCACATTCCTTACAATAAACTAATCCTTTTAAGAGCCAATCATAAGTTTTTACTCTTGTAGCTGTTCTACTTTTTATCATATCTTGTACAATATTAAAAGTTTCTTCATCTATGATTGGTGTATGCATACCTTTTACAATAATTCTATCTTCTTTAGGCATTATCATTGTTTTTTTACTTTTATAGTTAATTTTCTTAGTATTTCCATTAGATACCTACCCCAAATAAGTCACATTTTGTAATATTCTTTTTACAGTATTTCTATTCCAAGCAATATTAATTCCATCTTTTCTTGTATGCGTATTTCCAACAATCTCAGATGGAACTAATGTTTTTTCCATTGAAAGAATTTTACTAATTTCTGTTGGCGTTTTTCCCTTTCTTGCGAACATAAAAATTCTTTTAACAATTGGTGCAATGTCTTGGTCAATTACATAATGATTATAATCTAATGGATCTTTTTTATAACCATAAGTAGGATATATTGTCATTACTTTTCCTTCTTTTGCTCTTGTCTTTTTTCCATTTCTTACTTTTCTTGATGTATCACGTAAAAACCATTCATTAAAAAAAGCTTTAAATTGTACCATTTCTTCTGATGTTTCAATATGTCCGGTATCAATATCATCTGTTATAGCTATAAATCTTACACCTTTTTCGATAAAAAATTCTTCTAAATAGTATGATATTTTGCTTGATAATCTTCCAAATCTAGATAAATCTTTAACAGCAATTAAATTAATCTTCTTATCTTCAATATCTTTTATCATTCTATTAAATGCAGGTCTATCAAATGTAGCTCCAGAAACTCCATCATCTGTATAATCATCATATATTTGTATGTTATTATCTTTACAAAAGTTTCTTAAAAATATTTTTTGTGTGCTAATACTTCCACTTTCTTTTTCATCTTCATTTGTTATCATTACTTCGCCATTGCCAAGTTCAATATTTTCATTGGATAATCTTTCATATAATCCTGCTATATATTTTGCAGGATTTGCTATTGTTATCATTAAAACCTCTCTTTCTAATAACAACAGATTTCTTCCAATTTTAAATCATTATATAAATGATTATGTTAGCTATAATCAAATTATACAATTTAAACAAAAATATTTCAATAATTATAAAAAAAATTGGCTAGTTATTTAAAGAGTTGTATTTAATTTTCTTGATTTGAAAGTTTTTTTAAACAAATTCTAAATTTTAGCAAAAAAAGAATTTGTTTTTGATTGGTATATTTTGAATATTAGATATAAAAATACATATAACTAGCCTTAAAATTTATTTATTAATTTTTTCTATTAAATAATTTATAAATGTTTCTTGTAATTTTTCCTGTACTGTTTTTTCAGTTTCATCAAATACTTCTTTTATTGAATATTCCTGCTTCATATAAATATCAATTCCTTTCTTGTAACTAGCTGTTATAATAAAAATTTTCTATTTTTAAATATATTAACCTGTTGCTATTTTACTAGTTTTTTAATTCTTGATTTTTCTTTAAAAAATTAAAGAAAAAAATACACCTTGATTTTTCAAAGCGTATAGTTTAACAAAATTTTATTTTTATCATATGGAAATAATTCAATCTCTTTAGTTACTACTATTTTTACTATTACTAATCTAACTTTTATTAATATAAACACCTCCATTTTTTTGTATTTTAGCAATTAGCAAAAATAAATTATATTCAATTAGTATTATACATAATATTGTATATTATGTCAATGAAATTTATTTTTTATTTATTACAAAATTTATCCATTTATTTTTTTAAATAATTTGATTTTTTGTCAAATATTTGGTACAATTTAAGTATATAATTAATTTTTACAAAGGAGGATGATGTTTATGAAGTGTTTTAAGAAAAACAATGGACTAACACTAGTTGCACTAATTATTACAATTTTGTTCTCTTATGACGAAAATTCAAAATGTAGTAATAACAATGGTTTCCTCCTATCAGCAATTTATTAAAAATAAAATTTTCACATATTTAGAAGATGAATTGTAAAAATACTAGTACAACTTCTTCTTTTTTTATATTAATAAAGCTTTTTATCTATATTTAAAAACTATATAAACAATATCATACAAACTATTGAAAAAAACAGATACCTCGATTTTTAAATATCTTGGTATCTGTATTATAACCGAATTATACTTTACATATAATTATTATGTTTTTTCAATCTTATTCTTTTTATTTTTTTAATAATTCATAATAGTGATCATATAATTCTTGTTTTTGTTCATCTGTTAATGGAGAATTTTTAGATTGTCCTTCGTTGTAATTTATAGATGTTCCTATTTCTTTTAATGTTACTTCTCCTGAATTTGTTATTGCTAGTAATGGAATACTCCATCTTTCATTTCCTTCTTCATTTAAAGTTAAAAGTTCTTGTTCTACTAATTTATTTAGTATTTCATTTCTTTTTCCTTCTTCTATAGCATCTTCATTTGCGGTTATATCATAATAATATAATTTATCAATTCCAACATCTTTTAATACTTTTAATAAAGTTTCTATAGATGCTCTACAATATGTACATGTTGGAGCACTTACATAAATATATGAATTTTCATCTTTATTTATTACATTATATAATTCTTCTAGCCCTACATATACTATTGGATTATTTTCATCTATGTTTACTGTATTAAATGTTTCTCCATTATTTTCATCTGTAGTTCCATTTAGTTTTTCATATTCTTGTTTAAATCTTTTTGAATCGTCTGTTGCTGAATAATTTATTGTGTTTCCATTTGATGGATTTTCTTTATTTGTATTATTATTTTTTTCTTGAGTCATATTCCATATTATTCCATTTTGCACAGCTACTAATATTATTAATACAATTAATATAATTGCCATTATAAACATATATTTTTTATTTTTCATTTGAATTTCTCCTCATATTATATTTTTATAAATTTTGTTTAATTTAAAATTTTCTAGACATGTTTTTTCTTATATATTATTTACAAGATATTGTCCATCTATATACTTCTTGTGATTCTCCTTCACTTTCATACATTAATATTAATGCTCCTGTACTAAAACTTGTACTATCTGTAGAGATGTTTATTCTATAAGTTGCATTGTTTCTATCAGATACTGATATATTTCCTACATTTACACTTCCAATTCCGTTTTTTACAAGTCTTAACTTACTTACATCTACATATGATGATAATTTAAAAGTTATTGTGTTACTATCACTTACAAGTCTTTGAGCATATTTTGTATCACATTTTCTTTCTGTATCACATACTTCAATAGTTACATATTCACAATCAGAGTTACAAACAGTTCCACAATATTCACGTGGTTCTTCTTTTACACAATAGAAAACATCATCATACATTTGAGTTTTCTCATTCCATTCTTTTCTTACATTTTGTTGAACACATCCCATAATTGTTGTACATTCATCTCTACATGTAGAATTATCATTAGTACATTCTTTAACCTTTTCATTACGACAGTTTGTTGTTACATTATAACAATCTTGATAAGAATATCTTTCATAATATGCTTTTACAGAATATTCTTTATTTGTATTTGACATTACAGGTATTACTATTAATGTTGCTGTGTCTTTAATTTTTCCATTTGGATTTTTTGCTGTTATTGTTACTACTCCTGCTTTTAAAGATTGTATGTTACATGTTACATTGTTAGCTCCACTTGTCGTTAGTTTTACTACACTTGTATCACTAGTTGTCCAAGTTACATCTTCAGTACATGTTCCATCATCTGGTTTTATATATGCAGTTAAATTAATATTATCACCATCATTTAATACTTCTCTATTAGAACTTAATCTAATATCTGTTATTGTTGTTACTACAACTATTCTACATGTTGCTGTTTTTCCATTTTCTGTGGTTGCTGTTATTGTTGCATTTCCATTTTTTATTCCTCTTACAAATCCTGTTTCATCTACTGTTGCTACACTTGTATCACTACTTACCCATGTTACATTTGTTCCTACATTTGCTGTTTCTGGCATATATGATACTACTTCTAATTGTAATTCTGGTACATGACTTCTATCTAATACTGCTGATACTGCATTTAAGTTTAATCCTGTTGGACTTGTTTGTACTGTTATTGTACTTGTTCCTGCTACTCCATTTTCTGCTTTAGCTGTTATTGTTACTGTTCCATTTGATATTCCTGTTACAAATCCTGTTTCATTTACTGTTGCTACATTTGTATCACTACTTGTCCATGTTATATTTGTATATACATTTGCTGTTTCTGGTAATATCTTTGCTGTTAATTGTACTGTTCTGTTCATTGAAGATAAATCTATTACACTACTTGCTGGTTCTACTATTACTTCTTCTGGCTCTGTTTGTACTGTTACATAACATCTATCTGTTTTGTTTTTGTCTGTTGTTACAGTTACTATCGTATGTCCATTTGCTTTTCCTGTTATTAATCCATCTTCTCCTAATTCTGCTATATTATCATCTGAATTTGACCATGTAACATTTTCTGATTCTGTGGTATATTCTAGTTTTACACTTTCTCCTACATTTAGTACTAAATTATCTGGTAATTCTATTCCATCTCTGTTTAGTTCTTCTCCTTCATAAACCATTCCATTTTCATCTACTGTATATTTGTTTCCTGATACTGTAAACTCTACTAAAAATATTCCATGGTATCCATCATCTATTTCATAATCCATTACGCCTTCTGGGTCTTCTCCTATGTATGAATCCATATAATGTTCTAGATTACCACTTGTTACTTGTCCTATGTCATTATCTGCAACGGATTGTGCTGCTGCCCATTCTACAGTTTCCTTTTCCTCACTCCTATTTTTTTCTGCCTCTGCTTTTTCTGCATTACTTATTGTTCCATTTTTCCCTGTAACTGTACCAACTGTTATTCCTACTATTATAAGCATAACAATTACTGTGATAATTAGTGCAACTAATGTTAGTCCCTTATTTCTTTTCAATCTTTTCTTAAATCTCTTCATAACTACATCCTCCTTTGTATTAAAATAAAACCTATATACTATTATTATACCATATTTGGCATATTTTTGTAAACCAAAAAATATATATTTTTAAAAAGTACAATATAAAAAATTTCAGTTTAAATTTTTTAAAAAAATTATGTACAAGTACTGAAATTATTGGATTTTACATTATGTATAATTACATAAAAATAGAGTAAGACAGTAACAATTAGAATAATTAGTTAGATTATTTATACTAATTAAAGCTACTAAAATTCAACTTACTCTATTTTTATTAAAATTTTATTATTATGCCTCTTTATTTTCAATTTCATTTTTAATTTTTTCTAGAAATTCTTCAATAGACATTTGTCCAATGTCACCTAATTTTCTTGAACGTACTGCTACAGCTTTGTTTTCTTGTTCTTTTGCTCCTAAAACTAACATATAAGGCACTTTTTCTAATTGTGCTTTACGAATTTTATATCCTATTTTTTCATTTGAGTCATCTAATTCTACTCTTATTTTTTTTGATTGTAATTTTTGTTTTAATTCAATAGCATAATCCATTTGAGAATCAGTTATTGGTAATATTTTTACTTGAATTGGAGATAACCATGTTGGAAATGCTCCTTTTGTTTCTTCTATTAAGAATGATATAAATCTATCAGAAGAACCTAATATTGCTCTATGTATTACTACTGGTCTATGTTCTTTATTATCTTCCCCAACATATGTTAAATCAAACCTTTCTGGTAATGCAAAATCTAATTGGCATGTTGGAATTGTTACATCATGATTTAATGCTGTTTTTATTTGAATATCTATTTTTGGTCCATAAAATGCAGCTTCTCCTTCTGCTTCATAGAAATCTATTTTCATATCTTTTAGAATTGCTCTTAATTGTTCTTCTGCTGTTTCCCACATTTCATCATTGTCTATATATTTTTGTTTGTTGTTCTTGTCTCTTAATGATAGTCTGTATTTAAATGAACTTTCTACAAATCCAAAATCTTTTTGATATACTTCTTTAATTAATTTAAGTACATTTCCAACTTCTTCTTTTATTTGGTCTGGTCTTACAAATAAGTGTGCATCATTTTGGCACATTTGCCTTACTCTCTCTAATCCACATACTGCTCCACTATTTTCATATCTAAAGTCATTTGCAAGTTCTCCTATTCTAATTGGTAAATCCTTGTATGAGCGAGTTTTGTATTTGTAAATTAACATATGATGTGGACAGTTCATTGGTCTTAATACCATTTCTTCATTATCCAATTTCATTGCTGGAAACATATCTTCTTTATAATGATCCCAATGTCCACTTGTTTTATATAATTGTACATTTGCAAGTGATGGTGTATATACATGACTATATCCTAATTCAATTTCTTTGTCTTGTATATATCTTTCTAATATTCTTCTTATAATTGCACCATTTGGTAAATACATTGGAAGTCCTGAACCTACTAATTCATGTGTCATAAATAATTCTAAATCTTTTCCTATTTTTCTGTGGTCTCTTTGTTTTGCTTCTTCAAGTAATTTTAAATGATCTTCTAGTTGACTTGCTTTTGGAAATGATATTCCATATATTCTTTGCATAGAATCATTTTCTTGGTTTCCTTTCCAGTATGCTGCAGATGTTGAAAGTAATTTTAATGCTTTTACTTTTCCTGTTCTATTTATGTGTGGTCCTGCACAAAGGTCAATAAATTCTCCTTGTTTAAAGAACGAAATTGTTTCTCCTTCTGGAAGTTCTTTTATTAATTGTACTTTATATGGTTCATTTTTTTCTTCCATTAATCTTATAGCATCTTCTCTAGATAATACACTTCTTTCAAGTACTAAATCTTCTTTTACAATTTTTTTCATTTCTTCTTCTATTTTATTTAAGTCTTCTTCTGTAAAAGGTTTTTCTACTCTAAAATCATAGTAAAATCCATTATCTATTGCTGGACCTATTCCTAATTTTACATCTGGATATAATCTTTTTACTGCCTGTGCTAATATGTGTGATGTTGTATGCCAAAATATCTTCTTTAGTTCTTCACTATTTTCGTCTAAATCTAATGTACTTCCATCTTTTTGAATTGTTCTAATCATTTTAATACCCTCCTTATTATTTAATATAAAAACTTGACTTTCCTATAATGAAAAAACACTCCTATAGATATTTTTTCTATCTATAGGAGTGTTTAAAATATACACGGTTCCATCCTAATTTTTTACTTAATTTAGATTATAACGCATCTATACGTCTAGCTTATTCACTAGAAATTTTAAGAGTTAGTTTTCAAATATGTTTAATCATAATTAGCTCTCAGCCTCTGACTAATTTTCTCTGTTGATAACCTTTATTTTACTTTTCTCTTATATTTTTATTTTATATCATTATTCTTTTTAATTACAACATATGAAGTTATTCCTACAACTGCTAAAGCAACAATTGCAATCATTGTTCCTGTTGAGTCTTCTAAACCTGTATGAGGTAATGTTGTAGTAGTTGTTGTTTTTGGTCTTGTAGTAGTTGTTGTTGTTTTTGGTTTTGTTGTAGTTGTTGTAGTTGTTGTAGTTGTTGTTTGTGTTGTTTCTCCACCAGATAAGTCTATAATTTCATCTCCAAAATCTGATGAATAATCATCATCTGTTGTACCTGTTGAACCTCCACTTGTAGTACCTGTTGTAGCATATGCAACATTACAAATGCATAATGCTATTACAATAGTCATTACTATTAACATCATTTGTTTAAAAATCTTTTTATTCATTTTCCTTACCTCTTTATTTATATTTTATTAACTCATTTATATTTATACCATATTTATTTTTTTTATGCAATAGTTTTTTTTAAAATTTTTATGGTAATTTTGTTTTTTTTTGTATTTTTTAACCAAATTATCCAAATAAACTTAATTGGTTACTTTGGCTCATTCCTTCTAAACAGCCAAACTTTCTTAGAAGTTCTGTTACAGAATCACCTATTTTAGCACGAATTTTCATGTCATCTATTGACATAAATTTTTCTTCTTCTCTAGCTTTCATTATTCCTTCTGCTGCAACATTCCCTAATCCTGCTATACTATTTAGAGGTGGTCTTATGTAATTACCTTCTACTTGAAATTTTGTGGCATGTGATTTATATAAATCAATTGGTAAAAAACTATATCCTCTTTCGTACATTTCCAATACTAACTCTAAATCATCATACATATCTTTGTCTTTTGGTGTTGCATTATTTCCCATCATGTCTATTTCTTTCAGTTTATTTTTTACTTTTTCCTTTCCATTAATCATTACTTCTGCATCAAAGGCTTTTGCTCTTATTGTGAAAAATGCCGCATAATATGCAAGAGGTATATGAACTTTAAACCATGCTATTCTAAATGCATTTGTTACATATGCTGCTGCGTGTGCTTTAGGAAACATGTATTTAATTTTTTCACATGATTTAATATACCAGTCTGGAACTCCCTGTTCTTTCATAAGTGGTATATATTCATCTTGCCATTTTGGCTCTTTTCCTTTTGCTACTTTTCCTTTACGTACAGATTCCATGATTTTAAATGCTTTATCTGATGGTAGTCCTTTTTTTATTAGATATATCATAATATCATCACGGCAACATATTGCTTCTTGTAATGTTACTACTCCTTGTTCAATTAATGTTTGAGCATTTCCAAGCCATACATCAGTTCCATGTGATAATCCAGATAATCTAATTAATTCATCAAATGTTGTTGGATGTGTATCTAAAAGCATCCCTCTTGCAAATTTTGTACCATATTCTGGTATTCCATATGTTCCTACTTCTGAATGAATTTGTTCTGGTGTTACTCCTAGAGCTTTTGTTGATGAAAAAATTGACATTGTCTCTTTATCATCAAGTGGTATTTCTGTAGGTGCAATTCCTGTTATATCTTGTAGCATACGAATTACTGTTGGATCATCGTGTCCAAGTATATCTAATTTTAATAAGTTACCATCAATTGAGTGATAGTCAAAATGTGTTGTTATTATATCTGAATTTGGGTCATCTGCTGGATGTTGAACTGGTGTAAATTCATATATTTCTCTTCCTTTTGGAACTACTATAATTCCTCCTGGATGTTGTCCTGTAGTTCTTTTTATTCCTTGACATCCTACTGATAATCTGGCTATTTCTGCTTTATTTATTGGTATATTTCTTTCTTCATAATATTTTTTTACATATCCATATGCTGTTTGTTCTGCTACAGTACCAACTGTTCCTGCTTTAAATGTTGTTCCTTTACCAAATATTACTTCTGTATATTTGTGTGCTTTTGCTTGATATTCTCCTGAAAAGTTTAAGTCTATATCTGGCTCTTTATCTCCATTAAATCCCAAAAATGTTTCAAAAGGTATGTCCATTCCATCTTTTGCCATTTTAGTTCCACATTTTGGGCAATTCTTGTCTGGTAAGTCAAATCCATTTCCTACTCCATAATCTTCAAATTCAGAATATTTACAATTTGGACATCTATAATGTGGTTGTAATGAATTTACTTCTGTAATACCTGTCATAAATGCTACAAGTGATGAACCTACAGAACCTCTTGAACCTACTATATATCCATCTTCATTTGATTTCCATACTAGTTTTTGTGCAATAATATACATTACAGAATATCCATTACTTATGATTGAATTTAATTCTTTATCTAGTCTTGTTTTTACTATTTCTGGTAAATTTTCTCCATATAGTTCATGTGCTTTTGCATATGCTATATTTTTAATATCTTCTTCACATCCAGGAATATGTGGTGGACATTTTTCTGGTGAAATTGGACTTATCCTGTCACACATGTCTGCTATTTTATTTGTATTTGTTACAACAACTTCATATGCTTTTTCTTCTCCTAAATAAGAGAATTCTTTAAGCATTTCTTCTGTTGTTCTTAAATATAATGGTGCTTGTTGATCAGCATCTTTATATCCTTGACCCGCTTCTAATATTCTTCTATATATTTCGTCTTGTGGGTCCATAAAGTGCACATCACATGTCGCAACTACTAGTTTTCCTAGTTTTTCTCCTAATTCTACAATTTTTCTATTTATATCTTTTAAATATTCTCTATCAGGAACTTTTCCTTCTCTTACTAGAAAATCATTATTGGCTATTGGCTGAATTTCAAGATAATCATAATCTCTTGCTATATTTTCTATTTCTTCATCTGTTTTTCCTAATTCAATTGCCTGGTATAATTCTCCTGCTTCACACGCACTTCCCATTATAAGCCCTTCTGAGTACTTTTTGTATATGCTTTTTAGTATTCTTGGTTTTTTGTAAAAATAGTCTAAGTGTGAAATTGAGACTAATTTGTATAGGTTTTTTAGTCCTACATAATTTGTTGCTAAAATTATTGCATGATATGGTCTTTGCTTTTTAAACTCTTCTTTTTGTGATTCCGCATCTTTTCCACTTGTATCTATTTCATTAACAATTTTTACTCCTTTATCTCTTAACTTTTGTAACATTACATTAAATACTTTAACAGTAGTGTCTACATCTGCAAGTGCTCTATGTGCTACATCAACTTCTATTCCTAAACTATCTGCAATTTTTCCTAATTTGTATTTTTTTAAATCAGGAAATAGGTCTTTTGCTAATGGTAAAGTATCTATATAAGTATAGTTAAATTCATATCCTAATTGTTTTGCTGTGTGTTTTAAAAAACCTACATCAAAATTAGCATTGTGTGCTACAATTATTGAATCTCCTAAAAATTCTAATACTTTAGGGAATACTTTGTCTATTGTTTCTGCATCTTTTACCATTTCATCTGTTATGTTTGTTACTTCTACTACTCTTTGTGGAATTGGCTTTTCAGGATTTACAAAACATTCGAATTCATCTATAACTTCTCCATTTTTAACTTTCATTATTCCTATTTCAGTTATTTTCTCTACTGTAATAGAAATTCCTGTTGTTTCTAGGTCAAGAACACAGTATGTTGCATCATCTATGTTTTGTCCTTTTGGATTTTTTACAGATCTTTCTTTATCTGGTACAAGATATGCTTCAACTCCATAAATTACTTTCATATCTGGATTGTCTCTTCCTAGTAATTTATGTGCTTCTGGGAATGCTTGTACAACTCCGTGGTCTGTTATTGCTATTGACTTCATTCCCCAACTCATTGCTCTTTTTATTAAATCCGTCGCTGAAGTCATTGCATCCATTGCACTCATTTTAGTATGCATATGTAGTTCTACTCTTTTTACTTCTGCATTATCTTGTCTTGTAACTTTTGGTAATGGTGTTGATTCTACTATTGTATTTGCCATTATTGTTAATTCATTTGAAAAACTGTCCATTTGTACTTTTCCTGCAATTTTTACAGCTTTTGTTGCTCCCAAACGTTTTATGATATTTTTTGCATTTTTACCAGGTAAAAATGCTTTACATGTCATTGTACTTGTTCCATCATAAATGTCTATACTTAAAATTACTTTTCCTGTTTTTGTTTCTTTATCTTCCATTCCTAGTATTTCACCATCTATATAAACACTTCCTGATTCTGGATTTAAATCTGTTATTTTGGCTAGTGGATCACTAATATTTATAGAATTTCCTAATATCAATGGTGAACTATTATCTTCTTCTGGTAATGGTGGCATTCCTTCATCAGATATTTCTATAATTAGATTTGCTATTAAAGTTATATCTCCCGCATATATATCCATTCCAGACTTTCCTGTTACTTTTATCGCTTTTGCATTTTGAATTTTTTCTGATATTTCATTTCCTTCTGTTATGTCTTTTGCAAATGCTTTACAGTTTATTATTCCTGTTCCATCATATATTTCAAAAATTAACATTCCTTTTCCTGTTTTTGTCTCTCTACATTCACAACTAACTATTCTTCCAGATAGTGTTGCTCTACTGTCATTTGATGTTATATCTTTTATTTTTATATTGTTTTCTTTTGATTTTGATGGTTTTCCAAATATTATATTTTGTGGTTCATTTTCTTCCATTCCTTCTAACATAAATCCCATATCTTCTTCTGTTGGCATTGCATAATCTGCATCATTATATACTCCTTCAGGAATTGGCGGGATTTCACTTTCCATATGCATCATCTCTGGATTATTGTTTATATGATTCTGTGAATTTAACTCGTGTGTTTGTATATTTTCTTCATATTTTTCAGTCACTAATTTTTGTGCTTCTCTAGTTTCTCTTAAGGCTTCGTCTATTGCTTTTTGCTGTACTTTTTTTACTTCTTGCTTTTGCTTTAAAATATCTTCTGCATTTATTCTTTCTTCTATGTTTACTATATACTTTTTTCCAAATAAATTTAAAATTACATTTTCTAACTCTTTATCCAATTTCCTTGCTTTTAAGAAATCTGCTCCTTGAATTTTCATATATACATTTATTTTTGTTTCTGTAACTTCTATTTGGCTTTTTAGTAATAACAAAGGTTTCATCAATGGATATTTATGTGCCATCAAGCATACAATGTTTTCCCATTCATCTGCTATCGGCTTTTTTCTTACCCCTTCTACATAATTTATTTTTATATGTACTTGTTCAAATTGGAATCTTTGTCTTAAAAATCTTTCAAAATACCATATTTCTTTTATTTCTATATATTCTTTAGATTGTATTTGTATCTCTAGAGAATTTGTTTTTTTAAATAAATTCATTTTTATTATTTCTGCATCTGTTATATTGCTATTGGTTTTGTAATCACTAAATACCTCTCCTATCACTTTACTCTTTTTTGCTGTTTCTTCTTTTGTTTTTATATTTGAATTTATTTGTAATTCTGGCACCTCTTCACCTTCTTTTTGTATATATTCTTCTATCTTATCTTAACATTTTGTTTTATGCTATCACATTTTTTATTTTATTTCAATTCAAATAATTAAAAATTTTCAATAATATTCTTTCATTATATTTAATATTTATAAACTTATTCGTTTAATCATATAATATCAAATTATTACTTTAGTTTAAATATTTTAAAAAATATTACTGTTATAGTCAAATTTAAATACCAAGAACTCAGTAGATTAAGTCCTACTGTATTCTTGGTATTATTTTTTATTAATTTATCTTATCTTGTTTAGCTAAGTCTATACAGAAATAAAATTCTACACCATCTGTTTTATTTTCTACTCCAAAATCATTTCCACAATTGTTCATTATTGCTCTTACAATTGAAAGTCCAATACCACTTCCTCCATCTTCTCTTTTTCTAGCCTCATCAGCTTTAAAAAATCTATTCCAAATACGTGTTAAATTTTCTTCTGCAATATTTTCCCCTGTATTAAATACTGTAACTTTAACTTGATTTTTATCTGTTAAAATAAAATTTGTGATTTTTATATATTTTTGTCCATCAATTTCTTTGGCATTTTTAATTGCATTTGTTAAGTAATTTGTAATAATTTGACTAACATAAAAATCATCTGCATAAACATTTATATTATCTTCTGTTTCAAATTGTACTTCTAAGTTCTTTTCTTCTAACATTACCTTTGAACTTCTACAAATCTCTTTTTCTAATTCTACAAGATTAAAGTTTCTATTATTAAATTCTCTTTTTTCATATTCTAGCTTTGTAAGTTCTATTAATTGTCTGACCATTTTGTCCATTTTAGTTGCTTCATCTAAAATAACTTCTGCATAAAATTTTCTATTTTCTTCATCAGTATTTACATTTTCTAATAGACCTTCACTATATCCTTGAATTAAAGCTATTGGTGTTTTTAGTTCATGTGATACATCTGATATAAAACTTTTTCTCATTTCATCTATTTTAGATTTTTTCTCTATATCTCTTTCTAGTTCTATATTACTACTTCTTAATTGATTAATTGTTTTTTCAAGCTTTTCTGACATTGTATTAATACTTTTTCCTAATTCATTTATTTCGTCATCACCTTTAACAACATATTTTTGGCTAAAATCTAAATTAGACATTTTTTTGGCTATTGTACTTATTTCTGATATAGGACTACTAAATTGTTTTGATATATATAAAGTAACAATTCCTCCTACTACAATTACTATACATGCAATAGAATATAAAAATCTGTTAGAAATTTGTACACTTTCTGTTATTGCTGCAAGTGGCAACCTTATATAAGCTACATATCCATTTTCTAAAGTTCCTGTTAAAAGCATATAATTCATTTTTGTTTCTGTATCTAAAATCTTTTTTATTTCTATATTATCATCTTTTTCTAATATACTAGATTGCTGATTTCTATCTATACCCCAAAAACTCATTATTTGTCTTATATTTGATAAAAAGTTTTGATTTGACATGTATATAACAACATTTTCATTATCTTTTACAATAATGTCAAAATTATTTTTTATAGATATTTTATCTAATTCATCATTTATATTATCTACATGAATTTTTCCTGTATAATAAGAATTGATTGTTGAATAGGCAATTTTTAGGTTTTTGCTTTTTGTATATTGGTAATATTTTTCTAGAACAAATCTATTTACTAAAATTAGGAATAAGACTATTGATATTACTACAAAACATAGAGTTATAAATAATTTTACCCTTACTGATTTTGCTTTTTTAGTTAAATTTCCCACTTATTTTTCCTCATTTCTTTATTTCAAATTTATATCCAATTCCTCTAACTGTTTCGATATACTTACCTTTTTTACCCAATTTATGTCTGATTTTTTTTATATGGCTATCTATAGTTCTTGAATCTCCATAATAGTCATAATTCCACACATTATTTAAAATCTTGTCTCTAGATAGTGCAATGTTTTCATTATCTAATAAATATTTTAATAATTCATATTCTCTTAAACTTAAATCAATTGGTTTTCCATCTACTTTTACAGTACGTCCTTCTTGATCAATTGTAATTCCATCAAAATCTTTTATTTTTTTAGTATCTCCATATACTCTTTTAAGTATTGTTTCTACTCTTGCTACTAATATTTTAGGACTAAATGGTTTGGAAATATATTCATCAACTCCAAGTTCAAATCCAAATAATTCATCTTGTTCTTCTCCTCTGGCAGTTAGCATTATTACTGGTAATTTTGATTCTTGCCTTATTTTTCTTAATACAGACCATCCATCAAGTTTTGGCATCATTACATCTAATAGTATTAATTTAATTTTGTTTCTGTTTTCTTCAAATACTTCTATTGCTTTTTCTCCATCTTCTGCTTCAAGTATTTGATATCCCTTTTGTGATAAAAAGTCTTTAAGTAATTTTCTCATTCTTGATTCATCATCTACAACTAAAATATATGCTCCATCCATTTTCTTTCTTTCCTTTCAAATTTTAATATTACTGTTTTATTATACTTTATTTCTATGTCTATTTTGTGAAAATTACATAATACTTTTATTTTTTAAAAAAAGAAATGTTGCAAAAATCCAACATTTCTTTATGCTCTTTTAAATACTCCTCTTATTAAATTCAATATTTTTTTAAAAAAGTTTTGTTCTTTATATAAGATTAAATCTGTCTCTTCTACTTCGTTTTTTTTATTTTTTGCATTTTTCTGTTGAAATATAGTATTCATATCATATTGTTTATTCATTTCTTCTTCTATTCTTTTTATTTCTTCTTTATCTTTTAATTGAAGTTCTTCTCTTTCTTCTGGATCTGCAAAAAAATCTCTATATATTAACCCTAAAATAACAATAGTTTCTTGTTTTAAATCTCTTTCATCAAAAGGTTCTTCTAGTATAAATCTATAATCTTTTGCCCTATTATCCTCTACCATTTTTCTGAATTTTGTTGGTATTCTACTTGTTAGTTCAATAGGTGTAACTTTAAGAATTTCATAAACTTCTGTCAATGCTTCCTGAATGTTTCTCTCCATCGATTTTCTCACATCCTTTCATCATTTGTTCAATTACTTTAGCTATTTTTACTCTATTGGAAAAATCTTCAGGTCTTAAGCAGTTTTGATATCTATTTTTCCATTTTTCAATATTATCTTCTGATTTTGTTAAAGATAAATTTAATTCTAAAAATAATTCTCTTTTATATTCAATTGCTCTTTTTTGATTATCTTGATCTAAAACATTCATATATTTTTTTGCTTGAGCTTGACATCTTAATGCTTTTGAAATTTTTCCTGTTTTTAGTGCTTGAGTTTCTGCATCAACAGCCCCTCTATATGCTTCTAAATCTTCATTATATCCTAAATTATTATCATTTGAAATAGTTCGACTTTTTGTGTTTGTTTCATTTTGTTTTGAATCTATTACATCATATCTAGCTGCCATTGTAATTTTTAATTCTGTTGCTAATTTTTGCAACCCATTTTGTCTTGCAATAGTATCCATATCATTTTCTAATATTGATAATGCATTTTTATCTTCTTGTGATATTCCCCCTAATTTCAAATAATTATTTATCTTTAATTTTCTTATAACACTAGCTATTTGTTTTACTCTTTTACATGCTTCTTCTCTAGTGGTTAAATCACTGATATTCTCATGTTCCATAATATGAGTTCTCCTTTGTTTTTATCTATTTCTTATGTTTTGTTATTTTTATACAAATTTATTATAGCAAAACAATTTTTTTTTGTAAACATTTTTCTACAAATATTTTAAAAATTATATTATTTCATACAAATTACTTTCAGTTCTCTTTAATTTCATTTTATTTTTTTATTAAGTATTTTTATTACTTGTATAACAACATTTTCTAATCATTTTAAAAACAACATTATTTTTACACAATTAAATAGAGAACTCTAAAATATTTTTTATATATTGAAAACTTCTAGTCCTTTTATTGCTGGTTCATACAAATTTTTTCCCATATAATCAAATCTACTTCCATGGCAAGGGCAATCCCAAGTTTTATCTGTATTATTCCAACTTAATAAACATCCTAAATGACTACATATAGGTCTTACTGCATATATTTTTCCTGTTGTATCTTTATATACACCTATTAATTCATCATCTTTTTCTATAATAGCTCCATTATCATTTTCAATTTGATCTATACCAAATGGTTCTATTCTAAATTTGTCAAATACTAAATTATTTACAGAACTTTGTACCATATTTTTCATTTCCCATCTATTTTTTATTGGCTTTATTCTTTTTGAATTAAAAATTTCTTCATATGGATTTTCTTTTCCTAAAATCTTATCTGATACAATACATGCAGAAACATTTGAAAATGTCATTCCCCATTTTTTAAAACCTGTTCCTACATAAACATCTTTCATAAATACAGAAAATTCTCCTATATATGGAATTTTATCTAAACTTATACAGTCTCTTGTATTCCATTTAAATATAACTTTACAATCTGGATAATATTGTTTTGCAAAATCTTCTAATTCTTTATATTTTTCATTTGTTTCAATTGCTTTTCCTGTTTTATGTTCAGCTCCTCCTATTAATAAAATGTCTTTTTCTTTATATTTTGCTCTTCTAAAAGAATAATATGGAATATCTGTTCCTATAATCATACCTTCAGGTAACTTTTGATTAGTTTCTATGGCTATTAAATATGATGTTGATTGATACATTTTTGTAAAATAAAATCCAGGAAAATTTATAATTGGGTAATGTGTTGCTATTACAACTTTTTTAGAAATAATATTACCTTTATTTGTATGAACAATATATCCTTCAAGAGTTTTTTCGACTTCTATTGCTGTAGTATTTTCATATATTGTATTATTATTTGAAACAATTGCTTTACATAAGCCTATCATATATTTTCTTACATGAAATTGTGCTTGATTTTTAAATTTTATTGCTCCTTTTATTTTAAATGGCATGTTTTTTATTTCTGTTACAAATTCCGCTGCTTTTCCGATTTTTCTTACAGTTTCAATTTCTTTTTCTATATTTTGAATCTCATCTTGCTCAGTTGTATAAACATAAGCATCTTTTTCTTCGAAATCACATTCTATATTTTCTTCCTCAATTATTTTCTTTATATTATTAATTGCTTTTTCATTTGCCTCAAGATACTTTTGTGCAAAATTTTTCCCATAGTCTGAAACAAGATGATCATAAAATAAGCCATGTTGGCTTGTTATTTTACCAGTTGTATTTCCACTAACCTTCTCTCCTATTTTTTCTTTTTCAATTACAATTACTTTTTTTCCAAATTTACTTAAGTAATATGCTGTTGTTAGTCCAAACAAACCAGCTCCTATTATACATATTTCTGTTTCTTTATTTTCAGTTAATTCATTAAATGAGATTTCATCTTTTGTAGTTTCTATCCATAATGAACTCATATTTTACCAATCCTTGTATTTTATATATTTAGGTTTTTTAAGGTTTTACCTATAAACCTATTTTTTTTATTTTAACCATATTTTTCTACTTTATCATTTTTTATATGTAAAAATTTAATAATATTATTAGTTTTTTGGTATTTTAATTAATATATGTTTTTGTATATTTTTAATAAAATTATGGAAAAATATTTTTTAAAGTGATATACTAAAAGAAAAAAATAGTAGAAAGGATGTTGAAGATGGAAGAAAATTTAAAAGAAAAACTTTTTAACAAGAAAGATTTTGGATGGAAAAACATAAATTCAGAAGAAAAAGATGCAATTTTTTCTTTTTCAAATGGATATATTAATTTTTTAAATAAATCTAAAATTGAAAGAGAAGCAGTTATTACTTCAAAGGAAATTGCTGAGCAAAATGGATTTAGAGATATTTCAACATTTGAGAAATTAAATCCAGGAGATAAAGTTTATTTTATCAATAGAGCAAAAAGTATGTATTTAGCTGTTATTGGTACAGAAAAATTAGAAAATGGTATTAATATTGTTGGTTCACATATTGATTCTCCTAGATTAGATTTAAAACCAAATCCTTTATATGAAGATACTGGTTTAGCATATTTTAAGACACATTATTATGGTGGAATCAAAAAATATCAATGGACTACTATACCATTAAGTATTCATGGAGTAATAGTTAAATCAAATGGTGAAAAAATCTGTGTTAATATTGGAGAAGATGAAAATGACCCAATATTTGTTATTACAGATTTATTACCACATCTTGCTCAAGATCAAATGGAGAAAAAACTAAAAAATGGTATTGATGGTGAAGATTTAAATCTTTTATTAGGTAGTATTCCTTATGATAGTAAAGAAGCAGAAAGTGTTAAATTAAATATTCTAAACATTTTAAATCAAAAATATAATATTACAGAAGCTGATTTATTAAGTAGTGAACTTGAAGTTGTACCTGCATTTAAGGCTCGTTCTTTAGGTTTTGATGCAAGTATGGTTGCCGGATATGGTCAAGATGATAAAGTTTGTGCATATACTTCTTTGTCTGCTATGATGAATCTAGGAAATGTAAAAACAACTGCTGTATGTATTTTGTCTGATAAAGAAGAAATCGGCAGTATGGGTAATACAGGTATGGAATCTCATATGTTTGATTATTTTGTATCAGAATTATTAAACAAGACTGGTGAAAATAGACCAAATCTTTTAGATAAAGTATTTTGTTTTTCAAAAATGCTTTCAGCAGATGTTGATGCAGGTTTTGATCCTATATATGCTAGTGTTTCTGATAAAACAAATGCCGGATTTTTAGGAAAAGGTATTAGTTTAAATAAATATACAGGTGCACGTGGTAAATCTGGAGCTTCTGATGCAAATGCTGAATATGTAGCATGGGTTAGAAATATTTTAGAAGCACATGATATTCGCTATCAAGTTGCTGAACTTGGTAAAGTTGATGTTGGCGGAGGAGGCACAATTGCTTATATTTTAGCTAATAAAGGTGTAGATGTAATAGATTGTGGTGTACCAGTACTTTCTATGCATGCTCCTTATGAAGTTACAAGTAAATTTGATATTTATTCTGCTTATAAAACTTACAAAGCTTTTTGGGAAGCATAAAATAATTTGAACAAAAGTGATGTAATTTCAATTTCTAGAGATTCTAGATATCTAATATGTCGCGTATTTGTTCGTGTGCCAATTTTACGTAAGTAAAATTGTGTTCATCTGTTAGATTAAAATGATTTTTCTAATTATCGGAAGTGCAATTTCCTATAACTAGAAAAAATACTCACTTCTTTTTATGAAGTGAGTATTTTTTATTCTTTAATTTGAATATGTACATCATCTAATTGTTCTTTTGTAACATGTGATGGTGCTCCCATTAATAAATCTCTTGCTTTTTTATTTTTTGGAAATGCTATTACTTCTCTAATATTAGTAGATTTTGCCAAAAGCATTATTAATCTATCTATTCCAGGAGCTGATCCAGCATGTGGTGGTGTTCCATATTGGAATGCTTTATATAATGCTCCAAATCTATTTTTTACATCTTCTTCTGTATATCCTGCAATTTCAAATGCTTTTACCATTATTTCAGGGTCATGGTTTCTTACTGCTCCTGACATACTTTCATATCCATTACATACTAAGTCAAATTGGTATGCTAAAATATCTAAAGGATTTTTTGTTTTCAATGATTCCAATCCACCTTGTGGCATTGAAAATGGGTTGTGGCAGAAATCTATTTTTCCTTCATCTGATAATTCATACATTGGAAAATCTACTATATAGCAAAATCTATATACATTTTTTTCTAGTAAGTCTAATCTTTTTCCTAATTCTATTCTTAATAAACCTGCTATTTTTTGAGCTTTATGGAATTCATCTGCTATAAATACTATACTGTCTCCTGGTTTCACTCCAAACTCTTTTCCTAGTTGATCTTTTGCTTGGTCTGTAATAAATTTTGCAATTCCTCCTTGTATACTTCCGTCTTTTTCGAATTTAGTCCATGCTAGTCCTTTTGCTCCAACTTCTTCTGATGTAGCAAATTCTGTCATTTTGTCAAAGAATTTTCTTCCTTGTTCTGCTCCATTTGGTATAACTATTGCTTTTACTGTTTTATCTTTGAAAGCATTAAAGTCTGTTTTTTCAAATACTTTGGTTGCATCTTGTATTATTAATGGATTTCTTAAGTCTGGTTTGTCTATTCCGTATTTTTCCATTGCTTCTTTATATGGAATTCTTAAAAATGGTCCTTCATCAACTTTCCAATTAGTGAATTTTTTAAATGTATATGGGATTACTTCTTCAACTACTTTAAATACATCTTCTTGTGTTGCAAAAGACATCTCAAAATCAAGTTGATAAAATTCTCCTGGCGCTCTGTCTGCACGTGGGTCTTCATCTCTAAAACATGGTGCTATTTGATAGTATTTGTCAAATCCTCCTACCATTAATAATTGTTTGAATTGTTGTGGTGCTTGTGGTAATGCATAAAATTCTCCTGGATGTAATCTACTTGGTACTAAATAGTCTCTTGCTCCTTCTGGTGATGAATTTGCAAGTATTGGTGTTTGAATTTCTGCAAATCCAAGTTCATCCATTTTGTCTCTTATTGTTTTTAAGACTTTTGAACGTAATAATATTGTGTTGTGTAATTTTTCGTTTCTTAAGTCTAAAAATCTATATTCTAATCTCAAATCTTCTCTTACTTCTTGATCTGTGTTTATTTCAAATGGTAATACATTTTTACATTTTCCTAAGATTTCAAATTTGTTTGCAACAACTTCTATATCTCCTGTTGGCATTTTTGAATTTTTACTACTTCTTTCCACAACTTTACCACATATGTGTATACAAGTTTCTGTTGGAATATTCTTTACTTCTTCTTGCATTTTTTCGTCATTTATAACTATTTGTGTTATTCCAAATTGGTCTCTTAAGTCAATAAAAATCATTCCACCTAAATTACGTAGTTTTTGCACCCATCCAGATAGTTCTACTTCTTGATTTATATTTTCCTTTCTTAATTCTCCTAAATTGTGTGTTCTGTACATTTTTTTCACTCTCTCTTTCTAATTTTTGCAAAATTATTTTACTACAAAATATAAAAAATATCAAGTTTTCCTTGATATTTTCGTATTTTTCTTTTCTAAAATAAAATATAAATCTAATTAATTATTATATAGAGTTACTTTTGAATCCTCTCCAACTGTAAAAAATGGCTCTCCTTTTATTTGAATTCCTTCTGCATAATAAATACGATGACTTTGTTCATTTATTATATATACATCAGTAATCTTTTTAGTATCTTCTGTTGTTTTTATATCAAAAAATCCTTTTCCATAATTTAATGTAAGTCCTCCTAGATTATTTAAGTTTACAATATAATAAGCTCCGTTATCGTTTGGTTGTTGTTGTCTTTTAAAATTTGAATTTCCACTATATAAAACAGATTGACCATTACTTTTTAATATGGGAAGTTCATCATTTTGTAAATAATAAGATTCTACTTTATTTGTTAAAATTTCTATATCATTTTCTAAATTTTTATATCTTCTTATTTCTATACCATCTTTAGCATTATATACTAAAGTTGATGTTATTACCCCCATTACTAATATTGTTATTGTTAGTGCTAATAATGATATTCCTTTTGGTTCTTTTTTTCTATTTTCTTTCATTTGTAACTCTCTTTCTTTTATAAAATTCTTATAATATCATTATACGTTACTATTAAAGAAATTGCAAGTAAAATTGAAAAACCTATCATTTGAATTTTGGCTTCAGTTTCTAGCTTCATTTGCTTTCTTCTTATGATTTCTATTAATAATATTAAAATTTTTCCACCATCTAATGCTGGTATTGGTAATAAATTTGTTATCCCTAATGAAATTGAAATTACTACCATTAGATAAATATAATTAATAAATCCTGTTGTTTCTACAACTATTTCTGATATTCCAACGATTCCTACCATTTGGTCTGTTGAAAGACCTCCTGTGAATAGTATTTTCACACTTTCCAAAATTGATAATATAAATTCTCCTGTTGCTTTTCCACCATATAAAATCCTATTAATAAATGTATCTCTTGTTGGATCTGCAAATTGTAATCCAACTGTAGATATTAATATAAAATATACTAATATACCAAATAAAATATTTATTATTGGACCTGCTAATACTATTGCCATCCTTTTCCATACACTTACTTTAGAAAATGCTCTTTCATCATCAGATTCTTCTTCTTCTCCTTCCATACTGCAAAATCCGCCTAATGGAAATATTCTAATAGTGTATTTGGTTTCTTTTCCTTGTTTTTGCCATATAACTTTTCCAAATCCGAATTGCAAATTCTTTTACTTTTACTTTGCATAATTTTGCGACACAAAAATGTCCACCCTCATGTATAAATATTAAAAAACCTAATAAAAATATTATTTTTATAGCATTTATTATAAAATTAATCAACTCTACCTCCTATTAGATAATTGTTAGAAATACATAAGCAAAAGGTGATAAAAACATTAAACTATCTATTCTGTCTAACATTCCTCCATGTCCAGGAATTAAATTACTATAATCTTTTACATCAACATATCTTTTTATACTTGATGCTGCAAAATCCCCTATTTGTCCTATTAAGCTTAAAATAATTGTTATTATTATAATATATATATATGAATAATTTAAAGAATTTATTTCATTTACAGCATATGTATATATTAGTGCAACAACAACTGCTCCTATAACTCCTGCAATACACCCTTCTATAGATTTTTTAGGACTTACTTTACTAAATTTATGTTTTCCAAATCTTTTTCCTATAAAATATGCAAATGTATCTGAAGCCCATGCTGAAATAATTGCATACCATACTAACCATGTTCCATTTTCTAATCCTCTTATTTTAGCTATAAATCCAATACAAGTTACAATATATATAATTCCAAAAAAAGTGAATGAAATATCCTTAAAATTGATTCTCATGTTTGTAATTACTATTGTTGAAAAAAGTATGAGTAATAATATGGGGATTATAAGGTTTATAAAATTATTTAACATAAAGTTTGGTACTTTTTCTGGAATGATATGTATAAATGCTATAAAAATACATGATAAATAGCCTAACCATCTAATAGGTTTGGTTTCTTTTGAAACAGCATTAAAATACTCTTGCATTGCAATACATGCTACAATTGCTAAAAATATATCTACTACATATCTATTTCCAAAAGTTAATACTATTACAACTAATGGAAGTCCAAGTATTGCTGAAGTAATTCTCTTGATATCAATTTTTTTCTTATTATTTTCATTTTCCATATTAATTCGCTCCAAATTTTCTAGTTCTCTTTTGATATTCTATTATTGCATTATCTAAATCTTCTTCTGAAAAATCAGGCCAATTCTTATTAATAAATAATAATTCTGAATAAACAGATTGCCAAGTTAAAAATCCACTTAATCTCAATTCTCCACTTGTTCTAATTAGTAAGTCTGGATCTGGTTCTCCTGCAGTATATAAGTTATTTGATATCAAATCTTCATTTATATCATTAATGTCTATTTCTCCATTTTTTACTTTTTCTGCTATCTTTTTTGTAGCTTTTACAAGCTCATCTCTACCTCCATAATTAATTGCTATATTAAATGTAACACCTGTATTATTTTTTGTTCTTTCCATACATTCTTTAATACTTTTTTGCATTCCCTTTGAAAGAGCTGATATATCTCCTAAAATTTTAACTTTAATATTTTCAGAATCAGCTCTTTTACTATAATCATCTAAATAGCTTTGAAGTAATAACATTAATGTTTTGACCTCATCTTCAGTTCTTTTCCAGTTTTCTGTAGAAAATGCATATACAGTAATATATTCTAATCCTATTTTATTAGCATATCTTACAATTTTTTCTAATGTTTTTGCACCTTCCTTATGTCCATAACTTGAAGGTTTACCTTGTGCTTTTGCCCATCTACGATTTCCATCCATTATAATTGCAATTGACCTTGGCATATTTTGTTTATTAATTTCCATTTTAATTATCCCTTTATTATTATATTATTAATTATATATTCATTATTTCATTTTCTTTATTTTGTAAAATTTTATCTATTTCTTCTATATTTTTATCTGTTAATTTTTGAATTTCTGTTTCAGCAGATTTTAATTCATCTTCTGTTATTTCACTATTTTTCTGTTTTGTTTTTGCCTCATCAATTCCATCTCTTCTAATTGCTCTAATAGAAACTTTTGCTTCTTCTGCAATCTTTTTGATTTCTTTTACTAATTCTTTTCTTCTTTCTTCTGTTAACTCTGGAAAAGCTAATCTTATTACTTTTCCGTCATTATTTGGATTTAATCCAATATCTGATGCTAATATTGCTTTTTCTATATCTTTTAGTATACTTCCATCCCATGGTTGTATAACAATTAATCTAGCTTCTGGAACAGAAATTCCAGCAACTTGATTTATTGGTGTTGGTGTTCCATAATAATCTATTTTAACTTTATTCAATATTGCAGGATTAGCTCTTCCTGCTCTAATTTCTGACAATTTTTCTTTATAAGCTCCTATTGATTTCTCCATTTTTTCTTTTAAATTTGTATAATCCATTTTCTTTTCTCCTATCTTTAATTTGTTTTCAAATTTGCTATAGTAAAATTAAAATTTAAAACTAAAATATAAAAATTAAAAATCGATATATAGTTTTTTATGATACTATTGTACCTATTTTTTCTCCTTTTACAGCTCTTACAATATTTTCAGGATCTGCTATTCCAAATACTAATAATGGAATATTATTATCTCTACACATTGCAGTTGCAGTAGAATCCATTACTTTTAAATCTTTATTTAATACATCTAAATAAGATATTTCTTCAAATCTTATTGCATCTGGTTGAACTTTTGGATCTGCAGAATAAACTGCGTCTATTGCTTTTCCTAAAAGTATAATATCTGCTTTTATTTCTGTAGCTCTTAATACTGCTGCTGTATCTGTTGTAAAATATGGATGTCCTGAACCACATGCAAATATTACTACTCTTCCTTTACTTAAATGTTTTTCTGCTTTTCTTTGAATAAATGGTTCTGCTATTTCTCTCATTTCTATTGCTGTTTGAACTCTTGAGTGTAATCCTCTAATTTCTAAAGCATCTTGTAATGCTAAAGCATTCATGGCTGTTGCAAGCATTCCCATATAATCAGCTGTTGTTCTTTCCATTTGAAGTCCATTTCTTCCTCTCCAAAAATTGCCACCTCCAACAACAATTGCTACTTGAACTCCCATATCTACTACTTCTTTAATTTTATCACAAATATTTCCTACAACTTCTGGATTAACTCCAGTTTTTTGATCTCCTGCTAAAGCTTCTCCACTTAACTTTAATAAAACTCTCCTATATTTAGCTTCTGACATTTCTTTCTCCTTTTCTAAATAATATAATTTCACTATATTTTTATGCAAATATGAATTTAATTTGCATTTTCCGTTTCTTATTGTATCATAAAATTTTTAAAAATGAAATAGTTTGAAAGAACAAATAAGAAAATCTTTGATTTTCTTTAATTTGTTCACGCACGATTTGAGTTTTCGACTGTAAAGAAAAAATCTCAAAAAGCTATCAATTGTAGCTTTTTATATAATAGGAAAGTATATCTTTCATATTATATAAAAAAATACTGAGGCAATATGAATTTACCTCAATATTTTTTATTATACTATTTTTATTATTGTAATTCAATTACAGCTCCAACTTCTTCAAGTTTTGCTTTTAATTCTTCAGCTTCTGCTTTAGCAACATTTTCTTTTAATGTTTTTGGTGCTCCATCAACTAAATCTTTAGCTTCTTTTAATCCTAATCCTAAAGCATTTTTTACAGCTGTGATAACTTTAATTTTTTGATCTCCAGCTTCTTTTAATACAACATTGAATGATGATTTTTCTTCGACTGCTGCTGTTGCTCCAGCTGCTGGTGCAGCAGCTGCCACAGCTGATACTCCAAATTCTTCTTCAATAGCTTTTACTAATTCTGATAATTCTACAACAGTCATAGATTTAACTGCTTCTATTATTTCTTCTTTACTCATTTTAAAATCCTCCTAAAATTTTTATTATTTTATATTTTGCGATTTAAGTTCGCTACACTAATTATTTATGCATTTTCTTTTTGTGCTTTAACTTGATCAAGTGCAACTGCAAGTTTTGATATATTTGCAAGTAATGCACCAGCAAGCATTGATAATAATGTTTCTTTTGATGGTAATTTTGCTAAAGTTATAATTTCTTCTGCTGTCATAACTTTTCCTTCAATAACTCCACCTTTTATTTTATAGAAGTCATTATCTTTACTATAATTATAAATTGCTTTAGCTGTTTCTAAATAATCTTCATTATTCATTACAACTGCTGTTGGTCCTTCTAATAAACTATCTAATCCTTCAATTCCTGCCTCGGCCAATGCTCTTCTTGTAATATTATTTTTTATAACTCTATATTCAGAATTTGAATTTCTAAGTTCTGCTCTTAATTTTGTAACATCTGAAACATTTATTCCTCTATAATCTGTTAAAAGTATTATTTTAGCTTGTTTCATTTTTTCTGCTAAATCAGATACTTCCTTTTTCTTTTGGTTTAAAATTTTCTCACTTGCCATAATTTCACCTCCTAAAAAATATTTAATTAGTTTATTTGCTTTTTCAATAATAAACCTTTCAAATTATATAATATAAAAATATAACTTTCGTATTATATAAAAGAATCTCTATGCCAAAAGGTATAGAGATTGCGTTCTACAAATCTTATACCTCGGTAGGACTTATTCATTTTGTATTGCCTACTTTCTTTGGCATATTATATTTATTATTTATATATTATTTTTGGTTAATATAAAGTCCAGGTCCCATTGTTGTTGATATAGATACACTTCTAATGTATTGTCCTTTTGCTGCTGATGGTTTTGCTTTTATTATAGCACCCATAATAGCATCATAGTTCTCTGCTAATTTTTCAGCTCCAAATGAAACTTTTCCAAATCCTAAGTGGATTATATTTGTTTTATCTAATCTATATTCAACTTTACCAGATTTAATTTCTTTTATAGCTTTAGTTACATCCATTGTAACTGTTCCTGATTTTGGGTTTGGCATTAATCCTTTTGGTCCTAATACTTTTCCTAGTCTACCTACTACACCCATCATATCTGGTGTTGCAACAACAACATCATAATCAAACCAGTTTTCATTTTGAATTTTTGGTATTAATTCTTCTGCTCCAACATAATCTGCTCCAGCTTTTTCTGCTTCCTCAGCTTTTGGTCCTTTTGCAAAAACTAATACTTTTAACGTTTTACCTGTACCATTTGGAAGTACTACTGTACCTCTAACTTGTTGGTCAGCGTGTTTTGAATCTACACCTAATTTTACATGTAATTCAACAGTTTGATCAAATTTTGTTTTTGGCATTTTTTCAATAATATCTAAAGCTTCTTTGATATCATATTCTTTGTTAGCTTCTACTAACTTAACACTTTCTGCATATCTTTTTGACATTTTCATTTTTTTCCTCCTTTGGTTCTAACGAATATGTATTTTACATACTCTCCCATTTTATTTTTATTAGTCTACTACAACTACTCCCATAGCTCTTGCTGTACCAGCAACCATACTCATTGCTGCTTCTATTGATGAAGCATTTAAGTCTGGCATTTTTTGTTCAGCAATTGCTCTTACTTGTTCTTTTGTTATTTTAGCAACTTTTTCTTTGTTTGGTTTTCCAGAACCTTTTTCTATTTTTATTGCTTTTTTTATTAATACAGCAACTGGTGGAACTTTTGTAATAAATTCAAAAGATTTATCTTTATATACAGTTATAACAACTGGAATTATAAATCCTGCTTGATTTGCTGTTCTATCATTGAATTCTTTTACAAATTGCATAATGTTTACACCACTACCTCCTAAAGCTGGTCCAACTGGTGGAGCTGGAGTAGCTTTTGCTGCTTCTATTTGTAATTTAATTACATTTGAAATTTCTTTTTCTGCCATTTTATATTTCGCCTCCTTTAATCTACTCTTTCAATTTGAGAAAAATCCACATCAATTGGAGTTTCTCTTCCAAACATTGATATTAGAACTTTAGCTCTATGTTTTTCTTTATCTATTGATTGAACAGTTCCTATATAGTCCTTGAATGCTCCTTGAAGTATTTTCACAGAATCATTTATCTCATAATCTACATTAATTGCAGATTCATCAAATCCCATAGCACGAATTTCTTCATCTGTTAGTGGGATTGGATCTGTTCCAGAACCAACAAAACCTGTAACACCTCTTGTATTTCTAACAATGTACCATGTTTCTTCAGTTACTATCATTTTAATTAATACATAAGCTGGAAATACTTTTCTTAAATTAGCTTTTTTCTTTCCATCTTTAATTTCAATTTGTTCTTCCATTGGTACAACAATATCAAAGAAGTAATCTTCAAGCTCTCTATTTTTAACTGTTTTTTCAAGGTCAGTTTTTACTTTGTTTTCATAACCAGAATATGTATGTACTACATACCATCTTGGTTTCATATCATAATCTTTCTGAGACATTCTTTGACCTCCTTTTATTGTTCTACATTTGTTGCTTCACTTTCAGAACTTGTTTGTTCTGTAGATGAAGTTTCATTTGTATTTTCTGTATTATTAGATTGGTCACTAGTACTTTCTGTATTAGATTCTTCAGAAGTATTTTCTGTACTTTCTGTGTTCTCTGTACTTTCTGTGTTCTCTGTACTTTCTGTGTTCTCTGTACTTTCTGTTCCTTCAGTACTTTCTGTGTTTGTTTCTTCACTATTAAACTTTTCATCTACAATTGATTGTAATTTGCTTATTCCATATTTGTTTCCTAAATCAAATACAACATCTAATGCAAAAACAATAATTCCTGTAATTATAACAATACTAATTACTGCTGTAGTATTATTTAATAATTGTTTTGGTGTTGGCCAAATTACTTTTTTTAATTCTGCCTTAAAATCTTTAAAAAAATGTTTTTTTACTTTATTTTTGTTATCATTTTTATTTTCACTTTTAGCCATTTTACATCCTCCTTAAAATAGCTTCCAAACTATTTTGTTTCTTTATGTGTAGTACGCTTTTTGCAGAATTTACAATATTTAACTAATTCTAGTCTATCTGTATTATTTCTTTTATTTTTTGATGTCATGTAATTTCTATTTTTGCATTCTGTACATTCTAATATAATATTTTCTCTTGGTCCTTTAGCTGCCATTTAAATACACCTCCGACTTTTTAACCTTTACTTTTTTTGAAACGATGTGAACATATGTAAAACACATATGCTTTAGTATTTTACCACTTTTTTCTAGATATGTCAATGAATTTTATTACATTTTTATCTTTTTTTATTAATTTTTTTATGATTTTTTGTTTTTTTATTTTTTGATTTTATATTATCAATTTTTTTGTTGTTAGTTTGATTATCTTTCTGCTTTTTTTGAACAGAAAAACCAAACTTTCCAACTTTTTTTCCTAATGAATAGTAATTACCATTTGCATATGCAATTAAATTACATTTAGAAATATCAAAAGCACCATTTTTATCAATATGTTGTTCTTCTGCATTAATTCCCAAAACTTCTGCAATAAACATATGATGACTTCCGAGTTCTTTTATTTCTTTAACTTTACATTCAACAGATACAGGGCTTTCTTTTATCATTGGACAATTAATAAATTTTGCTTTTTCTTTTGTTAAATGCATTTCTTTAAATTTATCTACTTTAGCACCTGTTTTAACACCACACCAGTCTGTTGCATAGGCTAATTTTTCAGTTGTTAGATTGATAACAAATTCTCCTGTTTCTTTTATTAAATTATATGAATATCTTGTTGGTCTTACAGATATATATACCATTGCTGGATTTGTATTTAATATTCCTGTCCAAGCAACTGTTATTATATTAGATTTTTCCATTGTCCCACAAGAAACCATTACAGCTGGTAATGGATATAAAAATGTACCAGATTTCCATGTAACTTTTGACATATTTATTAACTTGTTATCAAAACAAGTTTTCCTCCTTATATTATTCAAATTTTACTTTTAACATAATTTTCTATTAAATTTATCTTTTTTGTAAAAATATAAATTATTTTACAATATTCATATATTTAGCTAAATGTAATAATTATTATATTATCTTTTAATTATTTTGTAAAGTTTTTTATTGACATTTTAAAATTTGTATTATAACATCTATTTGATTTTTATTAAAAGGTGATGACAATTTATGAAATTAGAAGATTTAAATTCAAAAGAAGAAATATTTAGAGAGTTTTTTACATGGTTATTTGATGATTCTAGAATTAAAAATAAAGAAATTCATTTAGAAAAAGAAATAGATATTTCTCTATCACCATATTATCTTGACCCAAATATTTATTTTCCAAAACAAATAAATAATTTTTTTAAAACTCGAGCAATGCAACGTTTAGGAAAAGTTTCTCAAGTTTCTCTAGCTATTGATTTACACCCAAATCTTTATCAAAATAGATTGGAACATTCAAAAGGAGTTTATTATAGAAAATTAGAAGAAATGGTTTATAATTTTCAAAATTCTGAATGGAAAGAAAAAGTTGAAAAAGATAATTTAAAATTAATTTTAATTGCTGAATTAATAAAAATGGCTGGACATGATATTGGACATTTTCCATTATCACATGTAATGGAAGAACAATTATACAATTCACATGGTGCTCATGAAGTAGTTGGTAAAAGAATTATGTTAGAAGATTCTGAAATTAAACATGTTCTTAATGAAATTAGTCCTGAATTGCCAAATACTTTAAAAGACCTTTATGAAAAAAATGTATGGAATTTTCACGAACATGATGAAAGTAATTATGATGTTGATAGATTAGATTATTTGCAAAGAGATAATATTTATTGGGGAACTCCAATACATTTACCTCATTTAAATTACGAAACTGTTGGTGTTCAGACTGATGAAACTAACAATCCAAAGAGAAATGCAGATGGAAGTATCGCAGTATCAGATTGTTTAGATAATAGTATTGATGTATATGATTTTAAAAATTTACATGATATTGAAGATTTCTTAATTTTAAGAGAAGATGGTTATAAAAATAAAATTTATATGGTTCCATATTGTCACATTAGAGAATCTACTATAGGTATTTTGTTTAAAGAATTTTTGAAGAAACCTTCAAAATTTGGAAATGAATTAAGAAACTATATTACAAAAATACAAAATATTAAAATTGATGAACTTGATTTAAATTTGATATTAGAGTGGGATGATATTAAATTATATTCACAAATTCTTGAAATAGCTGAAAATCATGAAGATAAGAATATACGTCAATTAGCTACAATGTGTATACCTAAATTATCTGGGTTTTTAAACACATTATATTCATTTTTAAATTTAAAAGAAAAAAACAATCAATATTCAGAAAGTGAAAAGAAACTATTAAAAAAAGTTAAACAATTAATATATGGAAATGATGAATTATCTCAAAATTTAAAAAATCCAAACTTTATAAGAGATAATACTTTATTCTTAGAAAATGTGTATGATAAAAATTTTGATGAGAATTTATTAAACAAAAACCTTTTATTAAGACAAAACAGTAAAATTTGTGCATATAATCCAAATAATCCTATTTATATAAAAAGTTCAAATGGTGAAATATATGATTTAGCTCATCATCCAGAAAGAAAATGTGATTGGAATACCAGAACCACAACAGTGCAAAATATTTATACTTATATTCCATATTTAAAATGTTGTGGACTAAGTGAAGATAAAATTACTACTATTAAAAATATGTTTAATAAAAGTGGACAACAATTTAATCCAACTCCACATAATTATACTATAAATATGCAACCTTTACAGGTTGGTAATAGTTTTAAAAAGGTTTTTGATGAATTAGAATTATAAAAAAAGAGGTATTTTAAGTAATGCCTCATTTTTTTGTAAAAATAAAAAAACTGGCAACAACCTATCTTTCCAGCAGGGTAACCCGCAAGTATTTTCAGCACATTGGAGCTTGACTTCTGTGTTCGGTATGGGAACAGGTATCTCCTCCATGTCATTGTCACCAGAAAATTATATGTGTAAAAAGCACACTCAAAAATACATAGATGAAAATTTATTTCTTAGGATTTTATTTTTTTAGTTAAGCCCTCGATTTATTAGTATTGGTCAGCTTAATATATCACTATACTTACACCTCCAACCTATCTACCAATTCGTCTTATTGGAATCTTACTACTTTTCAGTATGGGATATCTTATCTTAGGGTGGGCTTCACACTTAGATGCTTTCAGCGTTTATCCCTTCGGAACTTAGCTATCCAGCTATGAACTTGGTAGTTCAACTGGTGCACCATCGGTTCCTTCAACCTGGTCCTCTCGTACTAAGGTCAACTCCCTTCAAATATCCTCCGCCTGCGACAGATAAGGACCGAACTGTCTCACGACGTTCTGAACCCAGCTCGCGTACCACTTTAATGGGCGAACAG
>CALYAA010000015.1 GCA_944393385.1 uncultured Clostridia bacterium
GTGCTAATGATTATGATGTTCAAAAAATGCAAGAAAATTAAAAAAGAATTTTTTTAGTTTTCTTGTATTTTTTATATAATAGGAAAGTATAACTTTCCTATTATATTTGATTTTCTTATTTGCTCTATTGCATAATTAACTAAATTAATCAATTATAGTGTTGAAATTTTTTTATCTGCAATATCTGAAAAAGCAAAATGAATTATTATAATTCCTTTGCCTATTTCTATTTTTGAAATGATTTTATTCATATCTTCCAATGAAAATTTATCCCTTTTTATTTTTTTAATTAAATTGTTTATTATGTCTTTTTCTGAACTTGTTTCAAGCTTTATATTTTGAAACTTTTCTAAATCTAATTCTAATTTTTCTTTATTTTCATTTGCAATGTTTCTTTCTTCTATTAATACAGCATAATTATTTTTATACTCTTCTTCACTTATTTTTCCACTTAGTCTATCATTATACAACTGAGATATTTTAAATGAAATTCTTTTTAATGCAATATCTTGTCCATTTAAAAGTCTTTCTAATTCTTTTATTTTTAATGTATTTTGTCTTTTTAATATGCTTTTTTTTAATGTTTTATCTTTAAAATAACTTTCAAACGTTTTTTGAATTTCTTCTATTATAATAGGCTCTATTTGTTCATAGAAATAGTTTTCTTTAAAACTACACAATTCATTACTTTCTCTATTACTAGCACAATGAAGATTTATTCCACCCTTTTGAATTCTTTTGGTCATCTTTTTATGGCAGTATGCACAATACATTAAATCTGCAAATTTAGTATTAATTCTATTAACGTCTTGTTTTGTTGAACCATATAAAGTATCATTATGTATTTTTTCAAATACATCTTTTGAAATAATGGCTTCATGTGTATTTTTAGTAACTATATAATCTTTTTTTCTTACAGAAATTTTCTTTTTAGATTTATAACTTATATTTTGTGTTTTTCCTCTAATACAATCTCCTGTATAAACAGGATTTCCTAAAATCCTGGATACAGAAGTCCTTGTCCAAATTTTCACAGAATTTTGAGGTAAACCTTTTACTTTTAAATACTGTGCTGGAGTTGGAATTTTTTCTTTATTTAATTGTTCAGCAATTTGTTTTGATGTCATATGTTTAATTTTTAATTCAAATATTTTTTTTACAACTTTTGCAGAGTTTTCATCTATAATTAACTTACCATGTTCATCTTCTGATTTTTTATAACCATATGGAGGTGTATTACAAGCATAAAATCCTTCATACATTTTTCTTCTTTTAGATTTTTTTATACTTTTTGATGTTTCTTTACAAAACATTTCATTAAAAACACTCTTTATTGGTGCAAAATCATTTGATACCTTATCTTCAAAATTATCTACATTATCTAAAATGGCAATATATCTTATGTTTTTATCTAAAAAACTTTTTTCTATATATTCTCCCGCATCTATATAATTTCTTCCGAAATCTTGCTAGATTTTTAGTTATAACTAAATTAATTTTTCCATCTTCAATATCCATTAACATCTTTTTAAAACTTGGTCTATTAAAATTTGCTCCAGAAAATCCGTCATCAACGTATTCATAACAATTCTTATAGCTAAAATTTTCTTCTATATAATCGTAAATTATTTTTCTTTGATTAGTTATACTTTCACTCTCTTCTCTATCTCCATCATCTTTACTTAATCTCATATATAAGGCAATATTATTTATTTGTTGCTTGTTTAGCATTAAAATATCCTCCTAAACAATTTAATTCAAAAAAATTAAAATGTATTAAAATATTTTTGTCTTTGTCAATTTCTATTTTATTTACGATTTGCTGTAATATATCTCTTGTAAAATTTTTATTTTTAACTATATTATTTAATATTTTTTTCATTTTATCTTCAATTATATTATCATTTGATTTACTATCAAATTCATTTATTTCTTTTTCTGTTTGCAATTTTATTTCTTCTAATCTATGTCTTTCCTTTAATAATCCTTCTGAAAAAATCGCATAGTCTTGAGCCTCTATCAAGCCATTCAATTTATCAGAATATAATGTACTTATTTTTTTATTTATACATTCTAGTTCTTTCTGAATATTTTCATAATTTTGAATAAATTTGCTTTTATTTTCCTGAGAATCTATAAGTTTTTTTAAAGCATCTTTATTATTAAACTCATTTGAATTCAAATATTTTTCAAATATATTTGCAATTTTGTCTAATATTAATGGTTCTAATTTACTGTAATTTATATATTGTTTATAACATGTTTTATTGCTTACCTTTCTTTGTGCAGTTCCACAAACAATATATTTTCTAATAGTTATCTTATCCTTATATTTTTCTTTTTTTACAATTAAAGAAAGTCTATTATGACAATGTGAACAATATAATAATGATTTTAAAAGAGGATCTTCTTCTTTGATTTTTTCTCCTTTATTACTTTCTAATTTTTTTTGAACAGAATTCCATATTTCAATATTAATTATAGCCTCATGATGATTTTTAATAATTGTATATTCTTGTTCTGGTAATTTTATTCTTTTCTTGCTTTTATAACTTATTTTTTTTGACTTATTTTGTACAATTGTACCAATATATATAGGATTTGTTAGTATTCTCTTTATTCCAGTATGTGTCCACATATTTGTTGTTTTGGTTATATTATTCACAACTCTAGTCATATTCATTTGAATTCCTGGCGTAGTAACTTGTTCTTGTGTTAACATTTTTGCAATTTGATATGTACCTTTTCCATTTAAAAATTCTTTATAGATTCTTCTAACAATTTCTGCTTGATTATTGTTTATTTTTAATCTTCCTGATTTATCTATTTTATCATATCCAAATGGAGCATATGAAACATAATAAAATCCTTCTCTTTTTTTTCTATTTTTTGTCTTTTTAATATTTTTAGATGTTTCTTTTGCATAATAGTCATTCATAATATTTTTAAATGCTACTGTATCACAATTTTTATCTAAAAATGTATCTACATCATCAAGAACTGCAATATATCTTATCTGATTTTCTGGGAAAAATGTTTCAATATATCTACCTGTTTCTATATAGTCTCTACCTAACCTTGCCAAGTTTTTAGTTATAACCATATTAACTCTTTTGGCTTCTATATCTTTTATTAGTTTTTTAAAACCTGGTCTATTAAAATTAGTTCCACTATATCCATCATCTATATACTCATCATAAATTACATATCCATTTTCTTTAGCATATGTTCTAAGTATTTTTCTTTGATTAGTTATACTTTCACTTTCTTCTTTATCTCCATCATCTTTACTTAGTCTCATATATAGAGCTACTTTATAATTAATATCATTTTTTACATCCATTTGCCCTCCTCTCCATAATTACCTATGAAAAAAATATATCAATTTTATTTTGATAATGTAAAGTTCAGAAAAAATTTTTCTATTAACAATTTATTTGTTTAAATAAAATGCTTTCAACAACTTCTTGAAATGTTCTTCCATTATTATCAAAAGTTACTAAAATATTAAATTCCTCTTTTATTTTGTTTTCCTGTTCTTTTTGTTTCAATTTTTTCACCTCATTTAAAATTATGATTTTAAAATTAAAAATATTAATATATTTTCTTTAATTTAAAATAAAATTTTATTTATAAAAGTTATCACAATTCTTTTGCTCTTTTTATTGCTGAAGTATTGTTATATAAATCTGATAATATTTCAATTTCATCATACAAATCTTTTAATTTAATACTTGAGTTTGCACTATTTTGTAAATTGTATATAGCAATTTTACAATAAGCTATATATTCTTTAGCTTGATTATTTATTACATTTATCATTTCAGTTTCAATATTTTGGGTAGTAATACTTTTATTGTGTAAAATAGCTCGTTTATAAGCTCTTGCCAAATATTTTTTACATTCTGTTTTATTCACTTTACATTCACCCTTTCTCAAAAAAATAAAAGCCTATATAGACTTTTATTCTAATTAATTTATTTATCTTTATTTTGCATTTCTATCTTTTCATCTGACTCTTTTGAAACAATTAAAATACAATGAATCATTAATGTAATAGATGAGACAATCATAATTGCAATTATATTTAATAGTATTTTAAAAAACATAAATTATACCTCTCATATTTTTATATATTGTGGCAAATCATTTGATTTAGTTAAATTACCTACATCAAATTCATATCTTTTCTTTAGTTTATTATATCTATATGCACTACCACACCACTTTCTTAATGTTTGATTTCCAAGTCTATGACTTTTTGACATTTCTTTTGAAGCTTGTTTGTGTGAATTCTGAACATTTATATATTCAAAATCAATTTTTTGATTTCTTCTGTAACTGTAAATCTTTTCTTTTTGTTTTTTTCTTCTTTCCAACAAATTATCTTTTTTTCTTCTCTCTTTTTCTTCAAAATATTTGTCATTATTTTTTAATATTTGGGAAATATAGCCAATACTTATATTTAATGATTTAGAAATTTCAGTTAAATTCATTTTTTCTTTAAAATATAATATCTCAATATCTTCTTTTTTATTCACACTAAAACCTACCTCCTAGTAAAAAAAGTGTTTACATATTTTTGGGCATAATTATCTATATAGGAATTAAGCTAATCCTATATTGTTTTTATCTACAACATATAGTATAATTCTTATATGTTTTGTAGGGGGAAATAAAATTATACTATATGTTTTTTTAAGTTAAAAATTGATAATCCTTTTTCTTAACTCTAATGAGATTATATTTTCCATTCAAAACAAAGTCAATAATTTGAATATATAATTGAAAATAATGAATTCTAACAATTTATAATATATTCATTTTTAACATGAGGGAGATATTAAATGTCTGATAATAGTTATATTTCAAGTGTTTTTAAATCAATTGGAATTATGATTAATGAGGAAACAAAACAAGAAATATTGTATTTTTTTCCCCTTGTATTTAATAAAAAAAATTCAACATATTATTTTAAAAATACATATTCAATAATCAATCAACCTTTAGGAACTTTTTTTACAGATTTTTTAAATACAAATTTTAACAAAAAAGATGATTTTGTAGATTTTTTTGAGAAATATTCTTTTGTAATTCTGGGAATGAAATATAAAAACATTTTAATAAAAAATCAATTTACAGATTTCGAATTTAAATCTTTTATAGATAAACTTTACCATGATAAAAGTCCAAAATTAATTAGAATTCAAGAACAACTTGATGAAATATTAGATTATTGTATTATAAATCCTAGAAAAAGAAGAAATGCTTTTTCTGCACTAGATAGATTTCTCGTCTTGCAAACTGTTCATGAAAACTTAACATTATTTAGAAATAATAAAATGTAATTTGTTACTTTTTATAAAATTTGTAATGAACCCATATCAAATAAATCAGAAAATGAAATTTATAAAATTTTAGAAAATAAAAATAAACATATAAAAAAGTATTGTGTTTATATTCCATCTTCTATTGAAGCTCTTATCTATTTTATATTATGTAATATTGTAGAAAATAAATTACTTTTAAAAATTTGTAAAAATTGTTCCTGCTATTTTCTTACAAACAATTCAAAAATAAACTATTGCAATAATATAGCTCCTGGATTTGATAAAACCTGTAGAGAAATAGGTGTTATAACATCTTTTAAAAATACTATTGAAAATGATGAATTACTAAAAAAATATTATAAAATTTATTCAAAAAAGGCAATGCTTTCAAGAAGAAATCCTGATATTATTGAATATCAAAAAGATTTTGAGAATTATAAAAAATTTGGAAAAAATAAATTGTTTTCTTATAAAACTGGAAAAATTTCCTCTGAAGATTTTAAAATATGGTTGGAGAAAAAAAATAAATAAATTTTCTTTTTATCTTTTTTATTTTTTCCTTACTTTTTTTCTCAAATAGTCTATTTTTATTACTTCTCTAACAGATTATCTATTTATGCATTATAATTTTGCTTAAGGTATACTCCAATTGGAATCCCTGCATTTTTTTGCATTTTTGTAGTTTTCCCTAAATTTTTTATCAATTTGGTTTTCATTTTTTCCATATCCTAATCTTATTATCACAAACTCAATTCCACTTTCTTTAATCTTGGACATATCAACAACACCATTATGGCTAGATATATCAATCCCCTTTTTGTAATCATATACTTTCATAATAATTCACACCCTTTCTATATATTAATTTTTATAATTTATTAATTAACCTCCTTCCAAAAAAATACAAATGAGAAAATCTCTTCTCTCATTTGTTTCCTCACTTATAAATATTTTTACGAAGTCTCATTCAAATATTTTTTTAAATTTTTTAATCCTATTCTTAAACTATATTGAATAGCTCTTATTGAGCAGTTTTCTTTTTGTGCTATTTGTTTTTGAGATAATCCTTTAAAAAAGTACATTATAATTCTTTTGCGTTGCTTAATAGGCAACTTTAATATTGCTTTATGTAATTTCTTATATTGAATATTTTTTATAGCTTCATCTTCTGTATTTAATTTTTCCTTTACCATTCTTCTATTTAATGTATGTTCACTAAGATTAGAATGTTCTATATGTCTATCAAATTCATTCATTTGTGATTTATCTTTTAATTTAAATTTATTAAATTCTTCAAATATTTTTTCTTTTACCTCCACTTTATGTATTTTATTTTCTATATCTTTAAATTGAATAATATATTCATCATTTATATATAACATTTTATATGGGTTATATTTACTATTTTCTTTTTTTGACTCTATTAACATATCATTTCCTCCAAAAATCAAAAATTAATTTACTTTTTGATATTTTGGAGGTGCTCTAATAGCATTTCTTATAAAAAAAGAGATAAACATATTCAAACTTCTAATATGTTCATCTTTTTTTTATTTAATGATATATTTAATTTACCCATCAAATACTCACTTTTATATAATTTCTAATACTATTTTATTTATTATATAATTTTATAGTTTCAAAATTAAAAAAAGATAAATAAGGTAAAAAATATTGAATTATGAGTATTTTTTATATACTTTAACTTTTATTTTTTAAATATTCGGTAATAAAAATCAAACTATTGTGATTTCTACCTATTATATTTCATCTATGTTGTGCTTATAATCAATTGATAATTCATTTAATTCTATTTTTTTCATTACTATTGATTTTTTGTATAATTCTATTTATAATAATATAAGGTGATAAAAATGAAAAAAAAATTAATAATATTTTTAGAAATAATATATAATTTATTCCTAGGATTTTGGATTCCTACTGTATACCAATTAATAAAATTTTGTATAAAAGAAATCAATCAAGAAGATATTGGAAATATTTTATTAATTTTCATAGTATTTATTATTATGGCGATTTTAGTTTTTCCTATGAATATTATATTCATTAAAAGAATAAATTCAAAAAAAATAATTATAAAAAGTTCTCCAATTATAATTCTTTCAGTTGGCATTATAATAGGTGTTTGTTTTCAGTTGGGAGGGATTATTAATGTTTAGTATACTTATTGTTTTAATAATATTATTAATAATAATTTTTATTAAATTTCAAAGCCATTCTGATAATACATATTTGCTATTATTGTTATGTATAGATATTCTATGTATATTATACAGTTTTTTATACTTTCAGTTTATAACAGAATAGGAGAGTAAGAATCTCTCCTATTTTTCTATGAATTTCTAGCTTCTGAATTATATTTTTCGAAAATTTTATACAATCCTATATTTTTTATACCATATTCCTCAGCAGCCTCAAGTGATCCATTATATCTAGTTAAAACATTTTGTATTTCTTCTTCTGAATATTTATATGGATTTACTTCTTCATATCCAATGTCTGATGCTCCCCATAATAGGACTAATGCACAAGTTTCTAAATTAAATTCCACATTATCTTTTAATTTATACCAAATTTCTTTTCTATCTTTCCAATTTTCAAAATTATATTCCTTATCATTGATTAATCCTTTTTCATTAGCCCAATTTCTTGCTCTTATTGCAGTTCTTGCAAAAATCTGTGAAAATCCTGTACTACAGTCTTCTTTCCATGGAACCAATGGTGTTGGAAAATCTATCAGAGCTTGTTCTATAGGTGATAAACTGTACCAATACTCCACTTGTTCTTGATATAAGAAATAATTTTCCACAGCATAATTTGCAAGTGGATCATCCCAACCTTCACAACTTCTTTCCCACATAGATACTGTTTGTATTAAAGATTTTCTCATTTTAAATCTTTGACTTAAATTTGTAAAAATACTATCATAGGATAAAGTATCCTCTGCAGCTTGTTCTCTACTTCTAACCGGTTTTAATGCTGCCGCTCCAATATTATCACTTACATATTGAACAATTTCTGATTTTAAAGATTCTTTTTTATTTTCTGGTAAAATAACATCATCTTTATTTATTGGACCTATAGTTCCTTCAATATTATCTAATAAACTAATAGTTCCTTCAAAAAATTTATCTCCAATATTTTGCATATTTTCATCGCTATAATCCGTTGTTGGTACCAATTCTAACAAACAGCTTTCAGCTCCTAATCCAGGATAATTTGATGATGTAGCAACAATATCAGGAGAATTTTTTGCCCATGCTATTAAATAACCTGAACCATAACTTGAGTTATGTCTTGATTGAGATATTCCCATACAATTCCAGTAATATTGACCTATATTAGAACTTCCAACAGTCTGATTAAGCCAACCATGAATATCAATTAAAACATTTTTTCCTATATCTATATTTGCAGATAAAGCACTTCTTAAATTATTTAATTCTTTGGCATCAGAACCATCTTCTTTTTCTCCAAAATATTTTGAACCTGTTTTATATCTTAAGCTCTTAGTATTTGGAGTAAAATTCCCACCCCAATTTCTATTAGGGTCAAGTCCACTTGCTAGACACCTACCAAATCCATTAATAGAGTTACCATTTACAATACCATCTGTATTTATACCTGGAAATATAAATATGCTCCATTTTTCTAATAGTTTGATTACTTTATCTTCAGATAATGTATTAAATTTTTGTATAAATCTTTTTGCAATTTTTAATAACATATTTCCATCTCCATGATAATAATTTCCATCTGATTTTACACCATCTTCCCAACCATGTAATGCAAATATTAAGAATATATGATTTGGTCCTGAACCTGCTCTGTAATAAAACATGTCTCTTCCTCTTTGAGTTTTTCCATAAGAAATTTTTGAGCCAAAATGAGCATATGAATTATCAAAAGATTCTAACGGATTATTTTCTTCTGGTAAATTTCCATCTAATACTTGAGAAGCTAATACATACCCTCTTTTTCTTTGACCTGTTGAAGATACTGTATATTCAATACAAGTGTATTCAAATGTATATTCTTCAGTATTTGTTTTATTCGTATTAAAACATATAACATCTTCATTATTTACAGAACCCAATTGAGCATAATTACTATTTGGTCCTCCATATACTATACATTTTTGATTAACAATATGTGCATTAGTTCCATTTGCATAAAAATCTGGGAAATATGTTCCTGATATGTAATTTCTAGGATCAATTTTGTCCCATGTTATATAACCTCTTTTTCTTCCGAGAATTAGTATTATATTCAACATATATATTATTTCCTTCTTTTGCCAAAACAGAAACTAGTTCACCTGCACCTAATGCTCCTATTTTGGCATAATTACTATCAGGTCCACCATACACATTTATTGATTCTTTAACAATACCTACAATAGTTTTAATCGGAGATGATAAATATTTTGAATATACATATCCTCTTTTAGTACCTGATGTTGTTGCATATTCGATAAATGCAATATTATTTCCATTAACTTCAGAACAAAACAACAATGTACATCCTTCATGTTTATATAATGTTCCAACAGGTGCTGTTAGGCTAAAAATATCACAAGTTCTTACATCAAGTTCTGTTGTAGCAAAGCAAAATCCACCATAAAAATCTTCTTCTGTTAATGAATTTCCAGAAATTGATGAAACAGATGAAGCATGTACATATCCTGTTTTATGTTTTCCCGTGCTAGTTACATTATATTCTATATGATACCACCCTTTAGATGTTGCCAACAAATAAACACTTTCATTTTGATTTACACTACCAACAGTAGCATAATCTGTTGCATCTGGTCCATGATATACTGTAGTATCAGTTCCCATAATTCCTATCGTACTTGTAGATGAACGAGTTTGAATTATTTTTGTGTCATGAAGAGCTTTAATCAATTTGTCTGTTAGAGCTTCATTATATAAATTATCTACTTGTAATTTATTTTCGTTATCTGTATCTATTTTTTTATTATATCTATTAGCTGTAATATAAGAATTAGCATTTAGTTTTATGATTCTTGAATTTCCATTTTTATAAACACATAAATCCGTTTGTATATTTTCTGTTTCAAAAGAAATTATAATTTTTTGCAATTGATTTATACTCTCTCTAATTTGTATATCTAAAAAAGTTTCTCTTTTCTTTCCTACATCCGAATTAAACTTTAAATCATCTGTTATTTTTGTTAGCATATCTTTTGAATCTAATCCATATTCGTATCCGGTATTTGCATTAATAAATTCTAATATTTTTCCTTTATCTTTACCTCTTATAGATATTCCTTCAAGTATTTCTCCACCTCCAATCTCCATTAATTTCTGATTAAACATTTCGTTATTTTCATCCATGTTTATCAACCCTTTCTTTTTTAATATTTAGATTTTCAATCTATGATAATAATTCTATATATTTTTTAATATATTTCTTTAAAAATGGTTTAAAATAGTTTCAAATTAATATAAAACTTTATTAATACATAAATAATAAGATACCTTTTTCCAAAATATAGCTTTTTTTCTATTAAAAAAAGTTATAGAAATCATATAATTATATAATTTCTATAACTTTTTATAGTAATTCTTACAAATTTTGTTTTTTATTAATTTTTTTAGTAATAATAATTATTATTATTGAGCTTATAACAAGAGTGAAACCTATAGTTGATGTTTTATATCCATTTTGTTGTACATATACAAAAAGTTCAGCTAAATTATCATCTCCATCTAATATTAAAAATTTCTCTGTTTTTAAGAAACTATGTACAACAACATAATAATGATTCCAATATCTATATGCTTCAACTCTTGTTAATTTATGTTCATTATTGTCATCTAAAATAGAATTAATTACTTCTCTATTTTCGGAATTAACATTCAATATAAATTTATTATCTATAATAAATTTAATGGATATAAAAATATTTATTATACAGATTAATATTAAAATTTTCAAATAACTTTTTTTCATTTTTACGACCTTTCTACTATTTATATTAATATTATAACATAATATATAAAAATAATCATTATTATATTAATTAATACAAGCAATATGACCCAAAATCCAAATTATTTATATCTATCAATCATTGTTAGACTTATCCTTACATTAATTATAAGAAAAATTACCATAACTATATTAAAATTCTAATTTATGACAATCAATATTAATATTTATATTATTGTTTAATTTGCGAAAGTATAAACCGTATTTTATTACGTTTTTTTACTTTTTATGTATTTTTTATAGAAATACTACAAATCATAATCGTAATTTCTTCCGTTAATTTTTTGCTTTTTTCTTGATACAATTTTACAAATGGAGGTATTCACAAATGTTTAATATTGACGAGAATGAATTTAAAAATAATATAGCTCAAAAAATAAAATTATATAGAATAGATACTCAAGAAAAAACTGCTGAAAAAGCATTTATTTCTGTTGATACATTATCATCTATTGAACGAGGTTTAAATGTCCCATCTTCTCTTAACTTAGTTAATTTATGTAATGCTTTGAATGTAACTCCAAATGATATTCTAGAAGATTTTATTCTTAATAAAGATAAATTACTAACAAATAAGTTAAATGTTGAATTTACTGATTTATCTTTAGACGATAAATCTTTTATTCTTGATATTATTGCATACTTAAAAAATAGAAAAATATAAGCTTAGTATATGTTTAATTACATATACTTTTACTATTTTAATTTAACTAAAGGAGTCGAAAATGGAAGAATTAATAAACCGTTCTTTACAAGGTGATCAAGATGCTTATATAGAATTAATTGAAAGTATCCAAATTGAAATGTATAAAATTGCAACTTCTCAATTAAATAATATTGATGATGTTAATGATGCTATACAAGAAACAATTATACATTCTTATAATAAACTAGATACTTTAAAAAATATTAATTATTTTAAGACTTGGATTATAAGAATTTTAATAAATGAATGTAATATTATTCATAGAAATAGAAAAAAACAATTAGGTCTTTTTTATAAAATTTCCAATTCAGTAAATAATTCTACTTACACGAATAATATATTTCAAGAGGTAGAAAGTAACATTGATTTTGATTTACTTATACAACATCTAAATTATAAAGAAAGACTTATTTTTACACTTTATTATAGAAATAAATACACTCCTACAGAAATATCGAATATTTTAAATATCAATGTTAATACTATTAAAAGTAGAATCTCTAGAGCCAAACAGAAAATACAAAAATTATATAAGAAAGGAGGAATGCACAATGAAAAAAAATAATAATTTTGATGCATTTGATAAGCCAGATGATTTTGATGAAATGTTATTTAATTATTTTGACAAAAAAGATGAAAACATTCCCCTTTCTACTCAAAACACTATAAAAAATGCACTTAAAAACACTCATAAACAAAAGAATATTTCTTTTACAATGTTAAAAAGAATTGCTATATTTATCATTTGTTTTGGAATCATCATAGCAACTACAGTTTATGCAAAAGATATAATAAATTTTTTGACAAGTATTTTTACTAATAGTAATGCTGGTATTGATACAGCTGTAGAAAATGGATATGTTCAAAATGTTGATATGGATTTTATAGAATGCAATAATGTCGGGGTAAAAGTAGATTATATACTTATGGATGACCATAATTTAGATATTTCTTTTGTTTATAAGTACTATGAAGGAAACACAGAAACAAAATTTGATAATATCTCATTTAATAACATCTCAATTATAGATGAAAATAATAATGTATTATTTTGGCTTTCTGAAGATACTATACCTAATCATAATTTAAATCTTATCAATACTACTGCTCAATTTAATAATGTTGAGAAAATTTCTGATGGTACTACTTATAGATCTTCATTGCTTTTAACTTCAGAAAATATGCCTGTATCTTATATATTAACTATTTCTATTAATGAAATTAAATTAATAAGTAATAAAAAATTAATTAATGTAGATGGTAATTGGAGTTTTTCAATAAATTTAGATAATAAATTTGCAAATAGAATTAATAATGAATATTCTTATATTTCTAATAGTTCATATGTTAATTCTGTTGTATCAAATGTTTCTGAAACATCTTTAATATTAGAACTTAACTTAAATGTTTTACTTGACGAATCTAAATTTTTAAATCCATCAAATATAGTTTTATATGATAAAAATAATAATTATTATAATTATACAAAAATAAATTGTAAAAATATTTCAACAATTGAGCCTTATAATAGTATTATTACAATAACATATCCAATTACAATTTATGATGATATTGATTTTCTTAATTTACATATTAACCTTAGTGCAGAAAATTTTATTGATGTTGAAATTTTTAAATAAAAGGCAAAAGACATCCTAAACTAGGATGCCTTTTGTTTTTTAGGGAAATGATTTGCTTAAATGATTTAACTCCAACTATCAATTAGCATTCTAACTCTTAAGTTAGAAGAAGAACCCTTTGCTAAATAATATTTAAAGTAATAGGTTCTATTTGGTACAATTCTAATGGACGGGACAATAGTAGTACTCCCATCTGCACTAACAGTACAAACACTCAAACAATTACCATTATAATCCCATAATTGAGCAGAAACTTGCTTGTCTACAGGATTACCATTAGCTCCTGTAACTGTTATACCATAAGAGAGATAATTTCCACTATACTTTCTGTCAGCTCCTCGATAGTATGTTCCTGTCATTGTGAAAGACGAATCTATAGCATAAGTTGCAACGCCATATTCGTCAACATTTTTGGGAGAAATTTCAAACTCGTATGTTGTCCGAGTTTTTCCATTTTCCATTTGTTCGACAGAAATAACATTTTCAGGCATAGTCTGATTACCATCAACTTCTTCTGCAAAAGCAGTCATAGAGAAGTTGAGCAACATCATCACAATTGCCATCGCTAAGGTGATAAAACGATTTTTGAAGTTTTTTCTCATAACGCAATACTCCTTTAGTCTGTTGCAAATCATTTTCCTATTTTTATCAATAAGAATTTGGTTTGAATTTATCAAACGCAAAACTCATTGATTCTTCTGCTCGAAAGCATTATTATTATAACACATTTTGGGTAAAAAAAATAAAAAAGATAAAAAAGATAAAAAATTATACTTTTTTATCAAAAAAATGCATCTTCTTCATTATTTTCATTTAGTATAATATTTAGAAAAAAAGAATGTATTAAAACATATTATAGATAATAGCTTCCATATTGTTGTTTAATTATATTTCTAAAAATAGTTATCTAGTGATTGCTAATAGTCTAATCGAAAGAATAAAATTTTAAAATTCAGTTTTAACAGATAGTACAATTATAATACTTAACTGTTATATCAGCACTAATGCATTTAGTTTATTTATTGTTAAAAATATAAAAATTCTATGTTGCTTCTTACCAAAGACAATACTTATATATGCTAAAATTTATACATATTCAAAATCACAACCAAAATTATTAATATGCACAATTTTGAGCAAGTTGTATAAGACAACTTAACTTTATACATATATGGATATATTAACTTTTTTAACTTTTTTACTTTTTTTATCTTTTTATTAATTCTTAGAATAATTATTATATAATATTAATGTTCACATTTTGATAAAACTAGAAAATGTAGCATGAATCTTTAAGGAGGTTACTATCTATGAGTATTAAAACTAGAAAAAGAATTCAAATTCGGATTCTGTGTTTGTTTTTAACAATTATTTCAATCATTGCACTCTTCTCTAAAGTTGCAATGGCTGAGTCTATCGATGCAACTGCCATCTCCCGGATTTCTCAAACAGTCTATACTGGTCCTTCTACCAGTTATGTACCTGCAGGTAGCATTTCTGCAAACGAACAAGTTGAGATAATTGAAAAAGAGGATGGTTTGGATTGGTATCATATTCAGTACACTGTTACCAGCTCTGGCAAAAAGAAAACTGGATATGTTCCCACTAGCTCTTTGACCTCTTTTTCCTCAAATAATATCTATGAAATCTTTTATAACGGAGGTCAGGCTACTTCTAATACTTCTCAAACTGTTTGGAGTTGTGATAATCCTTCTCTTGCAGTTAATATTGGTAGTATTGGTGCTGGTGAGGGAATCACCCTTTTGAAAATGCCTTATTCTGCCAATGGAATTACTGCTGCTTTCATTGAGTATAGCACTTCTAGTGGTACAAAAAGAGGTTACCTTATCAATCCTAATGTAACTTATATACAGAATACTTCTGTTGCAAGGGTTACTTCTAGTGCTTACTTATATTCGTGGCCTAGTACAAGTATTGGCAAGGTTTCCGGTTCTGTAAACACTGGTGAATACGTTACAATTGTTTGTAAAGAAGGCGACTGGGTCTATGTAGAATATAATACTAACAACGGTAGAAAACGTGGCTATTTCTCATTTGGTCATCTATTTAATCATGTACCTTATGTTTATAGTGATTTCTACTTTACAGGGTATAGTTGCAACTACAATACAGCTACGTCTGATCTTACTGTATATTCTGCTCCCTCTCATCAAGCGGCTCCTATTGATACTATTCGTGCTAATACCGATAGAAAGAGTTATTGGGACAATAGTTTCATTAACCCTGATGGTACTGGTTGGACCTATATTAGATATAACTCTAGCGACGGAAAGTGGTTAAGTGGTTATACCTACTATGGTGGATAATAGTATCACATAACTCATCTTTCATAAGATTTTTTAGCTACATTTTCTAGTTTTTGGGTTAACATTCAATTGAATGTTAACCCCTTTATTTATAGAACAAAAAAAGAGAAATCTTATTCCTCTTTTTTTGTATACATACTAATTATTTTCAATATAAATACATATTGTTGCTTTTTCATTTGTCAAATAATATCCTGTTCCATTTATTGCTTCAGAATGTATTACGTCAATCTTATCAAATTCATAATAGTTTACACTAAGATTATTATAATTTTCGCTTTCATTTAAATTTGTACTATTTACACGTGCTAAAAACTTGTTTATACTGCTATTATATATAATATCTATTATTGTATTAGAATTTTCTAAATCATAATATATAATTCTAATTGTTGAACTTTCTTTTTCATTTACGTTATTAATAAATAGTTTTGCTAGTTCTTCATTTACTATTTCACCATTTTCTTTATAAATCAAACAGTTGTCATTTTCTATATTGAAATCATTATTCAGTATATTTTCAACATCTTTTTCATATATATATTGTTCTATATTTTTTACTGTTATATATGGTTCTATTATTTCTTTATCATATAGTCTTGGAAATTTTATTGAAATCCCATTTTTACCATTATTATCAGTTGTATCATTTGCAATGCCTATATATAGTGTATCATTTTTAAGGTATGCATTATTGTAATTCATATTTAACATTGATTCATTTTCCACTGCAATTATAACAACAAAATAATTTTCAAAATCATTTTCCTGCATTTCTATAATATCATTCCATCTTTCTTTCATCTTTTTATATTCTTCATAATTATTCACTTTTTTGTAATACATTTTATTTATGTATAACATATCATCTCCAAATTGGTAATTGTCACTCAAATAAAGATTATTTTGGTTTAAATCAAATACTTGTGATTGTATTTTTGATTCTTCGTTATTTATCATATTTTCATTATTTTTAAGTAAACAACTTGTTATTATGAAAACTATAAATATAAATATTATAATAGTTACAAAAATTAATACATATTTCATATTTTTTTTAAAAAACATTTTTCATATCTCCTTTACTTTTCTCTCTCTACTAAATATTACTTATTACATATTCTTGTTATAATTTTTAGTGATAATATCTAGCATTTCTTCATCATATCTTTTTCAATATTATATATATTAGATATCTAATTCATCTAAAATGGTTTCAAGAATCCAATTTTTTTTATAAAATTAAATAAATTCAACTATATCCCCCTCTTTCTATTTATCCTTTATTATTACAATTAGAAATATAAATTTGTCACAAATTTTATAAAAATATTTTTTATCGAATTAATAAATTATTACATATATCTATAATATCATAATTCATTAAAATTTTGTCGAAAAATGCACCCTCTATATTATATTTCTTGCATCTAATGTTTAGAAAATAAAAAAGGGGGTTTTTAAATGCTAAATTTACTAATTATAGATAAAAATTTAAATAATTCAATACATTTACTTAATTATATTTCAGAAAATAATAGTCAATTTAAGGTTCATTCTATTACAGATAATATAACTGATGGTATAAAAATATTAAATACTGGCTCAATTGATTTTACAATAATTCATGTAGATGATAACTCTGATTCGATTATCAATAATTTAAATACAATATCTAATTTATATTATGAAAAATATAAAAATTCTATTATTTTAATTTCAGAAAATACTCAAGATCTTTTTTATAATCATTACATATATGAATGTCTTAATTCCACAGAAAATATCTCTTTGTTATTTTCAAAAATAAGTGAACTTGCTAAAAGCAAATCAAAACAAATGAACAATTCTATTCTATTAAGTAAAATAAATAAAGAGTTAGATTTTATAGGATATAATTTATCATATATTGGAACAAAGTATTTATCTGAATGTATTTCTTTAATATATAATAATTATGATTATACTGAAAATTTAAATAAAACAGTTTATTCTATTATTGCTAAAAAATATCATAAAAATATTAATAACATAAAATGTAATATTACATCTGCAACTAATACAATGTTTTATGAATGTGATGAAAACAAATTGAAAAAGTATTTTAATTTTTATACTGTTTGTAAACCTAAACCAAAATTAGTAATATATACTGTTCTAAGCAAATTAGACTAATACTGTTTTATAAATTTAATCAATGAGGCTCTATGAGCCTCCTTGATTCATACACAGAGAAATTGATATTTATTTAGACTTTAAACTTATACTAACTTTATTTTTTTACAACAAAACAAAACCACTCTTTAATTCATGATCTGTTCCATCTACATAGTATTCAATATACTGAGCCTTATATGGACCAATACACACAGGATCTCCATATTCAAAAACAAATTCATCACTTATAGAACCAACTGGAGCATACAAATCGGTAGGACCTGAATATACAGTTTTATCCCCAAAAAAATATGTTTCATGAAATGGTCTATAAGATTCATCATAATCATTATAGATTGACTTATATTCATCTGGATGAATTAGTGATACCTGCAGATTATAGAATGGCACATAGCCCCTCTTTCTTCCTCCTGTAGTATTATATTCAACATATGCCCAATTATCACTTACTGCAATAACAGCAACATATTCTCCTGCATATACAGCTCCAGCTTTTTGATATTTTGCTCCATATCCATTACGCCCATAATAGACATTGGAAGTAGTCTTTACTTTTGCAACAGCATCAGAACGTCCTCCCCATTCTTCTGGATCAATATGAATGTATCCTTGTTTAGCACCTTTAGAAGTGCTATAATCTACATATATGTACGTAACGTCTCTAGTAATAACTGTAAAGCTTTCGTATTGATATATTTTACCAATAACATTACCTCCAGATTCTGCATCATAAATAATTATATCTCCCCATTCTGCAAACTCAAGACCTCCACATCCCATTTCTACTTCAGCCCGTGCATTAATATTAGGGAATATTGTAAGTAATATTACTAATGCTAATGCCATTATAGAAATCCGTTTACTAATTGATAATGTTTTGTTCATAAGTTACCTCCACAAATTAAACCTTCTCTGTGTATGTTATACAAAATTACCAATTTATTAATAATCGGTAATTTGTATCAAAAGAATAAATTATATATTTAAAATTATATCATTAATTCTAGAATTATTTTCAAAAAGTTAAAAAAGATAAATAATTTAGTTTCTATTAAATTTACAAATTACAAACACATCTCCTATCTCATTTGAGCATACATATTCTAAATATTGATTGTCAAAAGCATCTTTTTTCTCAATTTTATTTCCTGTAAAATATAATCTATTAAGAACTTTATTTTCTGTTACATTGAATGAGCCTATTTCAAGATTTATTACACCATTATTATATTCAATATCTATTATTCTAAAAATTCCACTCTTATATCCGTAAATATATTCTTATAACTCCATTTTCTTTTTTCTCAATAAATTCATCTAATTGATTTTTGTTTTCTGAAATTATATCTCCATATTGTTCTACAACAAAACATCCATCTTCTAAAGCTTGTTCTTTAGTATAATCAAGTGTAATCTCATCTAAGTCTTTATATTTTCCTGTTGTTGATACTTCATTGGGCAAATTATTAATTTTAATTTCTTCTCTATCTAATTCTCTAGAAACTTTCGCTGAAATAACAGTAGAACCTGGTGTCCATTTGTCTTTTTTTCTCAATTCTACACATGTTTTATTATCTTCAATATATATGTCAGAAATATATAAACTTGTTGTGTCATAATTTTGTCCTGCTATTATTATCATAAAAGATTCTTGAAAATCAGATTCACTCATTTCAACTAAATTGTTCCATCTTTGAGTTGCTTGTTTATATTCTTCATAATTATATATCCTTTTATAATATATATTATCTGACATTTGCATATCTTGATAATATTGATATCCTGGATTTTTAGTAAAATCTGTTCTAGTATCTTTTTGAGTAAAAAGGACATTATGTATTGCAACACTAGCATACACTACTCCTGTTGTAGCAATTATTCCTAAAATAGAACTTGTTATTGCAACTAATTTTCTTTTTATTTCAGTATGTTTATATTGATGTATTTTGAAAAATTTTTCTTTATGTTTTGTATTTTTATAATTATCATACTTTTTCCAAATTTCATCGACAAAAACTTGATCATTCTTCATAGTTATCATCCTCCTTTAAATATTTTTCTAATAATTTTTTTGCTCGATGAATAGCCATTTTGGTTTTTGATATGCTTTGATTTAATATTTTACTTATCTCTTTATATTTAAATCCTTGGAAAAAGTATAAATAAATTACCATCTGATAATCTTTTTTTAGTTTTTTTATTGTTTTTATTAGAACTTTATAATTTTCTTTAATAATGAAATCATTTTCAAAGTTTTCATCTAAATTATTATTAATTATTTCATCTATGTAAATTGTTTGCTTTTTCTTTTTTAGATAATTTAATGTTCTTGATTTTGCTATTGTATATAAATATGTTTTAAATGAATATTTAAAATCATATTCCACCTTATTTATTATCATGTATAGAAAACTATCTTGTGCAATATCTTCAGCTATTTCGATATTTTTTACATAAGCCATTATAAAATTTGTTAATTTTTTTCTATGTTTTATTATTAAAGTATTAAATGCCTCATTATCTCCTTCTAAAAATAATTTATATAATTCTATATCAGATTTATCATTGACTAAATCATTTGTTTTCAAAATCATCCCACCTTTGGTTTTTATTATTAATACAATTTTAATTTTTATTTTGTCACATTTTTATAAATTTAATTTTTTAAATATAAAATTATTATAACATACCATAATTTGTTAATAAATATGTGATTTTTTATCTTTTTTATCTTTTTGCAAAAAAATATATAAAAAAGATTATACTATTAGTAAGTGCTAAAGCATTTTTAGCACTAGGGCAAAGGATTTTCCAGACTAAAGGAGGCAAAACATTATGATTTTGATTTTAATTCAATAATAATTTCATTATTATTATTGGTAGGTAAAACTATTTTTATTTTTTCGGATTTATTAAAATACGTATAATTATATGTTGCATAATAGCGTATTTTTCCATCTTCTAATGTTTCATAACCATTTTCTCCAGTAGTTGTAAGAAAAAATTTTTTTCCATCTTCTGTTTCAAGATATGTTTCATGAAAAGGTATCAAATCAGATACATTTATTTTTCCTAATTCTCTATTTTGTAATTTTTTAAAATCAATTTTATCACTGTCTGTTATTAGTTCTATTTTCATATTAGCCATAGTTAAACTGGCTTTAGTTACAACTGTTTTATCGTCATTAATATTTTCTACCAAATATTCTATTGTATCTCTTTCTTCTTGTAATTTTTCTAAATCTACTGTTAAATTCCATGTTCCTTTTAAACTTTTATTCAAACTACTATCTTGATAATATAGATATATTGTATTAAATTTTATATATAGTTTTTTTGAATTAGGAAATTTATCAGCGGTTGTATAAAAAGAAAAATTCAAATTATTGTCATTCTTATTTAATATTTTTCCAGTATAACTTCCATTCGAAAATCCTGTCCCATAAGTTCCTTTGTCTAAATTATTTTCTTTACAATACTTATAAAAATCTTCTTGATTTTCATATTCTGCATATAATACATTTTTATTTTCATCCATAACTAAAATATCTTTAAATCTAAATTTATATAAATTTTCCAAGTAATAATTATTTTCATCTAATTTTATATTACATATTATTTCCAAATTATAATCATCAAGTACTAATTGTTCTATTTTTATTTTTATACCATTTGATTCAACATATTCAGATGCGTTATTTATTACATAATCATTATCTATAGCTGTACTTAGACCTTCATTTTTTGCAAAATAATTTTTTATTACATAAGAACTTGCAAAACAAACTCCTGCAAATGAAATAATTCCAAAAACTAAGGTCGGTATTAATTTGAACTGTAATTTTTTTAATATTGGGCTTTTATTATGAAATTTTTCAATATTATTTAATGTATAATTAATGTTATTTTCTATTTTGTTTGAAATTTTTATTTCTGCATTTCCTGCTGTTTGTAATATGTTTTCAATATCTTTCATTATTTTCACCATCCCCTTCAATTTGTTTTCTTATTTTATTTCTTGCTCTTACCATTTTGCTTTTTATAGTATTTTCATTTGTTTTTAATATCTCACTAATTTCTTTAACTGTATATTTGGAACAGTAGTATAATGTTAATATCATTTTTTCTTCATAATTTAAATTTCTTATTAGAACATCAAATTCCATATTATCATTTTCAGTATCTGTTGCTATATAATTTTCCATCTCTTTTTCTTCATAAGACACAATATTGTTTCTTTTTCTTTTATATATATTATTGCATTCATTTATAAGAATTTTTATTATCCAAGTTCTAAACATATTGTTTTTTCGTAATTTTCTTATGTTTTTATAACTTTTTAGCAATGTTTCTTGTATAGCATCTGATATATCATCTTCATTTTTTAGTTTTAATTTGGCTACTAAGTACAATTCTTTTTTTACATTAATTATTAATTCTGAAAATGCATTTTTATCTTTGTTTTTTGCTTTCTCTACTAGTTCTTCCACTTTTCCCCTCCAATTTTCATTGTATCTATTATGTTTTATACTTATTAGATTAATTATTCATTAAAAATGGTTGCATTAATCTAAAAAAATTTTAAAACATAAATATACATATAATAATTTTTGTTTATTAACAATATATTTTGGAATTCCTGCTTTTTTTGAAATTCCTATGACTGTGTTACTGCTTTAGCAGAGTATCTTGGTGGTACTGTAGAAGGATTTGTTCAAATGATGAATGCTAAAGCAAAGGAATTAGGAATGAATGATACTACTTTTCTTAATTGTCATGGACTAGATGAAGAAGGACATTTGACTTCTGCATATGATATTGCTTTAATGTCTAGAGAACTTTTGACAAAACATCCTTCAATTACTAATTATACTACAATTTGGACTGATTCTCTAAGAGATGGAAAGTCTGCTCTTTCAAATACTAATAAATTGGTGCGTAATTATTCAGGATGTACTGGTTTAAAAACTGGTTCTACTTCTAAAGCTTTGTTTAATTTATCTGCTTCTGCTACTCGTGATAATTTGTCTTTAATTGCTGTTGTTATGAAAGCTCCTACTTCTGCTACTAGATTTGCAAATGCAACTTCTTTATTAGATTATGGTTTTAATAATTTTTCTTATCAGTCTTTTGGAAATTCTGGAGATGTAATAAAAGAAGTTTCTGTTGCAAAGGGTGATTCTGATTTTGTTAATGCTATATATGAAACATCTCCTTCTTTTTTGATTAAGAAAGGTGAAGAATCTAGTATTACATATGAAATTGAATTAGATGATTTTGTTCAGGCTCCTGTTACCGCGGGACAACAGCTTGGTACTATTACTTATTATCTAAAAGGAGAAAAAATTGCAGAAGTAAGCTTAGTGGCTCAAACTTCTGTTGGTAAAATGAATTTTTTTAGTATGGCAAAATCTGTTGTAAATAATTGGTTCAGTCTTACTCGTTTTTGATTATTTAAAATTATTATGATTTTTATAAATTTGTGCAAATCTACTTTGGAGGTAGTTTTGCATTTTATTTTTTTAGATTGTTTAGTTTTTCATTTTTTTTGTGGTATTATATTTATATAATATTTTAATTAAAAATTTATTTCAGTTTGAAAGGAACTTTCCAACATATGAAAAATTATTATGAATTATTAGAAGTATCTCATTCCGCTTCACAGGAAGTAATTGAAAAAGCTTATAAAACTCTTGCAAAAAAATATCATCCAGATTTACAAGATGATGCTCATAAAAAAGAAGCTGAACAAAAAATGAAAGAACTAAACGAAGCTTATGATGTTATTTCTAATCCACAAAAAAGAAGTGCCTATGACCAAGAGTTACAAATATACGAACAAGAATCAGTAAAGTATAACCAAGATTCAACAAATTACAGTCAAGAATCAGCAAATTACAATCATGAATCAACAAATTACAATCATGAATCAACAAAATATAATCGTGATTCAGCAAAAGTAGAAAATGGAAATCAATCACAAAATCAATATCAAAAAGCATCTCATTCTACAAATTATAACTATAATACTCAACCAATTGACACAATTTTACAAAATCAACAAATTCAATATGAATTGGAAAAAGAAATTGAATTAGAAAAAAAACGAGCTATTGAAAAAGCATATTATGATGCATATATTCAAGACTTAAAAAATCGCGGATATAAAATAAAATATAAAAAAACATTTAAGGAACATGTAAAGGATATAATCATCATATTAATTTTATTTTTTATATTATTTTTAATTTCTCAAATTCCTTTTGTAAAAAATTATTTTATTAGCATTTATGAAGAAAATGAAATAATTAAATCCATAGTTGATTTTTTTATGGATTTAATTAGGTAAAGTGAAATCTCCTAAGAGTGCGTCGATTTGTCAACTATTTTTTGTTTTTATGCTTATTTTAGTTAGTTTTAGCATTTTGATGTTTTGATATCGACGTACTTTTTAGCATTTTTTCACTTTTAGCTTTTGGGAATTTTGACTTTTTGTTTTTTTATCTTTTGTATTTTTTGCTTTTAACTTTTTTTGCTTTTTTATTGACTTTATACTTTTCTCATTTGAGGTTTGAAACTATTTTTTCTATTTTGTTTGGAATATATATTTCATTACTTCCAGATATTCGCAATATTTTTTCAATATCAATCATTCTATTATCTTTTATTTCTTTTCTTATTTTATTTCTTGCTCTTATAATTTTACTATTTATAATATTTTCATTTTCCTTAAAAATTTCACAAACTTCTTTTATAGAATATTTAAAATAATAATAAAAAGTTAAAATAACTTTCTCTTCATCATTTAAATTTCTTATTAAAATATCAAATTTTATATCTTTACCTTTTTTGTTTATATCTGAATTGTTTTCTTTATATAGCTCTTTATTTTTATTCTTTTTTTCTATTTTATCACATTCATTAATGTGTATTCTCATTATCCATATCTTAAATAAATTATTGTTATGTAATCTTTTTATACATTTATAGCTTTTAATCAGCGTATTTTGAATAGCGTTTTCTATATCTTTTTCATTTTTTAGTTTTAATTTTGCTACTAAATACATTTCTTCTTTTATATTAGATATTAATTCAATAAATGCTTTTTTGTCTTTATTCTTTGCTAATTCTACTAATTTTTCCACTTTAATTCCTCCGGCTTTTTATTTATATAACTTATTCTATATTATTAGATAATTTTACCTATCAAAAAGTTTCTTTTATTTCATATTTTTTTATTCATTTTTTGTTTCTCAACTATTTTCTTAAATTATTACTTAGGACATTAGAATAAATTAATCATTAAAATTTTTTCCTTGTATTTTTTTGTTTACACTTTTTGTTTGCATTTTTTATTTGTATTTTTTGTTTTCATTTTTGTTGACTTTTCTATTTTTTAATGATATAAATAACCTATATTTATTTAATTTTTTCTTTGTTTGTATGTCTTTAAATGTTGAAATATAAAGCATTTCACGTGCATCGGATATAGTCTTACCGTACTCATTAGAGGTTTAAAACTTTTACAACAGTTACATTTTCTGACTCTAACAGTTTTAACGTACTGATCAGAGACTATTCAATGTTATAAACTATACTATTAAAGTTGTCAAAATCTCCGTCCCCATTGACAACATAAAAAAACTGCTTGTTAGGCAGTTTCTTAATTTTTTATATTAGAGTCTTGCTTTTATACAAAACTAATTTATCTATTTTTTAGTATTTATCTATTCCTGTTCCATTTTTTAAATATACTTTTATTTGTCTTATTATATGTGGAATATTGTAATTTCCACCAAATTTATTGTTATCTAGTAATTTTTCATTTATATCTAACCATTCTAGCTTATTTTTCTCTTCTACTAATTTTACTTCATGACTTAAAATACCATAATAAACTTGTATATTATTTTCATATTTAAAATAGTTTAAATCCATAAAATGGTCTAATTTTATATCTTTTTTTGATATTCCTGTTTCTTCAAATAATTCTCTATATGCTGCATCATCATTTGTTTCATTTTTTTCTACTTTTCCACCAACCAAATTGTATAAACCTTTATATGGTTCTTTTGCTCTAATACAGAAAAGTGCCTTATTTAAAGTTTGGTCAAATACAACTATTAAATTTAACTTTCTCATTTTTTATAATTCCTTGTATAATTTATTTAGTTTTTTAATAAGGAGTTTAACTACAACCTATTATTCAATAAATTCTTTTCATATTGTTATTTTATCATGTTTTTTTCTTGTATACAATAGTTAAATTTTAGTTTGTTAATTTAAAAATGTCCGTCGATTTCTTTTCATTGATATTCTAGGTTTACACAAGATTTTTATGATGGTTTTTATGTTTTTTTCTATTGTTTTTATTCAAATAGTGCGTCGATGTGCTTCATTTTTTTGTACTTTTTTAAAATGTTTATTTTTTGCCTGTTTTAGCTTTTTTCTATTTTGACATCGACGTACTTTTTGGTGTTTTTTTGGCTTTTTTATTGACTTTTTTGTTTTTTGATGTTATAAATAGTATGTATTTATCTAGTTTTACCTTACTCATTAGAGGTTTGAAACCCTTTTGGATACTTCTTTTTGCTTTTGACATTTTAATCCGTTTTACCTTACTCATTAGAGGTTTGAAACGCGTACATTTTGACTTTGTTTGGCTCGATAGGAATGAATTCCTGTTTTACCTTACTCATTAGAGGTTTGAAACATTGTAAGGATTTCTCCATCAAAGCTATAATCCATTCCGTGTTTTACCTTACTCATTGGAGGTTTGAAACATTATGCTATCACCAGTTGCATCTAAAACATTAAGTTTTACCTTACTCATTGGAGATTTGAAACCTGGTTGATCCTCAACATTTTCTTCTTCAGTATTTGTATCTTGTTTTACCTTACTTATTAGAGTTTTGAAACTCAACTAGTGCTTCAACTTTGTTGTCTTCTTTGACTGTTTTACCTTACTCATTAGAGTACGATATAAATTTAATATATTATAATAAAAACTGGCATTAAACTATAACAAATAGTTAAAATTGCCAGTTAAAAGCTTTATTATATAAAATTATTTTGATTATTAATACTTCCAATTTCATCTTTTTTAATATATTTGAGAGATTCCAATATGTAAATACAAACTTTGTCTTTTTTGCAATCTATATTTTTTCTTATTTCTTCTTTTAATTTATTTAGTTTGCTTTCAGTAATACTCCCTTCAAACACTGAATTTTGAACTCGTATTAAATATTTTCTACAAATTTTCATTATTTTATTTACTCTCTTATGATTTACATCATACACTAATATAACATTCATACTATTAATAATATTTAAAAGCTTTATATTTTTCTTCATTCATTATAGAATTACTAAGCTTATAAATTTCCTTTCTTATAATTTTCTCATAACTCATTTTATTATTTCCTATTGTTGTTATATCTTTAATTTTCTTATAAAATTCATTTATAACTATATTTTTCCCTTCACCAGTTAAATAACCCCCTCCATTTATATTTTCAAAATGAAGCCTATAATTGATTATTTTTTTATTTATTAATTTAAAAATAATTTTATCTACTATAATTGGTTTAAATATATCTGCTAAATCTAAGTTTAGACTTTCATATCTGTTATTACTTGAATGTAAATAAGCTATTCTTATATCTAATTTTGTTTTATATATTTCTTTTGCAATATAATTATACAAAAGTGTATTTCCAAAACTTATAAGTGCATTTATTGGATCTTGTGGTGGTCTTTTTGACCTCTTTATAAATTTGAATTTTTCATTCTGTAGTATTTCATTAAAACAAGAATAATATATTCCTTTTATTCTTGCTTCACATAGCAATAATTTTTCGTGCTCTTTTATCAAATTTATTTCTTTTTCAGCTTTTTCTATTAATTTTATTTTTTCCTTTATGTCATGATTATATCTTCTATTATAATATTTCAGATTTGATTTTAGATTATATATTTCAGATGATAAAATGTCTTTTGCCATATTCATTCTTTTATTATAATCATTGTAAATTTCTACTTGTTTTAATAATAAAAGACATGATTTTCTAGTGTTACTAGGAATAAATTTTCCTATATATCTATTATGCTTATCGAATAAATTTACTATTATATTTTTACTGTTCATTAAATTAAAAAAATTAGAATTAATTATAATATTTGAATATATATTTAATATTTTCGTGGCTTCTATTGGTATATATACTTTTTTATTCTTGTTTTCAAATAATATTGTATAATCACTTTGACTTAAAATACCTTCATTAATTATATGGTATTCATTATTTATTTTCTCTAATGAATTTGTTCTCCATCTATTTGTATATTGGACTTCTTTTGATATTTTTACTATTTCTACTCCGAATTTGTTTTTTATTAATTTATATCCTAGAAATATTGTATAAAATACATTAGTTATTTCAGTTTTGTTATGGTTTATATTTAATAAATATTGTTCTTTTAATCTTTTTTCAATAAATTTAATAGTACTATATACTTCTTTTTTATCTTTACCAAAGATATTTATATCATCACAATATCTTATATACTTTATGTTTAGTTTATCTAGTTCTTTATCAAAACTATCTAAATATATATTGCTTAATATTGCACTTAGTGGGCTTCCTTGAATAATTCCTTGTGTTTTAGTATATGTTGAATATTGATAGTCTACCTTACATTTTATAAATTTATTTATTAACTCTATTACTCTTCTTTCTATTTTTACATCTTGCATCATTTTTAATAGTTTTTCATGATTTATTGTGTCAAAGTAATCTTTAATGTCTATTTTTCCTACAATTTCATTTCCTTCTTCTACTAATTTCTTTATTTTTAAAATTGCCTGTGTTGTTCCTTTTCCCTTTTGATATGCAAATGAATTTTCTGAAAAATTTGGAGCAATATATTTTTCTAATACTTCTAATAATAATTTAGATATAAATTTATCTTTTATGTTTAATATTGAAACTAATCTTCTTTTTCCTTTATAATTAATAATTTCTTTTAATATGATATTTTCTGGTTGATATTTATTATTTTCAATTTCTTGTCTTATTATTTGTTTATTGTTTTCATAATATTTTTGAAATTCTATAAATGCTCTTTTACTATAACTTTTTTTGTATAAATCATTCATTACTGTTTTTACGTTTTGCTTACCCATTATCTCGTTTAGTGTGATCATATTTTTATTTCTCCTTCCAAAAAAAGTCTGTCGAACTCTTTCCATTGCAGCTCTTGTCTTAGATGCCTATTTTTAGTTGAAAATTTGTGCTTTTTTTGTTTATTTTATCATAAAAAGTGCGTCGATGTGTGCATTATTTTTACATTTTTTTTAGAATGTTTATTTTTAGCCTGTTTTGACACTTTTGAATTTTGACATCGACGGACTTTTTGGCTTTTTTGGAGCTTTTTTATTGACTTTTTTGCTTTTTGATGATATATATAGTGTATATTTATCTAGTTTTACCTTACTCATTGGAGGTTTGAAACTCTTCTTTCTTTACGTTAGTAGGAGCTATTTTTGTACCGTTTTACCTTACTCATTGGAGGTTTGAAACTTTTCTACTTCTTTTGATTCTTCAGGTTGTTCTTCTGAAGTTTGGTTTTACCTTACTCATCATAGACTATTCAATGTTATAAACTATACTATTAAAGTTGTCAGAATTTCCGTCCCCATTGACAATTGACAACATGAAAAAAACTGCTTATTAGGCAGTTTTCTTGTAATTTATAGATATTTGCAGAAAAGATGGAAAAATAACCGGTACCAAATTTCCTCATTTGTTTATAACGAAAAGTCAGTTTCTGAACTGACTTTTTAATATTTATAAATCTTGTATTTGGTCTAAACCTGTTTTGTCTGTTTTTCTAATGTCTTGTATTTCAAAGTTTTCAAAGATTTCGTTTTGAGTATATGTTTTTCCTTCTTCTTTTACTCCATATAATACTATTTCGTAATTTTCTCCTTCTTCTAAATTATATTTTTTCTCTACTTTTATTAATACTGGGTTATCATTATCTTGGAATTGTCTTATAGCATAAAAATCATAATTTCCACTTTCATCACTTATGTCTAATTTTTCTATAATATTATAAGTTTTTATGTATTCTGCTTTTTCTGCGTCTTCTATTATATTCTCTGTTCCTTGTGTATTTCCGTTTGAGTTCCCTGTTTCTGTATTAGTTTTGTTATTTTCTAATATCATGAAAGCTACTAGTACTACTATAATTACCGCTTCTATTACAATTATTATATTTTTTGTTTTATTTTCCATATAAAATTCCATTCCTTTCCAAGGTACATATAGTTTTAAAAGTAATTTTTTCAAAACTACTCTTCTTTATATTACCTTGTATATATCATAGTTTCTTTTTTATGTCAACGAATTTTCATTATTAATATGATATAAATAAAATTAATAGTGGGCTTCATATAACATTTTTGAAGCCCTTATTATTATTATTATAAATTAATATCAAAATTTGTTAAATCAACATTTTTTTCTTCATACCTTTCGTTAGAAAAATCAGGTTCTCTTACTGTTGGTACTATTTTTATTCCTTGAATATTATCTTTCTTTTCTATAATAATGTATTCTGTTAAGTTCATTGTAGCTCCATAAAAATCTTTATATGCCCCTATGTCTCCTGGTGCCCATTCTTCTGTTATACCATTTGAGTATGTAATTGTTCTTTGTTTTTCAATATCAAATGAATTTAATTTATTGCCATTTGTGTCATATACATTATAGTCGATTATTCCTATATAGTCTTTGTTCATTGTGCTTGATAAAGATTGTAAACTAACATTATCTATTTGCGTTTTTAGTTTTATAATTATTTGTAAAGGTGTTACTTTTACTTCATCTACACTTTTTGTTAGGCCTTTATATTTTGCACTTTCACAATTTACATCTACTATTTTTGTATTTTCTAATGCTTTGTCTTTTGAAACTTCTACATTGAATTCTCCACTTGTATCAATTTTCCTAGAATTATTTTCTGTATTAAGAATAATAAAATCTTTTTCTCCAATATAGTCATCTTTATTTCCTATGTTATTAATTCCATCTAATTTTAGTGTTAATTTAAAGTTCGTTTTGCCATTTAGCTCTTTGTCTGTTAAAAAGTACATTTGATATACTTTATACTCATATTCTGATATTTTACTTGTTGTTTGCTGTCCTTTAATATAGTATCCTTGATTATCTATAAGTATATTATAAGCTTGGTTTTCGGGAGCTTCAAAATTACTGCTAAATTCTAATTCTACTGTATTTGTTACTCCTTTGAATTCCATTAATCCACTATGGTTTTCGTCAAATTCAATATTATATTCTTCTTTATATTTTTTCTTTTCTTGTTCTATATCTTCTTCTGTTATTATGCTTTCACCAAGTCTTAAATATTCTTTATCTTCTTTGCTTAATTTTACATCAAATTCTAAAATTGTGAATCCATCATCACATACAGTTGAAACTAAATCAATTGTTGTTTCTTTATTTGCAACTTCTTGTCCTTCAACATCAACTTTATAATTTTCATACTCGTTTGAAAATCCTAATCCTATCCATTCTATTACAGGTTTTCCTGCAATTGTTCCTCCTACTGCAGCATAAACTGTTACACTTCCTAATAACATTGCCATAATTGATGTAATTATTGTTATTATTTTGTTTATAATATTCATTTTGTGTGCTTTTTTCTTTATAATTGTATTTTTGTTTTGTTCAAGTGTTTGATTAATTATGTTTTGTGTACTTGTTGGCATATAAGTATCTTCTTGAAATTTTGTTTTTATTATTTTGTCTATTTCGTTCATTTTTATTGCACCTCCTCTTTTAATAGTTTGCTTAGTGTTTGTCTTGCTCTTGCTAATCTTGATTTTACTGTTCCTTTTGGAATGTTTAAAATTTTTGATATTTCTTTTATTGAAAATTCATCATAATAGTATAAGATTGTTACTTCTTTATATTCATCACTTAATTTTTCCATTGCTTTATTTACAAAACTATAGTCTTCTTTTTCTGGAGTTGTTAATTTAATATTGTCTTCTAGTTCTATGTGTTTTTCATCTCTTTTATTATTTTGGTTCCAAATTTTTCTGCATTGGTTTACTAGTATTTTCATTATCCATGTTCCAAAGCTTTTGTCGTTTTTTAATTGGTTTATTTTCTTATATACTAATATGATTGTTTGTTGTATTGCTTCATTTATGTCATCTTCACAGTTTAATATTGTTTTGGCTGTTTTGTACATTTTTATTTCATACATATGTATTAGTTCTTCTAGAGCTTGGCTTTCACCTTCTTTTGCTCTTTTTACGATATCGTTCATTTGTATTGCTCCTTCCACTTTATAGATACTAGTAATTTTTGTTTGGTTCCAATTTTTTTTGAGTTTTTTATTTTTCTAATTGTTTATATAAAAGTGTGTCGATCTCTTTCTATTGTTACTCTAGGCTTAGATGATTTTTTTAGACTGAAAATTGTACTTTTTTTACTCATTTTATCATAAAAAGTGCGTCGATGTGTGCTTTGTTTTGGATTTTTTTTAGAATGTTTATTTTTAGCCTGTTTTGACACTTTTGAATTTTGACATCGACGGACTTTTTGGCTTTTTTGGAGCTTTTTTATTGACTTTTTGGCTTTTTGATGATATATATAGTGTATATTTATCTAGTTTTACCTTACTCATTGGAGGTTTGAAACTTTTTTGTGTTTTTCATAATTTTTCCTCCTTATATTTTTTTGTTTTACCTTACTCATTGGAGGTTTGAAACCTATTGCAACTACTCCTAATAATAATTTTTTTTGATCGTTTTACCTTACTCATTGGAGGTTTGAAACTTTTCTTCTTTTACTCCTTCATTCAACTCTTCTTTATTAGTTTTACCTTACTCATTGGAGGTTTGAAACTAAAAAATATACTAGATTCTCATTGTTAATAAATTTTGTTTTACCTTACTCATTGGAGGTTTGAAACTTATGCTGTAGTTATAACCTTCTAATCCTTCGATTAATGTTTTACCTTACTCATCAGAGAATATTCAATGTTATAAAATATACTAATAAAGTTGTCAAAATCTCCGTCCCCATTGACAACATGAAAAAAACTGCTTATTAGGCAGTTTTTTTGCGATTTATAGACATTTTCAAAAATAAGAAAAAAAAGAGAATCGGAATCAAATTGCCCATCAAAAAAACGGCAAAAGACAACCTACACCAAATAAAAAAAAATCAGCTTATTAAGCTGACCTTATTGCGTTTTTATGCAACTTTTTCTGTATAATTAATAACTGTAATTTCTGTAATTGCATTTCTTACTGAATTTACTAGTCTTTCTAATTGTTTTGCGACCTCATTGCTATATGTTACTTCTCCACATTGCTTACATACTTGAGATGGTACATTTTTAATAATAATAATACAATTATCTAATTCAACCATAAATGTTGTCTTTTTGTTTTCTAAATCTCCTTTACACATAAAACAATTCATTTTATTTTATCTCCTTTCTTGTTTTCAAATCCTCTTTCCATTTTATATCATCTGGATAATATGCTGTAATTATCCATAGTTCTGTTTCCTTTAAACCACATACTACATGTATAATTTTTTATTTAAATTAACTCCATAAATTAAGCAACTTGGATACGGATAATCATTTTCATATTCTTCTATTATTTCTCCATTTAAAATAGCATTTTCAATATCTTTTTGAGTTATATTTCTTTGAAACAGTCTAACTATAACATGATTAGTCCATCTAATCTTTTCTTCTTTAACCATTTGTTTTATATTATTTATATTCAATTTTTCCATAAGCACCTCTTTATATTTATATATTTTATCATACTCCTTGAAATTATGCTATATTTTATAAAAAATTTTTTGCGTTTTTTTGTTTATTGACTTTTTCTCTTTTTGATGATATATATAGTGTATATTTATCTAGTTTTACCTTACTCATCAGAGACTATTCAATGTTATAAACTGTACTATTAAAGTTGTCAAAATCTCCGTCCCCATTGACAACGTCAAAAGGAGGTATGAGCCTAAGCTCATACCTCCTTTGAACATTTTAAGCTTAGTTGGGAATGTCGATGACATTCTCACGGACAATCGAATTGTCCTGGAAGTGCCACCATTCGGACTTCAAGTAGGTGAAGCCAGAACCTTCCATGACGCTCTTCATGTAGCGAGCATTATCTGCCGCTTCTGAGTTCGTCACAGAACCCCAGCTGACAAACGCAGAGCGGATGTCAAGGGTGTGGATTGCCGAGGGCATCGGAAGAACATAGCCGTCAGATACTCTCTTGAGTCCCATGTCGACAGCTACACCATAGTTGTGGCTACTAGCCTTCTGTGCCAAGAACCACGATTCACCAAGACTACCAAACCACTGCTTCTTAAAAGCAAAGCTCTTGGTATTCAGGTATGCACGATAGGCAGCCTGAAACTCTTTAGTGCATGTGAACGGCCGATAGGCGTCATAAATAATGATGCTGTAGCCGTCAGCCAAGAATTCCTGCTGAGCAGACTTAAGCTTAACACAAGCTTCATAACGAAGCCATGCCTCGCTACCATCAGCGCTACCAGGATTGTGGTAGAATTGGCGGTCAGTCAGACCAGGAATTTGCTCATCCGCCATGGAGAACATATTCTGGGGTTGGGCCATATCCAGCCAGCAGTCAATGGAAGGAATGAAATCCTTCACATTGATGAGACAATCATCAAAGCTGATTTCTACAACGTTACCGTTGTAGTCAGCAATGAAGCCTCCTGCGCTCTCATCGACCACACTTAACCTACTATCCTGTGGAATTACTCCCACTTGAGTTTCAATGTTCTTGGTCGTCCGAATCGAACAACCTGCTGCGGGAGAAGCTGCACTTGCAGTAACCCCAATAATGACCGACATTATTACGAAAAAAAACATGGTTGCAAACTTTTTCATAATTGGTACTCCTCTCTTATAACCAACAAAAAACGAAAATTTACGTACTTATATATATTATAATTCATTTAAGAAAAAATGTCAATTTATGTTAATTTCGGACAAGAATTTGCCAAAAATAGAACCGGCACCAAATTGACCGGCATCAAATTTTTAGCTGATTTTAATTACTATTATATTATCTATTATTTTTATACTTCCTTCTTCTGGATAATTTTTCATATTTTTGTATTCTTCTGATTCTATTATTTCTAGATAGTCTGATTGATTTACTATATTTAAATTTGCTCCTATATATTCATATATCAGCTTTTTCCAGCTTTCTTGATTTCCTAACCACACTGTTGGATTACTTGATATAAAGCCCCATGATCTGTCAAATATATTTTTGCTTTCTATAGATGTATTTTTTCTATCAAAATATGAGTTTTTTTCTAGTCCTCCTGTTATTAATACTGGTGTTTCTGGTGTGTATCCAGATATTTGTTCTACTTGCATAACAAGTCTGTTTGCTGTTGCTTCTGCTTGATTTTGCATCGTTTTTATTGAAATATATGATGCATTGTCTTGCCATGTGTAATTCCATGCGATTATTGAACTGCATATTACTACTGTGTATTTACAAATTTTTATAAAATTGCTATTTTGCTTTGCATTATCTATTTTAAAATTAGGATTGATCTCTTTGTGCTGTAATATATTTGTTTTTAATTTTGAAATATTTTCATTTGATTTTGATGTGTTTTCTTTTGGCATTATTTCTAGTATTTTGAAAAATATTGGGAATATACATATCATTGAACATGCCATAAGTATATGTATATCAACACTTGGTGCTGTTATTTCTATTATTCCAAAACATATTGGTAAACATATTATTAATATTAAGGTTAATAAGATGTTTGGAGCTTTTTGATATATTTTATTTTTTACAATTATGTATATTACAGAAATTAGCATTATTGCAAATATAATAATGTAAAATATGTTTGTTCCCCAGATTATATTTGGTATCATATTATCATTAAAATAATAGTTAAAGAAACTTTGATATGCTTCTGGTAATAGTGTTGGTAAACTTAATAATGTTGATAGTCCTATTTTGTTTGCTCCACTATAACTTGCTACAGTTAAGTTTTTAAGAAATACTACCAAATGAGATATTAGGTAAAATAAAGCTATTCCTATTACTCCCATAATTACATAGCGTAAGGCATTTATAACTACTTGTTTTACTTCTTTTTTATTTAGTAAATCTATTATTAGTGTTGCTACAGCTAAACACATTGTTACAGACAAATATGTTTGATACATTCCCATTGCAAGTGCTAAAATAAACCCACTTATTAATATTATTCGTTTATTTTTAAATTTCTTTACTAAATAGACTGCAAGTGATGCTAAAAGCATTCCTAATATATATGCATCTGAGCAATAGAAAAATGTTAATGTTGCAGATATGTTTGGTGCTACTGCAAAAATAAATGCAGTTATATATTTAAAATATTTATTTTTTATTTCAAGTGTTTCTAATACTATAATTACAGTTATTCCTAATAATACACTACTTATTAAAGTTGCTAAAACTGGTGATACTACATTTCCTTTTATGATTTGAATAAAGTCTAATCCAAATCTTAGTAACATTGCTTCCCATATGTCTGGTCTATGGTACATACTGTTAAGCAATGTGTCTGGTCCTGTTATCATTAAGCTATAAAGCTGAAAATGTACTATTAAACATGTAATTAGTGTAATAAAAAATGTTGTTTTTCTTTCTTTGTTAAAAAATTCTTTGAATTTCTGTAAAGTATTTTGAAATATATTTTCTATTTTTTCCATTTTAAGCTATTTTCCTCATTTCTTTAATGTATATAATATAAATCACATGCATTTAGTCTTTGCAAATAAGTGGTTTGTTCAAATCCAAACGTTTCTTTTATAATATCTATTTTTTCATCTTTTTCTTGACCATCATTTATAAATACTAATATTCCATTAGATGTATCTTTATCTTTCATTATTTGTTTTATATTTTGAGAATTACATTCAATGTCTTTTGCTATATATGATTTATTTATTTTTGCAAATAATAAAATATCATCTAAAAATCTATTATTATTTGAATTAAATAAATATAATGTTGGTAAATTTTTATATTCTTTTTCTATCATTTCAGTTATTTTATGTTTGTTTGAATATAATACTTCTGGTTCTATTCTAAAGTTTTTTATAAATAATAGTGTGTCATCAATTGATGCATCTGTAAACTTAGAAAAGATATTTATTGGTATATTAGATTCACTTTTTAATTTTTCTACTATTTCTTGTTTGCTAGAATATGCATTTTCTTGTTCATATTTAAATTTCTTTCCTACTGATATATCTATAATTTGGTTTGATATAAATGGCATTATAAACATTAATAAAGCTATTAATATCACAATTATATTTAGTGTTTTTTCTTTTACAATATTTTTTAGTAACATTATTAATAAATACATTATTAGTATAAAAATTATGCTACATATTGGCATCATATATCTTAATTCTATCCACGGTGCAGACATTGCTACTAGTAAAAAGTAAAATATAGTTGGATACAATATGTATTTTATGTATTTGTTTTTTTCTATTAATTTTATTTTCTTGATTTTTTTATATATTATTATTCCTAAGATGAATACTACTAATATAAATAATATATTGTTAAAAGCATATACATTTATTATTAATATGTATTGACATATCTTTATAAAGAATTCAGAAATGTTTAATAAACTATTTATTGCGCCTTGTCCTCTATATCCAAAAAACATATGCTTAATTGAATATGGAAATATAACTAATGATAAAATTCCTGCTATAATCATTGTTATGATGTATTTGGCAAGTTCTTTATATTCTTTTTCTTTTAAATATTTTATTACAAACATTATAAACAACATTGCTAAATAAAATAAGTAATAATAGTGTGTTAATGAGCCTACTAATGCAGATATTCCTATTGATACTAGTAATTTATAATTATTACCTTTTTTCTCTGCTAATTTTAAGTGTAAATATGTTATAATTAATATGTTTAAGCTAGAAAGTGCATACATTCTAATATAAATTGCATTATTTATAGATGCTAATGTTAGACTTGATATTAAAGCTAAAAAAGCTGATTTTATTTGGCTATTTTCACTTTTGGCAAATAATTTTCTTAAAATTAAATACATAAATATAGTTATAAATAAATATATTATTATATTTAATATTATTCCTGGCCATTTAGAAAAGCTTCCTATATTAAACTGCATTGCAATTCTTAAAAACAAGTAATATAATGGTGGATGAACATCATTTTTCTGATTTTCATATACTGGTAAAAAGTTATTTTTTTCATTATCGTTTACACTTAAATAATCTTCATAATATTCTTTATTGTGCCAGGTATTGTAGAAATCTTCATTTTGTTGTATTTCTACTTTATTATAATTGGTTAATCCTAATGAATAAGCTTCATCCATATGAATGTACGATTTATTTATTCCTGCTATAACAAATATTATTGTTTGGATTATTAAAATTATTACTATAATTGTTTTTTCTTTTATTTTCATTGTAACCTCTTTTTTAGTTAAAACTACTTTGTTCTTTTAATTCACTTAGGTTCCTTACTGATTGTATTTTTTTTATTATAACATAAGTAATATAAAATGGTAATGTCATTTGGGCTAATACCATAATTAGAGTATACATTATTCCTCCATTAGTTATATCATATAGTATTTCGATTGGTGTTCCTGGAAAATTGTTTGATATAAACATTAGGTTTCCATTAAATAGTTTGTTTATTATTAAAGCTACTATACTCATTATTCCTATTACACTTGCAAAATATTTTATGTCATTTTGTTCTAGTTCTATATATTGGGTTTTATTTATTAATATTCCTAAATATATCATTGTGCCATGAAATAAAAAGCTATGAATACTTAAAAAATGGAATGCTGGATACATTGGCAATGATGTTGATGGATATATTATAAATACTATTCCTCCTATTACTGATCCTGTTGCTAAACATACATCTCCTGCTCTTTTTAGTGCTCCTTTTCCAAATGAGCTTAATAGTCCTGCATATAATAATATGCTACAATAGTATAGTGGCATATATGTATTTACATCTCGAAATGAGTTTTGTTGTAAGTTGAAGTTTATTTTTACTACTTCTAATATACACATGATTATTGTTATTTTTTTTATTATTGAATATACTTTTTCTTTACTTTTATTTGATGTAAATTTTAATGCTATAATTATACTTATTATTGTTATTCCAATTAGAATAAAATGGTCTGTTGTGAATATTCCACATGGTTCATATTCTCCTATATTTGAAAACATTTACTTCATCTTCTTTCTATATAATTTACATCTCTCCTTTGTTTTTTTCTACTATTGCCTTTGTATATGCCTGTCTCATCATCCATCTAAATTGCCCATCTTTATGGGCTTTTTCTTCTGGTATTTTCATTAGGTATTGTACTGCAGATGTTATGTCCATAAATATTATACCTTTTGTTGATTTTTTATGTATTCTTACCATTCCTAAGATTATTGCAATTTGTTTGGCTGTTAGCTCTTTTTCTGATTTTTTTATAAACACGATGTTTTCATCTTTACAAATTATTTCATAACCTTCTTTTTCAAATGATTTTTTGAAGATGTTAAACATTTCATCTTTTAAGTTAAATATAATTTTAAATTTTTCTTCCATATTTTACACATCCTATATTTTATTATTTTCTGAATGCTTCTACATACATTAATATTTCTGTATTTTCTGCCGTAATTTGAGAATTGTGTGCTGCTATTTTATTGTTTGCTGCACTTTCTTTTGCAGCATTTAGTGTTGCTAATGAATTACTTAACATTTCTGATGTCATTCTATTTCCTTCTTGTATTGCCATATATATTGAATATTGGTTTTGCTTTATTTGTTCTAATGATACTAAAATGTCTTCTAGTCTTCTTATGATTGTATCTTGTCTTATTTCGTTTTCATAAATATTATATGCTCCAGTGTAACCATATAGAGAACTGCATCTTCCTGATAAGAAATATTCATGAAATGTTATTACTGATACCATATCCCAATATTTGTTATATAGTACTCCTAATTTATATACTTTTTTTAGAATTGCTTCTGTATCTTCTAATTCTTTTTTGACTGATTTTTCTTGTATTTGAAGTTTTTTTACTGTTTCTTCTTTTTCTTGATTTTCTTTTGCTACTTGTTCGTCTTGGGCTTTTTGTGCTTTTTTTGTTTTGGCTGAACTTATTATAAATCTAATAAAGTTAACTATAAATATTACCAGTGCTACTGCTACTCCAGCAACTAATCCCCACTTAATTCCAAATATAACTGCTTCCCAAAATCCTCCTGTAAATATACAAAAAAAGGTTATTGCTAATACTACTTTTAATAGGAATGGTGTTTCATTTTCTACAAGTATTTGATATCCAAATAATATAATTCCTATAATTGCTGCTACCCAACATCCTATATAAAATGCTGTATATAGTGCATCAGATAATGAATATCCAAATAATTTTTTTGATACACTTTTGATTTGGTTTGCATTTATTTTGTTTCTTATTTGTTGTAATGTATTTTGTAAGCTATATTTTCTTATTTCTAATTTTTTGGCTTTTTCTAAGTATGCTACCATGTCGTCTACAGATAATTCGTTTCTATTACTTATACTTTTGTTTTCCTCTAAGATTTCTTGTTCTTTGGTTTTGGTTACAACTAATTCTGATTTTTGTACTTTTTCTCCACAATTTATACAAAAAATTGCATCATCTGGTAATTTTGTTCCACATTTACTACAATACATATTCTTTTCTCCTCCTTTAAATTCTACATAATTATTATATATTTTTATTATTTTCATGTCAATAAAAATGATGTTTTGTAGTAAAAAATATTCATATAAATTGCTTTATATTTTTACAATTCTGGCAATAACATCATTTTCTGTATTTTCCATTATTATTTTTATAGTATCTTGTGAGTTATTTTTGAATTTTAAGTCATAACTTCCATATGCAACTGCAGCATCTTTTCCTTCTTCTATATATGTTACATGATTACTATGTGCATGTCTTTCTACTACTTCTAGCTCGGGAATTTGCAAAACAGCATTGTAAATGGTTGTACTTACTTGACAGTTTCCCCCTCCAAGTCCTTGTTTTTTTTCACCATCAACATATATTTCCGCTTCTTTATATCCTTTACTTGTAGTTGCTTCTCCAACTGTATTACAAAATGAAAATGTTTCTCCTGGTTTTATTTCTTTGCCATTTAAAGCTCTACATGTAATTGTAATATTGTTTTGTCTTTCTTCTGCTTTGTTATGAATTTTTGTTGAAAATTCTGCTAATACTAGTTCTTGTTTTGTAGGACTAGTTTGTTCTGTTGTAGATATTTTTTCTTGTTCTACATTTTTTGTGTTTTCTGTTTGTGATGTTTTTATGTTTTCAGATTCTTTATTATTATTCATTTTTTTTATGACCCATAATCCACCTCCAATAGCTATTAATATTATTAGTAATAACATTACTTTTTTCATTTTCATTCACAATCCTTTCATACTTTTCTTTTTATTTTGCCCCAAAAACTCAAATAATATTGACAAATTGAGAAAAAAAAAGTATAATTATTGTGTATTAAATTTTTAAAGGAGATTTTATTATGTTAGCTAAATATTGGAAAAAAATAGGTTTATTTATTTTAATAGTAGCTTGTATTTTTAATATTATGAGTAAACTTATAAGAAAAGTTTCTCTAAATACTGAGCTAGAAGCTTCAGCTACATATGTAAATCAAACAAATCAAAATAATGATAAAAATTTAGACGAATAACTTGAAAAAAGTATTAAAATATAGTAATATAATATATGGCAAAAATTACTATGGTAAGAAAGAGGTGAATTTGCAGATGAAAGAAGGAATACATCCAACATATAATCAAACAACTATTACATGTGCTTGTGGCAATGTTTTAACTGTTGGTTCTACAAAAAAAGATCTAAAAGTAGATGTTTGCTCAAAATGTCATCCATATTGGACAGGTAACTTAAGACTTGATACAAAAGGTGGTAGAGCAGATAAATTCAAGAAAAAATATGGTCTTGCTTAAAAAGGAAAGCATATTAAAAATGCTTTCCTTTCTTTTTTGGTGTACTTTCTTTTTCTTCATTATTAAAAAATTCATCTAATTTCTGTTTAGTATCATAATTTTCAGGTTCTATATTTTTTACTTCTTTTTTATTTTCTTCTTCTGAATTAGTAAGTTCTTGGTGTTCAGACATTGCTTTATCTAATTCTTTAACACCTGGGAATTCAATATCATCTTCATCATCCATTTTTGATAGTTTAATTTTTAAAATTATAGCAATTATAATAATTATTATTAGAACTATAACTGTTCCAACTATAAGATATTGTTTAAATCCCCATGTTGCTGGGTCTAGCCAATCTACACTTGATACTACTTCTTTTTCAGATAAGTTTTTATTAACTGTAATTTGATATATTGTGTTTTCTTCAGAACTTGTATCACTAACAATAATAGTAATTAAATTTTCTCCTTGTTGTAAGTTTTCATTTCCAAATATTTCTACTATTGCTGTGTCTTTATTTGATTTAGCTTCTATTTCAAGTGAATTTAAATCTTGTGTTAATTCTATTGTATATTCATATGTATCTGTACTAAAATTAGGTTTTAAATTCATTTGGTTTACTGTTAAACTACTTAATCCTAGTTTTTCTTCATTTGTATTTTCTGTTGTAGGTTCTGTTGTTGGCTGAGTTGTTGGTTCTGTTTCTGGTTCTGCTGGAGTTTCTGCTGATTGCCTTGTTATATTTAATGTATATGTTTTTGTTGTTTTACCATCTTCTGCAACAACAACTACTTCTGCTTTGTTTTGCCCTTCTTTTAAAGATATTTTTCCTGTTCCAGATTTTACTTTAGCATTTGAATCTAGTGTCGTTGCATATACTTCTACTTTTTCTACATCATTTGGTACTTCTACACTGTATTCATATGTGTCTCTTTTAAATCCAGAAAAGTCATTTGGTACTATTCCAAAATCTCTAAGTCTTGCTTCGCTTGATTTTTCTTGCGTTGTTGGTTTGTTATTATTATTGCTACTACTGTTTGAATTATTAGCTGTTGTATTATTGGCTCCGCTTGATGAATTCTCATTTTCTAAAACTGTAATTTTTATTTCTTTACTTCCAGTAATCTCTTTTGCATCTGTTGTTGAAACATCTTCAGCTTTTATTGTTATTGTAGCAGTTCCCTTTGACTTCGCTGTAATTTTTACTTCTTTTGAACTATTTTCAATCCAATCCTCTGTTAAATCAACATTTACAACATTTGGATTTGAACTTGTAATTGTAAATTTTCCTCCACAATTCGTTGCACTTATTAAAAAAGTTGTGGATTGTCCTACATTTAGCGTTTCAGAATTTTTATTTACTGAAAAATTACCTTCTACTGCATAAACCTTACTTATTCCTAATAAAATTAATATCTTTGTAATTATTAAAATGATTTTTATTCTATTGTTCATATCATTCTCCTCTTAAAAATTTATTTCCGATTTTCCCATTATATAATTTTTTATCACCATATAATCCGTTGATTTAATATTTCCATCATTATTAACATCAGCAGCAATTTTTTCTATGTCTGTCAATTCTTCAGTGCCCATAATTACATTTTTTATTGACATATAATCTGTTGATTTCACTTCTCCATCTCCATTTACATCTCCAAGAACAGCTATTTTATATTTATCATTAACTATATATCCAGTTGAAAGTTTTGAATTTTCATCAATAACTTCTCCATTAGAGTTTTTTACAACAATATCTGTATTCATAAGAACTTTTAATTCTTTTACAGTTGCATTTGGAATTGCAGTTACTTCATTTTTGGTGTTATTAACTTTTATTTTTTCATTTTTTACTATATCATCATTTGAATCATCTGGGTTATCTGGTGTATTTGTATCTTCATTATTAACTGGAACTAAATACAATTTATAACCTTCTTCATCTTCATATGTCTCTCTTGCAACATAACCTTCTACACCATTAGATTTTCTTATTTTATCCCAATATGTTCCATTAATTTTTTCTGTTGCTTTTTCTATTCTTGTAACTATTTCGTCTAAATATATTCTCTCTCCTGTATCCTTTCCATTCGGAGCATCTCTTAATTTTAAACTTGGATTTGCGTTACATTTTACTAAATCTCCATAAGTAGGGTCAGTAGGAACTTCTTGATCTGGATCATTAGGTCTTTTACAGGCATTACTTGGCATGTTTTTGTATACTGGTATTATAAATGTATATTCTTTTTCTAATGAATTATATTCTTCAAAAGTGCTTCTTAATTTTGAGCCTTCACTTTGTGCTGCCATTAAGTTTGTCATATATTGGTGCCAGTATAATTTACCATCTGAATTTTCTACATCAAATTTTTGGAAATACATTGTGTTTTGACCTTTTGATATATAACTACTAGCAATTATCTCAACTCCTCCATCTATTGCAAGTTCAATTGATGTCCATCCTTCACTTTGTGCTCTTGCTAGTCCATTTAATATAACATTTTCTTTTCCGTTCCCTGTGGCTCCTATATTAAATACATTATATACTCCTACATATTGGCCATTATATCCTTGTCCTTTTACTAATTCACTACCATCTGAACCTTGTTCTTGTAAAATCCTTGCTACAATATAGTAGGCATTTACATTGTATTTTTGAGCAGCTGTTACAATTGTATTTATGTATGATTCATTATTCCAAAAACTAGAATTTTTTACCATTCCTCTTATTGTATCTATATTATAGTCTGTATATGTTAATTCCATAAATTGAAATATATCTGATGAATTAAGAGAATTTCTTGGGTCCATCATATATTGTATTGCTGTTTGTGATGCACAATGCCAACTTCCTGAATCATAAGTTCTGTCTCCACATGTTGGGCAAACCCATTCATCAGCATAATTGCTATTTGCAGGTACTAAGTTTCTTGGTGTTGAACCATGTCCTGTATATTCATTTGCGATTACTTCGTTCCAGTCTAAATCTGTGTAAAGTATTTTGAAGTTCCAATTTGGATGTTCTTGTTTTAGTTTTTGTATCATTTCTTTTATTTGTGGATATTGATTTGAATCTATACTATTTATATCTGAACTTGTTGATTGATTTACTGCAAAAGACTTGTTTCCTATAAAGCATAATAATAACATAATTATTTGTACTAGTGCTATAATTACTATTATTTTTCTTCTCATTAATCACACTTCCTTTGTATTTTTATATAACGACTTTTGATTATTTTTCTATTTGTTCGACAATAGTATATCATTTTTAGTCATTTAAAGTCAACTTATAATATATTTTTTTTTATTACATTTATATTACAAAATTCTTAA
>CALYAA010000016.1 GCA_944393385.1 uncultured Clostridia bacterium
GTGGTTGCGGGGGTAAGACTCGAACTTACGACCTTCGGGTTATGAGATATTTGTCATAATTATATAAAGAACTTAGATTTTATTTCCTAAAATCTTACTAAAATTTGTAGATAATTCTTGACGCTAATGTTGATTTCTTCTTTACATTTAACCAAGCTTTCAAATATTCTTCATAATATTCCTCATCAAAGATATTATAAACAAGTTGCCATTTATTTACGTAAGTTTGCTAAGTATTTCTATTGATATTAATAATCCTAGTTTATCTTTACTAGTTACACATACAATTTTACAACTTAATTTTTTCTGTAATAAGTATAAAATTTTATTTTTGTGTATTAATTTTTTTATTTAACTCTTCGCAGAATTTTTCACATTCTTCAATTTTTTCTAATAATTCATTTTTCATTGATATATATTTTTCATAATCTTTCTTTCCCAATATGTTTTTTAAATTTAACTTTTTAGCTGGATTATTTGCCATATATTCATTTATTATCTTTCTTCTTTGTTGCATTTTTTCTTTTGTTATTCCTATATCATCACATTTATCATCTGTATACCAATTTTCAAATGTTTTATTTCCCTTTGAACTATTACAATGAGAGCAACATGGAACTAAATTATTTTTCTCAGTATAAAATCCAGATGGTTCTCCATTATTTACTAATCCATTTAAGTGATCCATTGTTGTAGCATTTTCTTTTAAGCAATAAGCACATTGATCTTCTTTTATTTTTAATTTTTCACATATATTTTTATATTCTCCCTCATTAAGTTTTTCCCATGGCATAATTGAATACACAAATGCATTATTTATAGTTGTCTTTCTGTTTTTTAAAGTTGATTTTGTTGGCATTTTTACTTTATATTTTTTTCTCATTTTATATCTCCTTCTATTTTTAAAATTTTATTATATTCTTTAACTAAATTAATATTTTACTTATAGTATCTATATCTAATACTATTTATACACCATCTGAAGATGGTTATTTTGTATCTTTTTCTATAAATATCCTAGCCACTTTATGCCACTTTATCTTTTCTAGATATATTTTCTTGATCATAATTTTTATTTTGATATTCTTTTACATATAAGGATAAAAATAAATTTTAAAAGATGGCTCAATTGGTTCAAAGCTGGAATTACATTCCATTTTATCGTTAATAAACTCATTTAAAACTTCATAAAAATTATCTACTTCAATGCATTCTAAATCATAGTATGGATTGTCTATTTTTACATACTCATTTTCTATACCAATATACAAATTACTCAAGCAATCATATTCATATTTTTTATTAAGTTTTCTATTTTTTCTTTGTATAGTAATCTATAACTAAATTTAAATTTATTATATCCTTCATTTATTTCTAAAATATGTTCTCCTACATCTTATATTTCGTTTTATAAAAAATTTATTCGTAAGCATATCTATTTTAAAATACAATTCTAATATGTATTTTTCTTTACTTGATAAATCTTTAAAGCATTTATAATTATATCTAATAATAAAATTATTGTTCTCATTAAAACTAGCATACTTTTTTGGTTAATTTAAAAAGCTGTCGATAAATTTGTTTTTCTAACATTAGATTTTAAGTAATATTTTATACTTCATTCTCTTATAATATATAATTCATTTAGAGCTCTTGTATATGAAATATACTTTTCATTCCTATTCATATTATTATCTTTTACTATAGCTGTATCATATTCCATTCCTTTAACCATACTAACTGTACTGTAAATAACAAATTCACTTTGTATTTTAATTGTAATATTATAAAAATCATTCTCATTTTTATAAATAAATACTATTTTTCTTTTTTCTTTTATTTTTCTATCTATTATATTGATTATATCTTTTTCTTTTATATATTCTACCTTTTTACCATCAAGTCCCATTGGTACAACATTAAAATTCAACAATTTATTACAAAATTCTGTTATTTGAAATGTATTTCTATAATTTTCATTTAAGCAATATTTCTTAAGTTTAAATGTTTCTATTAATTCTTGCCAATCAAATATTCCTTCTACATAAAATGACTGATTTACATCTCCATACAAATTAAAAACTATATTATTATTAACTTTTCTTAATATTCTATATTCTATTATGTTGTAGTCCTGTGCTTCGTCAAAGCACAATAACCTATCATTATTGCTATAAAATGCTCCAAAATGCAAATAATTTATGTAAAGAAATATTAATAGTTGTAATTTAACAAATCTACCTTTTTCTATTGGCAATAAATTTTTAACTTTTAATTTTTCTATAATATATTCGTAAAAATCAATTGTAAAATACATATTATTTAATATTTCCATTTGTTTATTTTTTACTATTTCTTTTTGTTTTTCCACTTTATTTATTATATCTTCAATTTCATTGCATTCTTTTTCATTATTTGCTATTTTTTCTTTTAGTTCATCATATGACTTTTGCTTAATTTCAATATCTTTTTCAAGATTTTCAATTTTTTCTTGTAAATTAATACTTGCATTTTTCAAAACAATTTCATATTTATTTGAAGTTACAAAATTCTTTATTTTGTTAAATATCTTTTTATTTTTTTCTATTAATTTTGTATATTCTTTTTCTATATTTATCAATTTTTCCTTTAGTCTTTGGCATTTTTCTTTATTTATTTTTATATTTTGATATTCCTCTCCTTCAAATTTTATTTTTAGTACTTCTAATTTTTCTTTTTGATTTTTTAAATTGTCTTTCAACTTATAAATTCGTTTATCCTCTTCTTCTAATTTTTTTATTAATTTATTTATACTTATTTCAAAATATTGATAATTATTTGAATTCCATTCAATAAATATTTCTAGTTGTTTTATTTTTTGTTTTGCTTCATTAATTTTTTCATTATATTCATTTTTTATAAATTCAAACACTTCTTTCGAATATAGTTTCTTAATTATTTCACTATTTAATTCATTCTCATCAAGCATTTTTTCTTTTTCAAAAATTCTTTTATATTTACTATATTTATTATCAATTATTTTATTTATTTCTTCTTTTGTACATCTTACTTCTCTTGATTCATCTTTAATATATTTTATTTTATTATATCTATTTACATAAATATTAATTAATAAACTATAATAATTAGATATTGTTATTTGCTCTATTTCACTAATGTCTAAGTCATGAGATAATTCGTTTATAAAATTACTAAATAATTTATTTGGAGTAATTATCTTTATCTTATCATATTCTGGTAACTTTTTATTAAGTTTTAAATATGATAATCTATGTAATAAAATCATAGTTTTCCCTGAACCTGCACATCCTTGTACAATAAAATTTTCATCTTTATCTGCCCTTATTATTTTATTTTGATTAGATTGAATACTATAAATAATATCTGTCAAATTATCTGAATTTCTTTTTTCCATCAAAATGTTTAACAAAAATTCATCTACTACTCCTTCTTTATATAGAGTGTTATTTTCAATATAATTATTAACATATCGTATAGGATTGAACATAATGCTTCTTCTTAACATTACTTCATATTTATAGTCGTTAAATCGAAATGTTTTATTTTCTTTTTCATAATATAAATTTGCTATTGGACTAGCCCAGTTAACTACTTTAATTCCATTATTATACTTTTTATAAATACCTTCTTCTAACTCAATATTTTCTATTAGATTTTCTCTTCCTTGTCTTTTTAATTCCTCCGGCGTTATATAATTTCCTTTTTCAAAAATACCTTTTTGTATTTTCTTTTTTCTTTTATCTTTTGAAATATAAAACCTTTCATAATAGTTTTCTTTATAATACTCTGTATCTAAATCTAATCTTGCAAAGTACGTCTCTTTTGCAGTGTTATAAAAATCTTCTTCTTCTTTTTGTGATATTTCTCTGTTTTCATAACTCAAAAGTTTTGTCTCTTTTTGTATTTTACTCATTTTTATTTCAGGAGCGTAATTTTTTATTGTCTTTAATTTCTCTATCTTTATTAATTCTTCTTGTTTTATTCTATTATATATATTGTCTTTATATTCTCTATAATCAACATCTTCTAGTAATTCATTTGCATTCTTTTTACAATCATTTTTCTTAAAAAATATATTAATACCAATTTGATTAAAATAAAAAGTCAATGTTTCTATTTTCGTTTCTTTTTTCTTATTATTATTATTATTAAATGCAATGAAAATTTCTCTTGTATATTTTACAATGATATAGTCTTCATCTATTTCTTCTATAAAATATTCTTCATTATTATTTCCATATATTATATCATTTACATTCATTTTTTAATTGCATGATGTATTTAATCAATACCTAAATACAACACACACTCCCTTCTTGATATTGTTCTATTAATTGATTTAATCTTCATCATACCCATAGTTATAGTTAACCACCTTTTTATATTTCTCTTTAAAAATATCTAATTTACTTCTTGTCTTTTCTTCTATTAAAATATTATTATTAATATACTCAACTTGTTTAAATATTTCTTCAAGTACGTTTACGACTATACTATTTCCAGCTAGTTTGTACAATCTTTCATTTGAAAATATAACATTATTTCCCATAGTATACATTTGATTATTTATTAGAATATTATAATCTTTTTCTTCAAACCCCATAAGCAAAAAACATTCTCTAGGAGTTAGAAATCTATACTGACATTTTTCCTTATTACCAACAAAATAATCTATAACACCTGAATTTGGATTTCTATCTTGTTTAGTGGTAACTGTAGGTACTATTATATCTCTTACTTTACCATTTTCTAAAATCTTTACATTATCATTATAAATATCTATTCTTGAAGATGTATAATTAGCTTGAGCCATATTGGCTTCTTTTTTATATATATTATTACTATAATCTATTTTTATAAAGTTTTCTAGTTTTTTCATTTTTTTACCAAAAAAATGTCTTTCTAAATTATTTTCAAAAAAGAATTTTTCAACATTTATTCTTTCTTTTTTTGTTTTACATAAAACACTCAACATATATGTTCTTACTCTTTTTTGTGGAATTCCAAAATTTGAAGCATTTAGAGTAAATACTTCATTATAATACCCTAGTTTACTTAATGAGTTTTGCCAATCATTAAAATTTTCCATATTTCTAGCTGCTAATATATTGCTAACATTTTCCATTAACAACATTTTTGGTAATTCCAACTTTAGTTCTTGTCTTTCTAATAGAATTCTTTCTACTTCCCAAAGCATACCTGATCTATTATTCGCATTTCTATCTATTCCGCCTTTATTTCCATGCCAATATCCTGCAACAGATAAATCCTGACATGGAAAAGAATATGTAAGCAAATCAATGTCATTTGGCAAATCTATTCCTTTAACATCAGTAATACTAACAAGGTTATTTGTTCTATCTATTGCTGCATATAAACTTCTTAAAAATTCTTCGTTATATTTTTTTAAATTTTTAAATTCTAACTTTTTTTTGCCATCTCTACTTAATGTATATTTAGATAATATATCAAGCAATTTGTCTTTATTATATTTTTCATATTTTTCTAAATTTTGCTTTCCATTATGAATTAAATCATAAGCTATAATAGCATTTATATCCCAATCTACTGTACATAAAATTTTATGGTCTATATATAAATTTTCTAAGGCCTTTGCCTGACTTCCTATTCCACTAAAAGCTTCCACTACCCTTAACATTTTATTTCAACCTCTTCTATGATTTAAATTTGTATATTTTCGTATTTTATCCCTTCTAAATCTATTATATATTTAATATTTATTATATTTTTAGGAATACTGTTATTTTTAAAACAATCTATTGTTATTTTAGGAAAATCATTATCAATATTGTACTTTCTAATTTCTAATATATTATAATTTTTTTCTCTACTTTCAGAACTAATTTCTTTTATTTTTTTTAATATTTTGTCTATATTTTTATAATTCTTGTTTTCTATTGATTTTAGCACTTTGTTAATACTTACCCCTTCTTTGGACTCTTCTAATCTAACAAAATATAGTTCAAATGGATTATTATTTAAACTTTTTAATTGATATTGGCTATGAATTTCAATTATAGATGTATATCTTAATATAGTAGTTTTTATTTCATAGTTTTTTTCTTTTGATTCTAAATCATAGCTTCCTTGATTAGTTATTTCTATTTCTTTATTATTTTCTAATAAAAAATTCAAAATAATAAGTTCACCTAAATAACTATAATCCATATCACTTTCTGATTTATTTCCTAATAATTCTTTCCATTTATTCACCCATTTTTGTGGATTAGATAATAACTCAACTCTATTTTCTCCATTTTTTCCTGGAATAATAAAATCAATACAAAGTAAAATAAATTTGTCTATTGATATTTCTTTTTTTGTCAATAAACTTAAAAGACAAATTTTTTCTCCATTTGATGTTTGTTTATTTTGTATACATACTTTTATATTTTCAAAATTTGCCAAAAAATCTTTAGTTGATGTTTTTTTATCATTAACCGGAATGCCAACTCCTTTCCAATTTCCTTCTCTAATAAAATAAGCATCATATGGTGAAGCTATTTCTTTTAATTTATAAATATAATAATCTTGTTTTTGTAAAATGTGAAACAATTGCCTTAGTTCATCTTTTATTAAATCTATTTTCATTTTAATTTCCTCTAACATCTTTTATTAATTCATCTACATACTCTTCAATCCCACCATTTACTAAATATGGGTTTATTACTTTTATTCTTGCACTATTTAAAACCATTAGTTTTCTAAATTCTTGTGTATTTATGTTTTTATTTGTTTTTTCTTTCATTATTTCTCTATATAGTTCTACTCTATAACCATTTTTTCCTGAACGTTCTACTAATTGAGCAAGTGTATCTGAAGTATTTACATCTGACATAATAATTTTCTTTGTTTCCTCTAAACTATTATTCCAAGAAAGATATACATACCACCATAATATTTTTAAATATAATCTTCTTGAAACTTTGTAAAATCTATCTTTATTTTCCATTCCCCATCTATTAGCTATTATCTCTGGAACTACACATAATTGTATATATCTCCATACACCATCATTACTTGCAATTCTTTCTTTTATTCTATATTTTTCTTCCATAAAAATACTGTATAATTTAATAGCAAAAACACAATCAAATTTATATATATTATTATATTTAGCAAGATCAGTTGAATTTAATTCTAGTTCATCTAAAGATTCTTTAAATGCTTTCATAATCAAAATCCTTAAATCTTGATATTTTGTTGAATAATGTGCTGTAATATTTTTATTTTCTTCAAACATTTCATTAAAATAATCTTCAGCATATTTTTTACTCATTTTTTCCCATTCCATATTTTTTCTCCTATAATAACTGATCTAATTCTTTCCTTATTTGAATTGATAATTTTGTTGGATTTTTTAAATCTTTTTGCGAAATATTAAATGTCATTAACATAAATTTTAAAAATCCGCCTATAGTACCTTCTTGAAATTGTTCATTATAAATTATATCAATATCTTCTATTTGTTGAGCAACTAAAAAAGTGTTTTCAAAAAAACTTGCTAATATTTCTTTCCATATTAGAATATTGTTTGAAGAAATCTTATCAACTCCTAGTTTAGTAAACTGTTTATGTGCTTTGTTTATTTTTAGACAAATTGTATCTTTTGAAAATATATCATCAAATGATTCAAAATTTATTTCCATGTCCCATAATGGACTTTCTAGGCTTTCAATTATTACTATTGGAAACTCAGAGCCTTGTCCTTCTAGTACCAAATTACAATTATATATTTCTCCCAACATAGTTCCAGTAGTTTGTGCTAAAACACTATTATTATTTTTTTGTGCATTTTTTACATAAATGGAGAATTTTAAGGATAATATAGCAGCTAACTCTCCTTCTTCAAAATCTAAAGAAAAATCTATTATTTTATCATCGTTATTTTGATAAGTAAGTTCTGCAATAGACTTTGTAAAAGTTTTTGAAGATCCAATTGCAATGTAAGTTACCGCAACTCCAAGTATTGTATCTTTTTGGGCTAAATTATATTCATCAAATAAAATATTATAATTACTTATTTCTAACTTTCCAAAAATATGCAAATTGTTTATATCACTTTTCCACATCCCATTGTTATCTAATACGTAATCATTATTTTCTTCTTGTATAAAATCTAATTTATTAATTATATTGTTAAAGCTATATTCTCCTTCTATTGTTATTAACTCAATATTAAGTTCACTCACAATGTTTTCATTAAGCATTGGAAAACTTTCTATTCTATTGCTCATCATTATTTACCTATTCTCTTTCTATATTAATTTCTATATTAGAATCTATATATCTATAAAATATTTTTCCATTAATATTATTTATGTTTTTATTTAGTATATTTATTTTAAATCCATACCATATATTGTATATATCAGTTTTCTTTTTTTCAAAGTATATTTCTGAGTTATTTTTCTCTATTAAATTTGATAATATTTCTTTTATACTGCCATCTTTATAAATTACATTGTCAATTTCTATTTTGGTTATTTCAACAGGAAATTTAATATTTGATTCATTTTCCCATTTATTAGCATTAATATTTTCATTTTCTGTTACAATTTTAAATGAATAATCTAAATTTGTATCGTTTTCATATATATCTAAAGAAATTCTCTTATACATTTCATTTTCTTTCGTAACCTCTAAAGACTTTAATTCTATTTTTGATTTTTTTAATCTATTTACTTTTATTTTATTAGTGTCTTCCATATATTTATCCTTTGTTTTGATTGCAATTTTACCAAAACCTTTTTTTGGTAAAAACCATTTTGTTAATTGTATACTTAGAACTGTACCTACACTTATAGTTGTTTCTTTTTCTTCAATTTTTAGTTCATTTTTTAACTTTGCTTTTATTCCTTTTTGTATTTTTCCTACTATTTTCAAATTACTAACATCAATTCTTCTAGTGTTTTCGTAATTGAATTCTCCTATATCAGTCCAATTATTGTGATCTGCTTCTTCTGATGCTCTTAAATATTCTTCTAAATCAAACCTATATACTTTAGTATCTTCTATTATTTCAATTTCGTTATAACCGTTGGGAACAAAAAGAGCTATTACATATGTATCTTCTTTAGGATTTATAATACCATTGGTCCACTCATCATCTGTTGAGTATCTTAAAATCATACCTGGTCTCCTACAAAAAGCAATTATTACATTTGAATTGTTTTCATCTTCCATGCGCTCATTATTAATTTGAGTATATGGAGACTCCTCGTTATTTGGTGCAGTCATTTTTAAATCGTTTTTTGTTAAACTTACATATACTAATTTTCCTGCTGGTCTATTTTGTGTAAATACATTTTTTAATATTATTGGTTCTGTTTTTATATTTAAATTAGATTCATAATCTTCATGAATAGCATAATTATATAGTTCTTGCATAACGCTAAATAATGGTAACATTGATTCTCTTGTAAAAGGTTTACTATTAATATAAAGTTCTAACCAAGGATTTACTTCTATTTTTTCAAAGCCACTACTTTGTGTATTGAAGTTTCTAAAATAATTAAACGAACATTCCCTATTCATAATTTTTGTAGGATACCATTTTTGAACAGCTAATGATAAGTAATCTTTTAATGATCTACACCAGTAAGGAAGATTTGAATCATCAATATTAGCAGATGTAGTTTTATTTAAAAGCTTACCTTCATCTATAAAAGGGATAATAATACTTGTTCCAGTTTCATCTCCTTCATATATTTTTAAATTAAAACAACTTAAAATTTCTTGAATTTCATTTTTATCTTCCAATGGTACAACAGTATTTTCGAATTTTTCATCTTTTTTTCCCCACCATGCTACTCCTGTTTTTTCATTATATTCATTAGCGTAATTTAAAATTGAATTTTCATCTTTTTCGTTTTCAACTAAACATGCCATTAATCTATTTTTATATTGATTACCATCTTTTATCCTAGAGTAAAAAATTACTAATCCTATACCTATTCTATAATAAACTGTTTTTCCATATCCCCATGAACCACCTGCACCAAGATTTTCTTGTGGTTTTGCAATTCCTTCTGTTAAACTCAAAAATCGTCCCCAATTTGTTCCTTCTATATCTTGTATTCTAATTGGTCCTGTTAAACCAACTGTATTTCTATCACTTATACTAATATATTGATTGTATCCTAGTCTTGATTTTATAAGTAGTAAATTACTAATTTGAGGGAAAAATTTTATTAATTCTCTTACATTAAACTGATCAACATTTATTTCTTCTTTAACATAATTTTTGTCTGTTCTTATAGCATCCATAGAATTTTGAATTGCTTCTCTAATCAGTAAATCTAAACTTGGCATTTTTTCGTTTTGAAATGCTCTTAATACTCCACTACCACTTAATGTAAATCCTTCATTTTTTAATACTTTTATATCCATTATTCTTCCTCTTCTTTAACTTTGTTTGCAGCTAATTTTATTGTTACTTCTTTTTCATAGTTTTTATAATTTCTGTTTTTATCACTTGGCACAAATAAATACATTCCTATTAAATCAACATTAACATCTAAATCTTCTCTTGTTTTTGGATCTCCAGATACTCTTGAATCTTTGTCTATTCTATAAATAATTAATTGTGGCTTTTTAATGCTTTCTCTTATTTGTATAATCTCTTTTTCTGTTTTATCTTTTATTCCTTCTTCAACCTTTATATCACTCACTAAATCTCTTGTACTTCTCAATGAACCTATACTGAAATAATCTTCATTATCATAATTCTTCTTTTTTGAACGTTCTATTTTGTATAATTGATTTCCAGACACATTCCATGATTTATTATTATCTTTCTTAACACTATTTACTATAACATTCCATTTCTTAAATCTATCATCTTGTATTTGATCTACCCATTCACAAAATGCTTTTATATTATTAAAAAAATTGGATCTGTTGCAAAAATTAAATTTCAATAATAATTCATTTTTTATTATTTCAAACGAAACATCTTCTTTGATAATATTAGGTAAATCATTATATGCTTTGGTATAATTTCCTAAATCATTTAAAAATTTTTCACATATTTCTATATTTTTCTTTTGAATTTCTTCATCTTTATCAAATAATGTTGTTTGTGCTTTTGCTCCAGAATAATTCATTGTTGCAGGTATGCTAGTTTGCATCTTATTTCTTGATGTAATAACAAACTTAGTTAAATAAGAATTTTGAATAATAGGTCCGTAATCCATTGGAGTTAATCTATAGTCATATTTTTTTAAATCTTCTCTTAACTCATATTCAACTCTTGCTAATTCTTGAAATCTTTCCAAATTAACTTTGTCTAACCATATTCTAGGTAGTAATTCATATCCAACTCTATACCCAAACCATCTTCCCATTTGCATTAACGTATCCATTTGTCCTGTGCGTCTACAAAAATATGTTGTAGTTAATCCTTCAATAGTTAGTCCTCTAGATAATGTATTTCCTCCTATTATAATAAATGCTGTTGAAAAATCTACATTATCTTCTTCTTTTGGATATGCTAATCTTGCATATTCATACTCATTAGTATATGAATTAATATTACAGTTGTCAACAACCATATTCAATCCCCTATTATAATGAATTTTAGCTCTATTATCTATTTCCATAAATTTAGGTCTTTCGTAGAAAAAGCATTTTATTTCATCTATTAATAGTTCAAATTTAGGAATTTCTTCTACTTCCATAGGATAATCTTTCATCACTCTAAAAAAATCTTCTTTTGTAATAATCACTTCATCATAGACATTTTTACATCTTTCAACAAAATCTTCTACATCTTGTTCTTCTAACCATTCTTTTATCGCATTATACATTTTATAATGAGTATCCACTTTTCTATTAGTGTGAATTAGCATACTTACTGGATCTATTCTACCTTTAATTCTAAAAATCGAAGCTGTAATTATGAACCAACAAATTGCATCTTTTAAAGATTTAGGAAGCTCTTTTGAATTTCCATCCTCTATGTTTTTAATCATTTCAATTTCATTTAATCCAATTTCATCATGTTCTAAAATTGGTCTTTTTATATTTAAACCATCAGCCAAAAATTGATCTTCTGTATCTGGTCTCCCAAAAACTTCTTCTGCACCTATATATTTTATTGATTTTGGTAATGTATATATAAAATCTTTTGGATATGTAGCCATTTCATTTAAGAAATTTCCATATGGAGTAGCTGTATAACCAACATAATTCATTGCTTTTACATCTTTGTTATTTATAATTTCAGTTATTAAAGAATTTATTTTTGAGCGTTCTGTTGAATTTACATCTTTTGTATTCAAACTAGCTTGATCGGCTTCATCATCTATAAGTAATATTTTGGTATTTTTTAATCCTTGCTTTGAATTATCAAAAACCCAATTTTTTAAATCTTGTAATCTCTTTGAATTCTTCAAACATACAGTCACAACTCTTTTATCACTATTTAGAAAATTATAAGCCGCTTCTTTTTTTAAATCCGGTGAAAAAATCCAGTGTATGTTTCCATTTTTTCCATACTCAATATCTTTTTTTAATCTTCTTAAATTTTGTTGTCTCAAATTTTCTATTATTCCAGACAATACTATAAACAAGTTAAAACCATAGTCAGCTGCCATTGTAATTAATGCTTCTATACTTGTTGTCTTTCCTGACTGAACATAACCAACTATCATTCCTTTTCTAGGTTCTTCTGTTTCTAGTGATAAATTATTCAATATTCTTATAGTTCCTCTTTCTATATTCGCAATTTCTTCAAATGAATAAATTCCTTTAGTATTTAGTTGCTCTTTAAAGCATTGCCATGCAGACCTTGGATTAGTAGGAACAACAAAATTATTCACAGCGTCAGTATCTATTATTTTTCCTTGTTCTGTAGGAATAATTCCTTCTTCTATTCCTTTTATGTAATCAACCAATTTTTTCCATATTTCTTTGTATTCGTTTTCTTTAATTATACCAAAAGATACAATAGTATCATAATTATTATACAATATTTCCCATGAAGTTCCAGCTTGTCTTAAATTTTCTATTTTTCTTAATATATCCCAATATTTTTCTTTTCTAAACTCTCTTTCCCAATCTATTTTTTCCATTTTGTGCATGTATGATATATTTAATTTCTTAAATAATCACACTCTCCTTTCCCAATTTTTTTTCGAATTATCACTATTTACTTATAAAAATCACCTAAAAATATTTATAAAAAACTATCTCTTTCATTAATTTTTGTCGTCAATATGCTTTTATTATATTTTATATCATATTTTTTTTAATTTAACAATAATAATTCTACATTTATTATTGCCATATTACATATATGTTTTTTAATCATTTACTTATTAATATAAATTAAAATACTATAATTATTTTCACAAATTTAATTATAATATTTTAATCACTCTTTTACTATATTATTTTTGTTTCACATCAATTGTAACACTACAATTTTTGTTTTACAATAATTTTAACACATCAAAATTGCTATAATTAATATTTCTATGTTTTATATAATTTTTAAATATGTAAAAAATTTTTCTATAATTAATCCAAATTCTCTTATCTCCTAAAAAACTTTTGTAGCTCACTCTCTTTATAATAAAACACCTTACCAGTATCCTCTAACCTAACAGCAATTTTGTTTCCCACAATATCGATAACTTCTCCCGCTTCCAAAGTCAATTTTACTCTAACAAAATCCCCAATTTTAAATTTACTAGATTTAGAAGATGAAGAACTTAATAAGTCCTTAAATAATCCCATAAATAATTCCTCCTTTTTTACTAATACCTATTCTTTAATTTTTAGAACCTTAATACAAATCATGTTTATACATTAAACTTTCATTTTTCTCAACATTTTAATTAAAACCATCAAACTCCCACAAACTCAAATGACCTTTAGCCTCAATTGGCTCATCAAAAACTTCTACATTTTCTAACTGCCAACCATAATTTTCTTGAAAAGAACTTTTGGTATAAATATCACTATTTTCCTTCAGTAATTTTTCTTTAAATTCTGGCGACATTTTTATACAATCTACTAATGTTACTTTTCCAAGTATTTTTCCAATTGGCAACTCTTTTGGCAAATACTTTTCTAATCTCTTTACTGCCTCTTTATCAATCCCTTTGCCAGCATGTATTAGTAATTCACCTCTATATTTTGTTTGCCAACTTCTAAATTCAAATCTTTTATATCCTTGTATTATTAAAGTCGCCCATGGTTGTTTTATTGTTAATACTTTCATATTAAATTCCATTCCTTTCCAAGGCACACATAGTTATAAAAGAATTTTCTTTCAAACTACTTCCCCAAAAGTTTGTATATATTTTTTATATCATATATTAAATATTTTCTCAATGATTATGTAATACACTTTCATAACAAAGTATGTGTCAAGTAAATGTAGGCAAAATATAAAAAATGCCTACATTAATTTTGCACCTTACATTATTTTTACACTAACCATAACAAATATTGTACAACATCAATTTTTATGCTAACATTACATTATAAACACAAAAAAGGAGTAAAACAAATATGGAACACGAAAACATAAAAAAGTCACTAAAACCTATAGTAAATAACAACTCAAAAATCTTAATTTTAGGCAGTTTGCCAAGTGATAAATCAATAATTGCAAATGAATATTATGGAAATAAAATGAATCAATTTTGGGACATTATTAGTTTGGCTTTTGAAAATCGAAAAATTGAGTTTAAAGATTATAATGAAAAAATTCAATTTTTAAATAACCATTATATTGCATTATGGGATGTATATTGTTTGGCAGAAAGAAAAGGCTCTCTTGATAGTGATATAAAAAAAGGTGAATTTAATGATATAAAAGATCTTTTGAATAAATTTCCAAACATAAAAACTGTATTGGTAAATGGGAAAAAGTCAGAAATGGCATTTAAACAATATCTAAAATACAATAAAATCGTTTGCGACCACAAATATGTCCCTTCCTCTAGTAGTGCAAATACAAAATACTCTCTTTTTGAAAAAGTAGAATATTGGAAAAAAGCTATGTTTGAAAAAACTTAGTCTTGAACATCAATCAATTGTAATACTACCTTATAAAAATAAGTTAGTGCAAAATTAATGTAGGCAAAATATAAAAAATGCCTACATAATTTTTTATCTAAAATATATGTTGGGTTTACAAAGTTGCTTTTACTTTTTTAATTGAATGATACACATACAAAAAATAAATTTTTACCAAATATTGTTGACAGACCTTAATTATTATGATACTTTCATTCTATACAAACCTTAAATATGGAGGATTTATGAAGTATAATAATATTAATAAACGTTGTATTCTAATTTTTTCAAAATTCAAGAATATAGATTTAATTCAAAAAATAAGAAACAAATATGATCCATTAGCAAATTTAATAGCACCACATATCACTTTAGCCTTTCCCTTTTCTGATGATATATCTAATAAAGAGCTAATTTCAAAATTAAACAGTTTGCTAAAAAATTTTAAACCATTCACAATTAACTTTAAAGGAATATCTTTATCTCATGATAATTATATATTTTTAAATTGTGTTAAAGGAAATCAAGAAATTATACAATTACATGATGAAATATATAACAAAATACTACCAAATCATCTCAATAAATCTATTAAATACATTCCACACATTACGCTTGGGCAGTCAAGCAGTATTGAAAAACTAAATTCTTTTACATGCGAATTTGAGTCAATTGTTATTGAAGAACTAGATTCTTTTACATACGAATTTGAGTCAATTGTTGATGAAGAACTAGATTCTTTTACATACGAATTTGAGTCAATTGTTGATGACGTTTCAATTGAATTAATAGGGAAAAATGGAGAATCAATTTTAATTAAAACTATAAATTTAGGAGGTTAATTTTAATGTCAAACCTTTATATCATAACTGGTCCAGCAGGAGTTGGAAAAAGTACAGTTTCGAAAAAACTTGCTATGACAAGTAAAAAATCTGTATTAATTGAGGGTGATGATATTTATCATCAAGTTGTTGGTGGATATGTACCAGCCTGGAAAGAAAAAAATCATTTACAAACATTTTGGAAAGTTTGTATAAATATGATTATAACATATTTAAATGATGGTTTTGATGTTGTATTTAATTATATTGTTACCCCTGAAAATTTGGAGTTAATTAAAACTAAATTTAATGATTATAACATTAAATTTGTTGTTTTATTGGTAGATGAAGCTACTTTGCTTTTAAGAGATAAAGCAAGACCTGAAGATTGTCAAATGAAAGAACGTTGTATTACTTTGTTAAATAATTTTAAAAATAGAAATTATAATCCTCAAAATGTATTGGATACAACTAATTTGTCTGTTGAGGAAATAATTAATATTATCCAAAATGATAATAAATTTATTTTGTGAGAGGTCTCTGTATGAATAGTATAGAATTTTTGAATAAAACTTTAAATGTAAAAATTGATAGACCAATAGGAAGTAGCCATCCTAATTATCCTAATCATATTTATTTAGTTAATTATGGATATGTTCCAAATACAATTAGTGGAGATGGCGAAGAACTGGATTGTTACATCTTAGGAGAATACAAGCCTTTAAAAGAGTATACAGGAAAATGTATTGCAATAGTTCATAGATTAAATGATGATGACGATAAACTTATTATAGCTCCAAAAAATAAGAGTTTTACCAATAATGAAATCAAATTATTGACAGATTTTCAAGAAAAATTTTTTGAGAGTGAAATTATAAGAAGTTCTGATTATCTTGAGTTTAATAAAAATATTCCTGAATTATCTGTTACGAATTTGGAAAATAGTTTGAATTTTTATAAAACTGCTGGCTTTAAAATTGAATATGATAGGCCTGAAAATAAATTTGCATTTATTAGTTTTGGTGAAATACAATTTATGTTACAAGAAATTTCTGCAAATGATAAATGGGCTATTTCCCCTCTTGCCTATCCTTTTGGTAATGGAATAAATTTTCAGCTGGAAGTAACTAATTTAGATGAAATCTATAATAGTTTTAAAAATGCAAATTATAAAATTGCATTTGATCTTGAAGAAAATTGGTATCGTCAAGATAATAAATTATTAGGAAATAAAGAATTTTTAATACAAGATCCTGATGGATTTCTGCTAAGATTTTCTGAAGATTTGGGTGAAAAGGATGTGTGAAATATGGTTGAAATAATAAATTATGATAATAAATATGCTGAAGATATTTCGAGAATTATTATACAAAACTTGTTAGAAATTAATTCTAAAGATTATAGTTTAGAATTTGTTAAAAAAACATCTGAAGAATTTACTCTAGATGAAATTAAAAAGAATTTTCCTAAAAGAACAAAAGTATTTATTTCTTTAGAAAATGATGAAGTTGTTGGTACTGCTAGTCTTGATAAGTCTTGGTACAATAATGATGGTGAATATTGGATTTTAAGTGTTTTTGTTGATATATCTCATCACAACCAAGGTATTGGTAAAATGCTTATAAATAAAATAGAACAATTTGCCAAAACTATCTCAGCAAAAAAATTAGTAATTCCTGCATCTATTACTGGATGTGAATTTTATCATAAATTAGGATATGAATATAAAAATGGTAAAAAAGAATTAAATGAAGAAAATATGTATATAATGGAAAAATATTTGTATTAGTAATTATATTTCTAAAAAATTTAGGAGGTATCTTATGAACATAAAATTAGATTATTCTATTTCAACTGATGAGTTTTTAGAAATGGTTAAATCTGTTGGATGGAAATCCTATTCAAAGGAGCAAGTTGAAAAAGCTCTAAGAAATACAATGTATATGGCAAAAGCAACTGTTGATGGCAAACTTGCAGGAATTGGACGAGTTGTTGGTGATAACAGCATTGTTTGTATGTTGACTGATATTTGTGTTAAGCCAGAATTTCAAGGACATGGTATTGGATTAAAAATTACGTTGGAATTGAAAAAATTAATAGAAGAAAATGTAGCTATTGGAGAAAAAATTCAAATAGAACTTACCCCTACTGCTGGAAACGAAGCTTTTTATCAAAAAGCTGGTTTTAAATATAAACCAGATAAAATAACTGGTATGTATTTATGGATTAAAAAATAATTTCATATAATTGACAAAAAATATAATCAATGTTTTAATATTATTAAATATCAAAATAATTAATTATAATACAGTTTAATAATAGTTTAAATTATTGTAAATAAATAGAAAAGATATAAATATTAAAAAAATATATAGAAAGGGTTTTAATAATATGGATGAACAACAATTAAGTAATTTAAAAAATGAATTATCTAAAATAAGAGATAATATAGGACAAGTATATTCACAAGACAGCAATAATCAAACAAAAGAAGAAATTTCGAATGAATTACAATCTAGTTGGAGAAAATTTAAAGAATTACTACAAGATGCTCCAATTGAAAATAAAGATATTTTATTAGATGAATTAGGAGCTGATTTCTTTAATGGTTTAAGTGATAGATGTGTTACTGATAGAGTAGATAATTTTATTATGATACTTGAGGGATATATTAGTGGAATTCAAACTCATTTAAATGAAAAAGATTATGATACTTTAAATCAAAGCAATATTAGAAGTGGCCTTGTTGGTTCTTTAGAAGAATATGGTGAAGATAGAAGTTCTGAGCCAATGATTGAAACTTATAGAGAAGAAGCTTATTATATTATAAGAAAATTAGGAACAAGAATTGATATAAATCCAGAGGGCTTTATTATGCAATATAAAACAGCTTTTGATAGAATTCTAGAACACAGTCATGAAAATATAAATGAACTATTGAAAAATGATAGAGTTAGTCTTATAAATGAAATTGAAAATTTATTACCAGAAAGTGAAAAAGAAGCTTTTAAAAATTCTTTAAAAGAAGGTGCCCCTACTTTGGAGCAACAAGAAGAAGATAGTAAAAAGTTTATGGATAGCCAAAAAAATCAAGATGATTCAAAAGATATTAAGCCTTTAAATACTGATTTTAGAATGATATAGAACATATCTTTGCCTACCACTGGTAAAACCTGTTGATTATTCAAGCTAAAGTGCCATTTATAAAAACCTTCCTTGATGTTTTATCATGGAAGGTTTTTTCATATTTTTTCTCTAATATCTTATATATTATTATCTTCAAGTTTTACAGTGGAGTGGATCAGCACTTTCTCCCCTACAAAAATTCTCAACTCTATTTCAAATCATTATTAATTTTGTGTGCTGGAAACTTGTTTTCTTTTAATAGTGTTTTTGATACTTGTGGCAATAATGAATATTCGTCTATTTTGTCTAAATCTAGCCATTCGTATTGCAAGAAGTCTTCCCCTTCATTATTTTTTAATGTGTATTCTATTTTTTTATCTTCTTCATTTACAAATTCTGCTTTATGAATAAATAGTATTTCATGAAATTTACTGCCTTTCATTTCGAAGAAATTTTCTATTGTTCCAATATATCCAGTCACTTCTATTTCTTTATTAAGCTCTTCTTTTATCTCTCTTTTTACAGTAGTTTCTGAATCTTCTCCTATCTTTACTCTTCCACCTAATAATGCATAATGGTCTGAGTTTATGTTTTTATGTACCAATATTTTATTATTGTGAATTATAATTACTACTGCTCTTATATTTAATTTATAATCATCTACATCTATTGTTAAATCCATTTTTGCTTTCCTCCCATTATAATAATTTTTTAATATATATAATCTTTTATAATGTCATAAAGCTTATGTGTTGGAAATCCTATTGCTGTTGTGTAATTTCCTTCTATTTTTTCTACAAATACGCAAAATTCATTTTGCATGCCATATGCTCCTGCTTTGTCCATTGCATTTCCTGTTTCTATCCATCTGTCTATTTCTTGGTCTGTCATTTGTTTTAAAAATACTTTTACTTCATCATATGTTTTTATTTCTTGGTGATTACCGTCTTTATCTATTATTACACTTAGCCCAGTAAATATACTGTGTGTTCTGTCTCCTTCTAGTAATTCTTTTATCATTTGTTTTGCATGTTCTTTGCTTTTTGGCTTTCCATATATTTTTCCGCTTTTTGTTACAATTGTGTCTGACCCAATAATTATTCTGTTTCCTTTGGTTTTTTCGTAAATGTCTTGTGCTTTTATATGTGCTAATCTTTCAACTTGTTCTTGTGGTGTTAATCCGTCTTTTAGTTCTTCGTTTACTCCACTTACCATAATTTCAAATTCTGGGACTATTAGTTTTAATAGTTCTTTTCTTCTTGGTGAACCAGATGCTAATATGATTTTCATTTTTATTTTCTCCTATCAATTTTTTATTACTATATCATAATAATTTCCAAAAGTCTACAAAAATTTTGCATTTATCTTGTTATCTTTCTCGTTTTGTGATAAATTAAATTTAGATATTAATAAATTTATTGAGGTGATAAAAATGGAGTATATTTATAATCCTAAAGGTGTATGTTCAAAAGTTATGAAAATAGATGTTGAAAATAATGTAATTAAAAATGTTGAAATTATTGGTGGATGTCCAGGAAATACTGTTGGAGTGGCAAGATTAGTTAAAGGCATGAGTATTGATGAGGCAATTAAAAGGCTTAAGGGTATATTATGTGGTAATAAGGGAACTTCTTGTCCAGACCAACTAGCAAAAGCTTTGGAGAATATAAAGCAAAACAATTGTACTAGCTTTTCCTAATAATACTTTTCCTTCCATCATTCCGTCTAAATCTGGACATGATTTTTCTATTTCTTCTAAGTTAGTACAAGTTGGTTCTCCACTCTGATTTGCACTACTCATAAAAATTGGGCTTTCTACTTTTCTGATTAATTTTTCTAATGCTTTTGAAGTTGCCATTCTTACTGCAATGGTATCTTTTCCATTGTTTACATATGCTGGTACTTCTGGTTTTTTCTTTAAAATTAATGTAATTGGTCCTGGCATGAATGCATGAATTAATTTTTCTGCTTTTTTGTCTACTAGTACAATATTTTTTATCTGTTCTTCATCAGTACACATAATTGGCAATAATTTTGTAATTGGACGATGTTTGATTGATATTAATTTATCATGTGCTTTTACTGAGTTTATTCTTGCACATATCCCATAAACTGTGTCTGTTGGTACACTAATAACACCGTCATTTTTTAGTATTTCTGCTAATTTATTTATTTCATTTTGTTTATATCTTTTTATCATATTTATTTCTCCATTGTTTTAATATTTTGTAAACAGAATAAATTATAACATCTTAACTAAAAAAAGTATATAATTTTATTGACATTTTGTATACAAACTGTGTATAATCAATAGTGGCTTTTAAAGATAAGCTTTTTTATTCAATGTTCTAAAAAATTTTTTTCAAAATTAAAAAGGAGGCAATATGTTAAAAATATATAATATTAAAGAAAAACAAGAATTTCTTCGAGAAGTTGCCGAACTAACACAAAGAGAATGGGGTCATCAGACAAATTCTGAAGAAGAATTTGAAAAAAAGGTTCAAAATAAGATTCCTAAAATTGTTCAAAACTTTAATAATCCTTCATATTGCAAATTGATTTTACTGGAAAATAATAATTTAATAGGTTTTATATCTATCTTCCCTACTGATGGAGATGAAAGAATTGATTTAACTCCTTGGTATGCTACTATGTTTGTTAAAGAAGAATATAGAGGCAAAGGTTATTCTAAAATTCTTAATGATGCTATTTTGTCTGAGGCTCGAAAGCGAAATATCCCTAAATTATATTTAAAAACAAGTTTGAATAATTATTATGAAAAATTTGGCGCTACTTATTTGGAAACACTGCAAAATGGAGAAAAATTATATTGTTTTGATATTAAAACAAGTAGAATTTCAATTATTGGTGGATCTGGTAGTGGAAAAAGCACTTTGGCTAATATATTGTCTAAAATACTTGATATTCCTGCTATTCATTTGGATGCTATTAATTATAATGCAAATTGGGTTGAGATAGATAAACATAAAAGAGATGAAATTATTTCTTCAAAATCTAAAGAAGATAAATGGATTATAGATGGTAACTATAATAAGACCTTAAAAGAACGTTTGGATAGAGCTAATTTAATTATTTGGTTAGATTATTCAAGTTTTGCACATTTGAAAGGTGTTTCAAAAAGGATTATAAAGAATTTTAATAAGGAAAAATTTGAGCTTCCTGGTTGCAAAGAACGTCTTGATTTTAATTTTATCAAGTATGTCATTACATATAATAAAAAGAATCGTCCTAAAGTTTTGGAATTGCTTAATGATGTTCCTGATTATAAATTATTAGTTTTTAAAAAGCAAAAAGCTTTGAATAATTGGTTAAAGAGTTTTTCTAAAAATGAAAATATATTGGATATGATAAAAAGAAAGTAAGAATACTTAGTTGTATATCCTTACTTTCTTTTTTAATTCATATTTTATTTTACAGTAAAATCTAAAGAATTTGAAATATGATACATACCATTATAAACACAAACAATATTTTCAAACCTATAATTTCCTTCTAAAGTTACTAGCAAAGGTATTTCCATTCTAGTTGTATTTTCATTTTTGTAAAATGTTACATAATCTATTTGATTATTAGTTAAGTAATATTTATTATAATCATATTCTTTTTCGGCTAATCTTAGTGAATTTGGAAGAGCAATTCTTATTTCGCCATCATATTTTTCATTAAAGTTTATTTCTAATGTAACACTATTTCCCTTCTTCAAATCTCCTTTTAGATTTATACTAATGTCTTTTTTAATTTTATCACTTTTAATATTTTCTATTAGAGTTTGATAATAATATGAAACTACTAAATCATTACTTTCTGTTTCAAATTTTATTTCGTTTAAATCTTCACTATTAATTGTTAATGTTTGAACTTGCATTCCATTAACTGTTACTGTTTCATTAATATCACTGCTTATTATTTTTACTGTGTCTTGTTTTTCAATTTCATTTGCATTGTTTTCAAAAAATGCTAATATTGCAAATCTTAAGTATTCGTCTTCAGGAGCTTCTTCTATAAGTTCATTTATTTTTGTGATGGCATTATTATTATCTATATAAGTTTCAATTAAAGCAATTAATGATTTATATTGATTTGCTTCTTCTTCTGATAATTGAATAGTATTATATAATTCTTTGGCATTTTGATAATCTCCTAAAAATTCTAATGATAGTGTTACTAATAATTTGTTGTAGTTATCTATGTCTGGCTCTTGTTTTAAATATAATAAATCTGCTAAAACTGGTTCATTATTTGCTGATGATAGTAGATATATTTCAAATATGTTGTCATCTTTTGCTATTTCTGTATTAATACCATTTGTTATTGCACTACTATAATATTCTTTTGCAAATTTGCTTATTAAGGCTGTAAGAACAATGTCTTCTTCTCCACTTTTTAAATTTTTGAAATATGAATCTCCTATATAATTAGATAAGTTAATATAGTTGCCTGCATTTTGGGTTTTATAATATTCATTTTTCAAGTTTTGTACTTTATTATATGCAATTTGTGTGTCTAGTCTTTGTGTTAAAGTTTGTTCAATAAAATCAATGTATTCTAAATATTGTTTCATTTCTTTGTTGTAAATTTCTAATACTACTGGATTTTTGGTTGGTTTTATTGTACTTTGATTATTTATGTCCATAGTTTCTTTGTTTTGAATTTCTTGAGCTGATTCTATTATATTAAATTTGTATTCTATTGCATCTTCTTGATTTTCATGTTTTCCTCTTATTATTGCTGTATAGGTTCCAAATGGTAGTTTACCAAAATTAACTGTTGTTATTTCATTTGTGCTTCCTGTTGCATTTAATGTTTGGTTTAATTCTTTTATTGTGAATTCATATTCAACATCATATTTTTCTTCTGCAATTGATGTTGCGTTTAATACTAAATCGTCTGTAGTTTTTACATTTCTTGGTTCTGTATATTGGATAAAGAAGTCTAATTTAGATGTTATCTCTGTTTTGTCTACTCCTAAGTATAAGTCTTTATTGGCACTGTGTACTGTTACAATATATGTTGTTACATTGTCTGGCAATTTGAAGGTTACTGTTGCTTCTCCTTTCGAGTTAGTTGAGATTGTTTCAAAATAAGCTGTGTCACCAAAGTCTCCTCTTGGTTCACCATCTCCTCCACCACCTAATTCTGGCATAATTGATAAATAATCTCTATATGTTGAATATGTGTATATTGGATAATTTTTGTTTTGGTAAATTTTTTCTGCTATATTTGTTATATCTTGCTCTATTTCAAATACTGCTTTGTTTACAACACTTACATTTACAGTTGATTTTATTGGATTTCCTTTGTTTGTGGTTTTAATTTTTAGTGTTACTTCATCTCCTGGTTTGTATTCTTCTTTATCTGCTGTTATTTCAATATCTATTTTTCTGTCTTCTTCTTGGAAATCGAAATAGTATATTGGCATTCTATAGAATTTTCCATTATATAAATATGCTGATGTTATTTTGCATCCTGGAAAGTCTTTTTCTTCAAATGTGTAATTAAAATTGTTGTCTTCTATAATGTCTGTTTTGGTTATATCTTCTTGTAATACAATTCTTAGTATTTTTCCTTGATTTTGTATTTCTTGTATTCCATTTTCTGTGCATTCTGCTAGTGTTAGATTTACTGTTTCTCCAATTGTGAATTCTTCTTTATCTCTTTTTAATAAATATCTGTATGTGTAATATGAATACATGTCTATATCATAACTTGCTTCATATAACATATCTCCGGATTCGAAAGATTCATAAAACACTCCTGAATTATCTATACTGTACTCATCATAAATGTATTCTGTTTCTATTACTTCATTTCCGTTTCCATCTTTATATTTGAACTGTAATTCATATTGATATCTTTTTTCTTCTGTATCTGTTTTAATATCTAAGGTGTTTGTATCAAATTCTATTTTTCCGTTTTGTGTAACCATTTTTGTTATATTTGTTGTATTCTCACTTATTTGTTCATATGAATATTCTTCTTCATTTTCTTTTGTGTATTTATTATATTGGTATCCAATCATATATCTTTGATATACAGTTTCTTTTAGGTTGATTTCTATTTCTGTATTATAAAATCCATCATAAATTTCTTGTAAATCATAGTCTACTTGTGTATTTCTATCTGTTGCTAATTTATATAATGTTACTTGATATTTGTTTCCTTCTGTTTTTTCTATTTTTGAATATGTGTTTTTGCTAATTACATATATTTCTAAATATTGTTGTGTTGTATTGTATTCTTCTAAATCTCCATTATATATTTTTATTGTGTCCATATATGGTATTGTACTTTCATTTTCTCGTTGGTTTAATGTTATAGTAAATTCAACTATTCCTTCTTCATTTGTTGTTTCTCTATATGTAATATCATTGTATTCTATTGCTATTGTTTTGTTTGGTACAATTAATCCTGTTATATGTTTTACTTGTACTTTAAAGTTATATTCACTTCCTGAAATAGCATAATTTTTGTCTTTTATTATTTCATATATATAATTTTGTAATTCGTAATTTTCTATTGTGATTGCTCTTGATGCAATTACAGTGTTTTTGTAATATAGTGATATATATATATCTTCACCATCAACATGGTTTTCTAATTCTATTTTGTAGTTGATATTTCCTTCTTCATCAACTTGTACTTTTTGTTTTTCTTCTTCTCCAAGTTGAATATAAAATTCATCTTCTAATTCATCATAGAAAAGCTCTTTTGGAACAAATCCCCAAATGTTTATGGTGTCTGTATTTTTATATAATGGTCTGTCTGTATATAAATATCCTGTTGGATAATTTTCTAAATCATAATTATATATTCCTATTACTAGTTTATTTTCAGTATTTCCTACTTTGACATATTTTACTGTTTGTGATCCATCTGAAATTCCTTTAAATTCTACTATTCCGTCTTTATTTGTTTTTTGCTCTTTTCCTGAATATTCTACATTGATGTTTTCTGCTAAATTATTTCCTTGTGCTACCCATACAATAATATCTCTTTCAGTTGATATTGCATATCCTGCTATGTCATTTATTTGTATAGGACAGTTAAATAATTCTATTCCTTCCTGTGTTTGTATGCTTGCTACATAATATCCATCTGTTAGATTTTTGTTTAATTGGATATAATTGTTTTTTAATTCATATTCATATTCTTCTGCTTCTACTGAATTTGTATAATTTCCTGTGTTTAAATATTCTATAAATGCATCTGTTGAATTGAATTTACTTATTTCTACTTTTCCTATTTCACTATTACTTGTACTGTAATTTATTGTATAATATATTTTTATTTGTTCATCTTTTTTGAATGTGCTTATTTTGTCTATTGAATTTGTATTATATGTAAATTTAGGCATTTCATCTTCTGTATTTACTGTAAAGCTGAATGTATAATCACTTTCTAGTACTTTGTCTTCCGCTTCTATTCCTTTAGCTATATTTATAATGTATTTTTGACTTTCTTTTAGTTCTTCACTTGGTATTAGTCTCCATATATTTCCATAATGTTCCCAGGTTCCTTTTATTTCTGGTGTTATTGTTATATTATTTTGTATTTCTTCTATACCAGCATAAGAAAATTTAATTTCAATACTTGTGTTTTTAGAAACTGTATTTTCTCCATTTGCTGGATATGTACTTGTTACTGATAGTTTATTTGATGTTTGATATGCCCAACTGTCTTCTGTTATTTTATCTTTTATGTACTGTAATTTTAATATTGTATTGTCTGGTATATTTTGCTTAAATTCTAGTTTATATTGTTCATCATTTATCTTTTTTATTTCATAATCAAGAGGTGGTTCTATGTATATGCTTCTTTGTACATCTTCTTTAGTTGTTTTTTGTCCATCTGTGTATATAATAAATTCTGTATCATTTGCTATTATTCCATTATTTATTTTTGTGGGTTCTATGGATTTTATTGCTACAACTGTTGTAGTTATTTCTGGTTCATTAAATAGATTTTTGTTTATTAACAAGTCTGCTGTAAATATTATTATTAATACTGCTACTATTGATATTAATGGTTTTAATTTATTATATTTTATGTTTTTGCTCTTTTTATAGTTTGATTTTTCTTGTTCTACTTTTTGTTTGATTTTTTCTTGCATCTCTTGTGGCATTTGAATTTTTCCTTTTAATTTTTCTTTTAAAATTTTATCTAATTCATTATTATCCATTAGCTTTTTCATCTCCTTTCTTTTTGTTTTCATTTAATATTGTGTCTTCTAGTTTTTTCCTTGCTCTTGATAGTCTTGTTTTTACCGTTCCTTCTGGGATTTTTATTATTTTTGATATCTCTTTAATACTAAAGTCTTCAAAATAGTATAAAATTACTATTTCTTTTAGTTCATCATTTAAGTTTCTAATTAGGTTTTTAAATTCTAATTCTTCATGTGTGTCATTATGTACTAGATTTTTTTGTTGTACATTTTCTAAATAGATTATTTTTTTGTTTTTATTACATATTTTGTAGCATTCGTTTATTAGTATTCTTGTTATCCATGTTTTGACATATTCTTCTTTTTTTAGTGTGTGGATATTTTCGAATACTTTTACTGTAGTTGCTGAAATTGCATCATATATTTCGTCATCATTTTTTAGTATGCCAAATGCTACTCTGTATAATGTTTGCATGTTCTCAAGTATGATTTGTCCAATTTTGTCTGCATCTCCTTGCTTGGCTTTTTTTATCGTTTCTTTATCCATCTTTCTCCCCTTTCTTTTTCTCTTTATTCTTTAGATTTTTTTAGCTCTCTTTTGGTTCACTTTTTTCAATTTTTTTCTTTAAGTGTTTTATATAAAAAATAATCGATGTTCATTTATTAAGCAATCGATTATTTTTTTCATTATTTTATAAAATGTATATTAACTAGTTGTTTTTAATTTTAATGCTGTATTTTCATCTACCAAACTTGTTATTCTTTTATCTAACTCATTTAATTTTTGCTCTTGTTCTGATATTTTTTCTGCATATAAAGACTTTTCATTTCTTAATAAAATTGTTACTTGTATTAAATCTGTTATTAATAAATCATCAGCCTGTATTTTTCCATTTTTTAGATTTGCGTATATTTTCAATATTCGTTCTTTTTCGACTTCATATTGTTCTCTTTTTTTTCTTATATTACTATCTTTGACTTTATTTTCATTTGAAACATTTTCATTTGAGTTACTTTCATTCGAATTTTTTTCATTTAACAAGTATTTTTCTTCTTTGGTAAATATTTTTCGAAAAAGTTCTTTTATTTTATTTAAAAAATTTTTTATTATATTGTTATTTTCTTTCATTTTTAAAAATTTTCCTTCTCTTACGTAAAATTTTTATTTTACCTAAATTCTGTTAAATCTCTAATATTTTGTAAACCTTGCTCAAGCATTGCTTTTTCCTTTTCTAATTTTTGAATTTTTCCTTTTTTGCCTTTTACATTTTCATATAATTTATCTAATTGTTCTTGTTTTTCTTGTATTTCTTTCATCGTTTTTTCTATTTCATTCATTAAGTCTTGTTTTATTTGTGGATACATCTCTCCAGCAGCATATAATATATATGTAATTCTATATTTTTCTTCATCAGCATTTCTGACGTTAAGACTTCGTAAGTATTCTTGAGCTGATTTTAAATATTGATTGTTTTTTTCTGTTGATAACATTCCTTGTATATAATTTCTTGCAAATGTAATATATTCGTGTTCTTGTCCATTTCTCAATTTTCCATTTTCATCTACATGGTATGCATTATATCCATTGTAAAAAAACTCTCCTGTTTCTATATGTTTACCATCTTCATCAAAGAGATCACTGTCATATTTTGTTGTTATTTCTTTACCATATAATCTTTCAGTATTATTACCATCAATATCAAATCCTCTTAAATCTCTTTTCTTTTTTGTAATAATATGTCTTCCATCTATATTAAATTTTCTTTTATTGTATGTTAATCCTGTTTCCAAATAAGTTCCATCTTGTTTAAACCCATGTGGGTCATAAATTTGACCATCTTGATCATGATAAAATCCTCTTTTACTAAATCCATGTAAATCATATCCATTAATAGTATATCCTTCTGGATCTACTATTTCTTGTGTATCTATATATTTTCCATTTGATTGTAGTTTGCAATAATGTCCTAACCTATTAAATCCTCTTTCATTAACCCTTAAGCCAGTACTTTTTAATTTTCCATCTTCTTGTCTTTTATAGTAAATTCCATTTCTGTCAAAGTTATTTTCATCTAATCTACTACCTGTTTTTATATTTATTCCATTTACATCAAATCCAAAATTATCATACTTACCATATGGTTTATCTGAATATCTTCCTCCTCGAATTGGATAATAGTTTCCTTCTAAATCAAATCCATATTGGTTTTGTTTTATTCTAATTTGCTTTCCACTGACTGTTTTTCTAGTACATAATCCGTCTATTTCAAAACCATTATTGTCAAATTTTCTATCTGTTTTTTCAATTGTACCATCTTTTTTCTTTATATACCAATAACCATCTCTATCAAAACCTCTATCATTAATTTTTTGATGTGAATTAACATATTCTCTTCTATTTATAAATGTTCCGCTTTCACCTTCTTGAGCAGGTCTCCAATAATATCCATCCATATCAAAAAAATTATTATCTACAATCCTTCCTTCATAATAATCTGAATAATAATAGGCATTTTTAGGGTACCAACGTCCATATCTGCTAAAACCATAATAATTTATTTCACTTTCTGTTTCTATATATGTTCCATCTTTTTGAAGTTTGCAAAATTTACCATTTTTATTAAAACCATTATTGTCTACTTTTCGTCCTGTATTAATAAAAGTTCCATCTTCTTGTTGTTCATAAAATATACCATCTTTGTCAAAATTATTTCTATCTATGCCATTTTTATTATAACCAGATCTGTCATAACCTTTTTTATTATAGCCATGTTCATCATATCCATCTACATCTATTCCTTCTTCATTCCAGTAAGTTCCTGTTTCTATATTAATATTACCATATTCACTTGGTCCATTTATAATAAAACCATCTTTTACTGCACATATAAATCCTTTACCTTTTTTAAATTTTTCAAAAATACCACATTTTCTTAAAACATTAATATCATATTGTAGAAATTCACTTCTTCCATTATAAAATACTGTTCTAGCATATTGATATTCTTGTCCTATTGGATAATCCATTGGAAAATCTACTTCTTCTAAAATCAATTTTTTTATCTCTGGTGTTAAAGTTTCAAATATTTCTCCTAAAGTACTTTCTGGTTTTATACTATCATTATTAATGTCTATGCCATATTCTGATAATACATCTAATATAGAAATAATATTCCTTATTCTTAATTTTGCTCCTGGTTTTCTCTCTTTCTTTATTTCATTGGCTTTCTTAAATAAGTCTAAAAATCTTTTTTGTTCACCTACTACCTTAAATACATTATTTCTAGTAATGTTTTTTGCTCCTTCTTTAATAGGTATTTCTGGAATCTCTAAATTCCATAAGTCAATTGTTTTTCCTAATTCTAATACTTGTTCTATTTCATATATTTCTGTTTCACTTAAATTATGGTTATTTATTCCTTCAAGATATTTCTCATATTTAGTTTTTATTATTTTTAATGTTCTCGCTTTTTTAAATTCTTCAATATCTTCGCTTTCTATGTCTGGAATATATCCGTGAAGATTAACCCAATTTACTATTAATTGTAATCTTTGTAAATCAGATGTGGGTGTAGTTCTGTTTGCCTCTCTATCCATATTTTGTTCTAAATAATTGTTATATACATCAAAAATTATAGGTGCCTGACTTTCTTCTATAGGCTTTTGTGGATCTAAAGAATAAATACATCTTCCAATTTGTTGTAAATACAATATTTTATGTTCAGCACTTATTGGTCTTAACATTATAATTCCATCTATACCATCAACATGAACACCTTCGTTTAACATATCTATTGCAAATATTAATTTTAAGTGTTCTGATTGTGATGATTCAAAATTTGATATTGCTGTTAAGTTTTCGCTTTTTCTTTCTCTATCACTTATTAGATAATCTATTTGTGGTTCAGAATCTATATTTCTTAAATTCTCTTTTATTTTTTCTATTTCTGCTTTAACATATTCTTCTGAACTCATATCAGTATTGTTTCTTGGTAAAAATACAATATATCTTCCGTGTTTGTTGTTTATATTTTCTTCAAAAATTTTAGACATACCTTCTAATTGAGATTTTTGTATAATATCTTTCATTTCATCATATATTTTTTTTATTTCCTCTTTTTTTTGAGGATTTGTTTCTTCTTCATACATCTTTCTAATTTCTTGATATTGTTCACTGTCTTGTAAAGAATAATCAAAAGTAACAACTCTTGGGCTAACAACAATTCCATCTTGCATTGCATCTAATAGATATATTTCAGATGCTAAATATCTTTTTTGTTTTATTTCTTCTATTGTATATTCCCCTGTAGCTTCTGCAATTTCTCTTGCCATATTTCTTTTATCTACATCTCTTACAGGAGTTGCTGTTATTCCTAATATTTTGGCATTTGGATTACCTTCTATTAAGTTTCTTATTTTGCTATCCCACTTTATAGCACCTGTTCTATGTAATTCATCAAATATAATTAAATCTGCATCATAGCTTTCTAAAAGTTCCTCATCTTTTCTTGTTAGACCTTGATAACAAAACATTTTTAAGTGTGGAAAAGCTTCTTCTATATTTGCATTCTCATCTTCCAATATATTTTTGGCAATATGTCTTTTTAATTGATTTAGAATTTCGATATTAGGAGCAAAATATAAAATATTTCCATTTTTATATTGCATCATTAAAGACATCGCTACAAATGATTTTCCCGCTCCTGTTGGTAAAATTGTAGCAGCATATCTTTTTTGCTGATGAATTTCGTTTACTTTATCAAGTGCACTTGCTTGATAATCTCTTAATTTGATTTTTGTTTCTGGTACAATATATGAATTATCTTCAATTCCTAATTGTTTATCCAATCTTGTTGGTAGTATTCTACAATTTAGATTTGGAACATTCTTTTCTATTATATTTTCTAAATCTTCTGCTTTAGACAATTCAACGAAATCATATTGTTTATATCCATTGTCCATCAATAAATTTGTAATATAACCAGATATATTTTCTTGTTCAACTCCAGCATTTACAAAAGCATTGTATAATCTTTTACAATCAGCTCTTTCTATTTGAGAAATTAACTTTTCTCTTTCTTCTTCTGTCATGTCCTTTTGTGTAATTGCTGTTTTATAAATTTTAGAAAAGTCTAATCCGTCTACTATAGTTTCTGCAAAATATCTATTTAATCTTTCTTCTCTTGTTTTGTTTATATCAATATTACTATGATTTAAATTTTCAATATAAATTTTTTGCTCTAATTCTGCTCCGTTATTAGATATTATTGTTTCAAGATCTTTTTTTGAAAGACTTTTTACTTTTTCATATATTTTTCTTTGTTCCTCATCTGAAAATTGTTTTCTACCGCCTCTATTCATATCAATATTTACAGATTCAGATATTTGTATTCCTCTTCCATTTTTTCTAGTAATTATTTTGTCATTTATTGCAACTGATTTTTGAGCTATTTCATCTATGGTTGCATCTAATTTGCTATCATTTATAATTTGTTTTAAAACATTTGCAAACTCTATTGATTTTCTTTGTGCTATACTTAAATTATATACAAATTGCGTAGCATTTTGAGCTTTTGAATAACTTATACTACCATTTGTTTTATCAAATATTTCTTCAACAGAAAAATTAGTATTGTTTTTCAAATTATTTTCATTTATAAGCACACTATCATTACTTAAATGTAAATCTATTTCTTCTCTACCATTTGAATAATATAGTTTGTTATCTCTTTCAATTAGTTCGTATCTTTGGTTTGTATATTCAATCAATTTGTTTTCTATTTCATTTATTGCTTGCTGTTCAATTCCTTGTTCTTTTGCGACTTGTAACAAAGCAAACATATTAAGGTTAATCTTAGATATTGGTACAAACTCGTCTTTACTTATTTCTCCATAATGAACAAACTCTCTATTGGAAAATTCACTTCCTATTGTACTTGTTAATGATGATATATTTATATTGTTAAAAATTTCTGTTGGTAACATTCCATATATTTCAAGCAAAGTAAGTTTTCCAATTATTTTGTTGTATTCTAATTGTTGTTCTTCTGAAAAAGCTTGTCTTTTATTAAATCTTTTAAACATTGATTCTCGTGTTCTAATATTATTTGTAGTTGTATATCTTCCACTTAAACTTGTACTTTTAAATCTATCTACTATTATTTTTTTTATATCATTATAATTTTCTTTATTTTCTATTTCGTGTACTAATCTTACAATTTCAGAATCTTGAGGTATTTGTGATATTCTGTTTTCTAAAATTCTATTAAGTTCTGAAATCATATATTGCCCTGCATTATAAATTTGACTATCTTGTTCTTTTGGTACTTTTATCATTAAATATTTTTCACCATATTTTGAACCATAGTCTATAGAAACATTAGCATTTGAAGATAATGAAATACAATTAGTTCCTCTATAAAAATTTACACTTTTGGTATGATCCCATATTTCTTTTAATGAAATTTCTGTTTCATTTGCATATCTATCATTTTCTGGGTATCTTTGCTTATTTGTAATTACTTTTTGTATCTCTCCATTATTTGAATTTATTCCTTCACTTATTTCTCTTTGGTCATCTAAATTTAATGCTCTAAATAAGTAGTAGTTCTCTCCATCTTCTATTATATTAAAATTATTGATTGAAAATACATCCTCATTCATATTCATTTGTCCTTAATTATTTATTTTTTTATCATTTTATCATTTTAAAAAATCTTAGTCAATATTCGTTACAACTCAACATTATATAAAGTTTTTTTATTTGTTTTTCTTATATTTGGCATTAAAATTTGTAATAATATATTAAGTTGACTTTTTATGTAAAATTTGTTAAAATATAAGTATAATTGCATTGTACAATTATAGACAATTCTGTTGAATTGTCAAGATTTGACCGCCGAACATTGAAAAAAAATGGAGGTAAACATTATGTTCCATATCGTGAAAAAAACCATCGAAGCTAATGCTCTTACCCATGGCGGCGTGTTCCACGCCGACGAAACGATGGCGACCGCCATCCTGAATAAGGTTTTTAACAACCTTATTCTCTGCCGGACTTTCAAAGTTCCGGAAGAAGTGGCCGCACCTGTTATCGTTTATGACATTGGTGGGGGCAAGTATGACCACCACCAGAAAGGCGGAAATGGTTGCCGTGAAAACGGTGTGCCGTACAGTTCCGCTGGTCTGATTTGGCGGGACTTCGGGCGTATGATTCCCGAAGTCTCGGAATCTGCCAATCCCGAGCTGGTATGGTCCTTGATTGACAGGGACCTGATCCAGGGCATTGACGCCATTGATAATGGCAAAATGCCCAAGACAGAATATGTCTGCAAGCCGATGACTTTATCGGCTGCCATTTCTGCCTTCAATCCCACATGGGATAGCCAGGAAGACTCTGACACAGCCTTTATGAAGGCTGTGGAGTTCGCAACTCTTATCCTGGGCAATGCTCTGGCAAATGCCATGAGCAAAGCCAAGGCCGAATCCATTGTGGAGAAGGCTATTGACAGGACTGAAGGCCCTGTCATGGTACTCGAAAGGTTCGCTCCTTGGCAGGAATTCATCTTCTCGTCCAAAAACGAGAAGGCGAATGACATTCTGTTCGTTGTCTTCCCCTCTAACCGTGGAGGGTACAACTGGCAGTGTGTGCCTGCATCGTTGGGCAGTTTTGCCCAGCGTCATCCCGTTCCGCAGGAATGGAGAGGCCTTAATGGGAAGGCTCTTCAGGATGTAACTGGTGTTGCATCCGCAACGTTCTGCCACAACGCCGGCTTCATCGGCGGGGCAGATACTCTCGAGGATGCGATTCGGCTTGCCGAAATCGCTGCCAACAGCTAAAAAAAGGAGGTCAAAACTAACACAACGAGAAGCTGGAGAAAACAACTGTTTTCCCAGCTTCTCGCTTTTTTGTATTTAAATCATTTTCTCAATTTCATTTACAAATTCACTTTTACTATTTCTATTATTTGGAACAACTAAATAAACCTTGTTTCTTGTTCTTGTTAATGCAACATAGAACAATCTTCTTTCTTCAGCATAAGGTATTTTTTCTGTAATTGAGTCTAGTTTAAAATATTCAAATATCCAATGTGATGTTCTATTTTTACTAGGAAACACTTTTTCTCTAAGCCCAAAAACAATTACTTGGTCTGCAGTTAATCCTTTTGATCTATGCATAGTTAAAGCTTCTATTCTAGCATCTGGTAAGTCTTTACATATTAAAACATCTTCTATTCCTTTTGTAAAAAACTCACTTTTAGCCAATTCTTCCAGACATTTATTCGTTCTAGCTAGAATTAATATTTTATAATTTGAATTTTCGTTATATATCTTATGTACTAATTCATTTATTTTTTTATATTCCTCTGTCCTTTCATATTCACACATTTCTATTGGATTATTTAAATGTTTTACAGATTTTATATTTTTAATAGTTTGTTCTTCATTTTTTAATATAAATTCACTTGAAATATCTACTAATTCTTGCCCATATCTATATGTTGTTGATAGATACATATCATCTTTTGAATTTAAAAATAATTCACTAAATTTATTAAATAATTCCAATCTTGAACCAGCAAATGAGTATATTGATTGCCAGTCATCCCCTACTGATATTAGTTTTGCATCAAAATATTCTACTAATCTTTTTACAAACAAGAATCTTTGAAAAGTAATGTCTTGGTACTCATCAACAATTATATATTTAAAATTTAATTCTGGAAATCTATTTTTAACTTCTTTAATAATAAATTTATATGATAAATTAATCATATCACTGTAATCTATCATATTATTTTTGGTTAAATAATCTTGATAATAATGATAAATTTCTTGTAAATACCCTATAGCTTTAATTCTATACCTAGCTTCTTCCTGCTTGTTATTTGAAAAATATTTATATTTAAAATTTTCTTTTGCTATTTCTATTTTTCTTTTTTCAAACATATAATCTTCATTATCTACTAACATATTTTTAAAAATATCTATATAAGAAATTATTAAATTTGTGAACTTATAAAATTCTGCATTTATATTATTATCTAAAATTCTGTTAAAAATTTCATTATCACTTCTTGTTGAGAATTGTATTTTCCTTTTTAGCAATTCTTTTTCTAGTGTAGTTATAAAATCTCCATCAGGTGTTTGATAATCAAGGTTTATAAAATCATAATGATTTGCTTTTTGATAATTTTCTTTTATTTTTCTAATTTTATTATATCTTTTAATTTCTTGTTTTATAAGTTCATTGTTCTCATTATAACAAGATGATAATCCGAAATATTCAATATATATCTTTTTTCCTTGATATTCTATTGTAAAGTCTGGATTATATGTTGTGTCTTCATTTACTTTTTCTTCAAATATTTTTTCATAAGTATAATCTATGCCATTTATATAAAGAAAATTGGCTATTCTAACTTCTCCTAAAGATTTTACTTTTTCTCCTCTTATTGTATAAAGTGAACTTCTTGAATTAAGTCTATTTATTAAGTATTGATGTATGCCACCTTCTCTTTGATTTTCGATAAAATATTTTCTCCTTTTATAGTCTTGAAAATATTCTTCAAATGTTTTAAATTTTTCAAAATTTTCTACAAAACCTTTTGCAATATAGTTTTTCTGTTCACATTGTTTAAATAGTTCAATTAATTCTCTTAATTTTGCCTTATTTGGAAATAAGTCTTTTATATAATTACTTATAATGCTTTTTTGTTCATCTGGTCCAACTACTTTTACAGGAAATGGATAACATTTTTTTATGAATTTCATTCCTAATGAGTGAAATGTTGAAACAGGTACTCCTAAATCTAATAAATCATTTACTTTTTCATCTAATTCTTCACTGGATTTTTTGGTAAATGTTAGCATTATAATTTCTTCTGGTTTTACATTTAGTTTATCTACTAAATATTTTACTTTTCCAGCCATAGTTGTACTTTTCCCTGAACCAGCACCTGCATTTATTAAACAATATTCTTCATCTCTTAAAATTACTCTTCTTTGTTCTTCATCAAGATTTATCTTTTCTCCTACATCTGTAAACATATTGTCAAAATAGTCTTTATATTCTATTAATTTTCTTTCTATAAATTCTTCATTTATTTTATTTAATTCTTCTTCATCTATTTCTAGTTTATTTTCTTCACAATATTTTTTGTATTCATTATATGTTAAATATTTGTCTGCTTTTACTCGTTCTTTTACGTTTTCCATTTTAACTCCTAACATTTTTCTTTAAAAAATACGGTATTGACCGGACTTTTTTATATATAAAACCGGACTATATTAAATTATAAAATATTTTTACTTTTTTATTCTATCATTTCTCATAAAAACTGTAAATTATTTTTTGAAAATATTACCTATTTTTTATAGTAAATAACATTGATTTATAAACTAATTTTTTATATAATTTAATTATACAAAATTTGGAGGTATTTTATGGTAGTAAAAAAAGCAGGAACTGTTTTGCTAAATTCGGAAACACAAAAAATTGGACTAGTTTATAGAGATTCAGAAAAAGACTATACTTTTCCAAAAGGACATCTTGAAGTTGGAGAAACACTTGAAGAATGTGCAGTTAGAGAAACTGAAGAAGAAACATTACGAGCTAATCATTTATTAATAAACAAAGAAATTTGCATAAATACATATACAACTCCATCAGGAGAAAATGTAGAAAATTATATGTATATAGCAATAGATGATGGTCCAACTTCTAAAAATATAGATTTAAAAGATCAAGAAAATTTAAAGTGGATTAGTCCAGATGATGTTGAAAATATCCTTTCTTATGATAATTTAAAAGAATTTTGGAATAAAATAAAAAGTCCTATAAAAGATATTTTTGAAAATAATGGCAATATATCTCCTGCCATTTTAACTGATTTAGGAATATGCCCTACTTGTTATGATAAAGAAAATAATAATTGTTTATATGGTGATATTTCTAATAGGTTACTTTTTGAGAACAACGAATTTGAGTGTTTTTTAGCTAATAACCCTAGAGCAGATGGTCATGTAATTATCTCAACTAAGAAACATTATAAAGATATGATGGAAATTCCAAATGATTTATGTTCAAAAATATTTGTTTTTGCAAAAAATATGATGAATGTTTTAAAAGAAGTTTACCATTGTGAAAGTGTTTATCTTTGCACTATGTGTGATGGTCTAATGAATCATTTTCATATTCAATTAATTCCTAGATATGATTTTGAAAAAAGAGGTTCTAAAAATTTTGTTAAGCCGAGAAAAGAATATGTAGAAGATAAAGAAAAAATTGACAATATACGAAATATTATAAAATCATAGTTTATTTTATATTTTCAAGACTTCTAGCATATAAAGAAGTCTTGAAAATATTTTAAGGTCGCAAACATTGTATTGTTTGCGACCTTTTTTATTATTAATGAATGTAATATATATATCTTTTTTAGATATCTGCTTTTGCCCAGATGATTAAACGTGCTTTACTGTCGTCTGTACAAGTTGTTAATGAGATTTCAGTTGCACCTTGTGTGTCTCTTGTCATATATTCAGCATCTGTGTCTGAAGTTTCGTATTTGTTATAAATTGTGTATGATAATCTTTTTCCTGTTAAGTCTGTTATGTATATTTTGTCTCCTATATTTAATTTTTTGTTATTTGAGAAAAAGTTTCCATTTCTGTAGTTATGACCTGCAATTGTAGTGTTTCCTGGTTGGTTTAATCCTACACCATGTAGAACAACAACTGATGTTTCTAATGCTGATTTACTGTATTCTTCTTCAGCAAGTACAGGACAACTTAACCCTGTTGCTGGAATTTCTATTGTTCCTGCAACTAAGTATCCATTAAATCTTTGTTCTTGTGCAGGTGCTTGTTGATTATCGTCTGTTGTATCTCCTGTGTTTTCTGGTTCAGTAACATCAACATCCAAATTATCATCTATTACAGGTTCTTTTTCTGTTGGCTCTGTTTCATCTTGTTTTGGGAATGTGTCTACAAAGTTTTCAGCCTCTTTTTTACTATTTACGCTTGATATATATCTGAATCCTAAGAATCCTATAACTCCTACTATTGCAACAATTATAACTACTAAAAGAACTGTTAAAAAAGTACTATATTTACTATTCATATTACCATCCCTTCCTTTTAATAAATTCTAAAATTCACATCTATATATCTATTATAACACACTTTCCAAGAAAAATCTACCTTTTTCTGTAAATTTATACGATTTTATCCCCCATCTTTGTTCCGGCTAGTACATGAAAGTGTAAATGATCTACTTCTTGACCTGCATCTTTTCCACAATTTACTATAACTCTATATCCTTTTTCTTTAAATCCTTGTTTTTCTGCAATTTCATTTATTACTTTATATATTTTAGAAATAATTTTTTCTTCTCCATCATCCATTGTTGCAAGTGATTGTATATGTTTTTTTGGAATTACTAAAATGTGTATTGGAGTTGCTGGATTTATATCGTTAAAAGCTAATATTTCTTCATCTTCATAAACTTTGCTTGATGGTATTTCTCCTTTTATAATTTTACAAAATGTACAATTTTCGTCCATAATTAATCATATTCCTTTCTTAATACTCCCATATTATTGGAAAAAGTTGCTTTAACACCATAAAAATTGATATTGTTTTAACATTTTTCCTTTTATATATTAATATTTTTATTTTATATCAATATTCTAGCTTACTTTTAGTTTATTATTCTAATATTGCTTTTATTCTTCTTACACCAGAAGAACTTGATTCTTCTTTTTTTATTTTGAAATGTCCTAGTTCTGATGTGTTTGTTACATGGGGCCCTCCACATAGTTCTAATGATACATCTCCTATTTTGTATACTGATACTATGTCTCCATATTTTTCAATGAACATTGCTTCTGCTCCCATTTTTATTGCTTCATCTTTTTTCATTTCCATATGTTCTACCGGAATTGCTTCTTTTATCCATTGGTTGACTAAGTCTTCTGTTTTTTGCTTTTCTTCGTCTGTCATTTTTGTTGGGTGTGAGAAGTCAAATCTCATTCTGTCTACTGTTATATTGCTTCCTTTTTGATGTACATGTGGTCCTAATATTTGTTTTAATGCTGCATTTAATAGGTGTGTTGCTGTATGGTATTTTGTTTCCATTTCTCCTGTTGATGCTAATCCTCCTTTAAATTTTTGTTCTGAACCAGCTCTAGATTTTTCTTGATGTTCTTTGAATAATTTGCTAAATTCTTCTTTGTCTATTTTCATTCCATTTTCTTTAGCTAATTCTTCTGTTACTTCTGGCGGGAAACCATATGTGTCATATAGTTTGAATACTATTTTTCCGTCTACTTTTTCTTTTCCTTGTTTTTTGATTTCTTCTAATTCTTTTTCAAATTCTTTTTCACCTTTTGTTAGTGTTTTTACGAATTTATCTTTTTCTTCTATTATTACATTTTTTATTATTTCTTTTTTATCTTCAAGTTCTGGGTACATTTCTTTTAAGTTTTCCACATTTAAGTCTATTAATGTTGATAATTCATCAAGTGATATTTGTAATTTGTTCATATGTCTTATCATTCTACGAATTAGTCTTCTTAAAATATAACCTCTATCTATGTTGCTTGGTCTTCCTCCATCAGCTATTATCATCATACTTGAACGTAAGTGTTCTGCTACTATTCTTCTACTAGCGATATTGTCTACTTTTTGTAATTCTTCTAGTTTATTCATTATATGAGAAAATAATTCTGTTTCAAATGGTGTTTCTTTTCCTTCAAGTATCATTGTCATTCTTTCTATTCCTAAACCTGTATCAACATTTTTTTGTTTTAGTTTTGTATATTTTCCATTTTCATCTTTATAGAATTCCATAAATACATTGTTCCATATTTCTACATATTTTCCGCATCCACATGATGGGTTACATTCTTGTGAACATTTTGGTTTTCCTGTATCATAGAACATTTCTGTGTCTGGTCCACATGGTCCTGTTTCTCCTGCAATCCACCAGTTGTCATCTTTTCCAAAATAATATATTCTTTCTTCTGGAATTCCTGCTTTTTTCCAACATTCTGCTGTTACTTCGTCTCTTGCACAGTCTTCGTCTCCAGCAAAACATGTTACTGATATTTTTTCTGCTGGTATTTCTAATTCTTTTGTTAGAAAATCATAACTCATTTGGATTGATTCTTCTTTAAAATAATCTCCTAATGACCAGTTTCCAAGCATTTCAAAATATGTTAGATGTCTATTATCTCCTACTTCATCAATGTCGTTTGTTCTTACACATTTTTGGTAATCTGTAAGTCTTTTTCCTTGTGGGTGTGGCTCTCCTAATAAATATGGTACTAATGGTTGCATTCCTGCTGTTGTAAATAGTACTGATGAGTCATTTTCTGGTATTAATGGTGCTGATGGAATAATGCTATGACCATGATTTTTAAAAAAGTTTAAATATTTTCTTCTTATTTCTATTGCTTTCATTTTTATTTCTCCTTTTATTTAATAAAAAATTACTGATAAATAATCAGTCTTGATTTTCTCATTTTTTCGTATATTATTATACTTTAAAGTTACAAAAAAATCAATGCTTTTTATATATCAGTACTTATGTTTCTTAAAATACACCAAGTTCCATTACTTTCTGGTAAACTTTTAAATGTCATTTCTTCTTTTGTTATAGGATGCTCAATTGTAAGTTCATATGCCCATAATGCTATTTGTTTACCTTGTCCTCTTGTCCCATATTTCTGGTCTCCAAAAATACTATGGCCTGCATGTGATAATTGTACTCTTATTTGGTGATGTCTTCCTGTATGTAAATTTACTTTTATGAGTGATAAATTTTTTACTTCATTATATGCTAGAACTTGATAATCTAATTTGGCAAGTTTTGCATTCTTTTTATCTTTAGAAACAACTTTACTCATATTGTTTCTTTCATCTTTGTATAAATAATCTTCTAATGTTCCAGTTTCTTTTTCAAATTTTCCGTCAACAACAGCTAAATATTTCTTTTTAAATATTTTTTCTCTTACTTGGTCACTAAGCCTTGAGGCTGCTTTTGAAGTTTTTGCAAATACCATAACTCCTCCAACAGGCCTGTCTAATCTATGTACTAATCCAAGATATACATTTCCTGGTTTATTGTATTTTTCTTTTAAGTAATTTTTTATAATTGTTAACATATCTATGTCTTCTGTTTTGTCTGCTTGTGATGGAATGTTTGGTTCTTTTTCTACTACTATTATATGATTGTCTTCATATATTACTTTTAAATTTTGCATTTTTAATTCTCCCATCTGCCATAAATTCCACAAGGTAATACTAGTGAAGAGTTTTCCATTGGTAAACCAATTTCTCCTGATGTTGTTTTTCCTTTGAATTTTTTATTTATAGTTAAATTTAAAATATTTTCTAATACTTTGCTTGATATTCCTGTTGTATATGAATTTATTAAGAAGAATAATGGATTGTCTGATAATACATTTGAACATAGTTCTACTAAATCATATATATTGTTTTCAAATTGCCAAACTTCTCCATTCGCTCCTCTTCCATATGATGGTGGATCCATTATTATTGCATCATATTTATTTTTTCTTCTTATTTCTCTATTTACAAATTTTACAACATCGTCAACAATATATCGAACTTTTTTTTCAGCTAGCCCTGATGATGCTATATTCTCTTTTGCCCAAGTTACCATTCCTTTAGAACTATCAACATGGCAAACAGAAGCACCAGCTGAAGCACATGCAACTGTTGCTCCTCCTGTATATGCAAATAAATTTAATACTTTTATTTCTCTATTTGAGTTTTTTATTTTATTAATCATCCAATCCCAATTAACTGCTTGTTCTGGAAATAATCCTGTGTGCTTAAAATTCATTGGCTTTATATTAAATGTGAGTTCTTTGTATTTTATTTGCCATTGTTCTGGTAATTTTTTATGATATTCCCAAGAGCCTCCACCAGTTTTACTTCTATGATATGTTGCATTTGCTTCTTTCCATTTGTTTGGAAAGCTTTTTTCTTTCCAAATAATTTGTGGATCTGGTCTAGATAAAATTATATTTCCCCATTTTTCTAATTTTTGCCCATCTGCCATATCTAATATTTTATAATCTTTCCAATCATTTGCTATATTCATTATAATTTTTTCCTTCTCTTTTTAATTATCGTTAAAATTATACTATATTTTTCCTGTTTTTTCAAGATTTTTAAGTTGTTTCTTTGCTTGTTTATATCCTTTTTCATATAAATTATTTATTTGACTATTATCTAATAAAGAAATTTTCTTTAAATTTATTAAAATTAAATTGTCAATTCCGTCTCTTTCATATGCCGAAAGTTCTCTTCCTTGTAATTCCATTGCTCTTGTTGCCACATCTATTAAATTTTGACAGCATTGTTTTTCTTTATATATTGTATCAAATGCAATTCCATATATTTCATCTGCTCCAATTTCTCTTAATGATTTCCATGGAAGATTTTCACGTATTCCTCCATCAACTAATTGTACTCCATTGTATTTGCATGGTGAAAAAACAACAGGAAAGCTACAACTAGCTCTTACTGCTGTTCCAATTGGTATATCTGTTATGATTTTTGTGTTGTCTAATAAATTACCTCTTGTTTGTAATGATGAGGCTATATATACAGTTCCTTTTTGTACATCTACCATTGAAATTAATAGTGGCATTTTTATTTGGTTTATATTTGTTATATTACTTTCTTTACAGATATTTTCAATAATTTTTTCAATTACTTTTCCTGTATTTAAACCATCAATAACAATTTCTCTTTCAAATATCAATCCTAGAATTAATTTTAGAATTTGTTTCCATTCAGCATATTTTATTTTTTTGCTATATTTTTGAAACATTTTCCACATTTCGTCACTTGTATATCCTAAAGCATACATTGTTGCTACAATACTTCCAGATGATGCTCCTGATACACAGTCAAATTTTATTTTTTCTTCTTCAAATGCTTTTAATGCTCCTATATGAGCTGCTGCTTTTACTCCTCCTCCAGCTAAACATAATCCTTTCATAATTTTGTTCCTCCATATATTATTATATGTTTAAATTATAAAAGTGTTTTATTATTAGATAAAAAGCCCCTAGCTAAGCTAGGGGCTCCCAATTAGAAATGGTTTTACATATAACTATGATATTCACCATCTTCATCAATGAAACCATCAGAATCCCACGGTCTGCTCTTACAGCGTACCTCACCATAGTCAGACACAATGTACCCATGGTCTTCATACCATCTCTTTGTTTTTTCAAATTGGTTCCTTCTGTTTGCAGAATCATTATAATCGTCATAATCACGATACATAAACATTTCTCCTTTCAAGTATTTACTTGTGTGAAGATAACTTATACATAATGTCTTTTACATTATGCTTTTTTACTATATCATGCTTGGTTCCCTGTGTCAAGTAATTCTATGTATTAAAATTTTTTACATTCTTATACTTAATTTTACAAGCTCAAAAATCATAAAAAAATTAACGGGAGTTTGACACTTTTGAAAGTTTAAAATTGATGTAAGCATTAAAAATGCTTAATTTTTTTGTCAAATTTTTCTTTTTTCTCTTGCGTGATTTGTCGTGATATGGTATAATCATAAAAACTAATGAAAGGCTTGGTGTACATGAGATTAAAAGTTAATAAATCTAAAAATTCAATTAAT
>CALYAA010000017.1 GCA_944393385.1 uncultured Clostridia bacterium
TTTGGTCCGTTCGACTTGCATGTCTTATGTGCGCCGCCAGCGTTTATCCTGAGCCAGGATCAAACTCTCATTAAAAATTTATTTTTTTTAAGTTTTTTCAAGCTCTTCTTTTTTTTACTTTTTTGATTTACTTTTTTGGTACTTTTTTATTCCTAAAAAATTACCGTTTGGTTTTTTCTCTAAAGGATTCATTGTTTACTTTTCAATGTACTTTGTTTGTTCTAATTTATATAGAACGATTCTCATTTTAGCATACCTTTTTTTAATTGTCAATACTTTTTTGAAAAATATTTTAAATATTTTTTTGCCTTATTTTTGGGCAAAATAAAAAACTAGTAATTTGTTGTTTTTTCTTCTATTTTGTTATTACTTTATACTAATTTCTTGTGTATTATTTTTAAATATTTTTTCTGTTGCTTGGTACGTTTTTTATATTAACACAAGTTGTCGTATTTTGTCAATACTTTTTTTAATTTTTTTATTGTTTTCAAAAAAATTCCTAATTAAAAATAAAATTGAAATAACCAAACTAAAAATTATTTTGTAGAAACAAATTATTTTCACTTGTATTAGTTCTATAATAAATATTGGAAATGTTTAATAAAACTATTTCAACCTTATCTTGCTTCTGTAATAAATATTGGAATAGCTAATAAATTTACTTCAATATTTTTTTGATAATTACTATAGCACTTATCTTAAATACCTGACGATATGTAATTATTACAAAACCCTTAAAGTAAGTAATGATAAGTACACAATAATTGTGTCAAAAATTTATTAAGTCTAAAAGATATGTAACAAAAAAATATTAAAATTTGAAATTATAAGATTAAAATTTATATATTTAATCCCACATAAATAATTTATGTGGAATTAAATATTATTTGAATTTTTATTCTTTCTTTGGTTTGTTCCAAGATATATAATCACATGATTTTGGATTATTTTCACATATATAATATTTTCTTTTATTTTTAGCTTTTCTAACTTGTATAGTTCCTCCACACTTTGGGCAAGGTATATCAATTGTTTCCACAATAGGCTTAGTATTTTTACATTCAGGATAGCCAGGACAAGCTAAAAACTTTCCATATCTTCCATATTTATAAACCATCATTCTTCCACATTTATCACATGGTATATTAGAAACTTCTTCTGTAAGCTCTACATGCTCTAATTGCTTTTCGACTCTCTCAACATTTTCTTCAAATGGTCCATAGAAATCTCTTATCATCTTTTTCCAATCTTCTTTTCCTTCTGCAATATTATCAAATTGATTTTCTACATTTGCTGTAAATTCTATATCCATTATATTTGCAAAATTTTCTTTTAATAATTTATTAACAATTTTTCCGAGTTCTGTTGGTATAAGTTGTTTTTGTTCTTTTTCTATATATCTTCTTTCTAATATAGTTGTAATTGTTGGAGAATATGTACTTGGCCTTCCAATTCCTTTTTCTTCAAGTGTTTTTACAAGACTTGCTTCTGTATATCTTGGTGGTGGTTCTGTAAAACTCTGTTTTGGTTCAATTTTTTCTAGTTTTAGTTCTTGTTTTATACTCAGTTCTGGTATACTTGTTGTCTCTTCTTCTTTTTCATCTGTTCCTTCTACATATAAAGTCATAAAACCTTTAAATTTTAAATTTTGTCCACTTGCTTTAAATTTATATTCATTTGCATCAATTGTAACAGACATAGTATCATAAATTGCAGAAGCCATTTGGCTAGCTATAAACCTATTATATATTAATTTATATAATTTATATTGATCTTTTGTTAATGCATCTTTTATTTTGTCTGGTTCTAAGTCAGCATATGTTGGTCTTATACCTTCATGAGCATCTTGGGCTTCTTTATTTGTTTTATAATATCTATTTTCATAATAATTTTCTCCATATGTGCCTACAATATGTGCTTTAGCTGCTGCTCTTGCCTCTTCAGAAATTCTTGTAGAATCTGTTCTCATATATGTAATAAGTCCAATTGTTCCTCTTTCTGGTATTTTTACACCTTCATATAGTCCTTGTGCAATAGACATTGTCTTTTTTAAAGTAAAGCCTAATTTTCTTGATGCTTCTTGTTGCATTGTACTTGTTGTAAAAGGTGGTGCTGGGGTTCTTTTCTTTTCTCCTTTTTTTACATCTTCTACAATATATTTGGTATTTTTTATATTTTTTAATATCTCATCAGCTTCTTCTTTATTGTGAATTTCTTGTTTTTTACCATTTTTTCCATAAAATTTGGCTTCAAATGATTTTTTAGATTTTTCATCTAAAAGATTTACATAAATATTCCAATACTCTTGAGGAATAAAATTTTCAATTTCTTCTTCTCTGTCTACTATTAATTCAACAGCAACAGATTGAACTCTACCAGCAGATAATCCTCTTCTAACTTTCTTCCATAATACCGGACTAATTTTATAACCTACAATTCTATCTAAAACTCTTCTGGCTTGTTGTGCATCTACTAAATTTAAATCTATATTTCTTGGTTCTTTCATTGCTTTTTGTACTGCATTTTTTGTTATTTCATTAAATGTAACTCTTGTAATTTGATTATTTTCTTGATTTAATATATTTGCTAGATGCCAAGCAATTGCTTCTCCTTCACGATCAGGGTCAGTTGCTAAATAGACCTTTTTTGAATTTTTGGCACTTTTCTTTAATTCTTTTATTAAATCACCTTTTCCTCTAATATTTATATATTCTGGTTCAAAATTATGTTCTACATCTATTCCTAATTTAGATTTTGGTAAGTCTCGAATATGTCCCATTGATGCTATAACTTTAGTATTTCCACCTAAAAACTTTTTTATTGTATTTGCTTTTGCAGGTGATTCAACTATTATTAGTTTATCTGTCATATTCCATTCCCCTTTCTAAATCTTATTCAAAAATTTGTAAATCTTTTTATTACTTTGGTATTGTAACTTATTTTTTTGTATTTTACAAGTATTTTTTTTAATTACTTTAAAATTTATATAAATTTGCTTTTTCTCATTCGAATAGGTTTTACATATTTCAATTTACTTTTTATTTTTTAGGCTCTTTAAAAGGCATAGGATTAAAGACCTATACCTTTATATTGTAAGCTGAATTTATATCTTCTTGAATTTCTTTTACTATTTCTTCAAGACTAACAGGTGTTACTTCGTTTCTTTTTATTTGTTCTAAAATCTGTTCTATTTGTTTTTCGTCATTGGTTATGTGTTCAACTTTGCTTTGTTCAATTCCAATTTTATCTCTATACTCAGTTTTAACAGCTTGTATTCCAAATATTGATTCATTACTTTTTGTTGTTTCTTTCTCACTTATTATCTTATAATATTCAACTTTTATTGGATACTCTATTCCAGCATCTTTTAACTCTTTTTTGCTAATAAATATGCTTCCATAAAAGCTTTTCATTTCATCCTCCTTTCTCTTTTGTACAAAAATTCCTTGATTTCCATTTTTTTGAAATTCTTTTTAACTATATTACTTTATTTAAAAAAATGCAAGTATTTTTTGTAAAATTTTTTAAATTTTTATTTTTTTAATGTCATTTTTTTACAAAAAATAACATTAAAAGTATGATATAATTAATATATACATATGTCATATGAAAATTTATATTTCATTACATATAGAATCAGCTGATTTCTTTGTTTCTTATCAGTAATTTTGATATTCTTTCCAAATTAATAATATTGCAATATTAAAAGGCACAAAAATTATAATGTGCCTTTTCTTTTTTAATCTATACGTTTAGGTTCAAGTCCAAATGTTCCAAAAATGGGATCTTCGAATAACGGAATAATTGGTGGGTAAAATGTAAAAACAATAAATAACATTAATATTAATATTATTAATATTATAGAAGGAATTTCTGCTTTAAATTGGTTTTCTATTTTAAAAATCTTAAATGTTACATATTCTCCTAAAATAATTCCAATAATAAATGAACATATATCTAAAATAGCTATATTTTTTCCTATGATACCAGTATATGTATAAAAAAATATTAAAACAAATGAAATTGCAGTTACAATTCCAACAACTTGACTTAACCAATAATTCTTGCTTTGTTTTTTTACTGTCATAACTCCTATTAATGCCATTAACATCATTGGAAAAGCCAGTAATTTTAAATGTTCCCAAACACTTTCATTTACTGCACTAAATAATCCTACTATTGGATTATAATTTGACATTTCATATGTAAAATGTAAAATTGTTCCTAATATTAAACAAATAATAGTTACGATAATTTGCCATTTCTTTAAATTCATATATTTAAACTTTCCTTTCTGGTAAAATATTGTGTATGATTGTGTATTAACACTTTACACATATAACCAAATTATTTATATTTAAATATATGTATTTAAATAACTAATATTAATCTTTTGCCATGTTTTATTTTAATTTTTTACATTTTGTTTATATGATTCTATCTTAAAATTATTTTCTCCATCAAATTTTATTATTACAATTTTTGTATAATTTGCTTTACTTGGTTTTGCAAGTTCTTTTATTATTAAACTAGCGCTATATTTCTTTAAAGTATCAAAAGTATTCATAAATCCAAATCCTGTTCCACCATCTTCTGCATGTGTAGTACACGGTCTTTTACCTAAGTTTGCAAGTGTTTCTTCCTCAAATTCTATTCCACTATCATATATGTATAAACTATAGAAATTATCAATTTTACCTAGTCTAACAAGTATACTTCTATATTCATTATCGGAATGATTTATTGCTATAATTGCATCTTTAACATGGTCTGCTATTAAGATTTCTAAATCTTCTTTTGATATATAATGGTTTGTCATATAAAAAATATTTCCTATTATTTGTAGTTCAAATTCAATTTTATTTTTTATACATTCTTCTTGCATTAATTCTAACATATTATCTATATTGGATATTTCTGTTTTCTTTAATGAAACATTGACTTTCTCTTTGTGTATTTCTTTTGATATGTTTTCCAGGCTTTCTTTTATTTCATTCATTTCTATTGGAGTTATTTCGTTTGAAATTTCAGTGTTCATTAATAACTTGTTTATTTTATGTTCTAATGCTTTTTGTTTATGTGATAATGTATGATTTATCTTATTAATTTCTATATTTTCTTTTTCTAACTCTTTATAGTTTCTATTTGATTCATCTAATTCTGCATTTAATCTATCTAATTCTTTCATTAATAATCTATGTTTGTAATATAATTGAAATGATTTTGAAATTGTAATAAACATGATTATTGAAATCAGAATGATGGCTATAAAAGTATTATTTAATTTTGTTATATTTATATTTGTTAAAAATGTAACAAAAAATATAATTACTACACTTATATTTAAAATAATATTGTCTGCATTTCCATTTTTTATATTTTCTTGAATAAATCCAAAACCATTTTTAAACTTTTTTTGTGAAATAAATATACTTATTATGAAAATGTATATAACTAATATTATTATTATATTACTAGTGTCATTTTTTAGTTTAAAACCATTTGGAATACCACTTATAATTAATGCCATGAAAAACAACATATAATTTATTCCTAGCGATATTAAATTAACTATAGTAGCGTACCCAAAATTAATTTTATCAATTTCACATAGAACAATTGTTAAAGACAGGATAGTATACACTGAATAATAAAATTTATCGGATTTTGTCTCAATAAAAATCCCTATAATAGATACTATACCAATTAAAATAATTTCATATATAAGCTTTTTTATTCCATTATTCGAAAAATATCTTTGTTTTATTATTTTAGATGATGTAATTATTGTAAAAAAATTAATTACTAAAGTTTTTACTATTATAAATAGATTTTGATAATATTCTTCCCACATAAGTTCCTTTCTCCTACTTAAAATATTATATACAAAAATAAAAAGATAATCAATATAAGCTATTTACTTATTTGACCATCTTTAATTTTTAAAAATATTTGATTTATATTTAAGAGTTATAATCCCATTAAATACATTACATAATAAACCATTCTATCAAACCAATCCATACTTCAACACCTCCTTTGAAATATCGCTCATTACATTTTGTATTTTCTGTAATAAGAATATCATCGAAAGTGTTGATATGACTGGGTTTGCATAATAAACTTAAATAGTATATTTTTGAATTTTATAAAAAAAAATAGGATTTAATATTAAAAAATGTCAAATTCTTAATATTAAATCCTTTTTATAATATTTTCTATTTAATTTTAATTATTACATTTACAAATTTTTAAATACTAAATAAGTAAATTTTAACTATTCAAAAAATTTGCACTAAGTTTTATAATTAAAATATTTGTATTATATAAATTTATGATTTAGCAAATTATGTATTTATATTTTTAAAGTAATTTTTTTATTTTATCTCTATAATAACAAGTAAACTCACCTGGAGTTGGTATACCTGTATTGACGTTAATTTTTGCTGTATAATTTTCTTCCAAATCTTCAATTGCTGTTGCTCTCCATGCATGATTAATTGCATTTTGCATACCAGTTGAAATAGTATTTCCAGATTTTTTATAAATTTTAGTCAAATATTGATTTACACTTATTTCACTATTTGGATTTACTATCATATAATAAATTGCATCATGTAAATATTTTCTTCCTACCATTTTAGGACTAATACCAACTAATTCTAGTTCTTTATAAATACAATCAGACAAATTATTTTCTTTTTCTTCTAATTCTTCTTCAATTGATTTTTGTTTAATCTCAGAAAAATCTTGTCTTAAAATAATAAAATTGTTTAAAACATTTTCATAAGAAAAGTTAGGTTGTCCTTTATATAAAATTAATTCTACTCCATCCCTATGAAGTTTGTCATAAGTTCTTTTTGAATTGATATGTGTTGTAACAATAACAATTGGTTCATAATTTAGATTTAACTTTTTCAACTTTGACATGAAACCAAAAGAGTCAGCATTACCTGAACTACTATTATTTAATTCTAAATCTAAAATTATACCTTCTGGATGTTTTTCTTTAATTATTTTCAAACCTTTTACATCAGAATCCGTAATAGCTACTATTTCTACATCATCTCTGTTTTTAGAACATTCTTTTATTTTGTTACAATCATCAATATCATCTTCTATAACTATTATTTTCATAGCTTTTGTTTCCATGTTTAACCTCCTTTTATATTTTTCTATAATATACCATAAAATCCCATAAAATACTATATTTAATTACACTGTTTTCCTATTTGTGTGCTATTTTTATACATTATAATAGTAATTGTAATTTTTGATAGTTTTTTCAAATTTATACTATCATTATTTACATATTTATAATATTACGTTAGTGTTGATTGGCGTTCGATGAAAATCGACAAATCACTTCGTTCTATATTATTAGAACACCAAAAATCCAATTTTACACTAACGTAAGAATCCTTAATTATATAAATTCAATTCAAAAAGTCGCATTAAATGCGACTTTTTATTAGGCTATTTCTTCTTTCGTAATTGAGTAAATAATTTTATTTTCTGTTTTTCCACTTTCTACATTTATTTTTCTGCTACGTAAACATGCTTCTTTTGTCATTCCGACATTTTTTAATATAGTTTCTTTCTTTTTGGTTATTTCTTCATTTCCATCATAAAAATTTGATATTACAATATTAAATCCTTCTTCGTCTAATAAGTAATTTAATACTTTTTTTAGAGCTTCTTCCATATAATCTGACTTTCTCCATTTTGCACCAACTTCAAATTTAATTTTGCAACATTTATTTTCTCTAGACATTTCTTGTGCTTTTATAATTCCAATTACTGATTTAGTACTTTTTTCTTCTAGTGCCCATACAAATTCTCCCATTTCATACTCTTTTATATATGAAAATAGAATTTTTTCAGTTTCTTGTATATTTCTGTGAACATTATAATCTAAGCAATCTGCTAATTCTTTTTCTGTAGCTAAATTTTCATAAACATCTTTTGCATCTTCAATTTTGAATTTTCTAATTTTTAAATTTTTTGTTTCTAAATTTTTCATTTTTTCTTTCCTCCTTATAGTTTTTTTATTGTATCATAAAAATTTAATTTATTTCATTTTTTTCATGAAAACACTATTTTTCGTCATGAAAAGTTTTTTATGGCAAAAAAGGAGGTTTTATGTTATTATTTTAATCTTTTATAATATCTTTTATTACTTCTCCAGCAATTATTAATCCTGCTACAGATGGAACAAATGATACACTTCCTATAACTTTTTTGTTACTTTGTTCATTTTTATCTATAATAATTTTATTATTTATATCTTCTTCTATAAGTTTTTCTCTACTAATTGGCTTTTCTGTTGAACAAACAACTTTTAATCTTTCTATATTTAATTTCTTTAATTTTTTTCTTATTATTTTTGCTAAAGGACATGTGTTTGTTTTATATATATCTGTTACTTCAAATTTTGTTGGATCTAATTTATTCCCAGTTCCCATACATGATATAATAGGAATTTTCAATTTATAAGCACTTGATATTAATTCTATTTTAGATGATACTGTGTCTATTGCATCAACAATATAATCCAATTTATTTTCTTTATTTAATATTATTTTATTATGAGAATTAAAAAATTCTTGATATATTTCTACTTTTGCCAATGGGTTTATATCTAATATTCTTTCTTTAGCTATTTCTACTTTTGGTTTTCCAATTGTTTTTGTTGTTGCAATAATCTGCCTATTTAAATTTGTTATACTTACAGTATCATTATCTATTAAAATAAACTTTCCAATTCCTGCTCTTACTAACCCTTCTACAACAAAAGAACCAACTCCACCTACCCCAAATATAGCAACTTTAGAATTTTGAAGTTTTTCTATCCCTGCTTTTCCTATTAATAATTCTGTTCTTGAAAATTGTTCTAACATTTCTTAAATTATATGCCATATTTAATAACTTAAATATAACATGTTCTCCTTTCGTCTATTTTTATATTAATACCTAGTATTATCTAAGTGTGATTATTATTTTCTATTTTTAAATTTAATCATAATTTTTATTTTATTGAATATAATAATACTAAAATAGCTTATAAAATGATCATATAAAAAAGTAAGTTTATTTAAATAATTTCTCAAAAAATTAATTATTAAAAAGGGATTTTAAAATTATTTTTATAAAAAGTATTGACAAAACCAACATGTTTCTATATAATAGAAATGTTAATACATCGCGGGGTGGAGCAGTTGGCAGCTCGTTGGGCTCATAACCCAAAGGTCGAAGGTTCGAGTCCTTCTCCCGCAACCATTTATACAGTGTTTGAAGACTTTTACTAGAAATAGTTAAAGTCTTTTTTATTTATCATATAACAATTTGCTATATTATCTAGATACAATTAGTAATCAAATTCCTTTAACTAATTCTTTTAGAAATCTTTTAGTATTTTTTTTATATTTCTTTAACCACTTTTCTTATTTTAATAATATTATATTATATCTTCTATCAAATATCAATATTTTGAACTAGTAAGCATCACTTATAAATTTCATTTTCCATACATACAGTTATACATATATGATATTTTTATTTTTCAAATCACTTAATTAATAAATTACTAGATTCTCTTTATATAGTAGAGTTATTTTTTTTCCATTTGTTTTTATAAATCTATCTTCTTTTAAATATTTTAATTCTCTAAACATAGAAGTTCTATTTACTACTAAATAATCAGCTAAATCTTTTAAAGTAAATGGTAATTCTATAACTCTTGAATGACTTTTTTGATATTGTATTTCAAAATATTCTAATAATTTATCTCTTATACTTTTTTGGGATAGCACCCTTAGTTTCTCATTTGTTTTTTTATACTTCAAGCTAATTATTTTAAATAAATTATTAATAAATATATTAAAATAACTATAATTAATATATTGATTATTAAATAGCAATTCATAATTAATAACTGCTATTTCTGTTTCTTCATTTGCAATAAGTTGAGAATCTCTATCATTAATAACACTTATATTTGTTCCAAAAACTGAGTCTTTTCTTAATATTTCTAAAATTATTTCATTTCCATTATAATAAGAATTCACAAGCTTTGCACTTCCTCTTAAGATAATTCCTATTATGTTTTCTGACTTAAAAGTAGAAATCATATTTTCATTTTTTTGATATATATAAGTATGTATATTTAAAAGACTGAAAAGTCTCGTTTTTTGTAAATTTGTTAAGTTATCAAATGGACTCATAATTTTACCTCCAAAATTATTATAACAAATTTTTATAAAAGTATCAAATGCGACTTTTACATTTAAATTTCTATTGATAAAATTTGTTCAAGAAAACTAAAGGAGGAACAAAAGAAATGAAAATTGTTAAGAGAGATGGACATATAGTAGACTATGATCCAGAAAAAATAAGAATAGCAATAGGAAAAGCAAATAACGAAGTAAGAGGAAAGGAAAAAGCATCAAAAGATGAAATTGAAGAGATTATTAAGTATATTGAAGAACTAAATAAAAAAAGAATTTTAGTTGAAGATATACAAGATATTATTGAAGAAAAGTTAATGGAATTTGATAAATATCAATTAGCAAAAAAATATATTACATATAGATATACAAGAGAATTAGTTAGAAAAGCAAATACAACAGATCAAACAATTAAAGAATTAATTGAAGGTGAGAATGAATATTGGAATAATGAAAATTCTAACAAAAATGCTGAACTTGTAACAACACAAAGAGATTATTTGGCTGGAATTACAAGTACAGATATAACTAGAAGATTTTTACTTCCTGAAGAAATTGTTAAAGCACATGATGAAGGAATTATTCATTTCCATGATGCAGATTATTTTGCACAAAATGCATTACATAATTGTGAATTAATTAATTTAGATGATATGTTGCAAAATGGAACTGTTATAAATGGTGTTATGATAGAAAAACCACATAGATTTATTACTGCTGCAACTATTGCAACACAAATAATTCTTGCTGTTACATCATCAAGTTATGGTGGAGCAACAATTTCTCTTACACATTTAGCTCCTTTTGTTAGAGATAGTTATAATAAATATTATCAAAAATATAAAGATAGAAAATTAAAAGATGAAGATTGTAAAAAATTCGCAATGCAAGATACAAAAAAAGAAGTTGCAGATGGTGTACAAACATTTAATTATCAAGTTAATTCAATGACAAATACAAACGGTCAAGCACCATTTTTATCTGTTAATATGTATTTAGGAGAAACAGATGAATATAAAGAAGAATTAGCAATGATAATTGAAGAGTTTTTAAAACAAAGAATCCTTGGATTTAAAAATAGAAAAGGTGTCTATATAACTCCTGCATTTCCAAAACTTTTATATGTTCTTGAAGAAGATAATATTCATGAAGATAGCAAATATTGGTATTTAACAGAGTTAGCTGCAAAATGTACTGCAAAAAGAATGGTTCCAGATTATATTTCAGAAAAAATGATGAAAGAATTAAAAATAAATGAAAATGGAGTTGGAGATTGTTATCCTTGTATGGGATGTCGTTCTTTCCTTACTCCAGATAGAACAATGAGTCTTGGAAATATATCAAAAGCCAAAAACTATGTTCCTGGAAAAGGAAAATATTATGGAAGATTTAATCAAGGCGTTGTTACAATAAATTTGCCAGATATTGCTCTTTCTTCTAAGAAAGATATGAATAATTTTTGGAAAATATTTGATGAAAGATTAGAATTATGTCATAAAGCATTACAAATTAGGCATAAAAGATTAAGTAATGTAACAAGTGATGTTGCTCCTATTTTATGGCAAGATGGAGCTTTAGCAAGATTAGAGCCTGGAGAATCAATACATGATTTATTACATCATGGTTATTCTACTATTTCACTAGGATATGCTGGACTATATGAATGTGTAAAATATATGACTGGGCATTCTCATACAGATAAAGGAGAAGGAGAAAAATTCGGTTTAGAAATTATGCAACATTTAAATGATATGGCAAAAAAATGGAAAGAAGAAGAAGATATTGATTACTCTGTTTATGGAACTCCAATAGAATCTACAACTTATAAATTTGCAAAATGTTTAAGAGATAGATTCGGAATAATTAAGGGTATAACAGATAGAGATTATATTACCAATTCATATCATGTACCTGTATTTGAAGAAATCGATGCTTTTTCAAAATTAAAATTAGAAAGCGAATTTCAAAAACTAAGCCCTGGTGGAGCAATTTCTTATATAGAAACACCTAATTTACAAAATAACTTAGATGTTATTATAGAAGTTATAAAATTCATTTATGATAATATTATGTATGCTGAACTTAACACAAAATCTGATTATTGTCAAAAATGTGGATACACAGGTGAAATTTTAATTGATGATAATTTAGAATGGTATTGTCCAAATTGCGGAAATAGAGATCATAATACATTAAATGTTGCAAGAAGGACTTGTGGATATATTGGTACAAACTTCTGGAACAAAGGAAGAACTCAAGAAATTAAAGAAAGGGTATTACATATAGATAATAAGGTGGCAAAAGAATGAGATATAATTTAATAAGAGAAATGGATATTTCAAATGGACCAGGTTTAAGAGTATCTATATTTATGCAAGGTTGTAGTTTTCATTGTAAAAATTGTTTTAATCCTGAAACATGGGATTTTGAAGGTGGTAAAGAGTTTACTGATGAAACAATACAAAAAGTTTTAGATTTATGCAGTAAAAACCATATTAAAGGATTATCTATCTTAGGTGGTGAACCTATGCATCCAAAAAATATTGAAGCAACAACAAAACTAGCAAAAGCATTTAAAGAAAAATACCCAAATAAAACTTTATGGGTTTGGTCTGGTTACAAATTTGATGAAGATTTAAAAGATAAAGAAGTTCTAAATTATATTGACGTTTTAGTAGATGGAACTTATAAAGATGAATTACATGATTTTACATTAAAATGGAAAGGCTCTTCAAATCAAAGAGTAATTGATGTTAAGAAAAGCTTAGAAGATAATGCAATTGTTTTAGTTGATTAGTTTGAAAGAAATTTCTTTTATAACTATGTGTGTCTTAGAGAGGCATGATATTTAAGATGAAAAAGATTTTACATTATTGTAAAATCTTTTTTTATAAAATATTTTGTAAAAAAAAAGTTGTATTTTAACATTTACAAAATTAAAGATTATATGTATAATAAAATAAGAATATTTTTTAAAATTATATTAAGGAGAAAAAAGTATGAATACACAACAGAAAAAAATTATTTTAATAATGTTAATCTTTTTTATTTCATTATTATTTTTAAATCCAATATCATATGCAAATTATGATGAAAGTTTTCTCCAGCCAGTCGAATATTCTGATGAATTTAAAGAATGGCTAAAACTTTCTGATGAAGAAAAATCAAAAGTAGTCATGCCTAGAATGTATGATGTAAAATACAGTAAAAAGAATTCTAGGAATCTTTTAAATTTAGTTAGAACTGCTAGAGCAAGTTTAGATTCTAGGTTTAGTTTAAAAGATTTAATTCCAGAGAACTTAGTTATAAGAAATCAACAACAAACAAATTTATGCTGGGCTATTGCTACATTATCTTCTTTAGAAACTAATCTTGCTTTATCTAATTATAAACAAGGAATAAATTTATCAAAAGTATATGATTTTTCTGAAAGACATATGGAATATGCTACAACCAGAGAATTTGCTGATGGAGCAATAAACGAAAAAGGATATAACAGAAAACTTGGAAGTGGTGGTGCTTATCAATTTTCATTTTCATATTTAACAAATGGCACTGGTGCAATTCCAGAATCAGAAATGCCTTTTGAAAATAATGAAGATACTATAGACATTAGCGAAATTCAAGGTAAAACTGTTTCTAGTGAAGTATCTGATATGGTACTTTTTGCAGATTACAATGCAGTAACAGGTACAGAAAGAACTGAAATTATGAATCAAATAAAAGAGCATATTCAAAATTATGGTTCTGTACAAGCCTCAATACATGGAAATTCTTCAAATATTACTGGTTTTAATTGTTATAATAATGATACTGGTGCAAAATATTGTAGTGGAGCTATAAATCACCCTATGGATCATGGTGTCTCAATAATTGGTTGGGATGATAATTATAGTATTGATAATTTCCCAGAAGATTCTAAACCAACATCAAATGGTGCATGGATTGTAAGAAACTCTTGGGGAGAATCTTATGGAGATGAAGGATATATATATATATCTTATGAAGATTATAATGTATCAAAACAATTATATGGAATTGAGAAAGCATCTGATACTGTTAATTATGACTATATATATCAATATGATGAATATTTTCCACCAATAGAGGTTACTGTACCTTCTTCTAGTATGATGTTAGGAACTATCTTTAATAAACAATCATCAAGTACAGAATATTTAACACAAGTATCTATTTACTTACCTGGAACAAATACATGTAAAGTATATGTAAATCCTAATGGAACCGGAATGTCTGAAAATGATTTACAACCAGTCACTTTAAAAGCTGGAAATTCAGAAACTATAAGCTCTGGTTATCATACATTAGAATTTGCTACTCCTATAGAATTAACATCAGATTCATTTGTGGTAGTAGTGGAAATTCAAAGTTCTTCAAATAATTATGTTATATTACCATTAGAATGCCCAATTGATGTAATGGACTACTGGGATTATGTAACAGTAGAAGAAGGAAAATGTTTTTATGCTACAGGAAATAACTTGTCAAATTGTAAATGGGCAGATTTAGGCAAACTTGTAGACTCTGGTAAATCTACATATAATGGAGATAGCACAATAAAAGCATTTACAACAACTAATTCGAACGATGGTTCTATTAAAAATATTGAAATTACAACTCCTCCTACTAAAACTACTTATTTTGAAGGAGAAGATTTTGATAAAACCGGTATGGTTGTTACAGCAAATTATAATAGTGAAGAAACCCCTTCTGTAGTACTAGATGATTCTAGCTACAGTATCACAAATGGTACAAATTTACAAGCTGGTCAAACAAGTGTTACTATTTCTTATGAGGGAAAAACTGTAGAACAACCAATTACTGTTGAAGAAAACAGTATAGTTAATTTAGAAATTACAACACCTCCTACTAAAACAGAATATAAAGAAGGAGAAAATTTTGATAAAACTGGCATGGTTGTTGAAGCAACTTATAAAAATGGTTCAACAAAAAACATTACAGATTATACAATAGATGATGGAGATAATTTAAATGTTGATCAAACATATGTAACAATATCTTATAATGGGCAAACTGTACAGCAAACTATAACAGTTATACCTAATCCATTAATAGAAATAGCAATTACTAACCCTCCATCAAAGACAGAATATATTGTTGGACAAAATTTTGATAAAACTGGTATGATTGTTGCTGGAATTTATCAAGACGGATCTACTAAACAAATATTAGATTATACAATTGAAAATGGAACAAATTTATCTGAGGGACAAACTTCTGTTACAATTACATACAATGGAATGTCAACAACTCAAACTATAACAGTTGAAGAAAAAACAGTTGTTGGAATTTCAATAATTAAATTACCTTCAAAAACTCAATATATACAAAATGAAGAAAATTTAGATTTAACAGGCGGATTACTAAAAGTAACTTATAATGACAATTCAACAGAAGAATTAGATCTAAACTCCGAATTAATTGAAGTAAACGGGTTTGATAATACAAAAGTAGGTACAAATACAATAGAAATAACATATATGGAATTAACAATTACATTAGATGTAGTAATTATTGAAAATCCTGATGATGAAAATCCTGATGATGAAAATCCTGATGATGAAAATCCTGACGATACAAATCCTGATGATGAAAATCCTGATGATACAAATCCTGATGATGAAAATCCTGATGACGAAAATCCTGATGATGAAAATCCTCAAGATGGAAATGCAGAAAGTTCAAATTTCGATAATGTAGACTATCTTATAAATAAAGTTCAACTTCACACATTTACAGATAAAAATACTCAAGAATATTTATTAGTTGATTTAACTATAAATGGTATTTCTAGAAATACAGAAAATGATAGTTACAAATATTACTATTATTTATCTCCAAATCAAGATGAAAATAGCATACAAGATTGGATAGAGATAAAAGAAGAACAAACATCAAATGATAGTATTCACTTTAAAGTTAACTCAAAAGATATAAAAAATTATTTAGAACTATTATCTTCAGATACTTTATATTTATATATAAGAGAAGTTGTAACAAAAGGAGGAAGTCAATCTGTAGCAATATCAAAACCTATGAAAGTTGAATTAAATGCAGATATTGAAATAGAAATATATAGAGATAATGCAAAAATAGAAAATAATAATTCTAATAATAATTCTAATAATAACAATAATAATCAGACAGGAAATGATAATACAGTAGCACAAGAAGAAATTCCAAAAACAGGTATAAGAAATATATTAATAATTGGAGTTGCAATAATATTATTAGGTACATTAGTATTCTTTATTAGATATAAAATATTGAATAGTTATGTTAAGTAATGCAAATAAAAGATTTTACATTTAGTAAAATCTTTTATTTTTTTCTTGTTATAATAATTACAAATAAAATAATTATTATAACAATTGTTACTATTAATATTATATGTCTAAAATTTACATTACTCTCATTATTTTCTCTAATTTTTTCTTCCTCAATATTTTCATTTTCTACTCCTTGTTCAATATTCGCCTCTTCTAATAAATCATTCAATATTTCTGATTGTTTTTCTTCTTGATCTATATATTGTTTTTGCTCTTCATCATTCCTTTTATGTGCAATAATTTTATAATTAATAGAACTAATTCCATCTTCTGATAATACATTTATTAAAATTTCATTATCTCCTGTTTTTAGCATTTCATTACCTTGTATTGTAACTTTAGCTTTTGGATTTTCCGGAATCGCTAATATGTTTAATTTATCTACATTTGGTTCAATTTCTAATTTATACTCTGTTATAGTAGAATCAAAACTCGGATACAAAATTGTATTTTCTACAGCCAGATTTTCTAAATTAGTATTTGCTTTTTCTAAATCTTTAGTTTTTGTAATATATATTTTATATGAATTAGTTATTTCTTCATTAGGCGACGTTACTTTAATTTCTACAATATTTTTTCCTTGAATAAAGTTTTCATTTCCTATAATTTCTACTTTAGAATCAGGATTATCTGGAATTGCAGTAATATCTAATTTATGAATTTCTTTATTTGTCGTTAAATAATATTCTTTAATATTTGTATCAAATTTAGGAATTATTTCTTCTTGATTTGTTCTTAAAATTTTTAATAATGCATTATTTATATCTGTACTAGTTCCTATTTCTTCTTGGGCTATAATTTTTTCTTGAGTGTTTTCTATTTTTTCTCCTATTTGTAGGTCTTTAAATTCAGCTTCTACTAAATTTCCTATTTCATCATAACAACTACCTTTTATAGATATAATACTTTTTCCTTTTTGTTTTTGTTTAAAAATAAACTCTCCTAAGCAAAAATTAGTTTTTCCACTTGCATTTTCATCATACCATGACAATTTTATTTTTCCATTTACAATGTTAGAATTACTTGGACCAGAAACGTATTCAATTTGATTAGGATTAAAATAAATCTCTAAATCCATTGCAGAAACATTATTCCCACTTATTTTTACAGTAACAGAATATTCTTCATCTATATTTATTTTTGTAGAATTAGTTTTTAATTCCACAATTGTATTAGCATTACCTTTAGTAGGATAAATTAATATTATTAGAAATATAAATACCAATATAATTATTTTTTTCATGTGAGGCCCTATTCCTTTCATATCCAAAAACATATATAAATTCACTCTAATATTTTTTATGGAATGTAAATCTATTTTCTTTTTTAATATATCAGTTTTAGCATTTTTCATCTATTTTTGTTCTATTATTTTTAAATTTAATATATGTCTTTGTATTAATAATAGATCTACTGAACTTGGATTTTTATCATTTTTATTAATATTTCCTGCTTTTAAAAATAAACCATCAAATTTTTCTATTTCTAATATATGTCTTTGTAACACCAATAAATCAACACTATTTATTTTTCCATCACCATTTACATCTCCATATAATATAATTTGATATTCTCTTAAAAGATTATTATCTTTATAAATTTTAATTTTACAACCTGTTCCAACTAGGTCTGTTTCATTTAATTCTTCTTCTTTAAAATTATATATTTTTATATCATAATTTGTTTTTATAAGTTGTTTTATATTATTTACAGTATTATTTTTATAATCTATTCCATAAATTTCATTTGCTTTAATAACTAAAGTTTCATCAAAAATCAACTCATTTTCATTTAATTTTTCTATAACTTGTAAATTTACTGATTTTTCAATTTTGGAATCTAAAGATTTTACAATAATTTCAGTTTTTCCTATTTCTTTTGCTATAATATTTCCTTGATTATCTATTGATGCAATATTAGTATTTTGTGAAATAAACTCAATTTCTTTGTTTGTAGCATCTTCAGGATATATTATTACATTTAAATTAAATCTATCTCCTATTTCTAAAATTATATCATTAGTATCTATTCCTATATCTGTAACTGGGCTATATACATTTATATCTATACTAGCAGAAACATTATTACTAGCTTTAGCTGTAATAGTACATTTTCCTGAACTTAATCCTAAAATATAACCATCATTATCAATCATTGCTATAGAATTATCACTAGATATAAATTCTATGTTAGTATTTCCCGCTTCTGTAGGTAATATTTCTACCCCTAATTTTATTTTCTCATTTTTATTAATAGTTGTTTTTTCAAGAGATAATTTTATTTCAGAAACTTGTATTTCAGGAACTGGTTCTAAATAACTCTGAAATACATATCCAACAATTCCATTTTCTAAAATAACTCTATCCCATAATTCTCCTGATTGTTTACCTCTTGCTATTCTTGTTACTTGCTCTTTACTATCTAAAGTTGTAATAATTTCATAAGAACTTCCTGGTCCTGATCTAACATTTAATTTTGTTGAAACATTAGCAAACATTTTAGTATTATCACTAACAAAATCATTATCTAATATATTAGGACTTTCTATAGGTAACTCTGGCATATTATCATAAACTGGAATAATAAATGTTAATCCAGATTCAAAAATTCCACTATCTTTATAACCATTATAAACTAATTTAGATTCACTATATGGTGCTAATACATTTGTCATATATTGATGCCAAAATAATTCTCCACCCTTTTCATCATTAACATCAAATTTTTGTAAGTATATCGTATTTTGTCCAATATTTATATAGCTTGAACCAATAAAAATAGCTCCACCAGTTATTGCTTTTTCTTTTGTATTCCATGGAATTAAATATTTGTTTTTTATTTCTTGACTAGCACCTTTTCCGTCTTTTGCATATTGAAGACCATTTTTTATTGCACCCATAGGCTCTGAGGAACTAGTAGCTCCTATATTATAAAAATTATATAATCCTTCAAATCCACTTACAGTTCCACTAATTGATGAATGTGATAAAAAAGGACCTACTTCTTGTTTAATTCTTGAAGCTAAATGATATGTGCTGACTTTAGATGTTATTCCACCTTTAAGTATTAAATCTGAGTATTTATCACTTGTTACTATATTATTTCCAGATGAATTTTTATATTCTACTATTTTATTATAAAATTCTGTTCCATATAATATTTTTTCTATACCGTCTAAATTATTAGTTTTCTCATCATATGATAATATTTCAAATTGAAAAATTCTAACTTCATTTAAAAAATTTCTAGGATCCATTGTATATTCTACTGCTTTTCTTGAAGAATCAACCCATCCTTTATCAACTTCTACATTATATTCTCCATTTTTTGTATTTTTCCAATTATCATGATAAGATATTGGAACAAGATTTTTTCCAAAAATATTTTCATTATCAATTACATAGTTCCAGTCTAAATCTGTATACAAAGCTATAAAATTCCAATTAGGGTGTTTTTGTTTTAATACTTTTAGATATGGTTGATAATTTACTGGGAAAGCATCTATTCCTTCTAATTTAGTTGAACAAAAAGAATATGATGGAAAAAAAGCAAAAAATAATAGTATGATAAAAAAGAATATTTTATATTTCATAATAAATTTCTTTCCTTTCTTGCTGTATTTAAGTCATATTTATTATGTATTAAAATTTTATTTTTAATAAAAATTTTACATAATAATTTATATAATCTCTTAATATCAAATCTTTTAAAGTATTTTTTATTATTATGATTAAAATATTCACTTATCATACTATTTCTTTCGCCTTGACTATAATTCTTTTTTTACTATTTGGAGTACAAGTTATTAATGTTACTTCTTTTCTACCATTTGTTTTTTGTGATAAACATTCTGTTTGATTTGGTAGCACTTTATATATATCATATATTTCATATTGAATTAATCCATTATAATTATCTGTTAAAGTAAAAATATCACCAATATTCAATTTTGTAATATTTTTAAAATCTTTATAATTATGACCAGCTATGCAATAATTTCCAATCTCATTAGGATTGCTTCCCCAAAATTTTGTAACAGAAACTTTTAATGCATCTATGCTATAATCTTTTATAACATAAGATTTTAAATTTATTTTTGGAATATCCAGTTTAGCAGAAACATTGTAACCTTTATATTTTTCCTGAATTAAATTTAAATTTTTTTTAACATTTATCTTGCAAATAATTTCTTCGTCATTAGAATTTTCGTCAATTGAAATATCTTTTTTTTGAATAATTATTTCTGTCTTTTTTTTAGGTATATAGCTATAATAATATAAAATTCCAAAACTAATAATTATTATAAATATAATAATTATATTTTTCATATATATAATAATAAAGTTTTTTCCTTTATTTATTTTTTCTTTTTAAATTGAGTAAAATAAATTAATACTGCTAATACAATTATTGCAACAATAATTCCTGTGTAATTTATACCTGTTTTTGGTAATTCTTGTGGTAGGTTTTCTTCTTTTTGTGAATTATTTATTGTGTTTTCTGTCGAATTATTTGGATTATTTTCTGTTGTTCCATTATTATTGTTGTTATTATTATTTTCATTATTGTTTTCATTATCTTCAATTGTTTCTTTTTCTTCTACATTTATATTAAAAGATTTTTCTACAATTGAGGCATCTGATGAATCTCTGTCAATTAATTTTAATGTTATTTGATATTCTCCCGCTTCTGTAAATAATCCTGTGAATTTAAGAACTTGATTTACTTTTCCTCCAATTTTATATCCTGATGGATCTCCCCATCCACTTTGTATTAAATCATGTTCAAGTTGTTGTTCATCTATTCCTATTAATGTTACTGTTCCTCCTGTTTGTGTTGAAACCTCTGCAATTAATCTTGCATGGTCATAATATTTTCCCATTTCTGAACTTGTAGTAATAGTTATTTCTGTTTCTTTATTTTTTATAATTTCACCTTCATATTGCAAGTTTAGCTCATAATCTTTATAATCTGGTTCTACAGTAATGTTTTTAGTTATTGGAACATCTATATCATCATATTGTTCAGATGCATCACCATTTGCCAATCCTTCTGCTGTTACAGATAAATCTGTAGGATTAGATGTAGTTATTCCATCTTTTGCTCTAAATACAACATCTAAGCTATCTTTTGTATTACTTCCTCCTGTTGAATCATAATAAACAATTCTAACTTTTGTTGACATATCATTTGGTGTTCCATCACTAGCACTTACAAATTCTAATAAATTATTATCATATGCAATGTCAAATGTATATGCTCCTAAACTTTTTCCAAATTCTACTTTTAATGTTACTTCATCTCCTGGATTTACTATTGTTTTATTTGTTTCTATTTTTATACTATCTAAACTTGCTGCCTTTGCTTTTACAGAAAATAAACTTATACACATTATTGAAAATATCGTTATTAAATAAAATATTTTTTTCATATAAAAAATCCTCCTTTTTTGTTATTATTTTTATTATGTTCTTTTTTTTTATTTTTATTTTTCCAGATTTTGTTTTTTTGAAAAAAAAGAGCAAATTTTGTTTTACAAAATTTGCTCTTTTTATATAGACTACTTCTCTTTACTTTTTGTTTTCATCATCATTATTCTTGAACCACAGTATCATATTCCTATCTTTATTTGCACTAACTATCCAATAAAAAGCCAATAACCCATATACAAATACTATTAATGTTTGGTCTAAATATTTGTATTCAAATAGTAAAAGTCCTATGATTATCGCAATTTGGGTGTAATACCGTTCCTCAAGTTCAGTGATTGTTTTACTCAATTTTGTATCTAACCTAAAGGCCTTAATCATTAATGCTGCCAACAAAATTGTCAAAATCATATTCTACCTCCATGATAACAATATAGCCTATGATATGGTTACCAATTGACAACCACATAATTTACAAACAACATAAATATTATATATCAATTTTACATAATTTTCAACACTTTTGTTAAAAATTTCAAACTTTTATATATTTTTTTATATTTTCATATTTGGCTTCTCCTATTCCACTAACATTTTTTATATCTTCAATACTAGAAAATTTTCCATTTTCTTTACGATAATTAATAATGTTTAAAGCAAGAGATGGTCCTATACCTGGTAATGTTTCAAGTTCTGTTTGAGTTGCTGTATTAATATTAACAGTAGAAATTTTAAAAGCTGATTCATTATTTGAATTTGTTTTTCCGGTATTTATATTTGTAGAAGAATTATCTATATTTGCATCATCTTTTGCATCTCCTGAACTCATTGTTATATATTCAAAATTCTCATTATTTTTTAGATCATTTTGATTTGGAATATTAATTTTCATTCCATCTTGTAATACATATACTAAATTCACTTTTGTAATATTTGCTCTATCTGTTACCCCTCCAGCTGCTTCTATTGCATCAACAATTCTACTTCCTGAGTCTAATAAAACTACTCCAGGACTTTTAACTTCACCTGTAATATAAATATATATTTTCTCAGAAGTTTCTGAATTTTTATATACTTGTTCATTTTCTAATGTTTGTTCTGTTTCTAAACCATTTTCTTCTAAATTAGTATCTTCTGTTATTATTGTTTCTTCTATATCATCAATACTTTCTTCTCTAAGATCAACCAAAACATTATTTTCTTCATTTTCAATGATATCACTATCTGATTCTTTGACTATTTCTGTATCATTATTTATAATTTTTTCACTTATTACATATGTAATTATTAAACATATTATAATAATAGCTATCCATAAATTTTTATTTTTCAAAATATTTTTTATATTTGACATAAGATCAACTCCTTTTTTATATTTTTATATTATTTTAAAACAAACATTATCTCTTTGTGTAATTTATTTTTAGTTTGCATAGCTACACTAATTAAAGCTAACAATTATAGTTTTTTATATAATAAGAAAATATAACTCTTTTACTATATAAAAAATTTTAAATTTTTCTATATCTTATCTTGAAATTAATTAAAAAATAAGATATTATATATATGCACTAAAAAAATCTTTTTAAATGAACTTATATATGTTCATTATTTTTTTTACAATTTTTATCAGAAGGGATTAACTTAAAATGAAAAAGAAAATACTTATAATCTTATTGATATTTATAAGTTTAATTAATATTTATAATATATCTTTTGCAGAAGAAAATTTGACTTTAATTACAAATGATAATTCAAGTAATAATTTAAATATTACCAATAATACTATCTCAGATGTTCCTGAACCAAATTTTCAAATTTATTCAGAAGGAGCAATTTTAATAGATTCTAAAACCGGAAATATCTTAGCCCAAAAGGATATGGATAAACAACTATACCCAGCAAGTATAACTAAAGTTTTAACTGCAATTATTGCAATAGAAAAATTAAATTTAGATGATATTCTAACAGCTAGTTATTCTGCTGTAATGAGTATCCCTTCAGGTTATTCTAATGCAGGTATAAAAGAAGGTGAACAATTTACTGTAATAGACTTATTAGATATGTTTTTAATTCATTCTGCCAATGAAATTGGTTATATTTTTGCTGAACATATATCTGGCAGTATTTCTGAATTTGCAAATTTAATGAATCAAAAGGCTACTGAACTTGGGTGTAAAAACACACATTTTACTAATCCTAGTGGGATACAAGATACTGAGCATTATACTACTGCATATGATATGGCTCAAATTACTAAATATTGTATGAAAAATGAAACATTTAGAAATATTGTTTGTAAAACAAGTTGTAAAATAGCTCCAACAGCACTTTATCCAGAAGAAAGATATTTTAAAAATACAAATAGTTTATTAGATCCTTCAAATAGATATTATTATGAATATGCAATTGGTGTAAAAACAGGATTCACATCTCAAGCCAAAAATTGTTTTATTGGTTGTAGTGTAAAAGATGGAGTAGAATTAATTGTTGTTTTAATGGGTGCTGAAGCTACAGAAACAGGTCTTAGTGGAAGATATACTGATGCAATTAATCTATTTAATTACGGATTCGAAAATTATATTAATAAAACAGTTTTAAATGCTAATACGGTTATTCAAGAATTAGAAATAAAAAATGCGACTAAAGAAACAAAAAATTTAAATATTATTGCCAAAAACTCTATTTCAACTTTACTACCAACAAATTATGATATTGAAAATTTACAATATACAATTGAATTAAAAGAAAGTATTACAGCACCTATTGCAAAAGATTCTGTATTAGGAAAAATCACATATAATATTGATGGAATCACATATACATCAGATTTAATTGCTAATAATGATGTTATAAAATCAAATACTATTATTATAATCGCTCAAATTACATTAGCTATTATAGTTTTAATAATATTAGCAAAAATAATTTCTCCAAAAAATCATAAAAAGAATAAGAAAAAAAATAATAAAAAATTAAAAATTAAAATAAAAGATTATAATGATTATAATTCAATTTATAAATTTAAAATAGATTAAAAATTATTTTGAAAAAATAATGAAAAAATATATTATTAAAGAAAAAATATTTTCTTTAACAATATATTTTTTATATAATAGGAAAGTATAACTTTCCTATTATATAAAAAATTATGTATAAATTTCTTATGAATTATTTGTATTGATGTTCTTATTGAAGATTTTTATTCATAGTCTTCTCCTATTATAATTGTAATATCAACATTACTTGAAGTAATAGCAGAATTAGAAGAAACATCTCCAACTCCCAACACTTGCTTTATCTGTTCTAAGTATTTATCTTCAACATTTGTTTTATTTAAAATTGTTGTTTTTCCTGTAGTAGATGTAGGTTTAGATGTTACTACTTTATATCCTAAATCTTTTAATGCTTCTCTTACTTTAGATAATTTAGTTTCTGAATTTGAGCCATTTAAAATTTCGATTTTTATTTCAGAAGCTTCTTTTTTTGAGATATTTTCTGTGTAATTCGTTGATTCTGTAGAAGATGTAGATTGATTTTCTTCTGTTGACTGTGTACTTTCTGTTCCTGTATTTTCAGTTGTCTCTGTTTGTGGCTCAGAATATAATTCGTTAATTAGTTGTGCTGTTTCAGTTTTATTAATAACAATAAACCAATATGGTGCATAAAGTGAACCTGTTTGTGTTGGTCCAACTGAAACACCTGGCAATACAGCACTCTTTAAATTGTTAATATCAAAATTAATTGCATATGGAACATATGCTTTGATATCAGAAATAGATAAATTTGTTTCAACATATTCATATAAGATATCAATAATGTCTCTTATCTTAAATATATTTTTGGCTTGTAAAGCTTGTTTTGCTGTTGCCATTATAAAATTTCTTTGTGTTTTCATTCTTCCAATATCATCTGAACCATACCATGCAGGATATCCTGTTCCGTTATCATTTTTTCTAAAACGCAACAATTGTTCTGCTTTTGCTCCATCTAAAACTTGTAGTCCTTTTGATAATCTAATTTTTAATCCTTGTGTTTCATCTGTATAATGCATATCTATTGGAACTTCAAATTCAACACCTTCAAGTACATCAACAAGTTTTATTAATGCTTGGTTATCTATTACCATATAATATTTTAAGTCTAATCCTGTTAAATCATTTACCTCTTCTAATATTTTATCAACGCCTCTAGTATATAATGCATTAATTTTTTCACTTGCAGAACCATTTGCATAATTATTTCCTGTATATGTATCTCTAGGAATTGATAATAATGAAGCCGTTTGATTTTTGGGGTTATAGGTTGCAACCATAATCGTATCAGTAATTTTTCCACCTAAATCTGTACTAACACCTAATAATAAAACTTGAATTGGATCTAATTCTTCTAAAGTAGTTTCATCATTACCAACTAATGTAGATAAAAATCCTTGTAATCCACCACCATTAGCATGTGTTCTGTATCCAATAAATCCTATACAGCATAAAAGCAATATTAGTAATAAAAATATTATTTTTTTCAAAATGCTTGACTTTTTCTTCTTTTTAGTCAAAGTTAATTCACCCCTATTTATGAAATCTTTGCTAATATAGCATATCAAATTTTACAAAATTTTTCAATACATTCTTAAAGAATTAATAAAGAATTCACATTTTATTCATAATTATATTATCAAAAAAAGAGTTTCTAAAATGCTATTAGGCCATAGCTCTATTATTTAATAGTGAAATGCGATTTTCACTATTAAATATACATAACATTTAGAAAACCCTTTATTTTAATTAAAATATCAAATTCAATAATAAATTGTTATTATAGAAAAATTTCGTAATAAATGAGTTAGATATTGCACTTGAAAGTGTAGTATTTCCAGAAATATATATTATAAAGAAAATAATTGCTAATAATACATAAATTATTAATAGTGCTTTAATTAACCCATATATTATTCCTCCAGCCTTGTTAAACTGTTTTAATATTGGTAAACTCATAATTATATCTGCAACAAATGTTAATAATATTAGAACAAGTCTAGCTATTATAAAAATACCTAAAAAAGCACATATATTTATTACTTTTGTTGCGATAATATCAGATGCCTCAAGTACTATTTGATTTCTAGTTTTATTTATTGAATCATCAACATATTTTTCTATATATTTCATAAAACCATTATCTGTTTCGTTTTCTTCATTTTCATCTGCTTCTACCGAAAAGTTATCAATTATTGTAGTTTCTATTTTTTCATCTATTTCTGTATTATTTATAATTATATTTGAAACCGGTTTATAAAATATCATAGAGATTACAATTGCAACTAAAACAGCAATTAAACCTACAGCAAGTTTTACAAGACCTTTTCTGTAACAAATAAATACATTTAATGCTATAATTGCTACTATAATAATATCAAAAATAATTCCCAACATTTTCTATCTCTCCTTTTTATATTTTCTTTTTAATTAATAATTCACAATAGCTATATTATCACTGTAAACTATTGCTATTAAATTATCTGTCATTACAACATCATTTATTTCCGAATTTGATATGTATTTTTTTATTAAAATACCATTAGTTCCAATAATATGCATCTCTGTTCCAAAATTAATTGCGATTTTATTTGAATAAGTTAAAATTGCTTTAGCTACATTATTTGTATGATATTGTTTTGCTTTTCTATTATTCGTATTTATTATTGAAACTGTAGTATCTGATGTATATTCTCCTGTTGAATTTTCTTCAACTAATGCAACACTATTATTTAACCCTATTGTAATAAATGCTAAATTTTCATTATATTGTAATAACTCTGAATAATTTTCACCTTCTAATATTCCAATAGAATCGTCAAACATGCATATTAACTTATTTTTATCTTGATAATTGATATTTGTTATAAGTTTTCCTGTAGGCGCCTCATATTTGTAAATTATTGCTTCATCAGAATTTGTCATAGCTATTTCAAAAGAAACAATCATAATATTTGATTTTATGATAATACCAGATATATCTACTTCAGCTATTGCTAGATATTTACTGTCTTGTGAAACACTAATATCTACAACTCTTGAATTAACTAAATTGGTTCTAAATATTTCTTCTCCTGTTTTATCAAAAACTTTTACAACAGATTCATATGTTGTATTAGATATAAGAATAGAGACAAATCCATTTCTATTTACATTAATCTGTGCTATATTTCCTTCTGTAGTATTTTCAAATAAAATTTCTCTATCAGAAATTAAATAAAACTTTTGCCCATTTTTTTCACATATAGCTAAATATCTACCCATTGAAGTAAATTCAGCATTTAAAATATCAATTTCAATTGAGTCTATTTTCGTTCCTAATCTATTATAAAAATTTAATGTTTTTTTACTTAATACGCAAATATATTTATCATATGCATATACTTGAACATTTTCATCTCTACCAATTTCTATTGTATTTACATCTTCTTGTAAAATTTCTTTTTTTATAATATTTTCATCACACCAACTTCTAAAAGACATATTATTATAGTAAATTATATATAAAATAACCATAATCACTATAATTAATACTATTGTCCATAGAAATACCGCTTTTATGATTTTACTTTTCCTATGATTCTGTAGCCCTTCAGCCCAAAAATCTTTCATCTTCCTTCGTATTCCTTTCGCTTTTAATACTATTAGTTTATCATAATTTGCTAAGTTTTAGCAATATTATTTTTTAAATTTTTCATTAATATTAACAATATTTGTATAATTCCAATATATCCAAATATTGGGTAACCAAAATTTAAAATTTTAGAAAAGCCAAATCTTGTTATAAACAAACTAGTTATACACATAAATATGACAAATTGTGTATAACTTTTTTTATTTTTACTTACATTTTGTAAAAATCCAATACCCACAGATATAGCTGTCGTAAATATAGAAGCTAGAATAATAAATGCATATAAATTTCTATACTGAAAAAACTTTCTACTAATAATATATACTGTTGGCATTTCTTGTTTTTGTAAATTCAGTATATTTTCATTTGTCATTAACATGAAAATCATTATTGATAATATTACCATAATAATCGAACTAAAAATAGCTATATGTTTTATATGTTTAAAACTAGTTATTTGTTTTCTTAATGAAATTAAAACTGGTATTAATAATATTAAATTATAACTTGTATATATTATAGAACTTATAATCCAATTGTCTCTTATTTGTATGATCTCTATATTTTGTTGTATATTTAAAATATTTTTGGTTCCTATAAAAATAATAAATATAATTAATACTGGTACAATAATATTACTTACTTTAAGTACACCTTTTACATTCAAAAGAAATACTATTGTGCACAAAAAGACAAAACAAATACTACCCAAAAATTTACTTACTCCTAACTCTTGTTCAAAATAAGCACCAAATCCAGCCACCATTATATAAAATGAAAATAATAATAATATATTTATTACATTATTTATTATTAAATTTATTTTTTTATTTTTTATAAAAGAATTTAAAAAATCATTATAATTATCACTTTCTTCTATATATGCAATACTTAATGTTTTATTAATAAGCACCCCCATTAAAAAACACATAAAAATGATTCCATAAATTCCATTTATTCCATATATATAAAAAAAAGAAAAAATTTCTTGACCAGATGCAAATCCAGCACCCACTAAAGCACCTATAATAACAAATATAATTGATATAATTTCTATCATATTCTAATTAGTTCCTTATTTATATTTAGGTTTTAAATAGATAACCTATAACTCTATTAGATATACTCAAAAAATTATATTAAATTATTTTTATTTATATGCTATTTCAAGAAATTTTTTACTTTATTTTTCTTAAGTGTTCAGTTTAAATTTTTCAAAATTTTTTCATAATAAATTTATTATTTATTTTCTTCTTTTTCTTATAATAGAAATAATAATTCCAACAATTATTATTGCAACAGGAACAGCAAATATAATTGCTTTAATAATTCTATCTTCTTGTTCTGAAACAGTATATATTTCAGATTCATCATCTTTTCTTATTGTAATTGTATCATCTCTTTCTGTTAAATGAGATATTGAATTTAAGACAACATCTTTATTATTATGCAAATCTATTGCATATAAATAATATTCACTACTTATTGGTATTTGTAAATTTGAAGCACTCACTTCACTTGAAAAAATAACTAATTCTGAAGATACCTCATCAGAAATTTTCTTTGTTATATATGCTCCAACAATAAATTCTCCTTCATCTCCGTCTTGATCTGTTTTGCTATAAGATTGACTTTCAAAATTTGTTCTTATAAATGATGTTTCTCCTGTTTTTGAAATTGTTTCATATATTACTCCAAGTTCTTCAAGTTTATCTTCATCTACAAATTCAATTCTTCCTGCATCCACAAAACACATTTTTAAAGACATATCTATATCATTCATATAACTTGCATAAGCATCTGCAACTGCAAATTCTGGTGCATTTTGTAACATTTTAGAGGTATCTTGTTCAAATATAACTCCATAATCAATTGTAAATCCATATTCTGCAAATATTTGTTCAAGATTTGGCATTTTTGTTTCTATAATGTTTTGAGATGTTAACATCATCAATTTTCCACCATTTCTAATATATTCTAATATTTTATCTCTTTCTAATTCATTTAAATCTTGTTTTTGTGTTGTTATAATTAAACAATCACAATCTTCAGGTACTGAACCTGTTGTTAATATATCTAAATAATCTACATCATTTGCTTCTTGGGTTAATTCAGTTACAATACTATTTAGAGATTGTTCTGGATTATATTGAGTTTTTCCTCCAGCAAAAATATATATTTTAGGTTTATCTGTTATAGAAAGTTCAACAATTGCATTTGTTATAGCTTCTTCTGTTAAATCAATTTGTTTTCCTGTTGAATAATCATATGTATATAAATCATATTCCTCAATTGTTTTTTCTTTATCCCCTTTTTTTACTACAATTAACATATCTGTATCTTCAAGATTATATTTTGTTTTTAAATCTACTCTTGATGATAAATCTGTAATTTCTTCTACTTTTATTTTATCATTTAATGCTTCATATTTTTTTGCATAATCAATTAAATATGTATAATCTGTTGCATTTATTAACTGTATTGTTACATCTTCATCTAAATCTTTTATTTTGGTTTTTGTTTCATCTGATAAAGAATATAATTTTTTTTCAGTAAAATCTAAATCTTCCACATTTATTTCATTTGCTAATATATTAATTCCTATATAAAGAGCTATTATTATTAAAATTAATAATAATGTTGATGTTCCTTTAATTAACCATTTATTTTTTATAATTTCTAAAAATCTTTTCAACTTTATTCTTTCCTTTCCTAAGTTTATTTTACCAATTTACGTCTTTGCATAACAATAATTGTAAAAGATATAAACATTGCTGTAAATGAAATTAATCCTAAAACCTCTTTTAAAGAAATAACTCCACTTGGAAAATCACTATAAAAATTCATTATAGATGCATTTGCAAATATAGTATTTACATCTTGCATAAATAATGTCATTACTAAAAATGCAATTGTTATAACTCCTGCAATAATTTGATTTTCAGTAATACTTGATGCAAACATTCCTATTGAAATAGCTGCACCACTAACTAATATAAAGCCAAGCATATGCACTAAAACTGCAGAAAGATTTGGATTACCAAAATATCTAACTATAAAAAAATAAATAAATGATATTAGTAATGTTATAACAATAACTCCCATTGCAGCAAAAAATTTTCCAAAAACAACTCCTATCATACTTACTGGTGAAGTTAATATAAGCTGTTCTGTTCCAGACTTTCTTTCTTCAGCAAACATTCTCATTGTTAATATCGGTGCTATAATAATTAGTCCATATAAAGCTGTATAAAAATATAGTGAACCTAAATCAACACTTCCATATAATATAGTTGTTAAATAGAAAAACACACTAAATACAAATAAAAATATTCCTATTACAACATATCCTATAGAAGATAAAAAGTAACTTTTAAATTCCTTTTTTAAAACTGCTAACATTATTTTTCCTCCTTTTTATTTTCATCACGTAATTTACTTTTTTTCTTTTCTTCTTTTTTCTCTAATTTTTTATTATTTTTGTTTTCTTTTTTTTCATCAGAAGCTCTTTCTTCTTTATCTACTTTTTCTTTAGACTCTTTATCGTTTTCTATTTTTGTATTTTCTTCTTCTCTTTTTTGCGTATCATCAATTAGTTTCATAAATGCATCTTCTAATGTTACATCTGCTTTTTTCATTTCAAAAATTGTAATTCCCTCTTTTGCAAAAGTTTCAAATATATTTTTTCTTAAATCAATATCTTTTTCACCTGTTATAATATATTTTTTTGTTTTGTCTTCATTTTCTGAAATTAACCTTACATCTTTTATTTGAGATAATTTATCTTTAATATTCTCCATTTTTCCTTCAGTATCCTCTACAGTAACATATATTGAATTATCTCCTACAACTTTATTTTCTAAATTCTCTGGCGTATCAATTGCAATTATTTTTCCTTTATTTATAATTATAACTCTATTACAAATTTGGCTAACTTCTGATAATATATGAGAACTTAAAATTACAGTATGATTTTTACCTAGTTTTTTTATTAATGCTCTAATTTCCGTAACTTGTTTTGGATCTAATCCAACAGTTGGTTCATCAAGGATAATTACTTTTGGGTCTCCAACCAATGCTCCTGCCATACTAACTCTTTGCTTATAACCTCTTGATAAGTTTTTAGTTAATTTATTTTGAACATCTGCCAATCCTGTTTCTTCTATAACCTTTTGAACTCTTTCTTTTTTGGTTTTAGATTCACAACCCTTTAACTCTGCCATATATGTAACAAATTCTTTAACAGTTAAATCTCCGTATAATGGAACTCCTTCTGGCATGTATCCAATCTGTTTTTTTGCTTTTTTAGGTTTTTTTGATATATCATAACCATCTACTATAATTTTTCCTTCTGATGGTTCAATAAATCCTGTTATCATATTCATTGTTGTACTTTTTCCCGCTCCATTTGGACCTAAAAAGCCTACAATTTCTCCCTCATCAATTTCAAAATTAATATTACTTACTGCTGTGAAATTACCATATCTTTTTGTAACATTTTCTACCTGAATCACAAGTTTTTCCTCCTATTCTTCTATATATTATTTAATTTCTTGTTTTCTCTTGCCAAATTTGAATTTTTTCTAAAATAGCAAGTATTAAGTTGTTAGTTGTTATGGCTTTTTTATAATATGAAATTATATTTTCATTTATTAAATTGCCAAAAAAAATAATATAAGCTCTTTTTTCTTTGAGCTTATATTACCATTTTGAATTTTTTTTGTAAATATTTTTCACATAAATTTCACATTCAATCTTAGGGAATTCTATTATTTGACATTATAATACATTTTAGTCTACTAAACTTCCTCCTCTTATAACATCTTTTACTTGATCTATTATATAATAATCTGTACCATTATATTCATAGCCCTCTACTAATATTGCCACCTGTTTTTTTATATCAATTATATAATTATTTTCAACTCCATTAATTTGTAAACTTTCAAAATCATTTTTACTAAAATATCTATATGATGAAATATCTTCACTCATATCTATATTCATATTATTGGCTATTTCTTTAACTTTATTAAGTATTCCTGTTGGTCCTTGTAACTCACTTAGCATCGAGTCTGGAATAGGACTACCAATCTCTATTTCTTCATTTGGAACATCTATATATTGTTGATACCACAAATTTACATTAGCTTGAACCATTTCTAACTCAAATCTTAGTTTTTCAAACTTGTTGTTCCTAATAGAACTTAATCCTGAATAAGTGAAAATACTAGATAAAATAACTAATAAAATAATAGTAACAACTAAAGAAATCATTGTTATCCCTTTTTCATTCATCTTAAGTTTTTTCAATTTTATTACCTCTCTATTAATAATTCTTTCTTTATATTTCTTATATATGATATATTATTTTTTTTATAAAATCAATGTTTTAAATGAATATTTTTATTTTTTATTCATAATTTTAATTAGTCATTATTTTTTTGGGGGTTTTTATGCAGTATATGTTTTCTTTTATAATATCTTTTTTATTTATAGCTTTATCAGAACTTGGAGACAAAACACAAATTCTTGTCTTGTCTTTTTCTTCCAAAAACAAAAGCTCTCATATCCTAATAGGTGTTGCTATTGGCACATTACTTAGTCATGGTCTTGCAATCATATTAGGAAGCAAAATTTGTAATTTAGGAAATACTAATTTTATTTATTATTTAAAAATATTAACATATTTTACTTTTTTAATTTTTGGTATTATAGGCTTCTTGAAAGTAAAAATGTCTTCTCAAAATAATGACTTAAAAAGTGATTATAAATCAAAATTATTAAATACTATTTCTTCTTTACTTAAAAGTTGTATATTTATTGTAGCTATTTCAATAGCTATTGGAGAAATTGGAGACAAAACTTGGCTTGCTTCAATTGGCTTAGGCATACAATATCCAATGTTTAAAATTCCTTTAATCTGTGGTTCAATTTGTGGAATGCTTCTTAGTAATTCTATTGCAATCTTTTTTGGAAAATGGCTTGGCAATAAAATTCCCGAAGTATATATAAATATTTTATCAAATTCTATTTTTATTATTTTTGGATTTTTAGGGATTATTAATATATTGTTCTAATATAGGATAAAGCAATTTTTACTATTAAAAAATGTTAGAATAAATAAGTATGTACTTTCTTATTTATTCTAACATAAATTTGTAGGAGCATACAAACATAAAATAAATATAATAGATTTTGTGTTTATATTCCTATTCTATTCCAAGATATTCATTATATGTAACTTCTTTATCAATTAATTTATCTGCTTTAATATCAATAATTCTATTTGCAACAGTTTGTGTTAATTGATGATCATGTGATGTAAATAATATATTTCCTTTAAACTTACGCATTCCATCGTTTACAGAAGTTATACTTTCCATATCTAGGTGATTTGTAGGTTCATCAAATATTAAGAAATTTGCACCAGATAACATCATTTTGGCAAGTACACATCTTACTTTTTCTCCTCCAGAAATAACTTTCGCCATTTTTAATGATTCATCTCCAGAAAATAACATTCTGCCCAAAAATCCTCTTACATAAGTTTCATCTGGGTCTTTTGAATATTTTCTAAGCCATTCTGTTAAATTTTCATCAACATCAAACAAATAATTATTATCTTTAGGGAAATAGCTTTTAGTAATTGTAGACCCCCATATTAGTTCACCTTCATCAGGTTCCATTTCTCCTGCAATAATTTGAAACAATACAGTCTTTGCATTTTCATTATCTGCTAAAAAAGCAATTTTATTTCCTGTTCTTACAGTAAAAGAAATATTATTTAATATCTTTTCTCCATTTATTGTTTTAGAAATATTCTTTACTTGTAATATTTCTTTTCCTGGTTCTCTATCTGGTTTAAAGTCAACATATGGATATTTTCTATTTGATGGTTTAATTTCATCTAGTTCAATTTTTTCTAAAGTTTTCTTTCTTGATGTAGCCTGTTTTGATTTTGAAGCATTTGCACTAAATCTTGCAATAAACTCTTGTAATTCTTTAATTTTTTCTTCTTTCTTTTTATTTTGTTCTCTCATCTGTTTTAAAGCTAATTGGCTAGACTCATACCAGAAATCATAATTTCCTGGATATACTTTAATTTTTCCAAAGTCAACATCCGCAATATGTGTACATACTTTGTTTAAGAAATATCTGTCATGTGATACTACAATAACAGTATTTTCAAAATTTATTAAAAATTCTTGTAACCAATTAATACTTTTTAAGTCTAAGTCATTTGTTGGCTCATCTAATAAAAGTACATCTGGATTTCCAAAAAGACTTTGTGCCAATAATACTTTTACTTTCTCTCTAGCTTCTAATTCACTCATCATTTTATAATGTTTTTCTGGAATAATTCCCAAATCATTTAAAAGTATTGCCGCATCTGATTCTGCATTCCAACCATCTAATTCCGCAAATTTCTCTTCCAATTTTGCTGCTTTCATTCCATCTTCTTCAGAAAAATCTGGTTTCATATATATTGCTTCTTTTTCTTTCATAATATCATATAATTCTTTATTTCCCATAATAACTGTATCTATTACACTAAAATTTTCATATGCAAAGTGATCTTGCTTTAATACAGATATTCTTTCTCCTTTTTCTAGGGATACTTCCCCTTTACTAGGTTCTAGTTCGCCAGATAATACTTTTAAAAATGTTGATTTACCTGCCCCATTTGCTCCAATTATTCCATAGCAATTACCTTTTCCAAATTTTATATTAACATCTTCAAACAATACCCTTTTTCCAAATCTAACAGTTACTCCTGTAGCAGTTAACATGATATCTCCTCCTTTAATCTCTTTTTTATGCCTATCTAATATACCATATTTTAACATGTTTAACAAGTATTTTTTCAAAATCTTGTTTTTTTATTTTTAATACTGTTTCATATATACTGTTTTTTATATTTTTAGAAAAAAACTATATTATTAAAAATTATTTACATTAGTTGATTTTTTTGTCAAATTATGATACATTCTTCTTATAAAAGAAAGGGTTGTATAATTTATTATACAAGGTGATGTTATGAAAAAATTTATTATATCTATAATTACAATCATATTGTTAGTAATCATATGTTTATTTACTTATGAATTCTACATATTACCAAAAAAAGATTCCCATCAAACAGACATTTCAAATGTAGTTCAAAATACAGCAGAAACAAACCAAGATAATATTGTTGTAGAAACGCCAAAAAAAGAAGATACCAAAATAACAATGAGTGTTATTGGAGACATTATGTGTCATAATTCTCAATATATAGATGCTTTTGACGGAAACACTTATGATTTTTCTTATGTTTTTGAGGACATCAAAAATTATATAAATTCTGCTGATATTGCAGTTGGAAATTTAGAAACAACATTTGCTGGAGCCAAAAAGGGTTATAGTAATTATCCACGTTTTAATACACCAGAGCAATTAGCCCAAGGCCTTAAGGATTTTGGTATCGATGTAGTTTCTACTGCAAATAACCATAGTATGGATACAAATTATGAAGGAATAGTAAGTACATTAAATTATCTAGATGAAGCAGGAATTTCTCATACAGGAACAGCAAGAAGTATAGAAGAACAAAAAACAGTTTTAGTAAAAGATGTTAATGGAATAAAAATTGCATTTCTATCTTTTACATACGGAACAAATGGAATTCCAGTTAAATCAGAATATACTTATTCTGTAAACTTAATTAGTGATGATTTTATTTTAGAGCAACTTAAACTTGCAAAAGAGCAAAAACCTGATTTAATTTGTGTTAGTATGCATTGGGGCATTGAATACCAAAACAAACAAAATTCTGAACAAGAAAGACTTGCAAATTTACTTTTTACTAATGGTGCTGATATAATTTTAGGAAGTCACCCTCACGTTTTACAACCTATGGAAAAAAAGACAATTACTCTTGAAGATGGAACTACAAAAGATTGTTTTGTAATATATTCTTTGGGAAATTTTATGTCTGGTCAAACAAAAGAAAGAACCAGAAACTCTATAATTTTAAATATTGAGCTTAATAAAAATGGCGAAACTGAAGAAACAACAATTGGAGAGATATCTTATGTACCAATTTATATGTATAAAAACAACTCAAAAAATAAACAAAAATATTTAGTAATGGATATAGAGAATGCAATAAATAGATATGATTCTGGAGACCATTTTATAACTTCTAGTGTGTACTCTACCTTAAAATCTGAACTTACAAAAATCAAAAACACTATGGGAGATTTTATAAAATAGTAAAACAATATTTAGAAATTCAAACAAAAAAGCACTTAGTTTAAGTGCTTTTTCTTTTATTGGTGCACCATAGAGGATTCGAACCTCCGACCATTTGATTAAGAGTCAACTGCTCTACCAACTGAGCTAATGGTGCATAAAAAAATAAGTTTGCTATATTTTTACAACAAACTTATTATATTACGATTTTATTTACTTGTCAATATTAAAACTGAAAATAAAGTTGTTTATTAAATTTTCTAATATTCTCATAAAATACAAAATTATTATCTTATTTCAATATAATTACAAATACATTAAAAATTTTATTTTTCATAATCATTATCTTGTCAAAAAATGATTTTTGCTTTATTGTTTTGTTCCGATTTTCACAATTTTGTTTTTTGCATTATATGTATCTTTTGAAAGTAATGTTCTAGAAACAACTTCACCATTAAGTCTCATAACTTTATATGCTTCATATTTACTACCATTATTTCCATTTTGAACTACTTTTTGCGTTCCTTTAGGTAAAGAAGAATCTTTAATATATTGTGTTGTATATGGTATAGATGCTGTTTTTTTAGTTTCAATTGTTATATCATATTCAACTTCTTCTTTTACTCCCCATACTTGTACTGTAGCAACTCCTCCACTTACCGTTGCCGTAATTCTAATAGGATATTTTCTTGAATTTACAAATTTGAAGTCTTGAGACCCCCATACAACTGTTGCATCTTTCCCTCCAGAAAGATATGATGTTACAAATTGATGGTTTCTCCTTACTGTAACATCTAAATTTGCCATAACTACAGCATCATACAATGTTGAAGAAATTTGACAAATTCCTCCTCCAAGTCCGTCTACAACTTTTCCTCCAGAAAATGTAGCTGCCATTTTATAACCAGCTTCAACTGTTCTTTCACCTACAATTTTGTTATATGAAAATTCATCTCCTGGTAATAACACTGTTCCATCAATTTTTCCTGCTGATAATTTTAAATTTGTTGTTCTATTTGTTTCTCCAGCATTGTATTTAGTTGAAAATGTAGCTAGTAAATCCGGAAATGCTTCTGTCCCTATATCTTGCACTGTTTTACTTGCTTTCGTAATAATTAATGGTATTTCATATTGTTCTTTAGATTCTGAAATAATACTTTTTGCATTTTCTATATCAAAATCTACACCATTTACTTCTGGATAAATTGTAAAGGGATCATTAGTATAATATGCATCTTTCACTTCCTTATAAATTTCACTACGTATTTTTTCTAAATCTATTGGAGAAGGTTCAACTTCTGCAACTTGAACATCAATTATAATGCTACTATCAGAATTTAATTTAATAGTATTATTAACAGTTTGCATCAATTCCTCTTCATTAACCTTAATTCCTTTTTTTCCTGATGTAATAATTAATTTATCATTTTCAACATAATAACTTGCTTCAACTATGGCATCAGCAGATGAATTATTTATATTTTCACATACTTGTTTAATTACGTTTTCATCAAAGTTAAATTTTAATTGAATATTTTTTCCATTTATCCATGTTCTTAAAATTTCAAAATTATTTTCAAAAATATTTCCGCTTCTTCCTAATGAATATGCTTCTTTTATAGCAGATTCAATATCAAAATTTACTTCTAAAGCTTCATATGTAATTGGTGTTTCTATTTCTTTATATTTAAAGACAATTTCATTTTGCATTGTTTTTTCTACTAACTCTGTTAAAATCTGTTTGGCCTCTTCTTCTGTAATATTTGATACATATACATTTTCTATAAATATACCTTTAACTATTTTATTTGTTCTAGAATTAATAATCGCAAAAATTGTGGATAAAGTTAATGCTAAAACAATTAATATTAAAACAACTATACCTATTATAATTCCTATTTTACTTTTTTTATTTTCTCTATCTTTAAAATTTATATTTTCAACAATTTCATCTTTTTCTTTGTTTTCAATATTTTCTTCTAAATTCACATCTAATTGATTTTTCTCTTCAACTTTTTTCTCTTCTACATTTATCATAAAATAATTTCCTCCTATATTAATATACCATATTCTCTATATTTTGACAATCTTTTATTCAATTTTAATTATTAATTTATTTTGCAAAAAAAATAAATTTTTTATAAAAACACTTGAATATTGTAAAATTAAATATTATAATAAGAGATATCAAAAGATAAGGAGTTCTTAAAATGGAATTAGTAAAAAACATTTTTTTTAATACCGACAAACTAATTGAAAATAGTAGAGTAAAAATATCTTATACAGGTAAGTTTTTTCAAGATAACTCTCAAGAAGTTACAATACACTATGGATTCGGCAATAACTGGGAAAATCTCCATGATGAGAAAATGGTTAAAACCGAATTAGGTTTTCAAATTGAAGTTGATTTAGGAGAATTTGAAACATTTAATTTTTGTTTTTGTAATGAAAAAAATGAATGGGATAATAATGATGGTTCAAACTATTCTTTTTTAATAGAAAAAAAGCCTGTTGAATTAATTACTTTAGATGATGAACCAGTCTCACTTGGATCTGCAAGAAAACTTAGAAAAACATATATTTGGAGTAAGAAAATTAGATTAGCTGTATATAAAATAATTACTTATCTTCCAAAAATTATATCTGGAAATTATAAAAGGAAAACTGCTACAAACAAATAAAAAGTAGCAGTTTTAATATTATATTTAATATTATATATTGATTCTAAAATTTTCTCATTTAAATAATTACCCATCCTCCATTAATTGAAATTACCTGCCCTGTTGTATATTCATCCTCAATAAGCCAATTAACACATTTAGCTATATCAGATGTTTTTCCTATTTTTTCTAGCGGTATTTCTTCTTTAATATTTTTAATTTCTTCGTTACTATAAAATTTATTCATATCTGTATCAATCATACCAGGAGCAATTGAATTTACACGTATATTAGATGGTCCTAACTCTTTAGCTAAAGATTTTGTCATTGCATCAATCCCTGCTTTTGTTATAGAATAAATTGTTTCACAAGAACTTCCTACAATTCCCCATATAGAAGAAATATTAATGATACATCCATCTTTCTTCTTTATCATTTCAGGTAATACTTCTTGAGTAGTACAAAATGCAGAATACAAATTGTTATTAATCATTTGATTCCAATCTTGATCTGTAACATCTGTAAATACTTTACTTTCAGAAATTCCTGCATTATTAATAAGAATATCAATTTTATGATATCTTTCAATAATATATTGAATCATTTTATGAACTTCTTTTCTTTTAGAAACATCAGCTTTATATATATCTATATTTATATTTTCTTCTTTTAATTTTTTTGCTTGATCTTCTGACTTATTATAATTTGCAATTATTTGGTATCCTTTTTGAGCTAATGTTTTTGCAACTTCTCTTCCGATTCCTCTTGAAGCCCCAGTTATTAATACTATTTTATTCATTATCTTTTCCTTTATTAATTCTATTTTTATATATTACTTAATTAATTAATATATCTATTTTAACATAACTAGACTTAGAAATCAATTAAATAATTTCATTTTTCCTACTAAACAAAAAAATCGATAATTAAGAGTATCCTCAAAACTATCGACCTTTATGGAGCCACTTCCCAGATTCGAACTGGGGACCCCCGCATTACAAGTGCGGTGCTCTGGCCAGCTGAGCTAAAGTGGCAATGGTGACCCCGACGGGAATCGAACCCATGACTCCGCCGTGAAAGGGCGGTGTCTTAACCGCTTGACCACGGGGCCATAAATTATAGAATTCTAATTATATTAGAATTCTTTTTAATCTTTGGTGAGCTATCCGCGACTCGAACGCGGGACAACTTGATTAAAAGTCAAGTGCTCTACCACCTGAGCTAATAGCCCATATGCAATGTATTGAACAATGCTTAATTATAATACTACAATATGAATAATTTGTCAATACATTTTTAAAAATTTTTTAATTTTTTTTATTTTTCTTCATTTAACTTCTTTAAAACTTCTTCTACATCTATACCATGTACTTCGCAAGCCTCCTCTAATGTTTCCATTTGAGATGCAGGACAACCCAAACAGTGCATACCAATTTCAATTAATAAGTCCGCTTTTTCTGGTGCTATTTGTAAAATCTCACCTATTTTTGTATCTTTACTAATTTTCATTATAAAATCCTTTCTATAAATAATTTTTTATTTATTATATGTATTTTCAATATTTTTATTCTACTACAAAAATCCAAAAAAATCAAGTATTAAAAAAAGTGAATATTTTAATTAGTTAAATTTTTTTGAATTACTCTAAGTCTATTTTTATTGTTCTCTCTATTAAATTATAATTTAAATATGTGATAAAAATTAAAATTTTAAAAAAACTATAGACAAATTAAAAAAAATGTTGTATTATTTTTATTAGCTAGGTGGTGATTTTTATTTCTAAATTATTTATTATATTTTCTATATTTTATTTTATAAGTCTTATAGTTTTTTTCTATTCAATTTATACGTATTTTGAAATATATTTTTTTCATAATTTACAAGGATCAAAATTAGAATTAAAAAAACAATTATTAAAAGAAAATAAAAAGCTTTAATTTTATTTTTTTAATATTAATTATTATTTTTTGTTTTTTATTTAATATTTTTTATATTAATTATTATTTTTTTGTTTTTATTTTAAATAATTATTTTTTTATTTCACTTTTTCTATTATATTTATATAAATTGTCAAAAAAATTTTTTCTTTTTTAATTTTATAAAATCTTATTATTTAATTATTTTTTCAAGTGAGGTGATTAAAAATAATAAAACTTTTAAGAATATTTATGTATACCTTTCTGTCTTGCTTTTCAGCTTACCACTTTTTCTCTCCTCTTTTTAATGCCAATGAAATTATTGTTTCCTTAAGCATTCATCCTTTTGACATTTGTCAGAAAAATATATTAGCCTGGAATTTTTTAAAAACAAGTTTTTGGTTTTTATATATTTCGTCAAATTTTATTGTTTTTAATTTACTAGAAAACAAATTTGTAAAAATTTTAAATAATTTAAACAAAATTAAAATTATTAAAAAAAATAATAATTCTATAATTACAAAAAATAATTCTTTTAATAATAATCAAGAAATAGAATTATTGATTGGAAAAAATATTAATTTAAATCAAAATATAATTATACCCGAATCTGGGTTATATCAAAATTTTTTAATTACTGGAACTATTGGAACAGGTAAAACAAGCTCTGCAATGTATCCTTTTACTGAACAATTAATTAAATATAATTCTACAAACAAAAATAAAAAAATTCCTATTTTACTTCTAGATGTAAAAGGAAATTATTATGAACAAGTAAAAAAATTCGCAAAAAAATATAATATAGAAAAAGATATTATAGAAATAAGTTTAAATTCGAATATAAAATATAATCCATTACATAAACCAAATTTAAAAGCATCTGTTCTAGCTAATAGATTAAAAACAATATTACTTTTATTTTCAGAAAACAATACAGAATCTTTTTGGTTGGATAAAGCTGAACAAGTTTTAACAGAAGCAATTAAACTTTGTAGATTATATAATAACAATTATGTTACTTTTATAGAATTACAAAAATTAATTACAGAACCAGAATATTATAAATTAAAAATTGAAAAACTAAAAGATTTATTTTGTCAATCAGAGTTTAATTATCAACAAGTTTATAATTTAAATACAGCATTAGAGTTTTTTGAAAAAGAATTCAATTCATTAGATACAAGAACTTTAGCAATTTTAAAATCTGAAATTACACGTATTACTAATATTTTTGTTTCAGATTATAAGATTTCAAAAATATTTTGTCCCCCAAAAGATAAGTTAAATTTTAAAGGTTTTTCTTCTATGTTAGAACAAGGAAAAATATTAGTTTTAAATATGAATATTGCAGAATATAAAAATCTCTCAAAAATAATCGCCGCATACTTGAAATTAGATTTTCAATCAGAAATAATGTATAACTTGTCTCATAAAAAAGTTAAAACATCTGCATTTATTTGTGATGAATATTCCGAATATATTACCAAAAATGACGCAGATTTCTTTTCATTAAGCAGAGAAGCAAAATGTATTAATATTGTTTCAACTCAAAGTTATTCCTCTTTAAAAAACACGTTAAAGGATGAAACTTCAGTAAAAGTAATAACTCAAAATTTAATAAATAAACTATGGTTTCGAAATGATGATATTTTTACAATTGAAGAAGCACAAAAACAATTGGGAAAAGAAGATAAGACAAAAGTATCATCTACAATTTCTGAAAATGCAAAAGAAACATATTTTAATTATATTACAAATTCTTTAAATTCTCAAAATTCTAGTATAACAGAAAGTTACAATACATATGTACAAAGTGATTATATTTTTGACACTAATTTTTTTACACAAGGATTAGAAACATTCACTTGCCTAGCATTTCTATCCAATGGTTCAACCATTTTAAAGCCTTCAAAATTACAAATGTTTCCATATTTTAAAAATTAATTCTTTCTTCCTTCTATTATTTAAATTTATTAATTTTATTGTTATCATTATTATTTATTATTTTTATTTATTATTTTTTATTTGTTATTTTATTTATTATTTTATTTATTATTTTATTTATTATTTTATTTATTATTTTATTTATTATTTTATTTATTATTTTA